>NZ_AP024655.1:3695188-4311053 GCF_019977355.1 Arthrobacter sp. NicSoilB8 | reverse complement strand
GCTGGTCAGAGTGCCTCTGAAACCGTTCCCGGCGAGCAGGCTGCCTAGATCCCGCAGCGGCTGCGAAACCCGGCCGCCGTCGTCGTCCAGGTCCCAGAACTTCAGATGGAAGCCACCCACCAGCGGAATAATGCTCTGAAGGTCTGCGGCATCGCTGCGGCCGAAACGGATGAGCAGGTTCATGAAGAGGGTATGGATGCGCGGCGGAACCTTCCCTGAGCGGAGCAGGGCCGTGACGGAGTCGAGCGTGGCTGGGTCCCGCCAGTCATTTTCCAGGCGCACCAGAAGTTCCGCGGGGACGCCTCCGCGCCGCAGCTCTTCAAGGTAGGTTACGGGAAGGGCAGGCATCAGCATGCTGATATCCACGAGCACCCGCACATGGTCATCTGCCAGCCCGGCTATCGCATCCAGTGCTGGAGCCACGGCGGGGTTCCGCGGGGTCTGCTGCCCTTGGATCTCTTCGTACAGCACCAGGTCGAACTCGTGCAGCAGCGGCAGCAGCAGTGTCAGCAATTCCGTGCCCGCCTGTCCGGCCGGCAACCGGACTCCGCTCGCTCCCACCCGATGCGCGGCGTGGAGCTGGGGGGCCAGGAAGTCCAGGCGCTCCTGCAGCGAGCGGCGGCCGGTTGGTGATGTGAAGTCGTCCAGGCTGGCGCCAACGATGCTGACGCGTCCCCCTCTTGCGGCCAGCGAATCCCGCAGTTCATCCACCTCGGCGTCCTGCGGAGCGGGGAAGGTCCGCCACAGCAGTCCCGGCTCGAGCTCTATTGTCTTCACCACGGAGTCCGCGATGCCAGTGACGATGTCTTGGCCCGTTCGCCGTGCTGCCGTGATCTCCGGGGTCCAGTTGAAGGAGCTGGCGCAGAGGGTCCAGTTGTCTGGTATTTCGGGAGCCATAGAGTGCCTTCCCAATTATGCTTGTTAATGACAAACTTATGTCACTTTTAGGATAAAGGACGGGAGCCATGTTGCAAACCGCTTTGCGAGAAGATGCGCTGACGGCCACGCCCGGGGGCTTTGAGCTTAGGGTGGGCCTTCCCTGGATCCGCTCGATGCCCTTGTCCAGCCTGGCCGGCCTTGCGGTTGAGATCGAAGGTGTCCGGGTGCCGCTCGCGGAGTTGACGGTGGTGCTGGGGGCCCGCAGTGTGCCGGCGGATTCGCTGCAGGCCGAGTCCGGCTGGTGGTTCGTGCAGGACAGGCTCGTCCTGGCCGGTAAGCGCGGACTGCGCCGCGGTGCGCACGCCGTGGCTGTCGAATTCCAGCTCCTGGTGCCCTACCTGCAGGCAGGTCCCGGCTCGCCGCTGGTCCTGCCGTTCCGCCTGGAGGCCCTGCTGGATCCTGACCGGGCGCCGGTGCCCAGCGTGTCCCGCGACGTGGCCTGAGGGGGCCCAGGCCACGTCCGGGCGTATCGCTATTTCTGGGAGGCGGGCTCTCCTGCCGCTACCCACTCATCGAACATGCCGCGGACCATCGGCTCCAGCGTGGTTGGCCACCAGTCGCCGCCTTCTAGGGGCTCTCCGAGGTCTCCGGGCGTGGGGATTGTCACCTCGCCGATGGCGGCCCACTCCGCGCTGCGCGGGAACAGGGCGCGGAAGGCCGGGTGTCCGATCGCCTGCGCGTTATGGCCGATGCCGATCGAGACTGACCGGCCCGCGCCGTAGTCAATGGCCCAGGCCAGCGGGTGCTCCTCGCCCATTCCCGGCAGGCTGCGCCACTGAGAGGGGACCTGGGCGTAACGCAGGGGGTTGTCCCACTCCGTCAGCAGGACGGTCCTCCTGAAGCCCTCCGGCCACTTGAGGCCCACGTAGAGGTCGTCGTTGTAATGTGGGAATTCCGCCGGCCAGCCTGCCGTGATGGGGTGGGGTTCCGCCGTATGCACCAGGAAATCGTTGTTTGGTGCCCGACGGGAAGTCTCCTCGCGCATAACCCCGCCGAGCAGGCGCTCGTACTCGGGCTCCCAGCCCACGCCGCCGGCGAGCGTGGGGTGGTATGCGATGAGGCCCTTGCCGCCCGCAACGAAATCAAAAAGCGCCTGCTCTGCGACGGGCCCGAAGCGCTCCTCCGCAACATCGCGCCAGGGGTCGGAGCGTCCGTAGTAGTTGAGAACCGCAAGATCGTAGGGTTCCAGCGTTTCGGCCGTTGCTCCCCGGGAAACCTACGCCGGAACTGCGGCCCGTTCCGGGGACGGCCGGCCCTCCGCGAACCAGCGGGGGAAAGTGACGTCGAACAGCTGCTCGCGGGCCAGTTCAGCTCCGCCGCGCAGCGGTTCGCGCTCATCGTTTACCGAGAGCGTGATGGTAAGGTCGCGGGTGGCCAGCGGCAGTGACAGTTCATAGACCCTCTGGCGCACCTCGGCCAGGAACACTTCACCGGCGGACGCGATGGCGCCGCCGATCACAATGACTCCTGGATTGAACATGTTCACCAGGGCCGAAATGGTCTCACCTGCCACCCGTGCCGACTTCTGGATGAGGGTGATGGCCAGGGGGTCCCCGTCGTGGGCTGCCAGGGTGATGTCCTCGAGGGTCAGGACTCCCTTTTTCGCCCGCGGGGCCAGGGAGCTGGTGGCACCTTCCTTGACGGCCTTTTCGGCATCCCGGACCAGGGCCCAGCCGCCGGCAACCGCTTCCAGGCAGCCGATCTTGCCGCAGCGGCATTGCGCGTCGGAATCGGAAACCCTGACGTGTCCGATGTCGCCGGCGGCCCCGTTGGCACCGCGGTGAATCCTGCCCTTGGACAACAGGCCCGCTCCGACTCCTGAACCGATCTTGCAGTAGATGAGGTCCGCCAGGGAGTCGCGCCGCCGCGCACGTTCGCCGAGGGCAAGCAGATTGGAGTCGTTATCTACCCATACCGGGGCATTGAACCGTTCCTCGAATGGCGTGCGGACATCGTAGCCGTTCCACCCCGGCATGATCGGAGGGGCCACGGGCTGACCCGAGGCGAAGTCCACCGGGCCGGGAAGACCCACCACCACGCCCCAGACGGGCACCTCGGCGTCTTTCTTCAGGATGTCGTCAATCAGGGACATCACCGCGTCGATGGTCTTCTCCGGACCCTGCGCGATATCCCACGTGCGGTGCGTGTGTTCCAGGATGTCGCCGTCGAGGGCTGCCACGCCGACCCTCATATGAGCCGCTCCGAGGGCGCAGATCACGATCCGTCCCCGCTCCGCGCGGAAACGCAGGGTCCGGGGCGCGCGGCCCCCGGACGAGGCTCCGAACTCGCCATCGCCGAGGAAGCCCATCTGGATGGCCTGATCCACGCGCTGACTAACAACGCCCCTGCCCAGGCCGGTGACCTTGCCGATTTCGGGGCGCGTGGTGGCCTCGCCCGTGCGCACCAGGTTGACGATCCGCAGGAGGCTCGTTACTTCATCCGTCTGTGCTCCAAAGCGGAGGGTGGAGTCTGTCGTCATGGCAATAATTCTCACACATTGGAGCGACTAAGGTGCGGCTTGATGTGACTATAGCCAAAACTTTTCCTACTTATGAATAATAAGAACATAAGAAGGGAGGCAACGATGCCTTGGGGAATAGGGATTCTTGGAGCGGGGCCGGGCGTCGCGGCCCTTCATCTGCCGGTGCTCGGAGGGCTGGCGGACATATTCACGGTGCAGCACATTGCCGATGCCGGCAGCGGTCGCGCCCGGGTGCTGGCGGAGAGGCTTGGCGCCCGCTGGTCGGAGGGGGACGCGGACCTCCTCGAAGACCCAATGGTGGAGGTAGTGGCCGTCTGCAGTCCGCCTGCACAACATGCGCGCCAGATTCTGGGGGCGGTGGCTGCCGGCAAGCGCGCCATCTTCTGCGAGAAGCCGTTGGCCACCAGCCGGGAGGAAGCAGATGCGGTTATTACTGCGTGCCGGACCGCAGGCGCCATCCTTGTGGTGGGAACCAACCACCTGTTTGATGCGGCCTGGGGACGCGCGAAGCACCACCTGGTGGCCCTCGAAGGCCGGGTCCAGGCAATCTCCGTGACGCTCGCGCTCCCGCCGAATGACAGGTACCACCGGCTGGTGGTCGAGGGCGGTCCCCTCCAGGCGGCCCGGCGGGGCCGCCCTGACCTGGGCGATCCAGCAGTGGCGGCCGGCGTCCTGCGGCAGCTGGTGACGGGCCTCGCGATCCATGACCTTCCAGCGGTCAGGGATATCGCGCCAGGCATCGACGAGGTGGTGTACGCGAAGGTGGCCAGGCCCATCGACTACCTGGTGGGGTACCGGGCGGGTGATGTCCTGGTCCAGCTGGCGCTTACCATGCTTCCGGAAGGGCCGGATGCCCTCTGGCGGATGAGTATCGCCACCTCCCACGACCGCATCGAGGTTAATTTCCCCCCGGCCTTCGTCCATGCCGGAAGCGCGGCCGTCCGCGTCCGGGGCGTCGGCGGGCAGTGGGCGGAATACCCCCGGGATCCGGACGACGGCTACGTGGGAGAGTGGCGCCTTTTTGCCTCCCTCCTTGAGGAAGAGGCTCCGGTGGAGTATGACGAGCTGCTGGCCGACTCGCTCCATGCAATCGACCTCGCCGATGCTGTCGCGGCGAAAGTCCTTGAAGGGGTATCGCAGTGAATTCCGCAGATCGAGTATTCGGCGTCTGCACGGCACTGCCCGCCTATGTTGCCGCTGTTGCCGGACTTCCCCTGAGCGCCGTGCGCACGGACGACGTCCGTGGCGCGGTGGCGGTGGTGCCCGGATCCGGCGATTGGTGGCACGGTATGCTGGCCGCCCGGGCCGAAGGAGCGGTGGCCGTGGTGCTTGCGGACCCCGGGGTGCTTCCGCAGGAAATACTTGCATCCCGCCCCTGGCCAGGCGATATCCCGCTGATCGCCGAGCGCCCCCGCCTGCGCCCCGACGTTGTTGCTGATGCGGTCCGGGCAAGGCAGGGAAGCCCGGCCCAAATCGTCACCGTCGAGTGTGCGGCTCCTGCCGCAAGCCTCGATGCCGTACTCCGGGACGGCTTTGGCTGGGCGCGGTCCCTGGCAAGAGGGCGGCTGACTCCCCAGGCCTGCAGGGCCACTGCCCACGGCAGGGTGGCGCTCATGGACTCCGCAGGCCCTGACGGCGGGTCGGTTCCCGCCACCCTCGTCGGGACACCGGTGGGCGGGGCCCACATCGGAGGGCTGGTCCAGGTGTTGGCCCTCGGCGAGGTGCGGACGGAAGTAACGGTGGATCAACCTGCCGGGCTGACGCGACTGGAGACGTCCACCGCGGACGGGGCACTGAGGGCTCCGGAACGCTACGAATCATCGGCCCGCCTTGCGCTCCGCCGGGCTCTTGTTGCCTGCTCCTCGGGCCGGCGCGTCACCGACCTGGATGAGCTGCTGGAGGACATGGCCCTCACCTGGGCCCTAAAGGGCAGCTGAAGGCAATGATGTCGAATTCGGGCATTCTTTTGTTGTTTTTAGACTAAAGTGAGGGTAGTGTGGCTAATGGCGCCGGGGTTCCCTCGGGACCCGCTCTCGGCCGTGATGGTGCGGCCGAGGCACAACACGTCGCGTCGATGGCCCGATCGTTCGGGTAGATCACTATGCCACTTTCACCTTTGAGACTCCGTCTCCTCGTTATCACCCTGCTCTCTGTCTCTTTCCTTGGGGCCTTGGACCACACAGTGGTGTCCACATCTCTCGCCACGATTGCCGGTGAGTTGGATGCGCTGACGCTGATGAGCTGGGTTGTTGTGGGCTACACCCTGGCCAGCACGGTGCTGCTGCCCGTGCTCGGCAAACTGGGCGACGTGCTGGGAGCGCGCCGCATCTTCCTCAGTTCCCTGGTGGTCTTCCTGGCCGCCTCCGTGGCGTGCGGCTTTGCCCAGAACATGGCGTGGCTCATCGCCGCACGCATCCTGCAGGGGATGAGCTCGGCCGGGCTGCAGCTCATGTCCCAGACCATCATTGCCCGGGTCACCACGCAGCGCGACCGCCCCCGTTACATGGCGATTATCGGCGCCGCTTTCCCGATTGCTATTCTCGTGGGTCCCGTCCTGGGCGGCGCAATCACTGATTACTGGGGCTGGCAGTGGGTCTTCTGGATCAACATCCCCGTGGGCGCCGCAGCCTTGGTCCTGGCCCTGATCGCTGTTCCCCGCCTGGAACCCGGCCCCAGGCCACGCCACTTCGATGTGGCCGGCGCCGCCGTCTTCACCACTGCCCTGGTGGCCCTAGTGCTCGCGGTTACCTGGGCAGCCGAACGGAGCGCAGACCCCGCCACTGCTCTGGCGCTCGCCGCCAGCGCCGTGGGCTTTGTTGCCTTCTTCCTGATTGAGCGGCGGGCACCCGAGCCCATCGTGCCGCTCCACTTCTTCGCCAATCGCACGATTGCGGCAGGCACCGCGCTGTCGGCGATCATCGGCGTCGGGCTTTTCTCCATCACCGCCTACCTGCCGACGTACTTCCAGATGTCCTACCAAACCACGGCCACCGTGTCCGGGCTCGTTCCCATCGCAACGGTGTTCGGCATGCTGATCAGCAACCTGCTCACAGGATGGCTGGCCGGCAGGACGGGGCGGTACCGGGTCTTCCCGATCGCGGGAACCTCCCTTGGCGCGGCCGGCCTGTTTGTCATGGCGGTGCTGCCTGCCGGGCTTCCGCTGTGGGTTCCCATGATTGTCATGGGGGTTGTTGGAATGGGCACCGGAGCGTTCATGAGCCTGATCGTCGCGGTGGTGCAGGGCGCCGTGCCGGCCAGCCAGACCGGCACCATCACCGCAACCATTAACCTGGTGCGCCAGGTCGGATCAACCGTCGCGACAGCGATCATCGGCGGGGTGATCGGCTTCGGCGTGGCGGCGCTCCTGCCGCCCGGCCTCGACGCTTCCACGTTGACCCCCCACCTGGTTCACGGGGCGGCACCGGAAGTTCAGGCAAACGTCGCTTGCATCTACGGCTCAGTCTTCACTCCCATCTTCCTTGCCTTGGCGGCCACATACGCCGTGGGAATTGTCGCCGCGGTCCTGCTTCCGCACGGCCGCCTGTCCGACGAACCCGTTCCCGCTCCCCACGCACCTTCCGAATCCCTTTCGGCCTGATTTCAAAGGAGACATCATGTCCAACCCCACTATCGCCATTGTCGGCAGCGGGCCCATCGGCTCCACCTACGCACGGGTGCTCCTGGAGCAAGTCCCAAGTGCCCGGGTGATCATGTTCGAGGCCGGGCCGCAGTTGACCGACATTCCCGGCGAGAGTGTCCGCAACATCCCCGACGCCGACGAAAAGGCCCGCGCGCGGGAGATGTCGCAGGGGCCGCAGGCCGGCTCCTACCGCGAAACGCTCGGAATCCCCGCTGGAACAGTCACCGAAGGAATGTTTACCGCCCGCCAGGGCACCCACCTGCTCGACTTCGGCGGGACGGGCTCCGCCCGCGCCTCAAGCTTTCCCGCGGCGGCGGCGGCCACTAACGTCGGCGGCCAGGGTGCGCACTGGACCTGCGCCACGCCGTCGCCGGCCTTCAGCGAGAAGGTTCCGTTCATCGCAGATGACGAATGGGACGAGCTCATCGCCGATGCAAAGCAGCTGCTGCACGTCCACAGTGCCGCGTTCGCCGATTCCACCGTCGGCGAAGCCATCCGGTCCCTCCTTGACGAAGAATTCGGCGCGGAACTGCCGGAAGGGTACGGCGTGAGCACCCTTCCGGTGGCCGGCGACCCGCAACCGGACGGCTCCGTGCGCTGGGCGGGCGCCGACGTCGTCCTCGGCCCGCTCATCGATATGGACAGCCCGCTCTCGAAGCGGTTCGAACTCCGCGACCTCACCCTGGTCCGCCGCGTGGAGCTGGACGGACAGCGGGCCGCCGGGGTCGCCGTCCGGGACCTGCGCACGGGGGAGGAGTCCTTTGTGGCAGCCGACGTCGTTGTGGTGGCTGGTGATGCCTTCCGCTCACCGCAGCTCCTGTGGGCTTCGGGCGTGCGACCGCAGGCGCTCGGCCACTACCTGACCGAGCATCCCGTGGTCATCTCCACGGTGGCGCTGGACGCTGAAAAGATGCGCCGCTTCGCCACGGAGGAGGACCTCGACGCCGAACTGGCCCGGCGCGCACTGAACCCGGCAGACCCCGTTGCGGCAGTGAACCGCATCCCGTTCTCCGAGCCGGAGCACCCGTTCTCGGTCCAGGTGATGTATTCCGAATCGACTCCCTTCCCGATGGAGCAGGGAACCCCGTACTCCGAGAACCGCTGGGGCTACGTCAACATGGGCTACGGCATGCGCAAGCACCCGCGCTACGAGGATGCCGTCATTTTCGACGACAACGAGCCGGACTACCGGGGATTCCCCAACATGACCATCGAGTACGCGCTCACGGAGCGGGAAAACGCGGAAATCGCCGAGGCCACTGAGCGGCTGCGGCGTGCCGGCAAAACCCTTGGCGCCTTCGTCGCCGAGCCCCGCCTCATGCCGAACGGCTCGAGCCTGCACTACCAGGGCACTATGCGGATGGGTGAAACCGACGACGGCACCTCGGTGGCAGATCCGTGGTCACGCGTCTGGGGCTACGACAACCTGGTGGTGGGCGGAAACGCTCTCATTCCGACGGCAACGGCCATGAATCCAACGCTGATGAGTGTTGCCATCGCCGTCCGCGGCGCCCGGAAGGTCGCCGAAGACCTTGGATCGGAGGGCGCCTGAGCCGGCAGCTCCATCGAAGTCAGGTGCCCTCCGCCGCCAATCCGGCCGGGCTCGGAGCCCGGATAACCTATGGGTATGAAGAACCTGGACCTGAACCTGTTGCCCCAATTGCAGGTCCTGCTGGAACTGCGAAACGTTTCGAGGGCGGCTGAACGGCTCCAGCTCAGCCAGCCGGCCACCAGCGCCGCAATGGCCAGGCTCCGGCGCCATTTCGACGACGAACTCCTGGTGCGGAACGGCCGGACGTATGACCTCACGCCCTTCGCGCAGTCCCTGGTCCCGCTGGTTGATGAAGCAATGCTGCACATCCAGCGGGCCACGCGGGTACGCTCCGGCTTCGACGCCGCCACGAGCGAGCGGGAATTCATCATCGCAGCCTCGGATTATGCGGCGGCGCTGATTGTGGGTCCGCTGCGGGGGATCCTGCGCGAGGCCGCACCCGGCGTATCAGTGGACTTCGTTCCCACAGCCAAGTCCGGAATCCAAGGCCAGATGGCTGACTATTCCAAGATTGACCTGCTCGTCGGGCCCACGGGATACCACATGCAGGGAGCGAGCAAGCAGCTCTTCCGGGACAGCTTCGTGGCTGTGGCTGACACCGGAAATCCCCTGCTCCAGCAGCCCGGGCTCACCCTGGAGGACCTGGCCACCGTTCCCCACGCCGTCGGCTATTTCGGCGAGGGAATCAGTACGCCGGCGGACAAACTGTTCGAGTCGCGGGGCATCCAGCGCCGCGTGGCGGCTGTGGTGGCCGGATTCCTGTCCCTGCCACTTTTGGTGGAGGGAACTGACCTCGTGGCGCTGGTCCCGGGCATGCTGGCAGCACGGGCCCAGCGCGGCGCGCATATCGTGGTGCTGGAGTTCACGGAAGACACTGAAGCGTCCCTTGTGGAAGCGATGTACTGGCACCCGTCCCAGACCGAGGACCCTGCCAGCGTCTGGCTGCGTTCCGTGGTCCAGCGGGCCTGTTCACGGCTGCACGAACTTTTCCCCGTCGCCGCCCACCCGGTGACTATTCGTGCGGCGGATACCACCTAGAGCCAAGGCGCCATTCCCCGTTCGGACCAACCCTGCGAGAGTCGAAGAAACGTACTTTCGGAAGGGACCCCTATGCCTGTCTCCAGCCAGCGCCTGGCCGGCAAAACCGCCGTCATCACCGGAACGTCCAGCGGACAAGGCAGGGCGGCGGCGCTCGCCTTCGCGGAGGCAGGGGCTTTAGTGGTCGGTTGCGACATGGACGACGACGGCGCCGCGGCCACCGTCCGCCAGGTCACCGCGGCCGGGGGCCGGATGAGCAGCAGCCGGGTAGACCTGACGGACGAGACCGCCGTGGCGGCATGGGCGCAGGACGTCGCCGCAAACCATGGCCAGGTCCACATCCTGTACGCTAACGCGGCAGTCACCCGCTTCGCCCCGGTGGAGCAGCTCACGTTTGCCGACTGGAAGTGGAATGTTGAACACGAGATGGACGTGGTGTTCCTGCCGGTCAAATACTTCTGGCCACAACTGATCCGGGCGCAGAACGCCGCCATTGTGCTGGTGGGATCCACGGCAGGAGTCACCGGATCCATGACCAACGGCCGGCTGGCCCACACTGCCACAAAGGGAGCCGTGGTGGCCATGACCAGGCAGCTGGCGGCCGAGGGGGCCCCGCATGGACTGCGCGTCAATGCTGTCAGCCCCGGAATGATCCGCACCGCGGCCACCGAGGGCAACCTCCTGTCCGCCGACCACCCCATGCGTTCCATCGCCGGCAGCATCCCGCTGGGCCGGATTGGCTCGCCGGAGGAAGTGGCCAAATGTGCGCTGTTCCTTGCTTCCGAGGAAGCGTCGTACGTGACGGGCGCCAACCTGATGGTCGACGGCGGCTGGTCGGCGGTGCTGCCGGGCTAGCGAGCGTGCATTATCCCAACTAGCTCGCAGTTAAGGCCGTTATGAGCGCTCATAACGGCCTTAACTGCGAGCTAGTTGGGGTTCGGAAGGCGGTCCAGTCAGCGCATGGCGTCGGAGACAGACTTTGCTCCGCCGTGGCCTGACTGGCCCCCGTCCACCGGGATCTCGGCACCGGTGACAAACGAAGAGAGCGGGCTGAGGAGGAACAGCACGACGCCGGCCACTTCTTCCACGCTGCCCGTGCGCCCCAGCGGAGTCTCGGCCAGCGTGGCCTGCCTGAACTCGGGCTTGGCGCTTGCCGTCATGGGCGTTTCGATGAAGCCCGGGTGGACAGTATTAACGCGGATCCCGCGCGGGCCGAGTTCCATGGCCGCCACCTGGGAGAGCCCCCGCAGCGCCCATTTGCTGGCGGTGTAGGCCACCGGGTAGTGCGCGGTCAGGCCCGCCACGGAGCCCACGTTCACGATCGCGGAGCCACTGGCCATCAGCGGTGCGAGGGCCTGGATACCGAGCAGGGCTCCGGCAACGTTCACCTCGTAGACGCGCTGAAGGTCAGCCACAGAGGCCTCCAGCAGCCGGCTCCGCTGGGTGATGCCTGCATTGTTGACCAGCCCGTCCACCTGCCACCCTTGGAACTGGATCCATTGAGCGAGATCGGACCAGCCGGAGGCATCGCTGACGTTCAGCTGCCGGTACACCAACGCGCCGGCCGAAGCCGGTGACACGAGGTCCAGCCCAGCCGGCATGTCCACGGCGAGGTCTGTGGCGATGACACGGGCCCCGGCCTCCACGAGCATGCGCGCCTCGGCAGCGCCCTGGCCCTGGCCCGCGCCGGTGACCACCACAGTCCGGCCATCGAGCTGAAGGGAGACCACCCTACGTCCCGGAGGTAACCGCGGAGGCAACCCGGTTGCGCGGGCGCTGCCGGGCACTCACGCGGGCCCCGGCGTTGCGGCGTTCACCCACCGTGTTCTCGATGCTGCCGATGCCTTCCACGCTCATGCGGACCACGTCGCCGGTTTTCAGCGGCGGGGGAGTCTTTGAGCCGTTCCGCCCCCACAGCTCCGCGAGGCAACCGCTGCCGCAGGTGCCGGAGCCCAGCACATCGCCGGGCCCCACCACGGAGTCCTGCGAGGCGTAGGCCACGAGCTCGGCGAAGGGCCAGCCCATGTTGGAGAGCAGGTCCTGGCCGATGGCTTCGCCGTTGACCTCGACCGACATGGAGATCGGCAGGAACCCTTCGGCGTCGTGCAGGTCCTCGAACTCGTCGGCGGTGACAATCCAGGGCCCCAGTGTGTTGGCGAAGTCCTTGCCCTTGCAGGGTCCCAGGCCGACTTTCATTTCCCGGCGCTGCAGGTCCCGTGCTGACCAGTCATTGAGCACGGTGTACCCGAAAATGTGGCGGTGCGCTTCCGTCGCGGTCAGGTTCCTGCCGTCGCTTCCGGGGACGCGCCCGACGACGGCGGCGACTTCCGTTTCAAAGTCCAGGTCGTCGCAGCCCGCCGGAATGCCGATCAGCTCACCGGTGCCGGTCACCGTGTGGGGGTTGGTGAAGTAGAAGGTGGGCGCCTCGTACCATTCGGGCACCACGCCGGCCACGCCGTCGATGCTTTTCCGTACCCCTTCGACGTGCTCCTCGAACGCCACGAAGTCCCGGATGGTGGCGGGCACCAGCGGGGCGAGCAGCCGCACTTCGGCGAGCGGAACGGCCGGGGCGGATCCGATGGTCTGCCCGGCACGACGCAGCGTTTCTTCCAGTCCGGCGTCCAAAAGATCCTGGACGCCCTGGCCTGCGGGCAGGGCGTAGCAGGTTCCGCCATCAACGAAGCCGGACTCCGTCCCGCCGTCGTGGTTCCAGCGTGCAATCTTGACCATGAAAAATCTTCCTTAGGCTGTGCGGCGGGGAGTAAGGATCGAGGCGGGCGTGATGCCCAGGGCGGCAGCATTGCCGGCCAGCACCCTGGCTTCATCTTCGGCGGGAAGCCGTGCCTGGAGAACTTCCGCCACCGGGCGGTCGGAGCCCATATCGAACGGGTAGTCCGAACCGAGCAGCACCCGTTCCGGGCCCGCGGCGGCCACGAGGGCGCGCAGTTCGGCAGCGCTGTGGACCAGCGAATCGAAGTACAGCTTCTTCAGGTACGACGACGGCGGCTGGGCGCAGGCGTGTGCCTCCGGCCGGACCCGCCAGGCATGGTCGGAGCGGCCCAGCGTGGTCGGGAGGTAGCCGCCGCCGTGCGCGGCGATGACCAAGAGGCGCGGGTGCCTGTCCAGGACGCCGCTGAAGATCAGGTGGGACAGGGCCACCGCGTTTTCTGCGGGCTGGGAAACGGTGTTGGCGAGGTAGAAACGGTCCAGCCGCTCATCCAGCGAGCAGCCGAACGGGTGCAGGAACACCACGGCTCCGAGCTCCTCGGCACGGGTCCAGAACGATTCCAGCCGGGGGTCGGAAAGCTCAACGGAGCTGCGGTCCGGGTCCCCGGGGGTGGCGGCGAACGAGCCGATTTCCACGCCGAGCAGCCCGCACTCCAGGACGGCGTGTTCCAGGGCTTCCACCATCAGGGCGGGGTGCTGGAGCGGGACCAGGCCGAGCCCGTTGAGCCGTTCCGGCGCGCGGTCCACGAACTCGCGCACCGCTCGGTTGGCGGACTTGGCCACCTGCAGGGCCAGCTCTTCTTGGGCGAAGTAGTAGAAGTGCGACGGGGACGGCGAGACCAGCTGGGCGTCAACGCCTTGGGCGTCCATGTCCGCCAGCCGGCGGTCCAGGTCCGTCAGCTGCGGCCACCGCTCCTTGATCATCCGGCCCGAAGCGGCCATGGACTCCGGTCCGTTGCGCCGCACTTCCAGGGCCTGCTGGGCGCCGAACCCCTCGGGATCGGCTTCGGCCACCAATTGCTGCAGGGCCGGAAGCAGGATGTGGGCGTGGACGTCCACGGTGGGCGTTTCAGCAGAGCGGGTGCTCATGCGGGTTCCCTCAGCATGGTGGACAGCGAGTGCATCAGGCCCGGCACGTCGGCGTCCCGAACACCGTCAAGCATCCACTGGCCCAGCTGGACGGAGGCGCTGACCACTGCCTTTGCCCGGTCGAGGCGGCGGTCGGTGAACTCCTTCCACAGGGTCTCCGTGAGGTCGTCGGCCTTGATCAGCAGCTCGGCCAGCACGGCGGCGTCTTCCAGGGCCATGGCAGCCCCTTGGGCCACCGTGGGCGGGCAGCTGTGGGCGGCGTCGCCGATGATGACACTGCGGCCGCGGTTCCACGGCCCGTCGACCAGATGGGTGGTGAACCACGTGTAGTTGATGCGGGCGCTCTGGTCCAGGCTCACGCGGATTTCGTTCCAGGGGCCGCCGTAGGCTGCCGCGAGTTCGGTCATGATGCGGGGGCCGTCTTCGTGCTTGCGCTCCTGGGCTTTCTCTACGAGGTAGGCGTAGATGGTGTCCGGGCCGGTGGGGCAGTAGCCGGCGATGAAGCAGGGGCCGCCGTAGGTCAGGTCGGTGCGGACCACCTCCGCTGGCCGCTCCACGAACGCGCGCCAGATGCCCATGCCGGTGGGCTGGGGTTCGACGTCGATACCGATGGCCTTGCGGACAGCGGAGTGCAGGCCGTCGGCGCCAATCAGGAGGTCGTAACGGGCGGTGCCGCCGTCGGCGGTGCTGACGGTGACGGAGCCGCCGTCGTCCGTTATTCCGATGACGGTCTTGCCGTAGCTGATCCGTGCACCGGCCTGCTCAGCCCGCTCGCGGAGAATGGCGGTGAGGTCTGGGCGGTACATTCCCAGCGTGGCGGGAAGGTCCTCGCCGCCGGTCCGGATGTCCTCGAGAACCGCGATCACGGTGCCGTCGGGGTTCGGGGCGCGCAGGCCAAGGGTGCTGAACGCGTAGCCTTTCGCCTCGATCTGCTCCCAGACGCCGAGCTGGCGGAAGATCCTTAAAGCGTTGCCCTGCAGCGTGATTCCGGATCCGAGAGTCTGCGGGACTTCCGCCTTCTCCAGGACTTCCACGTGGATTCCGGCGTCGGCCAGAAGGATGGCTGCGGTCAGCCCCGCGGCTCCCGCCCCGACGATTCCGACGTTCTGTACTGCTGCCATCGCTGACTCCTTTGTATTGACGGCGTAACTGCTGGTGGTTGTGTTGCTGTTGTACTGAAAGCTACCGGACTGTGATTTCCGGACCCGATTACCGGACTGTGATTACCGGACTGCGATCGGGTTGACGGGTGACCCCACGGCGCCGGTGATGGGAAGCGGGGCGGCGGTGAGCAGGAAGTCATACCTGCCGTCCGCCGCGCACGCGTCCGCCAGGCCGTCCGGGTCCCACATTTCACCCAGGAACAGCCCGAGATTCGGAATGGCGATCTGGTGGAGTGGCTGGAAAGCGCCCTCAAACTCGTTGGGACGGACCTCGAAGCCCCAGGTGTCGGTGGCGATCCCGGCGATTTCGCTGCGGTGCAGCCACGGCGCGGTGCTGAAGGAGAGCCCGGGGGCCGAGCCGCCGGCGTAGTCGCCCCAGCCCTCGCGGCGGACCCGGGTGTGCTGGCCGGTGCGGATCACCACGATGTCGCCCCGGCCTACTCTGGAACTTGGCCCCTGCAGTTCAATGGTCCGCTGGAGGTGCTCCGGGGTGATGGCGAAGCCGTCCGGCAGCTCGCCGTCGCTCCGTCCCACCTCGGGTCCGAGCGCGCGGCCAACGTCCAGCAACACGCCGCGGGTCACGATCTTCGCCGCGGCCGTTTCGATTCCCGTCACCAGGTCGCCTTCAGAGGTGACCACGTCCCCGGCAGCACGGCCATTCCAAGCCTTGCCCTGGTCGAAAATGTGGCCCAGACCGTCCCACTGTGTGGAGCACTGCAACGGCATGGCAATGACGTCGTCTGCTCCGCCGAAGCCGTGCGGGAATCCCTGGTTGCCGCGTTCGGCGTCCACACCGGTGTCGGTCATGGTGTGCACGGGGTTGGTGCGGCGGCGCCAGCCCTTCTGCGGTCCGTTGGTGTCGAACGGCTGGGACAGCGAGAAGGCCTCGCCCGTCTTCACCAGGGCTGCTGCTTCGACGCGCTTGGCCGCGTCGATGAAGTTCAGGGTCCCCAGGACGTCGTCTACGCCCCAGCGGCCCCAGTTGTTGTGGGTCTTGGCCATAGCGCGGATGCTGCCGAGCGGGTCCTCACGCCGGATCACCGGGGAATCAGTGGCTGATTCCCCGGTGCCGGTGGTGATGCCGGTCCCGCTGATGGGGGCGGTCTCCTGGGTGGTCACGGCTGGCTGCCTTCAGTTTGCACTTCGTCCCTACAGCGGATCAGCTGGGTGCCCAGCCCGGTGATGGTGCCTTCCATGACGTCGCCGTCCTGGAGCAGCCGGCCCCAGTGCTGTCCGTTGCCGGCGGGGCTTCCGGTCAGGACCAGGTCGCCCGGGCGCAGCGGCATGATCTGGGAGGCCTCGCTGACCAGCTTGGCCACCCCGAAGATCATGTCCTGGGTGGACTCGTCCTGCATGGCCTGGCCGTTGAGCTTCAGCGTCACCTGGACATCCTGCGGGTCGCCGAAGAACTTGGCGGGTACCAGCAGCGGTCCCGTGGGCAGGAAGCCGGGGGCGTTCTTGGCCCGGTACCAGTCGGAGCCGATAGCAGGCATGTCCTTACGGAAAACGTACTCACGGGTGGTGATGTCGTTGACCATGGTGTAGCCGAAGACGTACTCGAGGGCTTCCTCGGGCGTGACCCGGAACGCCGTCCTGCCGATCACCGCCGCCAGTTCCAGCTCCCAGTCATGGGAGTTGGAATAGGCAGGCAGGGTGAGGTCGTCCGTGGCGGACGCGATCGCCGTCGGGAGTCCAATGAAGAAGTACGGCGTGCCCTGCCCTGCCCGCTGGTCCATCATGGCCGCCGTCTTGGCGCGCACTTCTTCCTCGTCCTCGCCCTGGCCGCGGTGCGCTGCGGCGAGGTCGATCACGTGCTTGCGGTAGTTGGCGCCGGTCTGGAGGACCTGGACCGGCTCCACCGGGGCAAGGAGTTCCACGTCGGTCGCTGCCAGGCCAGTACGCTCAGCGGCAGAAGCGGCGATGGCATCCAGTTGGCACTCCGTGGTGTCCCAGTGCTCAATGATGGAGTTGATCTCCTCATTCAGCGGCACGACGCGACCGTCCACCAGCATGCCTGCCCGGGCCTTGGTGTCACCGGGTTCCTGAAAGCGGATCAAAGAATACGTAGCTTCAGCCATGGCGCCGTTAGCCCCGTCCCTGCTTGGCGTAGGGGTTCAGGAGCGCTTCCTTCATCTCGGGGGCGGCGCCTTCTTCGGTGGCGGTGAAGCCTTCGGCCGGAGGGAATGATTCCGTCATGGAGTGCGGCATGGCGCCGTTCTTGTAGAAGTTGTTCGAACCCTCGGAAGGCTTCCAGGTGTTGGCCTCCCAGTCCGGGACGTAGTTGCGGTAGCCGCCGGAGTTGAGCTCCACGCGCAGGCCTGACGGCTCGCGAAAGTAGAGGAAGTTCTGCTCACCCACGCCGTGAATAGAGGGGCCGTATTCCATCGGAGTGCCGTTCTCCATCATGACGTCCGCCGTGCGGAGCAGGTCCTCGGTGGCGTCAACCCAGAAGGCGATGTGGTTGACGCGGCCGGGGCGGTTGGAGGTGTCCAGGACAACGCCCAGGTCGTGGGATTTCTCGTTGGTGGTGAGCACGGAGAAGACGGTGATGGGAGCCTCGTCCAGGTCCACGAATGCCATGACGCGGAAGCCGAGGGCCTCGTTGTACCACTTGGCGAAGCCGCGGACGTCAGAGGTGGCGACGGTGACGTGGTCCAGGAACCGGGGAGCGGCGGCGTGGCTGCTGCGGCGTTCCGGCCGGTCCGGGTAGGTGGACTCGAAGCCGGCTTCGGCGACGAACATTTCCACGTCGTAGAACAGGCGCATGTGGTGGCCGTAGGGGCCGGTGAATTCGTACGCCTTGCCGTAGCCGTGGCCGCCGGCGGTCCAGCTGCCCTGGACTCCGGTTGCTTCAACGCCCCGGGCTGCTGCTTCGAGGGCTGCCTGGGAGTTGGTACGCCAGGCCATCCGGCCCAGGGAGGCTTCCGGCCCTTCGGTGATGACCAGGCTGTAGCGGTAGTAGTCGCCCCAGCAGCGCAGGTAGACGTTGCCGTCCACCCGGTCGATGATGCGCATGCCGAACTTTTCCTCGTAAAACTGTGCCGAGGCTTCGACGTCCGGGGTGGTGATCTCGAGGTGGGCAAGATGGGAGAGGGGAGTTTCCACGTTGAAGTCCTTCTATGTTGTTGCTGGACGGGACCAGCGGGTCTAGTAACCAGACTGAAGCACCGGAGCTATTCGGTGAAGGGGCGTTTCCTGATGCCACCTATTTGTCTGGTAGATAGTTGAAATGACCCTTGATTCGCGCGTTCAGGAAGCAGTCACCTACACGAGCGGCCACGGGTAGCGCCTGCCGGTGCGGTCAACCGGCAGCACCCGTGAGTGCAGCAGGCGCCGGACGCGGTGGCGCAGGGCGGCGATCTCGTCGTCGTCGAGGAGCTCGGCCACCCCGGACGGCGCGGCGTCTGCGAGCGGGGCGATGTCCTCGAGCAGGGCCTCGGGGATGGGGTTGCCGGCGAAGTCCCAGATCACCGTGCGGAGTTTGAAGTCTGCGGAGAAACACAGCCCGTGGTCGATGCCCCACACCCGCCCGTCGTCACCGCGCAGCACGTGGCCGCTCTTGCGGTCCGTGTTGTTGGCGACGCAGTCGAACAGGGCGATCCGGGCCAGGTCACGATGGGTCTCGGGGGCGTCCTCGAAAAGAGTGAAGTAATGTTCCTGGAAGTCGCACTCGATGAACCACTGGAGCGACCCGACACCCAAGGGCGCCTCGTCCCGGATCACCGTGGGCGGGACGAGTCCCCACCCCAGGGACTCGCTGAGCAGGTAGGCCGCACGTTCCCGCCGGTAGAGTCCGGGCTCGAAATCGGACAGCGGCCGTTCCCCTGCCTCCGGCTTGTAGACCGCATACGCGGCGTCGTCCCCGCAGGAGACCTCGACGAGGAACGTCTCGTTGCTGCTGCGCGGGATGCGCCCGAGCAGCTCGACGCGGCCCTCGGTGAGCAGGGTCAGCTCCCGGCCGGACACCGGCTGTTCCCGTTCACCGAAGCTCCCGACACACTCTGCCCACAGTCACGGCCCCCTCAGCCCGCTCAGCGGTTCCGCCGTCGAATTCACCATGAGCACCGCGGGTGCGTGACCTGCCATAAACGAGATGGCCGACACCGAGCCCGGGCTGATGACGATGCGCTGGAAGAGGTCCAGATGCGTGCCCAGGGCGTGGGCGACGGCGGCCTTGATGGGGTCGGCGTGGGAGAAGCACACAACGACGCCCCCGGCGTGCGCTGCGCGCAGTGAGTCCAGCGCTCCGACGATCCGTTCCTGCATCTCCCGGAAGCTATCGCCGCCCGGGAAGCGGAAGAAGGACGGGCTGTGCTGGACGGTCCGCCACTCCGGCAGGGCCGCGAGGTCGGCGATCACGGCGCCGGTCCACTCGCCGAAATCGCACTCAAGCAGCCCTGCGTCATGGTTCACGTCCAGTCCCGTGCGGGCCGCCGTCGGCTCCGCCGTCTCGCAGGCGCGCTCCAGCGGCGAGGAATAGAGGGCATCGACGGGCAAGCCGGCGAGCCGTTCCGCGACCCGTTCCGCCTGGGCCCGGCCCCGGTCGGACAGGTGCAGTCCGGGGGCCCGCCCCGGCAGCACCATGCCCGTCGTCGGCGTCTCCCCGTGGCGCACCAGAAGCAGGAGCGTGCCCTGCTGCGTCAAGGAAGGCCCCGATGGTTGTGCCGGCGGTGTTGATTCAGTCATCAACATCCAGCGTATCGCTCGCCGCCTACCCCGTGCCTCGCAAGCTCGGCACGGGGACCCCGGGCGGCTCCCTTGCGCCGCCTCAATGCGCAGGAATCTGAAAGAATCCCTCGATTCCCCGCCCAGTAGAGGTCTACGGTGGAGGGGTGAGTGATCGCCCCGATATCTTCACTGTTGGTGAACTGCGTGCCTCCGGCCACGTTCACAAGGACCTGCGCCGCGAAATCCGCGACAACCTGCTCGCCGCGCTCGCCGCCGGCCGCGATCCCTGGCCCGGGATGTACGGTTTCAGCCGGACCGTCCTTCCCCAGCTCGAGCGGGCCCTGCTCGCCGGTCACGACGTCGTCCTGCTCGGCGAACGCGGTCAGGGCAAGACCCGGCTGCTGCGCACCCTGGCGGGGCTGCTGGACGAGTGGTCGCCGGTGATCGAGGACTCGGAACTGAACGAACACCCGTATGAACCCATCACGGAGCACTCCCGTGCCCGGGTCCTCACCGAGGGGGACCGGCTGCGGGTGGCGTGGCGCCACCGCTCGGAGCGCTATGTCGAAAAGCTCGCGACGCCGGACACCTCCGTCGCCGACCTGATCGGCGACGTCGACCCCATGCGGGTGGCAGAGGGCCGCCGCCTGGGCGACCCGGAAACCATTCACTACGGCCTGGTGCCCCGCTCCAACCGCGGGATCATCGCCATCAACGAGCTGCCCGACCTCGCCGAGCGGATCCAGGTCTCAATGCTCAACGTGATGGAGGAACGCGACATCCAGATCCGTGGCTACGTGCTGCGGCTGCCGCTGGACGTGCTCGTCGTCGCATCCGCCAACCCGGAGGACTACACGAACCGCGGCAGGATCATCACGCCCCTGCGGGACCGCTTCGGGGCCGAGATCCGAACCCACTACCCGATAGAGCTCGACGACGAGGTGGCCGTCATCCGGCAGGAGGGTCACCTGGTGGCCGGCGTCCCGCCCGTCATCCTCGAGATCCTGGCCCGCTACACCCGGGCGCTGCGGCAGTCCCCGGCGGTCAACCAGACTTCCGGGGTGTCCGCGCGGTTCGCCATCGCGGGCGCCGAAACCGTCGCCGCGGCGGCCTTGCGCCGGGCCAGCGTGCGCGGAGAGGACGAGGCCGTCGCCCGGATTATCGACCTTGAAGCCGCCGTGGACATCCTCGCGGGAAAGATCGAGTTCGAATCCGGTGAGGAAGGGCGTGAACAGGACGTCCTCGACCACCTCCTGCGCACCGCCACCGCAGAAGCCGTGCGGGCGCACTTCCATGGCATCGACATGGGCCCGCTTGTGGCTGCGCTCGACGGCCACGCCACGGTGACCACCGGGGAACTGGTCACAGCGCGGGAGTTCCTCCAGAACCTCCCGGCCCTCAACAGATCCGGTCTCTACGACGAAATCAGTGAGCGACTGGGCGCGACAAACGACGGGCAGCGCGCCGCCGCCGTCGAACTTGCACTGGAAGGTCTCTACCTCGCCCGGCGGATCTCCAAGGAGTCCGATGACGAGGCGACGGTCTACGGCTAGGCCGTTCCACGGCCAGGTAATTCTGTGGCTCAGTAGAGGAGGGCCCATGAGCGTTCACAACCGGTCCAGGTACGGCCGGTACACGGGAGGACCGGATCCGCTCGCCCCGCCGGTGGACCTGGCCGAGGCGCTTGACGCCGTGGCCGAGGACGTCATGGCCGGCTACTCGCCCCGGCACGCCCTGCAGGAGTTCCTGCGGCGCGGCGGCCGCAACCGGGAAGGCCTCGACCACTTCGCCGGCCGCATCCAGCAGCGGCGCAGTGAGCTGCTGAGCCGCCACCGGCTGGACGGCACCCTCAACGAGGTCCAGAAACTGCTCGACACCGCGGTGCTGGAGGAGCGCAAGCAGCTCGCCCGCGACGCCATGATGGACAACACGGACCGCGCCTTCCGGGAGATGCAGCTGCAGAACCTGCCCCGGTCCACGGCGGCAGCGGTCAACGAACTGGCCTCCTATGACTGGCAGTCCAGCACCGCCCGGGAAGCCTACGAGCGGATCAAGGACCTGCTGGGCCGCGAGATCCTGGACCAGCGGTTCGCCGGCATGAAGCAGGCACTCGAGGGCGCCACGGATGAGGACCGCGCGGCCGTCAGCGAGATGCTGGAGGACCTCAACGAGCTCCTCGGCAAACACCGCCGCGGCGAGGACACCGATGCTGACTTCCAGGAGTTCATGGCCAAGCACGGTCAGTTCTTCCCGGAGAACCCGCAGTCGGTCGAGGAGCTGGTGGACGCGCTCGCCCAGCGCGCGGCCGCAGCCCAGCGGCTGCTGCAGTCCATGTCCGCCGAGCAGCGCGAGGAGCTGATGCGGCTCTCCGCCCAGGCGTTCGGCTCGCCCGAGCTGATGGCACAGCTGGGCCAGCTCGATGCCAACTTGCAGGCTTTGCGCCCCGGCGAGGACTGGTCCGGCTCCGAACGCTTCGACGGGGAGGAGGGGCTCGGCCTCGGCGACGGCACCGGCGTGCTGCAGGACCTCGCCGAACTGGACGAGCTCGCCGAACAGCTCTCCCAGGCCTACAACGGCTCGCGCCTGGACGACCTGGACCTCGACGCCCTCGCCCGCCAGCTCGGACAGAACGCCGCCGTGACGGCCCGCACCCTCGCCGACATCGAGCGGGCCATGCAGGACGGCGGCTACCTCCGGCGCGGCGCCGACGGCGATCTCCGGTTGTCCCCGCAGGCCATGCGGCGGCTCGGCAGGTCGCTGTTGCGGGACACCGCCAAGCAACTCTCCGGCCGGCAGGGTCGCCGGGACACCCGGGTTGCCGGGGCGGCAGGGGAGCAGACCGGCTCCAGCCGCCAGTGGGAGTTCGGGGATGCCGAACCGTGGGACGTCACCCGGACCATGACCAACGCGATCCGCCGCACGATCGCCGACGGCGGTGATCCGGGCCGCGGCCTGCGTCTCACCGTGGGGGACATCGAGGTGACGGAGACGGAGGCGCGCACGCAGGCCGCCGTCGTCCTGCTCGCCGACGTGTCCTTCTCGATGGCCGCCGAGGGACGCTGGGTACCCATGAAACGCACCGCGCTCGCCCTGCACCACCTCGTCTCCACCCGGTTCCGCGGCGACCGGCTGCAGCTGATCACGTTCGGCCGCTACGCGCAGACCATGGACATCGGCGAGCTCACCGCCCTGCCGGCCCTGCGCGAGCAGGGCACCAACCTGCACCACGGGTTGCTGCTGGCCGGCCGGTTCTTCCGCCAGCACCCGTCGATGCAGCCCGTCCTCCTGGTGGTGACCGACGGCGAACCCACCGCGCACCTGCTGGCCGACGGCGAGTCCTGGTTCGCCTGGCCGCCCGATACCGAGACCATTCGCGTCACGGTGGCCGAACTGGACCGCCTGGGGCGTGCCGGCACGCAGGCCACGTTCTTCCGGCTCGGTGACGACCCGGGCCTGGAACGGTTCGTCCAGCGGATGGCCCGCCGGATCGACGGCCGGGTGGTGGCGCCCGAAGCCGGGGATCTGGGCGCTGCCGTGGTGGGGGAGTACCTCCGCGCCCACTTCCGCGGACGCCCCTACGACGACGCCGACTGGGCCAGGTAGGCGGCCAGCGCGAGCCGGCGACGGCGGGAAGTCCCGCCGTCGTTCGCCTGAAAGGGAGTCCGGGGTGCCCGCATCGCCGTCGTCCGTTGCCTCGCGGAGATGAACCGGGGAGCCGGATGAGCGTCCTAGATATCCGCAAGGGTCAGCGCCGGCGGCGACTTTCCGTCGATGTCCAGCACGCCGAACTCCTTCGCAACCGCGGCGGCGACCAGCACCTGGCCGGTCCGCGTCATCAGGTTCGGGTCATGGAACAGTCCGTTGATCACGCGGCCGATGAATTCGGGGCTTTCGCTGGTGGAGAGATCGAACGCGCCGCTTTCCGCCGCGGCCAGGACCGCCTCGGTTCGGACCAGGCCCGGGTAGAGCGAGATGACCGGAATATCGTACGGTTTCAGCTCGACCGCCATGTCGGAGGTCATCTTGTCCGTCGCCGCTTTGGCGATGCCGTAGATCGTGTTGCCGAGGTGACGCTGCGCGGCCCAGAAGCTGATGTTGACGATCAGGCCGCGGTGCCGCGGCGTCATCATGCGGGCCGCGTGCGCCGAGCAGACAAAGGCCGCGCGGACGCCGGCGTCCATCATGCCGGTCCAGCGGTGCATCGGTTGATCCCAAAACGGCGCAGGCCACGTGAACGCGCCGCCTTCGGCCATCCTCTCGTAGCCGCCCCAGGCGCAGTTGACGAGAAGATCCAAGCGGCCGCACTCGGACCGGATCGCGTCAAACACGCGTGCTGTCTGTTCGTCCTTCAGATGGTCGCAGCGCAGGCGCCGCATCTCCGGCGGCAGGTCCGCCTGGTCAATGGAGCGGCCCGTGACGTAAACCCGAAACCCCGCTGCCAGAAGGCCCAGCGCAACGCCCCGGCCCACCCCGCGGCTCGCGCCGGTCACCAGCGCAAGATTTCCCGCTGGCGCCCCGTGCTGTTCGCGTTCGCTGGTCATGCCAAGCGGCCCCCGCTTACATTTCGTCCCGTGACTCCCATGATAGGCCGGGCCCGGCGCCTTGGAGGCCGCGACCTCCCCCCGGTGTCCGGGGCGGGCCTATCTCAAATTCTTGCGGTTTTTCTAGGGCGTCGCAGGACCGGGTGGGGTGGAGATGTTCATCCTTGGCGATCGAACTCCGCCCCGCCCGCGCCGTGGCTCACGCAGCGACGCCACGGACTCTCAAGGCCGCGAGATGCGTGACGTCGACTCACGAATCACGAGCTCAGGCTCGACCAGGTAGTGCTAGGCGCGTTCGCCCGTGAGGATCTGGTGGTGGAGCATCTTGAAAGTTGCGAAACCGAGTGCGCGGAAATCAAGGCGCATGGTGGTCAGCGGCGGGGAGAAGTAGGCGGCTGCCGGCATGTCGTCAACGCCCACGATGGAAAAGTCCCCGGGCGCACGGCGGCCGCGTCTTTCCATGGCGTTTATGAAGCCGAGAACAAGCTCGTCGTTGCTAACGAAGACAGCCGTGAACGTCGCCGGCTCCGCCATCTCGCCGGCACGATATCCGGAAACCGAGGACCAGTCGTTGGCGACATCGAGGACCTGGGGGCTCAGGCCGGCGCTCTGCATGGCATCTCGATAGCCGCGCTCGCGCTCGCGTGCCTCATTTCGGGTCGAGGGGCCGGCGACGTGCAGGATATCGCGGTGTCCCAGTTCGATGAGGTGACGCGTCGCGTCCAGGCCGGCTGCGGGCGAGTGGTGCCCGCGGAGCCCTCGTCCGCTGATGGAAGCTCCGAAACCGTGATCAACGGTGTTGCCTGGTCCCAGCCGGTGAGCAGCTTGTCGACGCCCGGCAGCGGGGTCGACGAGACAATCCCGTCAACCTGCACCGACTTGAAGTGGTTGAGCGCTCGCCGCGCCTCGACTTCCCAGTTCTTCGCTTCGAAGTCGAGATCAAGCTGGGCGATTGTCAGCGTGACGTCGGCCTCCCGGGCTGCGAGTCCCAGTCCTGTGAGCACGCCCTCGCTCCCGTGATTGAGGGCGCCCATGGCCAGGACGCCGACGGAGTTCGTCCTGCTCGTGCGCAGGATGCGGGCGGATTGATTTGGGACATACCCGAGTTCGTCGATGGCAGCCGAGATGCGCTCGCGTGTTTCGGCCCGCACGTAGCCGGCTCCGGTGAAATAGCGCGACACCGTCTGAGTTGAGACGTCGGCAAGTCTGATCCCGAAGAATTCCCGAATCCGAGGGAACCCTTGGATCGGCGGACTCCCCGTCCCGGCGTAGCGAGTTGCCGCCAGCCGCCGGCCGCCGTCCTCAGGGGAGCCCGTACACGCGGCGGGCGTTATCGCGTGCGACGAGTTGGACGATCTTGCGGGCGTCCGCCTCTGAACAGTCGTCGTCGTCGATCCATCCGCCGACAACCTTGGTGATCGCGTTGCGCCACAGTCTCGCTCCGAGGTAATGAAGTTCGGCTGGGCCGAATGCGTCGGAGGAGTAAAGGATCTTTGTGAAGGGAGCCAGTTCGAATGAGCGGGCCACCAGATTCCGGCTCCGTGACCCGGTGAAGTTCACGGCGAGTCCCACGTCGATGTAGACGTTTTCAAAGGCGTGGGCCAAATAGCCGGCCTCGCGTTCGAATGGATAGCAGTGGAGCAGCATGATGGGCGCGTCTCGGACGTCGGGGGACCGCAGAAAATCCATGAGGTACAGGGGATTGGTCTTGTGGAGGTCCAGGTCGCGGTCACCGAATCCAACATGGAATTGCACCGGGAGCTTCATCGACACGGCGGTGTGGATCCCGTGGGCGATGAGTGTCACGTCGGTGAGCTTCGCGTTGGTGCCGGCGCGCTGGTTCTCCTGCCAGCGGCGGGCTGCTTCAACGACCGCGGCCGGTGTCGGCCGGCTGAGGTTTTGGTCGAATCCTGCGCGGTAGGCCAGAACTGTCTTGACGCCCACGGCGCTGCGGGTGAGCTCCTGAAGCCGCTGGCCGAACTCGTCGACGTAATCTGCCGGGTTGGCAATGTCCTGGATCAGCGCCTCGGCGACCAGTTCCAGCCGAACGATCTCGTGGGTTCGCCCGCCTGAGGCCTCGGCCATGCCGGCCCTGCCGAAGTAGTCGGCGGCATCCAGGCCTGTATCGATCAGCCAGTCGCTCACCCCGGCAGCGCGGGTCATCCGCCGGCTGACCTCGAGTTCTCCAAGCTCGGAGCGCCGGCTCCAGTAGTCCGCCGGGGAGGCATGCCGTGGCAGATCAAGAATGCCGCTGCACCAGCGCCGGATGGCGAGCCCGATTTGTGAGTCGTAGGTGTCCTCAGGGCGGGCCAGTGCTTCGGTGTTTCCTTCGTTGAGCGAGTTCTGAAAGCGCGCCTCATCACCGTCGCCGTGAAACGCGCCATGCACGTGGTGGTCAATGAGGCTGACTTGTTCGACGAAGTCCGGGAAGGAGCCGCCCGCCATTAGATCGACCAGGCAAGTCGAAAGCGTTCGGCAAGCTCATCCGGCGCGAGTTCCGCGGCGATGCGCTGTTCGTAGCGCCGGACGGCCACCGTGGCATCGACGACGGCGTCTCCGAGAAGCCCGCGTGCCAGGTGGGACTTGTCCAGCGCGTCGATGATGGCGGCGGGGGAGTCTGAGAGCAGCCGGACGTTGGCCCGGTGCCGTTCACCTTCCGAAAGCCGTCCGGGGTCACCCGGGATCTCTGTCGGAAGCTTTTGCCCGCTGCGGATGCCGTCAAGGGCGAGCGCCAGGATGGCGGCGGAGGCCAGATACACGTTTGCCGACGGGTCGACGATTTTCACCTCGACGTTGGCTCCGTGCGGATTGCTCTTGCCCTCGTTCAGAAAGCGCACTGAGGCTTCCCGGTTTTCCAGGCCCCAGCATAGGTAGGCGCCCGACCATGTGCCGGGTGCCAAGCGGCTTCCGGACAAAACTGATCCCGTGAGGAAACCCTGGATATCGGGAAGTCCCGCAATGATTCCTCCAATGGCCGCGCCTCCCTCGGCGCAGATGCCGTGCGGTCCGCTGCCGCCGGAGAACAGGGGCAGGCCGTTCTTGCGGAGCGAAAAGTGCTGGTGGGCACCGTTTCCGACGGTGCCGGCAAAGGGCATCGGGGAGAACGAGGCCTGCATGCTGTGGGCCCTGGCGGCGATGCCAACAATGAGCTTGGCAAGGACCGCGGTGTCCGCGGCCCGAACCGGCGAGGCCGGGGGAAGCGAAAACTCGAACTGGTTTCGGCCGTACTCGGCGTGGATCTGCTCCATGGGAATGCCGGCCCGGTTCAGCTCTGACAGCAGATCATCGAGGAATGCCGATCGGTCCAGAAGACCGGTCGCCCCGTACGGAACCCAGGGCGCGGTTTCCAGCGCTGAACCGTCCGGGGCGACGAGGAAGAATTCAAGTTCGTGGCCCACGAGTACGTGGTATCCGGCCTCGTCGAGGCTGCCCTCGACGTCGGCCAGAAGGCGGCGGGCACAGACTGGAGAGGCGGCTCCGTCTTGTTCGAAAAGGTTGCCTGGTGCCCATGCCCGGCCGCCCTGCAGGACACGGAGTCCCGCGATATCGATCTTGAGGCGCATATCGCCGACGGTGGTGATGCTGTCCGTGAACGCTATCCCGCCGTCGATCGTGAAGACATGCCAGACGGGGGCAGCGCCCATCCCGGATTCGTGGAAGGTTTTGAGCCGTGTCAACGGAACGCTCTTGGCCAAGGTGATGCCCGAAGCATTCACCACCGTGCCGATCACCGTGCGGACGCCGGCCTCCTGGAGCTCGTGCTGTGCTTTGGCAGCGTCGGATTCGTCGGCAGATGCGATTTGAGTCATGCGCCTATCATGCGGCGGCTCCGCGTCCAATGAAAGGTTCGCAGACTCCCCTCCACGCTGCGCCCGGCCGACAGGCCGGAAACCCATGCGGCTCCTTGGGAACCCGGCCGAAATGAGGGGAACCCGTTCGCCGATGTGCGGGATCCCGGTCGTTTGACCTATTGTCTTGACAAGGATGAACGAGATCGTTTTAATTGTTAATTAAGACGCTCTTATGTGATGCAGGTCACGATCGCCGCGAGCTTGGGGGACGCGACAGAGACATTCCCGGCAGCCATCCCTTCCCCTGTTCATGGGGGGCAGATACCGATGGCCACCGCGAATTCTGTGTCTTGAACTGGAAGCAACCACCCCCTCGGGCGCCGTAAGACCCCGACCACCACGCAAGGACAACTATGTCGACCACCATTGAAGCCATCGATATTCACGTGACCAGCCGGCACACCCTTGAAGAGCAGCTTGAGGCCGCGGTCAAGGACCTTCAGGAAGCCGCGATGCTCACGGGGACATACGGAATCCTGGTCACTCGCAACAAGCCCGGACGCTACACAGCCGCGCTCTCGGACCAGGTTCCCTTCGGAATGACCCGCGAACTCGTCCACTGAAGACCACGCCGGCCGCCAGCAGCACAGAGAGGAAACTGAGCCCTGGCAGAGGCACTCAGCTGGATCCGGCTCTCCGCCCTCTGTGAACAGTCCCCCCTTTGTGAACAGTCCGCCCTTTGGGAACGGCGCGCTATTCGCCGGCGGGCTGGAACAACTCGACCACGTTGCCGGACGGATCTTCCAGCAGGATCTGTTGTCCGCCGGGACCTTTGACGATGTCGTTGCGGAACGTGAGGCCTGCCGCGCGCAGGCGGCCCACCTCGGCCGCGATATCGCTCACGATGAGGTGGATTCGGTTCCATCCTCCCGGTGAGGGGACGGTGCCGTCCGGCATGGGCCGTCCGGCCGAGCTGCGCGGCCCGCTCAGGAGGAGTCTCAGCCGGCCGCGGGTGACGTCGGCGAAGGCCGGTGCGGCACTCATCCTGAGGGCGAACCCGAGGTGCTTCGTATAGAAGTCGATCGCCGCATCGACGTCGTCCACCATGTAGCGGACGCTGACCAGCTCCGTAAGGTCGTTGGGCATGGCTAGCTCCTTTCCGAACTCATTGGGGAATGCTCGATGGCGTAAAGCAGGAACTGGATCCGCGAGGCCAGTTCGTCTGCCGTGCGGACGAACGCCGGGTAACTGTCGTTATCGGCGGCTCCGGCGGCTCCGGGGGCTTTGGCTGCCGCGGCAGCCGGATCCGGGATGCTCCAGTGCACCATCGCGGGTGCCCCCGGGAAGTCCGGGCACACTTCCCGCACCCGGTCGCACAGGCTGATCACGTAGTCGAACCGCTGCTCGGCGAACTCACCCAGATGCTTGGAACGGGCGCCGCTGATGTCCATGCCGCGCTCAGCCATCACGCGCACGGCGTGAGGGTGCAGGTCCTTGGGGTGGCTGCCGGCGCTCGCGGCTTCGATCCGGGAACCGCCCACGTGCCGCAGGATCGCTTCGGCCATCTGGGAGCGGGCGCTGTTGCCCGTGCAGAGGAACAAAACCCGAACGGGCGACTGCGCGGCAGGCTGACCCGGCGGTCGGTCAAGAGCGCCGGCCGGCCCCGGCAGACCAGCGGGGACCAGCCGCAGGCCGGGGTGTAGCGCCGCGCCGGATTCGGCAAGCCGTTCGCGGTAGCCTGCCAGGTTGAGGCTGCAGTAGGTGTCCCGTCCGTCGGCCGAGCTGCGCCGCATGGTCACCAGCCCGGCTGCGCGCAGACGGCCCAGATGGTAGGATGTCAGGCTCTGCCGCTGGCCCACCAGCGCCGTCAGCTCGCGCACCTGCCGGTCGCTGCGCGCCAGCTCGCCCAGCAGCTGCCACCGCACGGGGTGTCCGGCCACGCGAAGGAATTCCGAGGCCTCCTGAGCCTCTAGGGATGTGGTACGGCTCACAAGGAAATTATATCAATCTTGATAGATCGATCAATGGGGTTTGATTGGTTTCGCCGCCGGACCGGAGCGTCGGCACAAGCGACGAGCAGCACCCCCCCCAAACGCCAGCGGCCGACGGCGGGAGGTCCCGCCGTCGGCCGTTCACTGCCGCCGCAAACAGCGGCGCTGAAGCTGTCTAGTGCCAGAGCCCCAGGGCGAACTCGGCGATCACGGTGGAGAGCAGGAAGGATGCGGTGATGGCGACCAGGCCCACCGGAATGATCTTCCAGCCGATGGTTTTCAGCAGGGGGATGTCCTTGCCCAGGGACAGGCCGGCGAGCGTCAGCATGACAGTGGCGATGGACAGGAAGTCGACCGACTTGATGACGGCTGTGAGGGCTTCCGCGCCGAAGAACCACGGGCTCGAGATGTAGGCGCCGATGGTGGTGATGTAGACGATCGCCGAAATTTTCTTGGTGACCTTCGCCAGGGCGATGCTGACCAGGACCAGGGCGAGCATGATTGCGTACCCGCCGACGATCGCCAGGCTGAACCCCTTGGCTGCCACCGAAGCGGTGCCGATGCCCAGGACCGTGAGGACCGACAGGGACAGCCACAGCGGGAGCCGGATGGGTGCCGAGGATTCGGCGACCTGCTCACGGAACCGACGGTTTTCTTCGGCCTGGGCCTCGTCCCGCTCAATGTCGGCCCGGCCGCGCTCTGCAGTGGCCCCTGCGGCGACGGCTGCGGTGTCGCGGGTCTGCTTGCGGGTGAGGACCTTGTAGAAACGGTCCGCCAGCGGTAGGGCGATGTAGATTCCGACGTAGACGCCGAGGATGGTGGTGATCAGGTTGGACACTGCCGCCATCCCGAGGATGGCTTCCTGGTCGCCGGGGTAGGCAGCGATGATGCTGGCCGAGGACGCCGCCATCATGGAGCCGGATCCCACGCCGGCGCCCATGGCCAGGGCCAGGGGATCAAAGATCTTCCAGTTGGCCACCAGCGAGGTGAGCAGCGTGATGAACACGGCGCCAAAGAGGGTTCCGAAAACATACATGGCCAGCACCCCCCGGTACTGGTCCGAATCGGGACCATACTTTTCGGAGACCATGGCGAAGGACGGTTCGCGGTCCAGGGAGAACGTGGCCCCCACCGTTGCCTTGCCCATCTTGAGCAGGACGGCCAGGGGCAGCGCCAGTGCGATGGTGCCCAGCAGGTGGCCCACTTCCTGCAGCAGCAGGGCGGGTCCCGCCTTGATCAGGCTGGGGAGGCTGGGGCCGATGTTGAACGCCAGCCGTGCCACCAGGAGCAGCACGGCCACGCCCACCAGGGCGGCCGCGATCCGCTGCAGGTCCAGGCCGAGCGGCTTGAACTTCTGGATGGAAACCAACAGGCCAAGGATGAGGCCCCAGACCATGGGGAAGATGACGATTGCGCCGATCCCGAGGTCAATCTTGGCCTGGCCGATCAGTTGGACGGCTACGGCAATGACGAAGGCCAGGGCGGCGACCGGAAGCGTGAGCCGGGCGCCAGCTTTGTCTATCCGCGCGGTTGTGGTGCTGGTACTCATGATGTGCCTTCCTGGGTGAAAGTACGACGGCGGTATGCCGCTTTGGTGAAGCGTGCTCGTTCGGTGGGGGTTGAGGCTGCGGTGGCGACGGTCCAAGCCAGCGCGGTGGCCGCCTCGAACATCACCCCGTACGCCTCCGGAGAGTCTGCAAGTGCGGCGAACGCATGGGAGTGGATGGGCGCGTCCGCACCGGGAATGCTCAGCCAGGGATGCAGGGACGGGATGACCTGGGAGACGTTGCCCATGTCCGTCGACCCGCCGCTGAGGCCGGCCGCCGGCGAGGTGTCCTTGCCGAACGCCTCCATAGCCTCGGTCCAGTGCGCTGCCAGGGCGTTGTCCTGGAGCAGGGGTTCGTAGAGGGGTTCCGTTGCCTCGATGGCTAGGGTGGTGCCCGTGGCGAGGGCTGCTCCTTCGAAGCAGCGGCGGACGCGTTCCAGCAGGGCCTCGTATTCCGGAAGGGTGAAGGCCCGGCACTCAAACTGGACCACGGCCCGTTCCGGAATGATGTTGGTGACGTGTCCGGCCTCGGCGACGTACATCGCGACGCGGTGGTCGCCGGGGATCTGCTGGCGCAGCAGCCCGACGGCCACCTGGCTCAGCACTGCCGCGTCCGCGGCGTTCACACCCTGATGCGGGGCTGCTGCAGCGTGCGCGGCCTTACCGGTGAACGTCGCCTTGTACCGGCCCACGGCCTGGGCGCTGGTGCCCGTCGGGTTGTAGGTCAGGCCGTCCTGGACGGGATGGACCATCAGGGCCAGGCCGACGCCGTCGAACGCTCCCCGCTCCAGCAGGAGCGCCTTGCCGCCGCCGTGCTCCTCGGCGGGCGTTCCGATCGCCTTCAGCGTGATGCCCAACTGGTCCACGTAGGGCCGCAGGGCAAGGGCCGCGGCGACGGAGGCGCCGGCGATCAGGTTGTGCCCGCACGCGTGCCCGATGCCCGGGAGCGCATCGTACTCCACGCACAGGGCCACCATCAGGTCACCGCTGCCGGCGCTCGCGGTGAAGGCCGTGGGCAGGCCGCCGCTGCCGCGTTCAACCTCGAAGCCGCCGGCGTCCAGCAGGGCCGCTGCCGCTTCGGCCGAGCGGACCTCCTCGAAGGAGACCTCCTTGGCGGCGTGGATGTCCCGCGCCAGGGCCAGGACCCGGGGTTTCCAGTCGTCGACGCCGTCCGCGAGGGCGGCGCGAAGGGCCGCCAGTGCGGCGGTTATGTCTGTCAGTTCCATAAGTATCTGCCTGCTCCAGTTAGGTCGCTTGAGATAGGACGCTTTAGTAGGACAGCGACGGGAAGGGCGAGCCTGCCGCGCGGGTGGGCACCCAGATGGCTTTGGTCTGGGTGTATTCGTCCAGGACGCCGGGGCCGGAGGAACGGCCGTGGCCGGAATCGCCGAAACCGCCGAACGGAACCGCCACGTGGATGGTTTTGTAGGAGTTGATCCAGAACGTGCCGGCCTTGACCTGGCGGGCGATGTGGTGCGCGCGGGAGACATCGGAGGTCCACACGGCTCCGGCGAGGCCGAAGTTGGTGTTGTTGGCGCGGGCGATGGCTTCTGCTTCCGTGTCGAATGCGTCCGCGCCCACCACGGGACCGAACACCTCCGTGGTTTCGAGGCGGTTTTGCGGCGTGACCCCGTCCAGGAGGGTCGGCATGACCCAGTGCCCGCCGGCCAGGCCGGACCCGGAGAGGGCATCCGGAAGTGTGGCGCCGGTAAGCCGGCGTCCGCCGTCGTTCAGTCCTGCCTCGATGAGGGAGGTGACGGTGGCGAACTGCTGGGCTGTGATGATCGGGCCCACTTCGGTGTCCGCGCTGAGCGGGTCGCCGACCCTCAGCAGCGCGGCCTTCTCGGCCACCAGCTCAACGAACCGTGCGTGCACGCCGCGCTCCACCAGGAGCCGTGATCCGGCGACGCAGGATTGGCCCGCGCCGGAGAAGATCGCCGAGATGGCGCCGTCGGCGGCGCGGTCGAGGTCGGCGTCGGCGAACACGATGTTCGCGCTCTTGCCGCCCAGTTCCAATAGGGCGGGAATCCCGGCCTGCGCGGCCGCGACGGCGACGCGGCGGCCGGTGGGCACGGAGCCGATGAAGCTGATCTTGCCGACGCGCCGGTCGGTGGTGAGGGCGGCCCCCATGGTCTGCCCCAGTCCCGCGGCGACGTTGAACACGCCGGCCGGAAGTCCCGCCTCGCGGGCCAGTTGCGCGAGCCGGATGGAGGAGGCCGGGGTGAATTCGCTGGGTTTGATGATCACGGCGTTGCCGGCGGCCAGCGGCGCGGCGGAGTTCCAGCCGGCCGTGAACAGGGGAGCGTTCCACGGGGTGATGGCGACGACGACGCCCCAGGGGACGCGTTCGGTGTACGTGTGCCACGGCCCGGGAACGGGAATGGTCTGCCCCGTCAGCTTGTCCGCCCAGCCGGCGTAGTAGCCGAACATCTCGGCGACTTTAGCGGCTTCGGCGCGGGCGTCGCGGATGGGTTTTCCCGTGGTGGCGGACTCGAGGATAGCCAGTTCCTCCGCGTGTGCTGCGACCACGCGGCTGACGGTGCGCAGGATGGCGGCCCGTTCGAAGCCGTTCATGCTGGCCCAGGCTGCCGCACCCGCCGTCGAGCTCTCCAGGATGGCGTTGGCGCCCTCGGCTCCGGGGTCGGCGTAGCTGGCAAAAGGTTCCCCGGTGGCCGCCGCGGTGAGCGTGATGGACTCGCCGCTGCCGGCAACGGTCCTGCCGTCAAGGAAGGCGCCGAGGCCGGCCGGGAAGGCCGCGTCCAGGACCGCCCGGGCGGTGGCGGCCGAGGAGGAAGTGGGTGCTGTGGTGATGCTCAATGTGGTGTTCCTTTGCGGGCTGGGGGCTTAGACGACGGCGGTGGAGCCGGTTGCGGCGGCGTTGGTAGCGCTGTTTGTGGTGCCTGCAGCGTCGGGTGCGCCGGCGGGCGTGATGGCCGGGGCAACGGTCCTGGCAATTTCGGTGAAGTCCGCCCGCGGCCCGAGGACGGCCAGGGCGTCCTGCCACTGGTCCGCCACGGCCGCCAGCAGGGCCGGGGTTTCGCCGATTTGGGCGGCGACGTCCACGGCGAGGGCGGCGTCCCGGGCCATGAGGCCCAGGGAGAAACCGGAATCGTGGGTCCCGGTGAGCACCCAGCTCGGGTACATGTTCGCGGAGACTTTGCTGCCGCCGGAGGCTTCGCTGATGCTGGCTGCCGCCTTGGCGGGATCGATGCCGTAGGCCTGGGCGACGCCCAGTGCCTCGCCCACGGAGACCAGGTTGGCCGCCGCCAGGACGTTGTTGAGGAGCTTGACCACGTTGCCGCTGCCGGGGCCGCCGATGTGGCTGTACTTGCCGCCGGTCAGGGCGAGCAGGACGGGCTCGGCGGCGGAAAGTGCCGCATCGGTTGCCCCGACGAACGCGCTCAGGGACCCGGTCGCTGCCCCGTCGCGGCCGCCGGAGACCGGCGCATCCACGAACGCTGCCCCCTGTGCTTCGGCGAGGGAAGCCATCTGCTGGCTGGTCGCCGGTTCGGAGGTGGTGGTGTCAACGATCGCCACGGTCCCGGGCGCCGCCAGAAGCTGGGGCACCGTGGTTTCCACGATGCTGGCTGCGGGCAAGGAGAGGACCGCGTAGGGCGTCCCGGCGACATCGGCAAGGTTGGCGGTGGTGGAAATGCCCGCGTCGGCCGCGGCGGCACGCGCGGCCTCGGAGGGGTCGAAACCGGTAACGGTCCAGCCGGCCTTGTGCAGCGTGGCGGCCATGGCTCCACCCATGGCGCCGAGGCCAATGACGGCGATGCGGCGGTCGGTGCTGGTGTTCATGAAGTACTCCTGGAAAAGATATGCGGGTGAGGGTGGGTCAGGGGTGTGGGGGTCAGTCGAGGTAGATGTCCAGGTCTTTCCACAGCTGCTGGGTGCGGCGGATGGCGGCGCGGCTGCGTTCGGGATGCGCCGCCTCCATGCCCGCGAGCAGACCATAGACCAAGGAATTCGCGGCGGTGACGGACTGGAAGAAGGAGATTCCTTCCGAGGCCACCACCAGGAGGTGGTCGGCCGCAGCGGCCAGGCGGCCGCGGCGCATGTCGCTGATGGCAATGACCGTGGCGCCCGCCTGCTTGGCGGCTTCGGCGGTGACAATGATCTGCCGGACGGAGCGCCACATGTTGATGACGACCAGGACGTCCCCCTCGCCCAGGGTGTTGGTGCTGGAGGCGAGGTGGACGCCGCCGCGGTTCTCCAGGGTGATGGGGTAGCCCATGGTCGAGCCGAGGTGGGCCATGACGCTGGCGGGGCCGGCGAAGGAGCCGATCCCGAGGACGGTGATGGACTTGGCGGCGGCCATGGCCGCTATGGCGGCTTCGGCGTCGTCGGCCGTGGTGGAGTCCAGCGTCAGGCGCAGGTTCTCGATGTCGTGGTTGATGGCGTCATGGAGCGGGCTGCGGTGCTCGCCGTGTTCGGTCAGGGTTTCTTCGGTGGAAATCATCACAAGGTAGCGGGAGCGCAACTCTCGCTGGAGATCCGGCCAGCCCCGGTAGCCCAGGTGCTGGGCCGCGCGGACCACGGTGGAGTTATTGACGTCGGCGCGCTTGGCGATCTCGGCGATGTCGGCGTAGGAGGAGAGCTGCGGATTGCGGCCGATGACATCGACCACCCGGCTCTGGGCCTTGGACAGCGGAACGTCCGGAATCGCGTCGCCGAGCCAGGCGTGGGTTTCGTTCCCGGCGCCACTGCCGCCCGCGGAGGCTTCTGGATTGGCCGCGCTGGTATTCAAGTCCGGACCTCTTCTGTAACGCAGATCACTCTGCAACGCTGATTGCATCAAATGTACTATGCAATTTCGTTTGCTGCGAGGGATTTGTGTTTCGGGCTTGTAAATCCTCGTGGTGGCGGCCGGCAGTTGCCGTTACCGGCGTTCACTCCGGACCGGGGCGGCCCAGCTGGGCGCAGGCCGGACGCGCAGACCGGGAAACGCCGCTAAGGCTTCATGAATATTCCCGGCCCGTGTCGATTTGTCCTCGCGCTGTTCGACCTGTGGGTGAGAAGGTCGAAGGGCGACCTTCCACAACCTAGGAGATTGAAATGGCAAAGTACATGTTGATCATGCGGGGCACCGACGAGTCGTACGCCAAGCTCGAGAAGGCCGACTTCAACGAAATCCTTGAGACCATGGGCAAATTCAATGACGAATTGATCCGCGCCGGTGTCCTGCTGGCAGCAGAGGGCCTCGACGACCCGAAGGAGGGCGTCGTGGTGGACTTCACCGGCGAAACCCCTGTGGTCACCGACGGGCCCTACGGCGAAACCAAGGAGCTGTTCGGCGGCTACTACATCCTGGACGTCGCATCGAAGCAGGAAGCCATCGAGTGGGCCAAACGGGCTCCCCTCACGGCGGGCACCAAGACCGAGATCCGCAGGGTGCCCTCGATCGACGAGTTCCCGCAGGACAATGAATGGATCCAGAGGGAACGCGCCTGGCGCGAGCAGACCGGCCAGGTCTGAGCCGGCCAACCCGGACCGCCCGCCCCGAAACCGCCCGACCCGGAACAGCAGTGAGCAGTAACGCGGCAAGGGCCGCCGTCGATGCCGTGTGGCGCATAGAGTCCGCCCGCATCGTCGGCGCCCTTGCCCGCTACACGGGGGACTTTCCGTTGGCCGAAGACCTGGCACAGGAGGCGCTCGCCGAGGCCCTGGTGTCCTGGTCGGTGAACGGGATTCCCGCGGAACCGGTGGGTTGGCTGCTGACCACGGGCCGGCGCCGCGCGGTGGATACCTTCCGGCGGCGTGCTGCCCGGGACGAAAAGTACGCCCTGCTGGCCCGGGATCTCTCGGAGGAGGAACCGGGCGCGGATTCCCTGTTCGACCCCGACGCGATCGACGACGACGTGCTGGCGCTGATGTTCATCTCCTGCCATCCCGCGCTTTCCAAGGAAGCGCGGATCGCGTTGACGCTGCGGGTGGTGGGCGGCATGGGCACCGACCAGATCGCAAAGGCGTTCCTGGTTCCGGTGCCGACGATCCAGGCACGCATCACCCGGGCCAAGAAGACCCTGGCCGCGGCCCGCGTTCCGTTCGCCGTGCCGGAAGCCCGCGACGTGCCCGAACGGCTTGGCTCCGTGCTCCAAGTCGTGTACCTGATCTTCACGGAGGGTTCTTTCGCGTCCGGCGGCGACACCTGGATGCGCGCGGACCTGGCCGGCGAAGCGCGCCGCCTGGCGCGGGTGCTGACGCGGCTGGCGCCCGAACCCGAGGCGTTCGGCCTGCTGGCCCTGATGGAACTGACGGCCGCGCGCTTCCCCGCGAGGCTCGATACCTCCGGCCGGCCGGTCCTCCTGGAGGACCAGGACCGACGGCTGTGGGACCAGGCGGCGATCCGGCGCGGCCGCGCCGCGCTGGCGAAGGCCGTGGCTGCCGGGCGCGGGCTCGGAGCCTACGGGCTGCAGGCCTCCATCGCCGAATGCCACGCGCTGGCCCCCTCGGTCGCGGAGACGGACTGGCAGCGGATCGTCATCCTCTACGAGGCGCTGGGGCGACTGGCGCCGTCGTCGGTGGTGGATCTGAACCGCGCCGTGGCGGTGGCCATGGCGTCGGGCCCGGCCGCCGGGCTGGAACTGGTCGACGCAATCGCAGCACGGGGCGAACTTGCCGGCTCGCACCTGCTGCCCGCGGTCAGGGGCGAGCTGCTGACCAGGCTCGGCCGGCGCTCGGAGGCGCAGTCCGCCCTGCAGCAGGCCGTCGCGCTGTGCACGAACGCGGCCGAACGTGCAGCGCTGGAACGAAAGATCGACGAACTGGCCCGCCAGTAGGGCCGGGCAGCCAGGGCAAGGACGTTCTCCCGCCATGCCCGCACGATGACATCGGCTTCTACAACGGCACCCCCGATGACTGGATCCGGGAAGGCACTCCGGACGTGGGACCACGGGCTCGCACTCCTGGCGGCCGATAACTTCGCCTTCGAATGCCTGCCCGCCGTACTCGGCAGCCCCTTCCTGCCTGCCGCCCCGAATGATCACGGCATGATGCACCAGCAACTTCTCGCCAAACTCGGCATGCCGCTGGGCGAACTGTGGCGGCTTGGACCGCTCAGCCGACACATGGAAAGCACCGGCAGCTGGGACGCCTTCATCAGCATCAAACCGCTCAACATCACCGGGGGAACCGGGTCACCCGCCAACGCCACCGCCGTGACGTGACCCCGGGAACCTACCCGGCCGCCCTCGGCTGCAGGCCCCATGTCATCTTGCGGATCGTTTCGTGCTGGAGTCCGCTCAGCGCCGCGAGCTCGTAGTCATCCATGACGCCCAGCCGCCGCGCCGCAGCCAGGAGTGTCACGCGCCGTCCCTCGAGCACGGTCTTTGACTTGGCAAGCTCGGCCAGCTCCGACTTCAACGCGCCGATTACCGCCAGGTGCTGCTCCGCCGGCACACCGGACGGGAACAGATCCTCCGAGGACAATCCGATGGTCCGGACCGCCCAGCGGGACAGATCTGCGGCGCCCGCGAGGAGGGTGGCCTTCATTCCGTCACACAGCGCCTGGGCGATCTGCTGGTTCAGGCGGATGGACAGGGCGCGCACGCTGCTTGCGTTGAAGGAGATCCGCTGCCGCTCCTCCCGGAGCAGCGTCCGGATCTTTTCCGCCTGGACGGCAGCCGTGTCAGGCTTCTGCCTTCCCCGATAGCGGTAGCCGCCGACGTCGGCCTGCCGGGGGCGCGCGTCCGTCGTCGAAGGCGCCGTCCGGCGGTCCGGACGCTGCAGAACGGCCACGAACACTCTTTCTTTCGGATTCGGATTCGGATTCGCGTGGGTTGGCGCCGCGGGCGGCAACCCGGGAACGGCCACGCCGCACGGGCTTATGTAGAAGGCTAGGCAGAACGGCCCCGCCGCGGAAATACCAATAGTGCGTGGAGCCATAACCGGAACGTTTGGACCGAACCTTTGGCCCGGCGCGGCCCGGGGCGGCCGCGGGCCGGAAGATCGCGGATAGCGGCAGGGGAAGCAGTCAAACTGTCGCGCCGGCCGCCCCTCAGCCATAAGAGACGCTTATCCGTCCACGCACTTTAGGTCTTATCCATACCCGCCAGAATTCCCTAGGGTCGAAGGAAATGAGTACCGCTCCCTGCTGAATCCCTAGGACGAGACCATGTCTGAATTTGAACCTGCAACGCGGGTGTCCCGCATCAAGTCCTCCGCCAGCGTGGCCGCCGCGGCCCGTGTGCGTGAGCTGAAAGCAGAAGGGCGCCGGATCCTGGACCTGACGGTCGGCGAGCCGGACTTCGACACCCCGGACCACATCAAGGCGGCAGCCGCCGAAGCGATCCGCCGGGGCGAGACCAAATACACCTCCGTCACCGGAACCCCGGCCCTGCAGCAGGCAATCCTGCAGACACTCAAGCTTCGCACCGGCCTGCATTACTCACCGGCCGAGATCACCATCGGCGGCGGGGCCAAACAGGTGATCTTCACTGCCTTCATGGCCTCCCTGGACGCCGGCGACGAGGTGGTGGTGCCCGCACCCTACTGGGTCTCCTACCCGGACATGGTCCTCGCGAACGAGGGCACCCCCGTCGTCGTCCCCTGCGGCGAGGACGCGGGATTCAAACTCACGCCGGAGGCCCTCGCCGGGGCCCTCAACGCGCGGACCAAATGGGTCATCCTGAACTCGCCATCGAACCCCACCGGCGCCGTCTACTCCCCGGCTGAACTGCGCGAGCTCGCGGACGTCCTGGCCGGCTTCCCGCACGTCTACGTCCTCACGGACGAGATCTACGACCAGATCTACTTCGGTGACGGCCGGCTCTCGAGCCTGGCGGAAGTGGCCCCCGAGCTGAAAGACCGCATCCTCGCCGTCAACGGCGTGTCCAAGGCCTACGCCATGACCGGTTGGCGGCTGGGCTATGCCGCCGGGCCCGCCCCGCTGATCGCCGCGATCAACAAGCTCCAGTCACAGATCTCCTCGTGCCCGTCCTCGGTCAGCCAGGCCGCCGGCGCCGCCGCCCTCACCGGCGACCAGGGCTTCGTGCGGGAGAGCCGCGAGATCTACCGCAGCAGGCGAGACACGGCGGTGGCCGCACTGAACGCCGTCGACGGACTGTCATGCACGACGCCGGACGGCGCCTTCTACGCCTACGTCAACTGTGCGGGGGTCATCGGGAAGGCCACGCCCGAGGGGCAGGTCATCGGCAACGACGAGGACTTCACCCTCTACCTTCTCGAGGCAGCCTCCGTGGCGGTCATCCAGGGCTCCGCCTACGGGCTGGGCCCCTACTTCCGCATCTCCTATGCGACCAGCCTCGACATCATCGAAGAATCCATCGCCGCCATCGACAAGGCCGTCCAGGCCCTCAACTGACCCGCACCCACTGAAGGAAAACGCCGTGATCCACGTAAAAACCACCATCGACCGCCCCGACGCCGACGCCGTGAGCCGCCTGGCGAAGTTCTCGTCGGCCACCATCCATGAGGCCCAGGGCCGCAAGGGCGCCCTCAGCTCGCGGATCAAACCGATCGACCGGGCCATGTCCTTCTGCGGCCCCGCAGTCACCGTCCGGTGCGCCCCCAGGGACAACCTCATGCTGCAGGTGGCCATCCACTACGCGCAGGCCGGGGATGTCATCCTGGCCGCGGCGGGAGAGTACGAGGAAGCCGGAACGTTCGGCGACGTCCTCGGAAACGCGATGAAAGCCAAGGGCCTCGCCGGGCTGGTGACGGACTCGGGCGTCCGCGACACCCAGGACCTCATCGAACTGGGACTGCCGGTCTTCTCCGGCAGCGTCTCTATCAAGGGCACCGTGAAGGAAACCATCGGCCCGATCAACCACCCGGTGGTCTTCGGCGACGAAATCATCTATCCCGGCGACGTCCTCCGCGGCGACGCGGACGGCGTTGTGGTGGTCAGGAAGGACGAGATCGAGGACGTCATCCGCCTCTCGCAGGAACGGGACGACGCCGAGCGCGAACTGATCAGCCTGTACCAGGCCGGCGGAACCACCCTGGACCTATGCAACCTCACCGAGGTCCTGAAGTCCAAGGGGCTGCTGGTCGAACAGGCCTGATTGAACTGGCCTGGTTGAACAGGCCTGGTTGAACTGGCCTGGTTGAACAGGCCTGGTTGAACTGGCCTGGTTGAACAGGCCCAGCCGAACAGCCTCAACAGCCCGGCAGCGCCGCCGCACGGGAGTTCCCGTGCGGCGGCGCTGTCATGCCCGGAGCGGCTGCGCGGCGGGGCCCGCAAAGGTGTCCATGCCAGGGTTCGACTGCCAGGGCGCACGAAAAAGGGAGGGTTCGATGTCCGTCCAGGCCATCGAACCCTCCCTTGCGCAGCAGCCCAGCGGGTTCCCTGCAGTCCTACCTGGCCGGAAGCGGATGCGTCGGGGGACCGACGATGGCATCCTCGAGATACCAGACCGCCGAGCCGCCGCCGGCGGCGGGCATGATGCTGCCCTCGAAAATGAAGACGGGATCCACCGAGCGATCCGCGGGACGCCAAAAACCGTTGGCCGGGCAGTGGAAGCCGGTTTTTGCCATGAGTCCCAGACTTCCGTCAGAAATCCTTCGCAAAGTGCTGATCTTTTTCACCGAATGCTCCCCAGTAGATCTTCATGAAAGTAGTTGCCGCAATTTGCCGGCTTACTTTCAATTCTAGATTCCCGGGCGGCCGGTTACTAAGACGAATGATGCGTGACCTAATAAGCGGATGATATGTGCCGGCTACCGCGCATATTTGTCGCTGAGCATTTCCTGGAGCATTTCCTTGAGCACCAGGAGAACGGCGGACGCGGCCTCGGAGAGCGGGTCATGGTCCGGGGTGCACAGGGCGATCTTGCACTGCAATGCGGGATCCACGATCCGCAGGACATGGAAGTCTTCCTCGTGGAACAGGGCATCCGCGGCTGACTTGGGCATGATCGTGGCGCCCAGTCCGGCCCGCAGGAGCCGGGCCAGGGACGGTACCGACTCCACTTCGCCGACCAGCTGGAGTTTGAGTCCCTTGCTGTCGAATCCGGCCTCGACAACCTGGCGCAGGGTGTGGATTTTCTCGGGCAGGAAAAGCCCGAAGCGGGCGACTTCCTCCAGCGGAATTTCGCCCTTGCCGGGTGTCACATCAAAATTGTTGGCGTTGACCACAAAGTGCAGGTCTTCGACGATCATCGTGGTGAACTGGACGCCGCGGATCGGGCCCGGCTCGTAAATGAGGGCCATGTCCAGGCGGCCGTTCTTGATTGCCTCGCTCAGGACGCCGCCGTAGATTTCCGTGACGTGCAGGACGATGTCCGGGTACCGGCGCCCCACTTCGCTGATGATCCGCGGCGTCAGGCTGGACGCCATGCTGTAGGGCGCAATGGCAATGGAGACGCGTCCGGACGGTGCGGCCCCGGACTTGGCGACGTCCTGGCGGGCCTGTTCCACTAGCCGCAGGATCGACTGTGCATGCCGGTACAGGGTGTGCCCGGCGGCCGTGGGCTTGACCCCCTGCTTGCTGCGGATCAGCAGGCGCTGCTTGAGATCGGTTTCCAGCGCCGAAACCTGCTGGCTCAGGGCCGGCTGGGCCACATGCAGCGCCGCCGCGGCCTTGGTGATGCTTCCCGAATCCACGATCTGGACGAAGTACGCAAGCTTTCGCGTATCCATAGCCGCCTTCTCTCTTTGCGGCGTCCCGGACCCGGAAAGGCCACAGGCGGATGCAGCGGAGGGACACGCAATAGGTCTTTGAGTGATCCGCATCGCTGCCACCAGGTTGAACCCGGGACGCTATTTCACTAATCGTACATTCTATCCCCTTCGCTGACATGCAATTTCTTTATGACGTCAGATGCATTTTGCATAAAAGCCGTGTTTACAGAAATGGATGCCTTCCTTCACATTTCCGAAATATGCAGTCCTTACCGTGAATGCAATAGCAATCCCGCGACGGCGAGTCGGAATCCGATGTGAGGCGAGGTGACAAGTGAGAGCAGGACCAAGGCCCGTCATAACCGGCGCCTATCCCGTGACATGGATTACGTCTTTGTGTGAGCCAAGTCGCGGTGCCAGACTTTTTGACAGCAGCCCGGCATTCCGGGCCACGGGACCGCAAGCCTCAGACCGGGCCGGTTCCCGGCATTTACTTCACTACCGGAAGCTGACCTTTGCGCCTCGCGGCGGAACGCGGCAGCCAACACCCAGGAGGGCTCACATGGGACCCACAGTTGATCTCGTTGCAGATCTCGGCGAAGGCTTCGGCGCCTACTCGATGGGCGACGACGCGGCCTTGCTCGAAGTGGTTTCCAGCGCCAACATCGCCTGCGGATTCCATGCCGGAGACCCGGACATCATGAATGCGACCGTCGCCGAATGTGTGCGGCGCGGAGTCAGCATCGGGGCGCACCCGAGCTTCCCCGACCTCCGGGGCTTCGGCCGGCGCGCCATGGACCTCACCGCGGACGAGGTCCGCAATGACGTCCTCTACCAGGTCGGCGCACTGAGCGCCTTCGCCGCCTATCACGGCACCGGCGTCGCACACATCGCACCCCACGGACGCCTAGGCAACCTCGTTGCCACCCGTGCCGACTACGCCGACGCCGTGGCCGACGCCGCCTCCCGCATCAACCCGGACCTGATCGTCCTGGCTCAGGACGGCGCATTGGCCGACGCCGCCGCGGGGAGGCATCTCCCGGTCGCGATCGTGGGCATCGCGGACCGCGCCTACGAGGCAGACGGCACCCTGGTGCCGCGCAGTCGCCCCGGCGCCGTCATCCATGACCCCGCGGCCATCGTGGACCGCACCATCCGCATGGTGTGCGAAGGGCTTATCCAAACCATCGCCGGAACCGACCTGCCGATCGTCGCCGACACTATCCTTCTCCATGGGGACACCCCCGGTGCCGTGCACCTGGCCCGCCAGGTCCGCGCCGAACTCGAAAACTCCGGCGTGAAAATCGCCCCGCTCGCCCAGGTGCTGGCCGCCAAAGTGAAGGCCGCCTGACATGACCGCCACCTCAACGACGACTCCGGTGGAGGTCTACGAATCCGGGGACGCCGCCCTGCGCGTCGTCGCCTCATCCCCGGACCGGGAAGCCAACTGGACCACCGTGCATGCCCTCGCCGCATGGCTTGAGGCGGCGGGCGCCGACGGCGTCCACGGCGCCGTGCCGACGTACGACTCGCTGCTGGTGGAATTCGACCCCGGGGTCACCTCGGCACGGCAGGTCCGCGCCTTTGTCCTCCTCGGCGTGCGCCAGCTCGACTTCATCGGTGCGCCTGCCAGGGCTCCGCGGGAATTCAACGTCCCCGTTGTCTACGGCGGGGAATACGGCCCGGACCTGGAACGCGTCGCCGGCCAGCAGCAGCTCTCCGTCCAGGAGATCATCGGGCTGCACACCGCCAAGTCCTACGTCATCCGCTGCCTCGGCGCCCCTGCCGGCTCGCCCATGATGGACGGCCCCGATTTTCCGCTTCCGGTTCCGCGGCTGAAGGACCCCCGCCTGTCAGTTCCGGCCGGTGCCGTCGCCGTCGCCGGCCGGCAGGCAGTCATTGCCCCGGCCGCGGCACCCGGCGGATGGTGCGTCATCGGCCAGACCCCCCTGGCAGTTCTTGACCCCACCAGTGAACCGCTTGTTCCCTACGTCCCCGGCGACCTGCTGCGGTTCCACCAGATCCAGCCGGAGGAATTCGTGGACTACGCCGGCCGGAAACTGGAGGCGGCGCGATGAACGGATCGTTGATCATCCAGCAGCCCGGCCACTCCGTGGTCACCGACCTGGGGCGCTTCCGGGGACCCCGGTTCGGACTCCCCGTGAACGGTGCGCTGGACCAGTTCTCCGCACGCGCGGCGAACATCCTCACCGCCAACGAGGACAATGCGCCGCTGCTGGAGATCACCGCACTGGATTTCCGCATGCGGGCCACCACGGACATCCTCATCGCCGTCACCGGGGCGCCCCTGCGGTTCACGGTGGGCGGGCGCGAATGCCCGCAGTGGGAACCGGTGTCCGTGCGCGCCGGGGAAACAGTGGCGCTGCGCCAAATCACCGGCGGCCTCCGTTCCTACCTTGCCGTCCACGGTTCCGTGGAGGCGCCCGTCCTGCTCGGAAGCTGCGCCCCTGACACGGTGGTCGGATTCGGCCTGCGGCTGACCGAAGGCACCGAACTCAAGACCTCTCGAAGCGTCCCGCCCATCCGGCAACCGTACTTCGACCTGCCGCTGTTCCGGCTGGGGCTTACCCGGCCGGAGTTCAGCAGCCGGGCCGTTGTGGAGGTCACGGACGGGCCCGATGTGGACGAATTCGGCGACACCGCCGAACTGCTCTTCACCACCGAATACACCGTCAGTGCCCGGAGCAACCACATCGGACTGCGGCTGGGGGGCGCCCTCCCCGAACGCCAGTCGACGGCGGAGGTGCTCTCGCGCGGCGTCCCGGTCGGAGCGATCGAGGTGCCGTCCCGGGAGGAACTCCTGGTGCTGCACCGCGGCCGCGGAGTCACCGCCGGCTACCCCGTCCTGGCAGTGGTCACCACCCGCTCCCTGGATGTGCTGGCCCAGGCCCGGCCCGGCCACACCATAACCTTCCGCAGGACCACCGTCCCCGACGCTACGGCGAAATACCGGGCGGCCTTGCGGGAACTGGAGAACCTCCGTTCGACAGTCAGCACCGTCTTCTCCCTCCTCGGCATCGGCAGCCGGTCCGGCTGGCCACAGCTCGCGTCGGCCTCCGGAAGCTAACCACCCTCGCACCAGATCCAAAGCCTTGTTACCATCCCCCTTAGTAAGGAAAGCCATGTCAATTTCTACGCACGCGGCCCAGCCGCACAAAGAGCGGCTCAGCAGTAAGCAGACCCGCAAAGTTGTTATGGCCGGCTGCGTCGGCATTTTCGTGGAACTCTATGACAACGGCATCTTCGCTTTCATGGCCGGAACGCTTGCCCTGGTCTTCCTGGCACCCGGCAACCCGGACAACGCCCTGCTGTTCGTCTTCGCCGGCTACGCCGTGTCCTTCTTCGTGCGTCCTCTCGGCGCCGTGATCTGCGGATACCTGGGGGACCGCATCGGCCGGCAAAAACTGCTGGTCTTCGTCATCCTGCTGATCAGCGTGGCGACGGCGGGCATCGGCCTGCTGCCGAGTTACGCCGCAATCGGCATCGCTGCACCGGTGCTCCTGGTTCTGCTCCGCATGCTGCAGGGCTTCTCCGTTGGTGGCGAAGCCGCCGGCGCCATGACCTTCCTCGCCGAGCACGCCCCGGAAGGCAAGCGCGGCATCATCACCTCCTACGCCCAGATCGCCTCCTTCGCGGCTCTCCTCACCGGTACGCTGGTTGCCTTCTCCATGTCCCCGTGGCTCACCCAGGCGGCGATCGACGGCGGCGGCTTCGGTGCCTTCGCCTGGCGCATTCCGTTCCTGGTCGCCATCCCCATGGGCATCATCGGCTGGTACATCCGCAAGGCCATCAGCGACACCCCGAACTTTGAGAAGCTGAAGGAAGAGGGCGGCCTGTCCAAGAACCCGCTCAAGGAAGCCTTCAAGTCCGCAGAACACCGCCGCGCCATGCTCCTGGCCCTGTTCATCCCACTCATGAACGGCTCCGGCTACTACGTCCTGTTCTCCTACATGCCCACGTTCCTGAAGGGCAAGCAGCTGAACTTCACCATCGGCGAGGCACTCATCGTCACCGCCTGCAGCCTGGTGGCCATCTGCATCGCCATTCCCTTCATGGGCGCCCTGTCCGACCGGGTTGGCCGCAAGAAGGTCATCGCCGGCTCCGCAATTGCCATGGCCATCGTCGGCATCCCCGCCTACGCCCTGATCGCCACCGGCAACATGGGCCTGGCCATCCTCGGCGCCTGCATCATGGCAGTGGTCTTCGCCGGCCACACCGCGGTGATCCACATCCTGATCGTGGAACTGTTCCCCACCCGCGTCCGCTACTCCGCTTACGGTCTGGGCTACAACGTCTCGTCGGCACTCTTCGGCGGCACCGCACCGCTGCTGATGACCTGGCTGATCTCGTCCACGGGCAACATCTACATGCCCGCTTTCTACGCCGTCATCACCGCGCTGGGCACACTCGCCGCCGTCAGCACGGTCAAGGACCGGGCGCACCTGCCGCTCCGCGACGCCTAACTACCCGCCCAAGGTGCTGCACTGCGCTGAACTAGCTGCCTTGCGCTTCACACATACCCAGGAGACCTCCATGCCTTTTTCTGACTACTCAACTGCCCTCGTCACGGGCGCGTCCACCGGAATGGGCGCCGCGATCGCCGAACGCCTGGCCAAGCGCGGACTCACGGTCCACGCCGTCGCCCGCAACGAGGAACGCCTGAACGAACTTGCCGACAAGACCGGGGCCATCCCCCACGTGGTGGACCTGACCGACACCGCGGCGCTGGCGGCCGCCGTCGGGCATCTGGAAATCGACGTCCTGGTGAACTGCGCCGGGGTCTCGCGGCCGGGGAACATCCTGGATTCCAGCGAGAGCGACATCGACGAGCTCGTGGACGTCAACCTGCGCGGCCTGCTGCAGCTGACCCGGCTGGTGCTGCCGGGCATGGTGGAACGCGACCGGGGCCACGTGCTGAACATCAGCTCCATCGCCGGCGTCTACAACTTCTACGGCCACACCGTCTATCACGCCACCAAGGCGGCCGTGCACCAGGTCTCCCGGCAGCTGCGCAACGACACCGTGGGCAAGCGCATCCGTGTCACCGAGATCTGCCCCGGACGCGTCGAAACGGAGATCTTCGGCCGCAATATGGGCGGCACTCCCGAGGCCATGGAGGAGGCGTGGAAGACGTACTACGAAGGCTACGAGTCGCTGACCACTGACGACATCGTCAACGCGCTGGACTACGCGATCGAAACACCCCGGCACGTGAATGTGGGCATGCTCGAACTCATGCCCACGTTCCAGGTCCCCGGCGGTCTGACCTTCGACCGGCGCTAACCCCTCCCCCCGGCGCCAGCCCCTCCCGCAGGCGCCAGCCTCCAACCGGCGCTGACCGCGCAGCCCCGGCCTGCCGCCCACTTCACCGTCAACAATCGATAGGTTTTCCGATGCAAACAGTCCGCACCGTCAGTTTCCCCGACCGGCAGCTCCTCGCCGATCTCTCGCCCCTGCCCGAAGGGCTGAGAGGGGTGGTGTGGGACCTGAAGTCGGAGCCCGACGGCGGGACACTCGGTGAGATCGACGGCGTTATCCTCCCGTACATCGACGCCTCCGCCGTGCTGGGATCCCTCGCGCAGGTCGACGGGCTGAAGTTCGTGCAGACGCAGTCCACCGGGTATGACGGGGTCATCGAGGCCGCCGGGCCGGCGGCGGGCGTAGCCAGCGCCTCCGGTGTCCATGCCGCCGCGACCGCGGAACTGGCCGTGGGGCTGATCCTGGCGAAGCTGCGCGGCATCGACCAGGCCGTCCGAGACCAGCAGTACGGCCTCTGGCGGCCGGAGCGGCGCCAGTCCCTGGCCGACAGGCGCGTCCTGCTGGTCGGCGTCGGCGGAATCGGGCACGAAATCGCCCGCCGCCTGGAGCCCTTCGAGGTCACTCTCACCCGGGTGGGGAGTGCGGCCCGCACCGACGAATACGGCGAGGTGCACGCGTCCGCGGAACTGGCCGCGCTCGCCGCGACGCACGACATCCTGGTTTCGGTGCTGCCCCTGAACCAGCAGACCCATCAGCTGATCGGGGAAGAGGTCCTCGCCGCCCTGCCGGACGGGGCCCTGGTGGTGAATGTGGGCCGCGGCTCCGTGGTGGACACGGCTGCCCTGACCAAGGAAGTCCTGTCCGGGCGCCTGCAGTGCGCCCTCGACGTCGTGGATCCGGAGCCGCTGCCGCAGGACCACCCTCTGTGGTCCACGCCCAACGCCCTGATCACCCCGCACGTCGGCGGCAACGCGTCGGCGTTCCAGCCGAGGATCCTGAAGCTGTTGCGGCAGCAGCTCGAAGCCCTGGCCGCCGGGCAAACCCCGGCCAACCTGGTGCAGAGCGGCCCCTTCTCATGACTTCACTTTTTGACCTGACGGGGCGTGTGGCCCTGGTGACCGGTTCGAGCCGGGGGATCGGCAATGCGCTGGCCCGGGCGTTGGCGGATGCGGGCGCCACGGTGGTGCTGAACGGCATCGATCCGGAGCGGCTTAAGGCTGCGGAGGCGGCGATGGCGGCCGGGTACGCGCCGGGCCGGGTGCGCGGCTGCGCTTTCGATGTCACGAGCGACGCCGGGGCCGCCCGGGGTATCGCCTGGGTGGAGGAGCATGTGGGGCCGCTGGAGATTCTGGTGAACAATGCCGGGATCCAGCACCGGGTCCCGATGCTTGAGCTTGACGTGGCGGACTGGGACCGGGTGATCGCCACGGACCTGACCGGTGCCTTCCTGGTGGGGCGGGAGGCGGCGCGGCGCATGATTCCGCGGGGCCGGGGGAAGATCATCAACATCTGTTCGGTGCAGACGGACCTGGCCCGGCCCACGATCGCCCCGTACGTTGCGGCGAAGGGCGGGCTGCGGAACCTGACCCGGGCGATGACCGCGGAGTGGGCCGGGTCGGGGCTGCAGATCAACGGGATCGCGCCGGGTTATATCCACACCGAGATGACGCAGAACCTCGTGGATGACGAGGGGTTCAACGCCTGGATCCTGGGCCGGACGCCGGCGCACCGGTGGGGGACGGTGCAGGACCTGGCCGGGCCCGCGGTCTGGCTCGCCTCGGCCGGCTCGGACTTCGTGAACGGCCAGACGATCTTCATCGACGGCGGAATGACGGTGGTGGTCTGATGTCCAGCAGCACAGCCCGGCCCGAGCCGGTCCTGCCCGAGCCGGTCCTGAACTTTTCCGTCCTGCCCGAGCCGGTCCTGCCCGAATCTGTCCTGCCTGAATCTGTCCTGCCTGAATCTGTCTTGCCTGTGTCGGGGCCGGCGGTGGTGGCCCACGCCGCGGGCGACCTCCGGATTGAGGATGTCGCGCTGGCGGCCCCGGGCGCGGGGGAGGCGGTCGTCGAGGTGGCTTTCGGCGGTATCTGCGGCTCCGACCTGCATTACTGGCTGCACGGCGCGGCCGGGGAATCGGTCCTGAGGGCGCCCATGATCCTGGGGCACGAGATCTCCGGCACCGTGGTCCGGGCGGCCGCGGACGGCTCGGGGCCCGGCGCGGGGGCCCCGGTCGCGGTCCATCCGGCCACGCCGGGCCCGGGTGCGGCACGCTATCCGGCGGACCGGCCCAACCTGTCGCCGGGCTGCACGTACCTGGGCAGTGCCGCGCGCTTTCCGCATACGGACGGCGCGTTCAGCCGGTATGTGAACCTGCCGGTGCGGATGCTCCGGGCGCTGCCGGCGAGCCTTGACCTGCGCACGGCGGCGCTGATCGAGCCCGCCAGCGTCGCCTGGCACGCCGTCGCCCGGGCCGGGGATGTGGCGGGCAAGACCGCGCTCGTGATCGGCAGCGGCCCCATCGGCGCCCTGGCCGTCGCGGTCCTGAAGCGCGCCGGGGCGGGCCGGATCGTCGCCGTCGACATGCACGACCGGCCGCTGGAAATCGCGCGTGCGGTGGGGGCCGACGCGGTCCTCAAGGCCGGTGACGCCGGGGCGATCGCGGCCGTGGAGGCCGACGTCGTGATTGAGTCTTCCGGCAGCCACCACGGCCTGGCCTCGGCCGTCCAGGGCGCGAGCCGCGGCGGCCGGGTGGTGATGGTGGGCCTGCTGCCCACCGGCCCGCAGCCGGTCCTGATCTCCCTGGCCATCACGCGGGAACTGGAGCTGGTGGGCTCCTTCCGCTTCAACGACGAAATCGACGACGTCATAGCGGCCCTTGCCGACGGATCCCTGCACATCGACCCGGTCATCACGCACACCTTCACGCTGGACCGCGGGCTGGAGGCGTTCGAGGTGGCCCGGAACTCGGCAGTGTCCGGAAAGGTGCTCCTGGACTTCAATCCGGTCCCGGCGTGAGGGACGGGCCGGCTGACCGCAGAGCGCGCGAAGGTCCTGCGGCCCTACTCTGAGAGGGCGGCAATAAATAGCATTGAATCATGGAACAGCTGCAGGAAAAGGGCACTGAAGAACCGGAGTTGTCTGCCACCACGGTTTTCGCCAGTCTCGCGGAGTTGAGGGACGCGCCAGGCTATACCCCGACGGCAATAGCCGAACGGCTTATCAACTCCATGGGCGTGGATGCTGCGGCACCCCTGCTGGGCGTCAGCGTGGAGCTTCTGGGGCGCTGGACGTCGGGCCAGGATGCGCCGAATGCGGCTGGCCGGCTCCAGCTTGCGGACCTGGACGCCCTTGTCGGGCACCTCCACTGCGCCTTCACGCCGGCGCAGGCCATGCACTGGATGTGCAGCCCCAACGTGCTGCTGGGATCCCGACCGATCGATGTGTACCGCACTCAGGGATCGGCCCCGGTGATAGGCGCCATCCGGGCCCATGTGCAGGAGGCCTTCGGCTGAGGAAGCCCGCGACGGGCAGCTCTGGCGCCCTGGGATCAGGGGCCAGGCTCTCCGGCGCTCAGCTTTCCAATGGCGCTGCTTCCAAGGTTCTCCAACAGGTGCCGCGGATTGTCGTACACCTCCGCGGCACCCGCATCCCGCAGTTCGGCTTCGCTGATTCCGCCGCAAGTCAGGGCAATGGCGGGAACTCCGATTGCCGCAGCCGCCAACACGTCCCAGACGGCGTCGCCAACAAAGATGACGTCCGCCGGGCTGAGGTCAAGCTTCTCCAAGCAGGCAAGGAGAATGTCCGGGGCAGGCTTGCCCTCGGCGGCGTCGTTGGAGCTGGTCCAGGCATCGATGGACATGCCGGCGTCCAGGAGGCGGCGGGAAACGTCCAGGTCGCGCTCCTGCGCTGACGATGCCAGGCCCACGGCCAGGCCGGCGTCGGAGCACGCGGCCAGAAGGTTTCGGGCAGCATCGAAGGGCCGCAGGGAAGGCCAGAACGTGGAGAAGACTGCACCGTGCGCGGATTTTAGGTCTTCCTGCATGTCCTTGCCGCACCCGGGGACCAAGCGTTCTATCAGCTTTTCACCGCCCATGCCGACGCAGCGGTGGATGGCGGAGACCTGGATGTCCAAGCCCTCCCGCCGGAAGGCCTGCCACCACGCCAGGGCGTGGAAATAGCTGGAGTCAATCAAGGTCCCATCGACATCGAAAAGGACCCCGCGTTTCCTCCCGGATTTTGCGTCCGACGCCATTGCTACGCCTCCTTAGTTTGGCCGCTACGCCGGGGAGTCGCCGGCGCCGGAGTCCAGCAGGCCACCGCCGGCCCAGCGCCTGAGTGCGAGCTTCTCGGCGTCGTCGAACTCCATGAGCGCGAGCCGGCAGAGCTCTTCGACGTTCCTCGTCCACGCGGCGGCCAGGTCCCCGGCCGTCATCTCGTCCGAGAGGGAGCCGCCGGCGTACACCACGCCCTGGATCACGAAGTTGACGGCCGAGCGGGACACCGGCTGTCCGGCGGCGACACAGTCGTCCCGGACCGAGCGTGCCAGTTCGCTGCGGTTGCCGGGGTGCTCGCGCAGCTTTGCCTCCAGCGACACGAAGACCTGACGGAACTGCTCTGCGGACAGCGCGGGCACGTCCGTGACCCTGGTGACCTGCTCCTCGATCGCCGGCCGGGCCTCGGAGGCCAGCGAGGACAGCTCAGGCGAAAACCGCTTCGCGTCCCAGACCCAGCCGGGCGACGGCGTGGACGAGTACTGAACGCCCTGGCCGATCTGGGCGATCCAGGCCCCGAACTTGCCGTGGCCGCCCCAATCGGTCTTCAGTGAGGGGTCCACGGTCAGGGCCCGGTGTGCCGCCACAGCTCCGGTGACCGGGCCCGGCGCGGCCTGCACCAGAGCACGGACCTCGTCGGCGGCGGTGGTCGCGGAACCGGGAACCCCTGCCGCGGTGCGGAGCGGGGTGCCAAGTCCGGCGGAGGGCACCATGCGGGGGACCTCGGCCGAGGTCCCGTTGAGGATTGCGACGAAGTCGTGGGATTCGACCACGCTGTCGGCCATCTCCCGGTACGCGAACGCCACGGCGCCGGCGGCGATGACCGTGGTCATGCGGTCGGCGGCCCGGAACCGCTGGACCAGCGACGTGAAGTCCGCGTCCGCCGATGCCACGAAGAACTCCTCCACGTGGGCCGCGCCGGACAGGGCATCCATCGCGTCCAGCACCAGGTTGATGTCGGTGCTGGATTTGCCGCGCTGGGTGAGGGAGGGGCAGTCGATCACGCGGAAGCCCGCCCGGGTCCAGTACGGCCGGTACTTGGAATAGATCACCGGGTTGAGGTAGCAGTTGCGGATCAGGAAGCGCCGGGATTCCTCGCCCGCGCCGCCGTCGGCCAGCGCTTCGGTCCAGTGTTTGGGGTCCTCCGCGAACCTCTTGGCCGCGGCCGGGTCCAAGGCCATCAGGCCCGTGTAGACGTTGTCGAAGTCCACGAACATCGCGGCGCGGATGCCAGGCCGCCGGGACTGGGAGAGAGGATCGGTCATCGGCTCAGTGTGCCAGCAAGAGTGGGGCGGGGACCAGATGTGTCGTTCGCTGGGTGCACGCCCCGGGCCGCGTTGCCCGGCCCTCGTTCTGCCTAATCCTGCTGTCGGCGCACCACCTCGGTGATCCAGATGGGCGCGAACGGAGACGTGCAGTTCGGGGGAGTCGGGTAGTCCTTGAGTACCTCCAGGCGCTCGCCGATGTCGATCGCACGGGCGCGGTGCGCTGCGTGCTCGATCCCGATCTGAGCCAGGCAGTGGTTCATCGCCCACTGCAGGCGATCCGGCGCGTCCTTCATCTCCGCCTCGATGACATCGAGCAGTCCTGGCAGGTCCAGGCCCTCGGGGTCCTTTGCCACGCGTTCGGTGGTCAGTGCCCAGCCGGCACTTGCAACTGCCGGATCCGGATCGGCGGACCAGGCCAGGCGCAGCTCTTCGGAGTGCGGATTCTTCTTCACGACGTAGTTCACGAGCCAGTCGTGCACCTTGGCAGTGCGCGCCTCGCGCACCATGACGTCCAGCTCGTCACGCTCAAACGCCTTCGGGCGGCAGATCAGGATCGCCAGCAGCCTCGCCGCGGTGTCATCCGTCTCCCAGAGCTGCCGCGCTAGTTCCTGCTGCGTCTTGAGCTGTTTCGCGACTGCGCGCAGTTTGCTGAGATTCACACCGTGATCGTCACCGTGTTTCTCGTTCACCAAGCGAATCTTCGGGTCCTCAAGCGCGGCCAATTCGGCCAGCACCTCGGCCACTGTCGTTCCGGCCACTTCGCCTCCTGCCCCTCGCGTGTGAGATTCAGCCTAATAGAAAGGCGCCGTCAGCCATGTGATCAGCAAGCGCAAGACGATGGACAAGATCCGAACCGACCTCGACAGTGCCGTGCAGGGCTAAGTTTCCCCGCTGTTGAACTCCATGGGTGCGCGGCGTGCTGCCCAATTGAGGCGCCGCGGCGGCTGGCGGAGGGAACTGCGTGCACGACGGCGGGAGGTGACTCCCGCCGTCGTCGGCGTGTCTGCCGGGCGGTAACTGCCTCAAGGGCCGCGCCCAGGCGGCACCCCCGCTGTGACTTCCATGGATTTTGACTGTGAATCAACCGCCGGTCCTTGTGCGGATCTGGTTGCCCGCGGCAAGCTGTTTATGACCGGATGAATAGCTCAAGTACGAGGAGGCCGACGGCGAGGGCGCCGTCGGACCATGCCGCGGCGATGACGCCGCCCGGGCGGGAACGCGCAGAATGGGAGGGCACGTAAAGTGAAACGTGCAGTATCCAGGCCGGCTAAATTGCGCGCCATCGGCATTTACTCACTGATTGCCGTGCTGGTAATTGTCGGAATTGCGCTAATTTTCATTCCCCGAACAGCCTTTACGCCATTTCCAGGCCCCACCTCCACGCCGGGAGCATCCGCGCCTCCAAGGAGTAACCCCGCGGTGAAGGGTGCGACCTTCCAGAGAGTCCCGAACCAGGTGCTCTTTGCCGTTGATGGTGCGGGGAAACCGGATATCTCCGGAGACCTGAAGAATATCGCGCAGGGCGACGCCGGCGACTGCTATTTCCTGGCAGCCTTGCTGACTGTCGCCGCGCGGGAGCCCGACACTATTCTGAACATGATCCATGACAATGGCGACGGCACGTACACCATTTCATTCCATAGCAAATATGACGGAGTACCCAATCCGGTCACGGTGACGGTCAACGGTGATCTTCCGTATCGCCGCGGCAAACCCTACGAAAACGGCATCGAAAATATTGGCGGCAAGAACGTCTCCTGGGCGGCGATCATTGAGAAAGGCTGGGCGGCCGCGAACGGCAACAGCTACAAGGGCATCGATGGCACCGATCTCAGCAACGCCCAGGATCACGATGTGCATAATGCCCTCTATGCCATCACCGGCAAGGTCGGCGTCGACCGCAACCCCGGCGGCCCCATGACGGGAGTCAGCTTTGAGCAGATGCAGCAGGACTTCACCAACGGCCTCGTAACGCTGGGGACCTCCAACTCCGACGGCAAGCTCGTGTCCGACCATTCCTACGCATTGCTGGGCGTAAATTCCGGCAACCAGACCGTAGTGGTGGGAGATCCGGGGGGCGGCCAGGAGACTCTCAAGTTCGCAGCCTTCCAGTCCACGAACATCAACCAGTACATCGCGATACCGACCTATCCCTGAAAATGGACGGCAAGCCCCGCCGCATTGTCCAGGCGTAAAGGTACCCGGCACCGTAAATGGGCCTGGCCGAACGGCGTCTGACCGTCAGGCCTGTACCCGCTGGCGGTAGTGGCGCGGGGTTTCGCCGGCGTCGTTGAGGAAGTGCCGGTTGAAATTGGACAGGTTTGAGAAGCCCACTTCATAGCAAATGTCGGAGATGGCTTTGTCGCTATGCTCCAGCAGGCGCCGCGCATGGGCGAGCCGAAGTTTGCGGACCAGGTCACTGAAGTTCTGGCCGGTGGCGCGCTTGAAGTATTTCGAAAACGTCGGCTCCGACATGCCTACCAGCGCCGCGGCCTCGGACATCTTGACGCTGCCGGCGTGATTGCTGAAGACGTACTCCAGGACGAGGTCCACCACGGCCGCGGCCTGGCCGTCAAGTTGGGGCCTGAACCATTCGTCGGCCAGGTAGCGCCGGTCCTCCTGCGGTGCACGGGCAAGAACGGTGAGGAGCTCAAAAAGGTGGTGCAGCCGCTCCAAACCGGTGGAGGCACCCATCGCGTCGATGGACGCGGCGGCAGCCTCGGCTGATCGTCCCAGGAACTCGATCCCGCGGGAGGACTGTTCCAGCAGGGGCTTCACCTCGGCCATTTCCGGAATGATCGACGCAGCCTGTTCGACCCATTTTCCGTCGAACTGGATGAGGGCATCCCTGCCCTGGATGACTTCTCCGGGCTGGAGGTCGCTGACCCAGTCGTGCGGCAGTCCCGAGCCCACCAAAGCGACGTGCCCGGCCTCGAACGTGCCGATGTGGTCTCCCACAATGAACTTTCCGGTGCCTTTCCGGATCAGGTGCAGCTCGTATTCGGGATGATAGTTCCACCGTGCCACCGGGCTGGGATAGTCGTGCTCGTGCCACCGGACTGAGTGGTTCGGGTCTTCCGGAATGACCTCACGGTTAGCGCGCATGCCCAGCAGTCTCTCCGCAAGCCGGGCCGCTGCGCTGTCATTGATCCCTGCGCCGTCGCCGGACTCCACCGTGGTCATCGTTGTCCTCCCGGGGTTATGAAATATGGACAGCATCTTTGGCTGCCTTCTCCCAGAGTAGCGCCCTGCCGGGGGACGGTCAGGAAAATTAGTATCAGAATCTGGCAACCACGGCGCTAGTTGTGTCCTATCGCACAGGCCTAATCTTGAGGAACATCAGCGAGGCACCCCGGCTTCCAGCCCAAGTCCCGTTTCCGGCGCCGCACCCCGACACAGCAGTCGGAGTGCAGGGCGCATTGCATCCCCTGAAGAACAAAGGAGTCTTTGAATGCGCGCAAAAATACGCGTCGCCGCACTGGCCGCAGGCGCCCTGTGCGTGGCGCTTAGCGCCTCGGCCTGCGCAGGTGCCGGCGGAGGCAACTCCGCCGGCGACCCGAACACCATCAGTGTCCTGATGGTGAACAACCCGCAGATGGAGGACCTGCAGCGGCTGACTGCTGATAACTTCACCAAGGACACCGGCATTAAGGTGAACTACACGGTCCTGCCGGAGAATGATGTCCGGGCCAAGATCAGCCAGGAATTCTCGAGCCAGGCCGGCCTGTACGACGTCGCATCACTGTCGAACTACGAGATTCCGTTCTATTCCGCCAACGGCTGGCTGGCGCCGCTGGACAACGTGGCCAAGGACGCGGAGTTCAACCAGGCGGACATCCTTCCGGCCTACACCGCGTCGCTGACCGGCAAGGATGGCAAGCTCTATGGCGAGCCGTTCTACGGGGAGTCCTCCTTCCTGATGTACCGGAAGGACATTTTCGACGCTAAGGGCCTGACGATGCCGGAGAAGCCGACGTGGGACCAGGTTGCCGATCTTGCTGCCAAGGTTGACGGGGCAGTGCCGGGGATGAAGGGGATCTGCCTGCGCGGCCAGCCCGGCTGGGGCCAGGTCTTCGCACCCCTGACCACCGTGGTGAACACTTTTGGCGGGACCTGGTTCGACAAGGACTGGAACGCGAAGGTCAACGCCCCGGAATTCACCGCGGCTGTTGATTTCTACACCAAACTAGTGCGCGACCACGGTGAAGCGGGGGCCGCGCAGGCCGGGTTTACTGAGTGCCTGACCAACATGAGCCAGAGCAAAGTCGCCATGTGGTACGACGCCACCTCCGCCGCCGGCGCCCTGGAAGCGAACGACTCCCCGGTGAAGGGCAAGATCGGTTACGCCCAGGCCCCGGTGAAGGAGACCAAGTCCTCGGGCTGGCTGTGGACCTGGTCCTGGGCCATGCAGGCGGCCTCCAAGAAACAGGACGCTGCCGGGAAGTTCATCGCCTGGGCCAGTTCCAAGAAGTACGAGGAACTGGTCGCAGCCCAGCTCGGCTGGTCCAAGGTCCCGTCCGGCAAGCGCATCTCCACCTATGAGAACACCGAGTTCCAGCAGGCCGCGCCGTTCTTCAAGGCCGAACGCTTTGCCATCGAGAACGCCGACCCGAAGAACCCTGGGGTCCAGCCGCGGCCGGCTGTCGGCATCCAGTTTGTCGGCATTCCCGAATTCGCCGCCCTTGGCACCAGGGTCTCCCAAGGCGTGAGCTCCGCCATTGCCGGCCAGGGCTCGGTCGCGGACGCGGTGGCCAAGGGCCAGGAAGCCGCCCAAAAAGTCGGCGACAAGTACAAGTAACACCACCGAACGCCATCACCGAACCGCACATCACCGAAGCGCAGGAGAACATCATGACTACCGCAACGGCGCGCGTCTCCCGGCACGGGAGCAGCACAGCCAAACCTTCCAGGAACGCCAGGGCGCGGGAACGCGCCGTGGCCTGGGCACGGCGCGCACCGCTGCTGCCGGCCTTGGTCTTCCTCATCATCGTCACCCAGCTCCCGTTCGTGGCGACCCTGATCATTTCCTTTCTGAACTGGAACAGCCTGAGCCCGTCCAAGACCGGCTTCGCCGGCATCGGGAACTACGTCCAGATCCTGGGCGATCCCTACTTCCTGCAGGCCATCATGGTCACCATCATCGAGACGGTCTCGGTGGTTCTGGTCAGCCTGCTCCTTGGCCTGGGCCTGGCCCTGCTGCTGGACAAGAAGTTCATCGGCCGCGGACTGGCCCGAACCATGCTGATCGCACCGTTCCTCATCGTTCCGGTCGCTGCGGCGCTCATTTGGAAGCATGCCATTCTCAACCCCGTGTACGGCCTGATCAACGGCACCCTGACCTGGATCTGGGCGCTGTTCGGCTCCGATACCCCGCCCCAGCCGGACCTGCTGTCCTCGGCGCCCCTGATGGCCATCATCCTCTCGCTGGTCTGGCAGTGGACGCCGTTCATGATGCTGATCCTGCTCGCCGGTCTGCAGTCCCGTCCGATGGACACCGTCGAAGCTGCCCAGATGGACGGCGCCACTCCCTGGGCGATTTTCCGCCACCTCACGCTGCCGCACCTGCGCCAGTACCTGGAACTGGGCGGACTGCTCGGCGCCATCTACATCGTGCAGAACTTCGACGCGACCTTCGTCATCACCTCCGGCGGCCTGGGCACGGCCAACCTGCCCTACGCCATCTACGAGACGTTCTACTACGCCAACGAATACGGCCTGGCTTCCGCCGCCGGCGTCGTGGTGGTCATTGGCTCCATCATCGTGGCGACCTTCGCACTCCGCACCGTGTTCTCGCTCTTCAAGAAGGAGGCAGCACGATGAGCACCCTCACCCCGGCCGAACCCACATCATCCGTCCCCACACCGCCCGCACGCACCACCGGTTCCCGGCGCCGCGGCAAGTCCCGCATGGATCCCACCCGCAATAACACGGCAGCCGGGATCGCGGCCTGGCTGCTGGCCCTGCTGTTCGCGGTACCGGTGTTGTGGATGATCCTGACCTCGTTCCACTCGGAAGTTGACGCCGCGACGAACCCGCCCTCCATCGCCGCCGACCTTAACCTGGACGCCTATAAGGAGTTCTTCGGCGCAACGTCCGGTGTCAGCCCGTGGCCGTCGCTGATCAACTCCGCCACCGCCTCGATCTTCTCCACCGTGCTGGTGCTGCTGCTGGCCATCCCGGCCGCGTACGCCCTGTCCATCCGGCCGGTGAAGAAGTGGACCGACGTTCTGTTCTTCTTCCTCTCCACGAAGATGATGCCCGTGGTCGCGGCGGTTCTGCCGCTCTACCTTTTCGCCAAATCCGCGGGGGCGCTGGACAATATCTGGTTCCTGGGCCTGATGTACACGTCGATGAACCTGCCCATCGCCGTGTGGATGATGCGCTCCTTCCTCGACGAAGTGCCCGTTGAAATGCTCGAGGCCTCCCAGATCGACGGCGCGGGCCTGCTGCTGACGCTCCGGAAGGTCGTCGCCCCCGTCGCGATGCCCGGCATCGCCGCCACCGCCCTGATCTGCTTCATCTTCAGCTGGAACGAACTCCTCCTCGCCCGGGTCCTCACCGGCGTCGTCGCCGGCACCGCCCCGGTCTTCCTCACCGGCTTCGTCTCAGGCCAGGGCCTGTTCCTCGCCAAGGTCTGCGCCGCCGCCGTCGTGATCTCCCTGCCCGTGCTCTTCGCCGGCTTCGCCGCCCAGGACAAACTCGTCCAAGGGCTCTCCCTCGGCGCCGTCAAGTAACCGGCCCCGCCCCTCCGATTCGTAAAGGATTCCTTCGATGACAACCTCAACCGCACAGTCCCGCACCCCCGGACACCCGGAGGTACCCGCCACGATGCGCGCCGCCGTCCTCAAGCGCCAGGGCGACATGGCCATGGAAACCTTGTCCGTTCCGCAGCTGGACGCGGACCAGGTCCTGGTGCAGGTCGCCGCCGTCGGCGTCTGCGGCAGCGACGTCCACTACTACGAGCACGGCCGGATCGGCGACTACGTCGTGGACCACCCGCTGATCCTCGGCCACGAGCTCTCCGGACGCATCGCCGCCGTCGGAAGCGCCGTGGACCCCGCCCGCATCGGCCAGCGCGTCGCCGTCGAACCCCAGCGGCCCTGCCGCACCTGCAAGCAGTGCAAGGCCGGCCGCTACAACCTGTGCCCCGACATCGAGTTCTACGCGACGCCGCCGATCGACGGCGCCTTCGCCGAATACGTGACCATCCAGAGCGACTTCGCCTACGACATCCCGGACAGCGTCAGCGACGAAGCCGCCGCCCTGATCGAACCGCTCTCCGTCGGTCTCTGGGCCTGCGAACGCGCCCAGATCAAGCCCGGCAGCCGCGTGCTGATCGCCGGCGCCGGCCCCATCGGCATCATCGCCGCCCAGGCGGCCCGTGCTTTCGGCGCCACCGAAATCCACATCACCGACATCGCCGACGACCGGCTCGCCTTCGCGCTCGAACACGGGGCCACCCATGCCCTGAACGCCAGGACGGACAGCGTCGAAGGGCTCGACGTCGATGCCTTCATCGACGCCTCCGGCGCCCCGCAGGCCGTCCGTTCCGGGATCAAAGCCGTGGGACCGGCCGGCCGGGTCATCCTGGTGGGGCTCGGGGCCGACGACGTCGAACTCCCCGTCTCCTACATCCAGAACCGGGAAATCTGGCTCTCCGGCGTCTTCCGCTACACCAACACCTGGCCGCTGGCCATCCAGCTGATCGCGGACGGCAAAGTGGACCTGGACATCCTGGTCACCGGCAGGTTCGCCCTCGCCGAGTCCGAGGAAGCGCTCAAGGCAGGCAAACAGCCCGGGCAGCTCAAGGCCGTCGTTTATCCGGGCCGCTGACGCCCGCCACCCACTGCAAGGAAGCAGCCATGCCAGCACATGACACCCCATCCACGTCCAGCCGGGCTGAGGGGAACACCATCCTGACCGTCATCGGCGAGTCCCTTGTCGACATCATCAGCGACCCCCTTCGGCCGGAGGCGATCCAGGCCCACCCGGGCGGAAGCCCCCTCAATGTGGCGGTGGGGGCCGCACGCCTTGGCCTGCAGACATCCCTGGTGACCCACTACACCGATGACCGGTACGGGCTCATGATCGACAAACATCTGCAGGAGAACCGGGTCCGGGTGATCAACGGTGGAACCACGCCGACGTCGACAGCCCTCGCCACGCTCGGTCCCGACGGCGCCGCCGACTACACCTTCTCCATCACCTGGGAAATCGGCGGGGCCGCGCCGCCTGCCCTCGCCGCCGTCGAAGGTTCCACGCACGTCCACGCGGGGTCAATCGCGGCTGTGCTCCCGCCGGGGAATCTGGCGACTCTTGCCCTCGTGCAGGCCGCCCGTGAGCATGCGACCATCAGCTACGACCCCAACTGCCGGCCGGCGCTCAGTCCGGACGCGGCCGCGGCGCGCAGCCAGGCGGAGCTTTTCGTGGCGGCCAGCGACATCGTCAAAGCCAGCGACGAAGACCTGAGCTGGCTCTACCCGGACCGGACCCCGGATGCAACCCTGGAGGCCTGGCTGGAACTCGGCCCGGCGCTCGTGGCCCTGACACGCGGAGCCTCCGGCCCGGTCATCCTCTCCCGGAACGGGCGCGCGGAGATGCCGGCCGAACCCATCACTGTGGCAGATACGGTGGGCGCCGGCGACTCCTTCATGGCGGGGCTCATCTCCGGGCTCGCCCAACTCGACGCGCTCGGTACGGACGAAAGACACCGGTTGCAGACGCTCAGCCCGGAGCAGCTGCACGCACTCGCCGCCTACTCCAACCGCGCCGCGGCGATCACCTGCTCCCGGAAGGGGGCGAATCCGCCAGGATCTGCAGAACTCGGCCCGCTCACCGTGCGCTTAACGGCCTAGGAACCTGTGCTCCGGCTATCCTTCGAAACATCACCAGGAGACCCCGCTACGGTTCCCGCGAGGACATGGCCGCTTTGGTCCGGGAAGCCAAGGCGCGCGGGATCAGGGTACTGCTCGATCTGGTCGCGGGCCACCCGTCCGCGGACCACCCATGGGCGCCCAACGGATAGAAGCCCTTGCAAATGCGACGGCCCGGCGGCTCTTCGGCAACGGCGCACGCTTCAACGGCGGCGTGGCCCGCGCGGGCGGGTTTGGCTGCGGCGTGTTTGAACTTTCCCGGCACGACGACGGCGGGAGGTGACTCCCGCCGTCGTCGTGGTGGTTGCTAGGCGGAAACTGCCTCAAGGTTTGCTGCGCCGTGGTTCAGGCTCAGCGTGAAGGTGCCGGGTCCGCTGGCGTGGACCGCGATGTTGCTCTTGGGGGTGTTGTGGCGCTCCGAGAGATCGTGGATCAGGGCGTCCAGCTCGTGGTGCATGGTGGAACGGTCCCAGAGCTTGTGGGTTACGGAGTTGGCAGTTTCAAACGTCATTGTTCAGTGCTTCCATTCGTGAATCCGGAGGTCCGGCTGCCGCACCGATGCGGAGCCGCCGTGGGCCAAACCAGGAACGCCTGAGACCTTGGGCAGCTCTGCGAGCTCACCGGTTTGGCCTCATTGCGTCCACCAGAATGGGTGCCCCTGGTCCACTGCGGACGCGTAGCGTCGCAGGAATGTCAGGGCTGCGTGGGCGGGGAATCGTGTTCCCTGCCTTGCCTTTCCATAGTGCACAGCGCCGTGCAGGCGGCTCAAGCCAGATGGCGAAAATTGCGCGTGAGACTCATCACAGGCGTCCGGCCCGCGGGGTCAGGCGTCAGGCGGCGGCGTCCGGTGTGATGCGAACGGCGGCGGGTGTCCGGGGGCGGGTGCGGGCTAAGCGCGGCCCCGCTTCGGCCGAAAACGCTCGGCGGGCGTGTGCTTGCGGCTCAGGCCCCGGGCGGGAGCGGGAGCGACCGGCACCGGCCCGCCGGGTTCCGGCCCAGCTGCGGCAGCGGCCCGGCCGTACCGGGCGGCCAGCGGGGCGGCGGTGAGGCCGTGGGCCAGGACGCTGAGCAGGACGGTGGCCGCGATGACGGCCACAGCCTGATCTGACACTGCTCCAAGCGCTTCCAGTGCCAGCAGCGCGAACACGAGGGACGCCAGGCCGCGCGGGCCGAACCATCCCACGAACAAGATGGTGTTCCGGTCCAGGCCGGCGCCGATCGAGGCCAGTGCCACCGGCAGCATGCGCATCACCGTGAGGCTGAGCACGGCGTACACGAGGGTCAGGGGGACGAAGTGCGCCAGCATTGTCGGAATGGTGATGGCTCCGAAGGCCAGCCAGACGAGCAGTGACACCAGGCCGCTCATCTGCTCCACGAAGACCAGTTCGGCCGGTGCCCGTTCACCGGCGCAGGTGCCGAACGCCAGTCCGGCGCAGAACGCGGCGACGAATCCGTTGCCGCCCACCGCGAGGGAGGCGGTGTAGGCGAGCAGGCTCAGGGCAAGGACTCCGATGCCGGCGAAGTCCTCGGCGGCGCTTCCGCTCCGGCGGGCCAGCCGCAGGAGCCACCCGCCCCCGGCGCCGATCGCTGCCCCCGCGCCGGCGCCGATGAGCAGCTCGACGGCCGCGCTGCCGGGGCTTTCGGCGCTCTCCAGACCTGCCGCGGCGGCCGCGCCGGCAATCGCGAGCATGACCACCGGGGTGGCGATGCCGTCGTTGAGGCCGCTCTCGACCGTGATCAGCTGGCGGATCCGCGACGGGACGGCCGGGTTGGTCACCACGGGGACCCCGAGTGCGGCGTCGGTAGGGGCCAGCGCCGCGCCGACGAGGAGGGCCAGCCACAGCCCGAACTGTGGGAAGAACCAGGCGGCCAGGACCCACCCGAACACAATCGTCAGGGGCAGGCCGACTCCCAGCAGCCGCACGTAGCGGCCCACGTCCCGGCGCAGCTGCTGGAGGGGCAGGCGGGCGGCGTCGGAGAAGAGCACCCACACGAGAGTGACTTCGACGACCGGGGTGATCCCCGGCGGTGGCGAGGAGTGATTGACCAGCCCGAAGCCGGCCAAGGCCGTGCCGACCGCGGTGAAGACAATCGGAGCGGTCAGGTCCGCCTGCTGCAGCCGCACCGAAACCAGCGTCCAGGCGAACAGGACGGTGGTGATGAGCACTACGGCCGTCAGCTCCATGACGGATCTGTGCTCGCTTCCGTGCTCCCCACTTCGGGGGCGATGGCACTGGCCATGCTCAATGGTAGGCGGGCGGACCGTTCCCGGCATCTGTCCAAAGTCCTGAGGGCCGGATTTGCGGGAAACCTGCATGGTCTCCGTATGCTCGGCGCCTCCGGCGACCATGCAGCTTTCCGACGACCTCGGCGGCGGCCGGCTCGGCTAGGGTGGCTTCAACTGCGCACTGGTCGCAGGAACCTGAAGGAGCCAGTTGTCCGCCGATGTGTCCGCCGCCCTTGCCGGGCTGGTCCTGATCGCCGTCGAACTCATCCGGTCAATTCCCGCGCTCCTGCGCGTGCAGCGCACCGGGACCAGCGACGGCGTCAGCGGAATGAGCCTGGGTGTCCTCGCCGGCACCGGACTGGGCTGGCTGGCCCTGGCGGTGATTGTGCAGAGCTGGTGGGTGCTGGCTGCCAACACTCTGTGGATCGTGATCCACGCCTTCCTCTGCAGGCAAGTGGCCAGGACCGGGGCACGGAAGCGGCGCGAAATTGTCCTGGCCGGGGTCGGCTCGGCGGCGGTCCTTGCCCTCGCCACGATCGGAGCCGGGTTCTTCATGCCCGTGCAGGATGCCCTCGGGCTCATGCTGGGCGTATCGACGCTGTTCTACGCCATCCCGGCGGCGTACGAGGGGCTGGCCAGCGCGTCGACCCGCGGCCTGAGCCTGCTCTCGCTGGGCGTGAACACCGTGGAAGCCAGCATCTACTTCCTCGCCGGAATAGCCGTGCTGAGGATCGCCGAGGCAGGGGATCCGGTTTTCGGCTTCGCCTTCTTCGGCGTGGTCAGCATCGCCTCCAACGGGGTGCGGTTCGTGCGGGTCGCGTACCGGCGGATCAAACGGCTCGACCAGGCCTGGCCTCCGGCTGCCGCGCCCGCCGCTGCGGCCCAGCCGTAGCGGCGCCTTACGGCCCAGGGGCCTCAACGGCGTTGTTCTGAGCCTGTCCAGGCTGCGTCGGTGTTGCCTTTGGAGTGAGATCCATGGTTGTCAGGCGTAGCCAGAGCCATAGCCGCTTCTGCGGGTCGTCAAGATCGAGGTCGAAGTCCTTGACCAGGCGTCCCACCCGATAGCGGACGGTGTTGTTGTGCACGTGGAGTCGTGCTGCCATCGCGGAGATGTTTCCATTCGACGTCAGGTAGGCCCGCAGGGTTTCCAGGTAGTCGGTCTGCTGCTCGGCGTCATGGGCCTGGATCGTGGCGATGTCGTCGAGATCGGCAAGTCCGTTGTCGTCGATGAATGCCCTGATTTTCAAGAGGTTGAGCGGGATGCGGTGGTCCTCGAAAAGCCCGGTGACGGAGACCCGTCCATCATTATTGCCCGGCATCTCCGAGTGCTGGTGGAGCAGATATTGCAGTGTTTGCAGCGCTTCTGATCTGGATCGAGGCAGGTCCTCTACCCGGGGCGCGACGCCTCCGACGGAGGCGATGACCGGGTAGGTGCTGATCGTGTGGGCGTACGTCCCGATTTCCTGGGCCACCCGCCGATGCACGGCCCGGGGGGTGGTTCCCTGGCAGGGCAGCAGGGCATAGACAACCGAACCAATGAGGGCACTGTGGCTCGTTTTGAACTGGATATTGCAGACGGTCGTGACAAGGTGCAACAGCCGATGGATTTCACGCACCGACTCCAGGCTCCCGGTTTCGGGACGGACAATTGAAAAAGCCGCGACCGCGAGCCCACGGTCAGCATCGAGCCCCAGCTGGGCCGCGGCGAAGGACGCATGGACGGTGTCGTCCATGAGCGTGCGGATCAAGTCCCCGTTCCGTCGTTCCCCGAAATCGGACGCCGAACGGGCATGGAGCATGTGCAGCCCGGCCAGCGCTGCCATCCTGTTGAGGGCTTCCAGGGCCGCCTCCCGCTGGACTTCGCCCGGGTCGATGACCCAGATCGAGCCGAGCAGCTCACCCCCGGCTCTCACGGCAAGGGCCAGTCTCGCCATCTCATCATTGACTGCGGGGATCAGCACCGCACCTGCTGACGCATAGACGATCTTGAAGTCTGCATCGAATGCGGGCGGGGTGGTCTCCTGAAGGGAGAGGGTGGTGACGCGGCGCAATTCGTCGATGGGCTGGCCCGGCAGGGTTGAATATCCCAGCACCCGTCCGAGCGGGTCCACGATGCTGGCTGCTCCATTGGTGATGGATGCAGCAGCGTTGGCGAATGCGTAGAGATCCCCAAGCCGGACCCCTGAGACGGAGTCAACGGCCGCACCCATGACGGACGCCCTGGCCAGTGCCACGAGCCGCGTCCAATCCGCGTTGTCCGGTGCGATGAGGACCGCGAGGCTGTGGCTGACCGCGGCGGAACGCAACTGCTCAAGCGGCGCCCCATGGGCTTTGACGATCACGGCGGCCGCGTTGCTGTTCGACGCCCGGTGCAGCAGCTGGTCGAAATCGGGCGATCCGCAGCTAAGCCCGACCGCCAGGATGATCCGATTCTCGACAGTCGTCCATTCGTCCATGGGGTCATACATGAGGACGTCCGAGACGGGATGCCCGAGGGTGTCCGGAGCCGGATTGGCGTGCACGAGATCGGCCTGCATGAGGTGGATGCAGTCCGACAACCGCACCACCGCGACGGTCTGGTCGAGCTCACTAACAGGCTGTTCCCCTAGGTCCATACGTGGACGATATCACAGGCCAAATTTGATTCTTTTGGAGGAATTCACATGTAGAGCAGGGGAGATCTTCGTCACCATGGAGGGACGAAGTTGATCGAGGTTTCCCCGCAGAAATAGAGGACCCCTGTAATGAGAATCAAAGACATCAGGTCTCTGGCCGCGGTGCAAGGGCCCGCCCGGTCCGTGGCGGAGCGGCTGTCGCGGCGCTGCTACAGCGTTGAGGATATGAGGAAACTGGCTGCCAGGCGCCTCCCCGGGAGTGTGTTCGACTACATCGAGGGCGGCGGCGAGGACGAGGTCTCCCTGCGGCGCAACCGGACGTCCTTTGACGACTGGGCCTTCCTTCCGAAGTGGGGATCGGTGGAGCACCTGAAGCTCGGCTCAACCCTTCTGGGCGGGCCGGTTGCGATGCCGCTGACACTGTCCCCAACCGGCGGCACCAGGCTGTTCCACCCCGACGGCGAGACCGCCGTAGCCCGCGCTGCCTTTGAGGCGGGCATTCCCTACGGGCTCGCACACCTGAGCACGACCACCATGGAGCATGTCAGCGCCGCTGCCCCCGGGCTGCGGCGATGGTTCAACCTCGAGCCCACGGCGGACAAGGGCCTCCTGCAGGCCGTCCTGGACCGGGTCTCGAACGCCGGTTACGAAGCGCTTGTGGTCAACGTCGACTGCCGGGCCATCGGTCACAGGGAACGCGATTACCGCAACGGATTCACCGCGCCGCCGTCCATCAAGCCCAAGACCGTCATCGAAGGGGCGCTGCACCCCCGGTGGGCTCTTGGTTTCCTGGCCAACGATGCGATTGCTTTCCCGAACCTGGACGCCGAGATTCCTGAAGGCCCGCTCTCCAGCACCCCCGACATGTGGCGGACGCTGCTGGCGGGGCAGTACGAACCGACGGACTGGGACGACCTCCGGGACCTCAGGACGCGGTGGAACGGCCCCATCATTCTCAAAGGGGTCGTCAACCCCAGGGACGCCGTCATGGCTGCCGACCTCGGCATCGACGCCATCCAGGTCAGCAACCACGGCGGCAGGCAGCTGGACCACATGGCCTCGGCTCTGGACGTCCTGCCCGAAATCGTCGAGGCGACGGCCGGCCGGGTAGAAATCATCGTCGACGGCGGCATCCGCCGCGGCTCCGACGTCGTGAAGGCACTGGCTCTCGGCGCCGACGCCTGCTCGATCGGCCGCCCGTATCTCTACGGACTTGCCGCGGCCGGCCAGGCAGGCGTTGCCCACGTCCTGAAGCTGCTGGCAGCGGAAATGACGCGCACCATGATGCTGCTCGGAGTCTCCACGATCCAAGAGCTGCGTGACGAGGGCCGGGACCTGATCCGGCACCGCAGCGAGGCCAACACCTGCACACTTCCCACCGAATTCCCTCCTGCCCAATATTCCGCGAGCCAGTCTCCCGCAGCCGAGCTGGCCTACTCCGATACGAGGATCCCCTGATGAACACCCCCGCCTCAACCCCTCCCAAGAAGCTCATTCAGCGCGGCATCCCGGCCGTCGTGGCCGCGACGGCACTCCTGTTCGCGGCCACCGCCTGCGCGCCGAGCACCGCCACCTCACCGTCGACGCCGTCGGGAGACTCCCCCGGATCCGGCACCGGAGTCCCGGCCCTCGCGGTCAACGAGGCCGCCGCACAGCTGCTCCCGGACTCAATCAAATCAACAAAGGTCCTGCGCGTTGCCATCCCCACCAACGAGCCTCCGACACAGTTCTACCGTGAAGGAACGCAGGAGATGACCGGGACCAACCCGGACATTGCGCGCCTGATCGGCCAGGCCTTGGGGGTGAAGGTGGAGATCCAGGTGGCCAACTTCGACTCGATCATCCCGGGCATCGCCGCCGGCAGGTACGACATGACCGTCTCCTCGATGACGCCCACGGAAAAGCGCATGGAGGTCCTGGACTTCGTTGACTACATGCAGATGGGCACCGCCATTGCCGTAACTACAGGCAACCCTCTGGGGATCGACAGTGAAGGATCCCTGTGCGGCAAAAAGGTCGGACTCCTGACCGGGTCCTACCAGCTGACGGTCAACGTCCCGAAAACCAACAAAGCCTGCAGCGCGGCCGGAAAGGAGCAGATCCAAACAAGCGAGTTCCAAGACACGCGGCAAGCCATCTCTGCTCTCACCAGCGGCCGGCTGGACGCAGTGCTGGCCGATCAACCCATCCTGAACTTCGCCTCCGCGCAGAATTCACAAGTCGAAGTCGCCGCCACGTATGACTTCGCGGCGGTCGGGGTCGGCTTGCCGAAGGACTCCGGCCTGGTCAAGTCCGTTGGCGCAGCGCTCTCCGCTGTGGTCACCAGCGATTCCTATCGCACGGTGCTCGGCAAGTACGGCCTTGAGTCCAGCGCAATCACCGACGCCCGCGTCAACTTCGCGCAATAGGAGATGGCCATCATGCAGCAACAACAATCCATCGCCGACACCAGTGCGAAGACGTCCACGCCGGCTAATTCCATTCCGGTGGTGCCCCTGCGGCATCCGGTCCGCCGGGCGATCGCCGTCGTTCTCATTTTCCTGGCCCTTGGCGCGGCATGGGACGTTGCCGTGAATCAGCGGTACCACTGGGACGTCGTCGTCTCCTATCTCTTCGCCCCGCAGATTATCACCGGGGCCGGGCTGACCATCCTCCTGACCGTGGTGTCCATGAGCGCCGGCATCGCCCTGGGCACGGTCCTGGCCATCATGCGGCTTTCGGCCAATCCGATCGTCAGCACCATCAGCCGCGGCTACATCTGGTTCTTCCGCGGCACCCCCTGCTGGTGCAGCTGATCTTTTGGTACAACATCGCCGCACTGTATCCGGTGATCGCCTTCGGCCTTCCCTTCGGCGGCCCCTCGCTGGCCCTGGGTTCGGCCAATGTGCTCATCACACCCCTGTGTGCCGCATTGCTGGGGCTCTCCCTGAACGAGGCAGCCTACATGGCCGAGATTATCCGCGGCGGCATCGGATCGGTGGACAAGGGCCAGTACGACGCCGCCCGGGCCCTGGGAATGAACGGCACCCAGCTCATGGGCCTCGTCATCCTCCCACAGGCGATGCGCGTGGTCCTTCCGCCCACCGGCAACCAGGGGATTTCGATGCTCAAGGGCACGTCCCTGGTCAGCGTGCTGGCGATCTCTGACCTGCTGTACTCGGCTCAGATCATCTACTCCAACAACTACCAAACCATCCCGCTGCTCATCGTCGCCAGCCTCTGGTATCTGCTGATGACCACCATCCTGAGCTTCTTCCAAACCAAACTCGAACGGCGCTATGGCCGCGGCTTCGACACCGCGCCGCGGCGTAGCCGCCGGTCAAAGACAAGGACAGCATCATGAACACCGCCATGGTGGAGGCCCAGGGAGTCCGCAAGAGCTTCGGCTCAACGGAAATCCTCAAGGGCATCGATCTGAAGATCGAACGCGGCTCGGTGACCTGCCTCATCGGCCCGTCGGGTTCCGGAAAGACGACCTTCCTGCGATGCATCAACCACTTGGAAAAGGTCGACGCCGGACGCCTGTACGTGGACGAACAACTGGTCGGCTACGCCGAACGCAATGGGCGCCTCTATGAAATGAAGGAGCGGCAGACAGCACGTTCACGGCGCGCCGCGGGAATGGTCTTCCAACGCTTCAACCTGTTCCCGCACATGACGGTGCTGGAGAACATTGTCGAAGCACCCATCCGCGTTCTGGGCCGTCCGCGCAGCGAGGTCACCGCCGAGGCGCAGACGCTGCTGGACCGCGTAGGGCTCGGCAACCGTGGGCATTCCTACCCCCAGGAGCTCTCCGGCGGGCAGCAGCAGCGGGTCGCGATCGCCCGGGCACTGGCCATGAAGCCCAAGCTCATGCTCTTCGACGAGCCCACCTCGGCGCTCGATCCGGAGCTCGTCGGCGAGGTGCTCGACGTCATGAAGTCCCTGGCGGAGGCTGGGATGACCATGGTAGTGGTGACCCATGAACTCGCCTTCGCCCGCCAGGTCAGCGACCAGGTCGTCTTCATGGACCAGGGCGTCGTTGTCGAAAGCGGGCCTCCCTCCGAGGTCCTTGGCAACCCGCAGCACGTACGCACCCGGGCCTTTCTCTCGAAGGTCCTCTAGGACAACCGAACATCAGCAACCGACCATCAGCAATTCGGGCCGGCCGGCAGGCCGGCCGCATGAAAGGACACAACTCCATGTCGCGACAGCAGATCATCACCGACCTCGCGCCCAGCCCTGCGGGCCCCTATTCCCAGGCCATCGCCGCCAACGGCTTCCTCTACACTGCCGGCCAGACCCCGCACCACCCGGCCACCGGCGAGATCATCGGCACCACCATTGAAGAACAGACCGCGCAGACGATGAAGAACCTGACCGCCGTCCTTGGCGCGCACGGCCTGGACTTTTCCCACGTGGTGAAGGCAACCGTGCATCTGCACCACCCGGGCCGGGACTTCGCTGGCTTCAACGCAGCCTATGCAGAGTTCGTCGAGGCACCTTACCCGGCCAGAACCACCGTGGGTTCGTTCCTGGGGGACTTCCTGGTCGAGATCGACGTCGTCGCAGCCCAGCCGTAGCGGCACCTCCGGGCCGGAATCGCCGGAAACGCTTCACGGTCGGCGTAAGCTCCCCGCATGTCAGGCAGCTTTCCGGCGAAATCGGCGGGCGCGGTGGCCGTGAACGCTACGGCAGCCGCGACGGCCGAAGGGCGGAGGGGGTGCCGGCCTTCATCGGATCGAGTTCCACTGGACTGATCAGCACGGCCGGCCCGCGGCTCAGGATGCCGTCCGAGAGCGGCTGGCAGCGCACGCCGCCGCGCCCTCGCATGGCCGCGTGCGCCCCGGGAGCGAGCATCCGGTCCATCCACGCGCAGGGGTGGGCGGGACGCCCGGCCCGGAACCGGACCACTTCCCCGCCCGACTCGAGCGCGAAGTCTTGACCGAGCAGCGGAGCCAGGTGGGCGCCCCGGAGGACCACATTGCGCCGGGCCAGGAGCGGGTCAAAGGGCCCGACGCCGAGCTCTGCGGCCATCGCTTCGAGGGCTTCGACGGCGAGGAAGGTGACAGCGGCGTCCATGTGCGCCGCCTTGCCGAAGAACCGGTCGCCGGCGATGCCCTTGCCGGCCACCACCTCAACCCGGTCCGCGTCCGTGGTGGGGACCTGCGCAGCACCGTCGCGGCCGCGGCCAAAGTACGCGTGCGCCGGCGAGACGAGCAGATGGAGGACCTCGACGTCGTACCTGTAGCTTGCCGTCATGGCACCAAACTATCGTCCATCGCAGGACCTGGGCACCTGGCAGCAGTACGGCGGCCTCGGCCGGAGGCGACGCAGCCGGCGCCCAAACTGCTACGCTCCACATATCGGCCCTGTCCGGTGCGGACGCGCCGACAGCACGGCTCAAAGAGCACGTCCTAATCAGCAGAGCGCAGCAACAGCTTCAGTTGTGAGCGAGGTAAGCAGAATGACGGTTGCCGAAATCCAGGTGGACCAGCGGGTGATCGGGATCGACTCCCGGCGCTTTGCCTCGGTGGAGAAAGCGCTGGTGGAGCTGATCACCAACAGCGACGACAGCTACGCCCGCCTGGAAAAGGCCGGCGTCGCCGTGACCGGCCGGATCCGCGTTGGCTACGAGCGACACCACGCCGGGGCCGTGCTGATGGTCAGTGACCAGGCGGAGGGCATGTCCTTCGAGCAGGCCGGCCGCATCCTCAGCTACGGCGGCGCGCACAGCCCGCTCTCCCGCGGCGAGGGCACCGGCCGCGGGTACTTCGGGCGCGGGCTCAAACAGGCCATCTTCGGCCTGGGCCACGGCTGGATCGAGACCATCCAGAACGGCCGGTTCACCCGCATCGACGTCTTCCGCGGCGAGAACGGCGGCTACCTTTACGACGACGACGGAGCGGACCGCCGCGCCTTCCCCGCCGACTACGCCCGGCTGGGGATCACTGCGACCTCCGCCACCGACGCGGCCGCCCCGCCTAGCGCCGGGAATGCCGCCGGCGCCGGCACCGGAGATGCCGCGGGGAACGGCACCCGGGTGACGATCGTCGTCGATAATCCGCATGTCACCATCACCCAGCAAACCACCCTGCTGCAGTCGCTCTCGGACAACATCTACCTGCGGGACGTGCTGGACCGGCGGGACGTGGAGCTGGTGCACGGGCGTCCCGGTGCCGAGGACCACGGCCGCGAGGACATCCGGTTCCGGGAGCCTCCGGCCGCCGTGCTCCTCGGCCCGGATCGGCCGGGAAGCTTCAGCCTCGACGGTGAGGAGTACCCGTTCACCGTCACGCTCAAGCGCGCCCAGGACGTTGAGCTGACGCTCAAGGGCGACGAACGCACCAGCGGCCTGGTGGTCGAATCCGGCATGGCCGTGCTGGACTGCCAGCTGTTCGAGTTCGAGAACCAGGTGGGCACAGAGTACCTCTTCGGCACGGTGCGGTGCCCGGCGCTGACCGAAATGCTGGGCCGGGGCAAGGCGATCATCAGCGACGAGCGGGAGGGCTTGAACCCCAAGGACCCCTTCGTCGCGGCCTTCTCCCGCGCCGTCAGCCGGATGATCGCCGACGCCGTGCAGGCCGAGAAGGAAAAGCTCACACACCTGGAGCGCGCCACCACGTCTGGGCGGACCGCCGAGATGATCGAGCACCTGCTGCAGCACATGAGCGAGGCGGCCGTCGTCGACCTGGGGCTGGAGACGGCGCCGCCGCTCTGGATCGGGGACGGCCCGGCGCTGGCCGGGGCGCCGCCCGCGGCCCTGCGGTTCACCACGCCCTTCTATTACCGTCCGCCGGGGCATCCGTTCCATGTCGCGCTGCTGCTGGATCCGGCCCAGCTGCCCGACGGCGAAACGCTCGCCTTTGAGCTCGGGCTGCCCGGTTCCCTGCGCATCGACCCCGTTCCGGTCCCTATCCCGGTCAGCGCACTCGGAGACACCCGGCGGATGGAGTGGGCCATGACGGGGGACCGGGACGGCGACCGTGGCGAGATCACGGTCCGGGCCGGCGACTACTGGGCGCTCTGCGAAGTCGTGATCGCCGCACACGCCTCCCGCCGCAGCGCCGACCAGCCGCCGCACCCCGCCATCGCCACCCCTGCCGCGGCACAGCAGCCGGCGGCGCACCGCGAGATCCACCGTCCGAGCCGGGATCACGGCGTCGACCTCTTCACCGGCTACGACTTCCGCAACCTGCACAACAGCGCGGACCGTGCCGTCTACAACGCCGCGGAGCGCAAGGTCATCATCAACACCGGCGCCCCTACGGTCCAGCTGTACGTCGACGGCCGCGGCCGCTTCCGGGATTCCGCCCGGCTGTTGCTCGCCGAGCTCTTCCTGGACGTCATCTCCGACGAGCTGGCCAGGCGCCGGGTGGCGCAACACGGCCATGCAGGGAATCTTGAGGCCTTCCACGCGGCCAAGCGGGACATCATCCGCCGCTACGGCAGCGACATCCACCGCACGTTCCTGGGCTGATCGCGGCCGTTGGAGTGCGGCCGCAGCGGTCGTAGGGCCGCGGTGGAGGCCGTGCCGGCTCAGGGCACGAGCACGATCTTCCCTGTCGCCGCCGTGCTCCCGAGCAGCTCGTGGGCGCGGCGAGCCTTGGACAGCGGCAGCCGCTCGGCCACCACGGGGTGAATCTCGCCGCGGCGGAGCATCTTGAGCAGGACCAGGAAATCCGTCTGGAACCAGTCCTGGTGATGGATGCGCAACTTCTGGATCCTGTACGAGAGCACTTTCCGGCGGGGTGACAGCCAGCCCCAGAGGGCGACGCTCCCGGTTGCCGCGTACCAGGCGATCACGCCCGGCCAGTTCTTGCGCCCCTGCGCGATCGTGGCGTAACGGCCGAACACGACGAGCCGTCCGCCGGGCCGCAACGCGCGGAAGGAGCGCAGCGACAGCGGGCCGCCGATCCCGTCGAGCACGATGTCCACGCCGTCGCCGGTAAGCCCACGGACACGGGTCAGGAAGTCCTCGTTCTGATAGTCGATCGCGACGGCGCCCAGCCGCTCCACCGCGGCGCGGTCCCGGCCGGCGGCGGTCCCGTAGAGGCGGAGGCCGGCCAGCGTTCCGAGCTCGAGGATCGCGGTGCCCACCCTGCCGGCCGCGCCGTGAACCAGGACGCTTTCCCCGGGCTTCGCCTTGGCCGTGCGGTGCAGCAGCTGGTAGGCGGTCATGTAGGGGAAGACGAGGCTCACGACCTCGGCCGGGTCGAGGTCTTCGGGCACCGCGACGGCGTACACCTCCGGCACGCAGACGAGCTCGGCGTTGGCGCCCCACACCGTCAGCACGCCGACGCGGTCGCCCACGCGCACCCGCGCGCAGCCGGGTCCAAGTTCATCGACGATGCCGACGAGCTCATACCCTGGGGTGAACGGCGGTTTCGGGCCGCCCAGATAGGTGCCGGCGCGCAGCTGCGCATCGGTGAACGACACACCCGACGCCAGGACCCTGACGCGGATTTCGCCCGGACCCGGCCGGGGATCGTCGACCTCCACTACCTGCAGAACCTCGGGGCCGCCGAAGCGGTCGATCACCACACGCTTCATGGGCTCACTCTACGCTCGCCGCCCGATCCGCACACCGGCCCCACGGGGTCCGGCGTCTTGGGCCGTTCGGGACAGTTAGGCGAGGCCATTGACACCCCCGGAGCGCCGGACTATTCTACAACCAAATGGTTGTAGATCAGCTCAGGGAACCGCTCAGCGACGAAGAACTTGACCGCCTGTTCCAGGCGTTCGCCGACACGACCCGCCGGGACATCGTGCGCCGGGTCACGGTGGGGGAGTACTCCGTCTCCGGGCTCGCTGCGCTCTACGCCATGAGCTTCGCGGCGGTCCAGAAGCATGTGGCCGTGCTGGAACGCGCTTCCCTGGTCTCGAAGGAGAAGCGGGGAAGGGAGCAGATTGTGCGGGCCAACCACGACGGACTGCAAAAGGCCCGCCGGCTGCTCGACGAGTACGAGGTCATCTGGCGGCAGCGGGCCGACCGGATCGCAGACCTGCTCGCCGAAACGGCCGCCCCGGAATCAGGCAACACGCAATCAGGCAACACGAACCAGCAAGGCAGAAACCAGCAAGACTGAAGGATGGAAAGGGCTTGTCATGACCGTTATCAGTTCAGTGAAAAATCTTGAGGCGCTGAGCCTCACCGTGGTCGCCGAATTCGACGCCGGCGTGGAGCGCGTCTGGCAGATCTGGGAGGACCCGCGCCAGCTCGAACGCTGGTGGGGCCCGCCCACCTGGCCGGCCACCTTCGAGAAGCACGACTTCGTCCCGGGCGGCGAGGCCAGCTATTACATGACGGGACCCGAGGGGGAGAAGGCCCGCGGCTGGTGGCGGTTCGTCACCATCGATGCCCCCCACCGCCTTGAGTTCGACGACGGCTTCGCGGACGACAACGGCGCCCCCGTGGCCGAGATGGGCACCATTCACGGCGTTGTGACGCTGGAGCCAATCGGCGGGCGCACCCGGATGACCGTCCTGTCCACCTTCGACGCGGAGGAGCAGATGGAGAAGATTGTCGCCATGGGCATGGAAGAGGGCATGAACCAGGCGCTGGGCCAGGTCGACGCGATCCTCGCCGAATCCGTCAACGCCTGAGCCGCAACGCGAGCGGACGACGGCGGGGAGCCTCCCGCCGTCGTCCACAAGACCCTGTTCAGCCCGGGGCGCGCGGCGTTAGGATGCCCTGTGACTTTCACCCATGGTTACGCAGCCAACGGCGACCTCCGCATGTACTTCGAGGTCCACGGCCACCCGCGGGCCGGCGAACCCCCGCTGCTTCTCATTCCCGGCGGAGGCTCGAGCATCGAGACAAATTTTGCCGGCCTCATCCCGGCTCTGCTGGCCGAGAGCCTGCAGGTGATTGCCGTCGATGAGGAAGGCCACGGGCGGACGGCGGCGACCGACCGTCCGCTCACCGCCGAAAACTCGGCCGACGACGTCAAGGCCGTGATGGAAGAGCTCAACGTGGACACGGTGGACGTGCTCGGCTTCAGCGCCGGCGGCCACACCGCGCTGGCGCTGGCTATGCGGTATCCGGCCTCCGTGCGATGCCTGATTGCCGCCTCCACGTTCGTCAGCCGGGACGCCGTCGGCGACGAGTTCTGGGACGGAATGGCCACGGCCACCCTCAGCGAGATGCCGGAGGCGTACAAGGACGCGGACCGCCGGCTCCATCCGGAGCCCGGACACCTCGAGCGGATGTTCGAGCTGGACCGCCAGCGGATGCTGACCTTTCCCGGCTGGCCCGACGACGACCTGCGCCGCATCACCGCCCGGACTTTGGTTCTGAGCGCCGACCGCGACGTCATGGGCCCCGAACATGCCGTGCGGATGTCCCACGTCATTCCCGGTGCGCGCCTGATGATCGTGCCAGGCAACCACGGCGACTACCTCGGCGAACTGGCCGCGAGCGGCGGCGACCTGAGGGCCATGCGGACCACGATCCCGTACCTCCTTCGGTTCCTGGAGGAGTAGGCGGCGGTCCGGGCCTGGCCGGCGGCTAGATCTTGTCTTGCATAGACGGTTCTTCCGTCATTTTCGGCACGAAAGTCTTGGCCGGCATTGAGGTCCAGTGCTGCCGGTGCAGGCGTTCAAAACCGTCCAGGAGCAGATCGAGCGCGAACTCGAACTCGAACTGGTCGTCGCAGCCCTGACCCACTACGGAGTCCGAGTGTGCGGAAGCGGTGGTGACCTTCAGGATGTTCGGATACCGCTCGGCCATCTCACGGAACACGGCAGCCTGCGCCTCCGGCGGAAGATCGGCCGGCTTCTCCGCCGTTCCGGGGTCGTCGTCGAACAGCTCCTGCGTGAACCCCCACATGCGGCTGCCCAGCGCGTGCATGACGTGGTGGGTCAGGTCCACGGAGAAGCCTCCGGCCAGGAACACGCCGATGAACGAATCCATGTAGCCAAGGACCGCCGGGGTCTTGTTGGTACGCGATTCCAAGACCTGCCGGGCCCAGGGGTGGCGCAGGAGTGCCGTCCGGGCCGAGAGCACCCTCAGCCGCACGGCGTCCTTCCAGCCGGCATCGCGGACGGGAGGGTCGATCTCGCTGACCAGGGCGTCCACCATGCCGTCGAGGAGTTCCTCCTTGCCGGCTACGTGCTTGTAGAGCGCCATCGGCACGACCCCGAGCTCCTGGGCGAGCCGACGCATGCTCAGCGCCTCGATCCCCACCTGATCGGCCAGCGCGACGGCGGCCGTCAGCACGCGGTCCCGGCTCAACGGGATCCGGCGCGTGCGCTCCGCTTGCTGGGTCATCCGGCCACCTTTCCCTAACAGTCTCCTATTGACAAGTGTACGCCGTACACCTAACGTTGCCGGCATCAAGTGTACGCCGTACACCACATGCCGAGAGCCATCCCAGCCAAGGACCACGCCGTGACAATTCAAGCCAGCAGCGCACCCGTGCCCCGCGTCCGCCGTCGCCCTCAGTGGCCCGTGGCCGCCGGGCTGATCCTGCTCAGCCTCATCCCGGTGATCGCGGGGGCGGTGCGGCTGACGGAACTGACCGGCGGCGCCGCCGTCACGCCGCAGAACGCCCGGTTCTTCGCCTCGCCCGTGCCGGTGGTGACGCACATTGTCAGCGTCACCACCTACAGCCTGCTCGGGGCGTTCCAGTTCCTGCCGTCGCTGCGCGGCCGCCGCGGCTGGCACCGCATTGCCGGCCGCGTCCTGGCGCCGGCCGGCCTGCTGGCGGCCCTGTCCGGTTTGTGGATGACCCTCTTCTATCCGCTGCCGCCGGGCGACGGGCTGGCCCTTTTCGTCCTGCGGCTCGTCTTTGGCTCGGCCATGGCGGCGAGCATCGTCCTGGGACTCGCCGCAATTGTGCACCGGGACTTCGTGCGGCACGGCGCCTGGATGACGCGCGGCTACGCGATCGGCGTCGCCGCGGGAACACAGGCGCTGACGGGCCTGCCGTGGATACTGCTCGTGGGCCCGCCGGACGAGCCGACGCGGGCAGTGCTCCTGGGATCGGCGTGGGTGATCAACGTTGCGGTGGCCGAGTACGTCATCCGGCGGCGCGCCACGCGAGCGCCGGAAACCGCGCCGCTAGACTCTCGCGCATGACGATTGTGGACGATCAGGGCCGCCCCGAGCCTCCCCTTGCCGCCGGTGAAGCCGCGACCCTCCTGGGCTTCCTGGATTTCCAGCGGGCCACGCTGGCGTGGAAGTGCGCCGGGCTGGATTCCGCCGGCCTCGGGGCTAGGACCGCCGCCTCCGCGATGACACTGGGCGGACTGCTGAAGCACATGGCCTATGTGGAGAGCGAATGGTTTTCCCGGTCCCTGCACGCGCGGGAGCGGGAGGCGCCGTTCGACACCGTGGATTGGAAGGCCGCCCCGGACTGGGAGTGGCATTCCGCCGCCGGTGACACCCCGGACCAGCTGCGCACGCTGTGGCAGGACGCCGTGGACCGGTCCCGGGCCCGCGTCGCGGAGGCCCTGGCCGACGGCGGCCTTGACCAGTTGGCCCGGCGCGCGTGGCCCGACGGTTCGGCGCCGAGCCTGCGCTGGATCCTGTGCCACATGATCGAAGAGTATGCGCGGCACAACGGCCACGCCGACCTCCTTCGCGAAGCCGTGGACGGCCAGACGGGGGAGTAGGCGCGCCGGCCAGGGAGTCCTTCAAAGCCCAGGAGTCCTTCAAGGCCCGGGAGTCCTTCTAAGCGTCCGGGACCTGCAGCACGTCCATGGCGGCCAGCAGGTAGGGCGCGGGATCGGGCTCGCTGCCGGCAGCCCACTGCATCCAGGCCTCGAAGGTAGCCCCGAGATAGGCCGCGCAGAGGTAGCCGGCTATGTCCTTGCGCACCCCGAGCGCGATCAAATACCGGCGGCCCTGCTCGCGCTGGGGCGCGAGGGCGGCGTAGCTCCGGCTGGCCAGCTCAGGATGTTCGGCGATCAGGCGCAGGCGTCCGCGCGTGACGGCGAGGTCGGGAAGCGCCGCCACCCCGGCCATGGCCGCAGCGCTCAGGCCTGCCCGGATCTGCGCCGCACTCAGTCCTGTCCGAAGCCTGCCGAAGGGCGTGCCGTCCGGTACGCCGCCGGCCCCATCCAGCGCCCGGTCCAGCGCCCGGCCCGCGGCCTGCGCGACCGGCTCGATGCCGCCCCAGACGAGGTCCGCCTTGCTGGCGAAGTAGCGGTAGAGGCTCTTGCGCCCGATCCCGGCCGCAGCCGCGATGTCCTCCATGGACGTCTGCTCGTAGCCCCGCTCGGCAAAGAGGCGCAGGGCGATGCGGGCCACCGCGTCGGGGTCGATCGTCGCGGGCCGCCCGGTGGCGCGTGCGGTGGCGGGCTGGGGGTCCTCGGAGAGCTGGCCGGAAGTCACTCTTAAATAATGACACAGAGTGTCATAAGGTGGGCCTGTCAGCCTCATCAACGTCTGGAAAGGACATCATGGGCAACGAAGCTTCATGGCAGGAAAGCGTCACCGCGGGCCGCTTTGCGGGCAGGACAGTCATCGTGACAGGCGCGGGATCGGGCATCGGGCAAGCGACGGCCCTCCGCGTCGCCAAGGAAGGCGGCCGAGTGATCGCGGCCGACATCAGCAAGGAACGCTTGGACGCCCTGGTGCAGGAGAACGCCGGGCTGGACCTGGTGCCCGTGCCCGGCGACATCTCCACCGAGGAAACCGTTGCTGCCGTCGTGGCCGCGGCCGGCGGGCGGGTGGACGCGCTGGCGAACGTCGCGGGGATCATGGACAACTTCACCCCGATCCACGAGGTTGACGACGAAACGTGGGAACGGGTCTTCCGGATCAACGTCACGGCCCTCATGCGCCTGACGCGCGCCGTCGTGCCGCTCATGCTCGAGGCCGGCACCGGTTCCGTGGTGAACATCGCCTCCGAGGCCGGCCTGCGCGGGTCCGCCGCCGGCGCCACGTACACAGCCTCCAAACACGCCGTCATCGGCCTGACCAAGAACTCTGCCGTGATGTACGGGCCCAAAGGCCTGCGGTTCAACGCCGTGGCACCCGGCGCCACCATCACGAACATCGAGGCCCCGTGGGGGTCCGAGCTCGGCGCCGCGCGCCTGCAGCCGCTCATGGGCGTGAACATCCCGGCCCCGGCCACCGCGGCCCAGCTGGCGGCCTCGATCACCTTCCTGCTCAGCGACGACGGCACCAACATCAACGGTGCGGTGCTCGCGTCCGACGGCGGCTGGTCGGCCGTCTAGTCCGGAGCCGCGCCTGGTCCCGGGGCCAGGTCCCCGGGAAAGACTTCGCGCAGCTTCCGGTGGACGGCGGCGGCCGATCCGGCGCCGGCCGCCGCCTCCGCGGCGTGCCGGAGAACCGCCGAGGCGCCGGCGCCGATGGTTTCCTGCGGTGCGACGGCGAGCAGGTCGGCAGCCAGCAGCGCCTCGATGGCCAGCAGATCCTCGAGAAGCCCCAGCGCCTCCTCGGTCTTCCGGACGCTCAGCATGGCGCCCGTGGCATGGTCCTCGACGCCGACATCCAGGACGGTCGAGTCCAGGGTGGCGGGCGCCGCCAGGAGCCTGAGCTCGGTGTAGCAGGCGGACCCGGCGTAGCGGAGCTGCACTCCCGGCGTCGCGGCGGGCCCACCGGACCCGGGCGGGGGCCCCGACTTCATCGCAGCCATGAGGGCATTCCACAGGTGGCTCATGCGGCGTTCGCTCAACTGGCCGGTGTGGACCAGGGCCACGCGCAGGGCATCGAAGGCGATCGCCAGCACCATCGGGTGGAAGTTGCCGTTGCTCAGCACGGAGCGGGTTTCAAGGTCGACCAGCGGGTTGTCGCTCGCGGAGTTCAGCTCCGTGTCCACGGCACGCCCGGCCGTCGCGAGGAACTCCCGGAACGCCCCGTGGACCTGCGGGATCACCCGGAACGAGAGGGCATCCTGGACGGACCGCGGGCCGCCCGGGGCCAGGAGCAGGCTGCCCGCCAGCAGCTCGCGCAGATGCTCGGCTGCCGCCACTTGCCCCGGATACGGCTTGGCCGCGGCCGCGGACGCCGAAAAGACTGAGGGGTTCCCGCGCGTGGCTTCCATAGACAGGACGGCGGCCTCGTCCGCCGCGCCCGCCGTCCGGGCCGCGCGGGCCAGCACCAGGGCGCCATGGCCGATCGAGACGCCGTTGGCCGAGATCAATGCCAGTCCGTCGCGGCCTGTGAGCCGGAGCGGCGGGATCCCCGCACGGCGCAGGGCCTCCGCTCCGGGCAGCGTCTCGCCCCGGAACTCCGCCGTGCCGGTGCCGACGGCCACCTGGGCGATGCCGGCCATCGGACTGATATCGGCCGCCCCGACCGAGCCCGTGCTGTGCAGGACCGGGTGCACGCCGGCGTTCAGCATGGCCAGCAGGGTATCCGCCGCGGCAGGGCTTGCGCCGGAGCCGCCCCGGGCCATGCCGTTGACGCGAACGGCCATGGCGGCACGGACCACCGTCCGGTCCAGCAGGGGGCCGAACGCACCACCGTGGCTCGCGACGAGAAATTGCTGCTGCCTTTCAAGCTCGTCGCGGGCGACCCGGGTGTCCTTGCCGTGGCCGACGCGTGTGCTGAGCCCATAGATCGGTCCGCCGCCGGACAATGCCTCCTCCAGCAGGGCACGGCTCGCGGCGATCCGGGTCCTGGCCGGCTCCCCGAGCACCAGCGGCGCGCCCTCGGCCACCGCCACGAGTTCGCCCTGCAGCATCGGTCGATCGCTGATCGAGACTGGTTCCATTACGTTGCCTCCAGCGACCAGTGTGGTCCGGCCCGCCGGTCCGGGCAAGAGATCGCCGAATCAGAGATCGCCGAAGCAGAGATCGCGGAAGAAGAGCTTGCGGGACGATAGATCGGCGTGGCGGCCGCTGGCCGGGAACGCCGCTGGCACCGGACGACGACGGCGGGAGGCTCCCGCCGTCGTCGTCGTGTGCAATCAGACGGGGTGCAAGCTAGTAGGCCTTCACCCGCTGTTCGACGACGAGGTGGACCAGGGCGAACACGCCGTCCCGGTCAATGGCGGCCAATGCGGCCTCGAGGGCGGCCGGCACGTCCTGGTCCTCGGTGACCGTGATGCCGAAGCCGCCGAACGCCCTGGCCATCATGCCGAAGTCGGGATTCTTCAGCTGCGTGCCCGACACCCGGGACGGATAGTGGCGTTCCTGGTGGGTGCGGATGGTGCCGTACTCCTGGTTGTCCATCACGATGATCAGCGGTGTGGCCCCGTACTGGGCGGCCGTGGCGAGCTCCTGGCCGTTCATGAGGAATTCCCCGTCGCCGGCGATGGTGACCACCCGGCGCTCCGGATCGGCCAGTGAGGCGGCGATTGCCGAGGGCACCGAGTACCCCATGGAACCGTTGCGGGCGCTGATCATCGAGGCGTAGCGCCGGGTGGGGAAGTACCGGTGGGCCCAGTTGGTGTGCTCGCCCGCCCCGAACGTCACCATGGCGTCCTCCGGCAGCAGGGGCACGAGGTTCGCCATGAGGGTGTCCATCCTGGCGGGCCCGTCGCCGGGAACCGCCGGCGGCAGGTTGGCGAAGGACCGCTGTTCCGCGCGCATCCGCGCCGTCCACGCCTTCCACTCCTCCTTGACCGGGAGGTCGATGGTGGCCAGATCCCGGACGAAGGCTTCCGGTTTGGCCAGAATCTGGCGGGAGACCGGGCCGGAGCGGCCGCGCAGCGAGGGGTCGATGGTGACCAGGAAGTTCTTCTTGTTCCAGTCCTGCCTGCAGACAAAGCCGTCGGTGATCACGTCTCCCGGGACCGTCCCGACGAAGACGAGCAGATCGGTTTCCTCCAGGAGGTCGTAGGTGGGCCGGGGCCGGCCGTAGCCGATCGGTCCCACGTAGCTGGGGGAGTCGAAGGAGACGGTCCCCTGCGTGCGCCATTCCGCCGCGGCCGGGATGTGGTGCTTTTCGAGCCAGCGGGTGAGCTCCCCGGCCGCTTCCTGGGTCCAGTCGTTCCCGCCGGTGACGAAGAGCGGCTTCTTGGACTGCGCCAGGGCTTCGGCGAGGGCGCGGGCATCCGAGCTGCTCATGCCGCCCGCGGCCACCGGGATGGGCGGGTGCAGGGCCGGATCAATCCGGGCCCGGATAATGTCTTCCGGCAGGCCCACCACCACGGGCCCGGGGCGGCCGCTCATGGCCGCAAACATGGCCTCGGCGACAATCTCGGAGGCCCGTTCGGGGTGGTCGAGGACCATCACGCGTTTGGCTCCGGTGTCGAACCATGCCTTGATGTCGAACTCCTGGAATGCCTCGCGGTCGCGGTGCGCGAAGGGAATGAGACCGACAAAGAGCAGCATCGGGGTGGAGTCCTGCCAGGCGGTGTGCAGGCCCACGTGGGCGTTCGCCGCCCCAGGCCCGCGGGTGACCATTGCGACGCCGGGACGCTGGTTCATCTTGCCGTCGGCCTCGGCCATGTACGCGGCGCCGCCCTCGTGCCGGCAGACCACGGTCTCGATGTCCGAGCCGTGCAGCCCGTCGAGGACGTCCAGGAAGCTTTCGCCCGGCACAACAAAGGTGCGTTCAACCCCGTGCGCCACGAGGGAATCGACGATCACGTGGCCGGCGGATTTCAGGGCGCCGCTGCCGTTGAAGCTGTCCGGGATAGCCGCCGGGACCGTCTGGAGGGGTGGGAGGGTGTCGCCGTCGACTGGGTACGTGTCGGTTGCGGTCATGGTGGATGCAGACTCCGTTTTCATCACTTGGTTGTCTTCTTGGGTTGGTTTGGCGGGCAAGGCATGTCCACTGAATCCAGCGGAACGGATGGTGGCGCCTAGTCGGTTTCCGGTCCGGTGCAGAAGAAGCAGCCGTCCTCGCAGCTGTCGTTCGACGCCGGCGGGTTGCTGGTGCGCACGGCTGGCGGGTGGCGCTCCTGCAGGGTGCTGGTGCGGCCGGGATTCAGCGGGTTTCGTGGCTTCATGGAGGCTTTCAGTTTGTAGGTCGGATGGTGGGACCGGTCAGCAGACCAATGTTCGATTAGCCAGGTTCGATTAGTGGATCGGAGTCCGGTTGGCCAGCACGGGCGCGGCGCCCGTGAAGCCGTCGCGGGTTTCGGCGATGTCGTGGATCTGTTTCCGGCAGGCGTACCAGCCGCCGACCATCAGCGCGCAGGCCACCAGGGTCACCAGCAGCGTGAGCGGGGAATCGATGAAGACCATGACGAGCACGCCGAGCAGGAAGACGAGGGAGAGGTATCCGGTGTAGGGGGCGCCGAACATCCGGAACGAGGGGCGTTCGAGCCAGCCCTTGTCTGCCCACCGTTTGAGCTGGATCTGGCAGAGCACGATGGTGGCCCAGGTGACGACGATGCCTACCGAGGCGACGTTCAGGACGATCTCGAAGGCCTGGCCGGGGACCAGGTAGTTCAGCGGGACACCGAGGAGGGAGACGCCTGCGGTGATGGCGATGCCGCCGTAGGGGACGCCGGCTTTGTTCATCCGCTGGGCGAACTTCGGGGCCGATCCGGCTACTGACATGGAGCGCAGGATGCGGCCGGTGGAGTAGAGGCCGGCGTTCAGCGAGGACAGGGCGGCCGTGAGGACCACGAGGTTCATGATGACGTCCACGCCTTGGATGCCGATGGATCCGAAGAACGTCACGAACGGGCTGACGCCTTTTTGGTAGGAGGTGTAGGGCAGCAGCAGGGCTAGCAGGATGACCGAGCCGACGTAGAACACGGCGATGCGGAAGACCACGGAGTTGATGGCCTTGGGCATGATCTTTTCGGGGTTTTCGGTTTCGCCGGCGGCCGTGCCGATCAGTTCGATCGAGGCGTAGGCGAACAGCACGCCCTGCATGAGGATGATCATGGGCAGCAGGCCGTTGGGGAAGATGCCGCCGTTGTCGGTGATGAGGCTGAAGCCGACTTCCTGGCCTTCCAAGGGGGTGCCGAACATGACGAAGTAGCTGCCGACCAGCAGGAACGCGACGAGGGCGGCGACCTTGATCAGGGCGAACCAGAACTCGAGTTCGCCGAAGACCTTGACGGAGGCAAGGTTCAGGCAGAGGACCACGATGAGGGCGATCAGCGCCCACGCCCACTGTGGAACGGTCCCCATCCAGGGGACGTATTTGCCGAAGAAGTTCATGTAGAGGGCCGCGGCGGTGATGTCCACGATGGTGGTGGTGGCCCAGTTGATCCAATAGAACCAGCCGGAGATGAATGCGGCCTTCTCTCCGTAGAATTCGCGGGCGTAGGACACGAACGATCCTGAAGAGGGCCGGTGCAGGACCAGTTCTCCCAGGGCGCGCAGGATCAGGAACGCGAAGAAGCCGCAGACGGCGTAGGCGATGACCAGTGATGGGCCGGCGGCGTTGAGCCGGCCGCCGGCGCCCAGGAACAGGCCGGTTCCGATGGCCCCGCCGATTGCGATCATCTGGATTTGCCGGGGCTTCAGGCTCTTGTGGTAGCCCGAGTCCTCCGCGTGGATCAGGGCATCCGAAGCATGGGCGTGGCCACCATCGGCCTCGTACAAGCCAACCTCGTCATTGGGGTTGTTGGGCATGGGTGTTCCTTTCGATCTGTCGGAGATCTAAATGGGGTTTGGAGAGAGATTGTGCGGACAGCGAGGCGTCAGATCAGAAGATCGACCACCCGGTGCGGTCGGACAGGTCGGCGAGTGCCGCCGTGCCTGCCAGGGAATTTCCTTTGGAATCCAGCCGCGGGCTCCAGACGCAGATGGCGCACTCGCCGGGGACGATCGCCAGGATGCCGCCGCCCACACCGCTTTTCCCCGGAAGGCCGACGCGGTAGGCAAATTCGCCGGCCGCGTCGTACATGCCGCAGGTCAGCATGATGGAGCCGATGCGCTTGGCCTCGCTCCTGGAGATCACCGGGCCTTGCGCTCCGCGACCATCCTGCGCGAGGAAAAGCCCCGCCTTGGCGACTTCCACGCAGGTCATCATGATTGAGCACTGCCTGACGTAGTTCTCGACCACGGCCTGTGCGGGCCGCCGCAGGTTGCCGAATTCCTTCAGGAAGTGGGCGAGGGCCAGGTTGCGGCTGCTGCTGGAGAGTTCACTCCTTGCGGCCGTCTCGTCGATGAAAGGACCCTGTCTTCCATTCTGGTGACCCACCTGGCCGGTGAGGAAGCGCAGAACCCGGGCGGCGGCGTCGGGGGTCGTCTCCATCAGGTGGTCGGTGACCACCAAGGCGCCCGAGTTGATGAAGGGGTTCCGGGGGATCCCGTGCTCGACTTCAAGCTGGACCAGGGAGTTGAAGGACGTCCCTGACGGCTCGCGCAGGACCCTGGACCACAACGAACCCGAGTCGTCGGCGCTGAGCGCCATCGCCAGGGCGAAGACCTTGGAGATGCTCTGGATCGAGAAGGGAAGATCGCCGTCGCCGGCACTGAATACTTCCCCGGACGTCGTGGCAACTGCGATGCCGAACCGGTCGAACGGCGGGGACTGCAGGTGGGGAATATTTGCGGGAACCGACCCCGCTTCCGTCCGGGGCCGGTGACTGCGGACGATGTCCTCGAGGACCAGGGCAAGCGGCGGCGAATCAAGTGCTGTCATCATTTCTTGTCCTGAAGCTCCTTCTGCGTGCCGGCCCACTCCTGAACATGAAGCAGGGCGACCAGTGAATCGCGGGGATTGCCGAGGTCCAGCCCGGTGATCCGGCTGACCTTGCCGATCCGGTAGTAGACGGTGTTCTTGTGCAGCTGCATCCTCCGGGCGCATTCGGCCACGTCCAGGGACGCGTCGAAGTATGCCCGCAGGGTTTCGGCCAGTTCCGGGTCGTCACGGAGGAGGGCCCAGAGGCTGCGGTGCCGGAAGGCCGCCGTCGTGAAGTGCTGCACGGCGTCGTGGAAGAGGATCTCCGCCTCGAAGTCGTCCACCGTGGCCACGGCGGCCTCGCCGGACCGCCGCATGCAGCCCAGGAGCGCCTCGGATATTCCGGTCACGGAATGGATCGAGAGCAGGTCCGGTACCGGCGGCCCGACGGCGGCGAAGGGGCTGATGCCGAGGTGCTTGGCGGCGTCCTTGACGATCGACTCAGCCAGGCTCCGCAGCCCGGCCTCGGCGTTGGCGGACTGGAGCCCGGGAATGATCACGGCGGTGTCGCCGTGAAACTGTCCCACGATGGCAGACGGCTTGTAGGCGGCCGCATGGATCGAGGCGAGGTTGGCCAGTTCCCCGTGTTTGAGCGCGGCGTCGTCCTCCTGGGCTTCGGACGCCGACAGGCCGATCAGGATCAGGGCCGCCGGACTGTCCGCCGGGATCTTCTCGCTGTGCGCGCTCGCCGCTGCCTCCGCCGGACCCGACAGGAGACGCGCAATCCGGTCCTCGCGCATGTGCACGGACTGCTGGTTGCGGTAGCGGATCAGCTCGGCGGAGGCCCGTGCGGCAGAGCCGGTCAGCACATAGTCGACGTCGTCGCCGAACCCTGCCCCCGTTTCCTGGAGCCAGATGTAGCCCATGATGCGGTTGCCGGCAAACAGGGTGATGGCGACGCGTTCGCGCAGGCCGTCCTGGGGCCGGGCGGGCACCCGGACCGGCATCCGGGTCCGGTGCAGCTCGCGGTAGGCACCGAGGTCCTTGAGGAGGAGTTCGTATTTGCGCGGACCGCGCCGGGCCAGAATCGAGGCCTTGCGCAGCTCGTCGATGGCATTGGTGACGGTGGAGTAGGCCAGGACCTTGTTGGCGGCGTCCTCGATCACCACGTGGCTGGAGGTCAGGCGGGCCGTGGTCTGGGCGATGGCGAAGAGGTCTTCTTCCAGCAGGGTCAGGACTTCGCGCTGGTAGCTGGGCGGCTGGATCCGGTCCTTCGCGATGGACAGGAGGCGGTCCCAGTCCGCGGCCGGGTCCACCAGCAGCAGCCCGGTCCCGGCGGCGCGCAGCAGCTCTTCGGCTTCCGCCAGTTCCTCCGGGCCGCCTTTGACGGCCAGGACCAGCGGAGGGTTTTTCAGGAGGCGCCGGACGGCAGGCAATGCGGAGCGTCCGCGAACGCCGATCAGCAGGACAAACGCCGCCGCGCCGTCCGAGGAATCGTCGTCGGCGTCAACGATCACAAAGCGTTCGATCGCCGCGTCCGGCCGGGACGGCCGGAGCATAAGGCTGGCGAATCCCAGCGGGAGATCCGCGAGGATGTCGTCCACCGTAGCTGCGGGCATGGGCTTCCTTCTGACGTTGGCACCCGTCCGGACGGCTCTGTCCGGACACCCCATGCTATCGAGCAGCCATACCCAAAAATATGGAACCGCTCCTAAATTACGCGGCCTCTTTTAGGTCCACGAACCAAAGCGCGTGGGCTTGCGCTGCCGGCGTCGCAGCGCGCTATCTGCCGGCCAGCGGCGCCACGTGCACGTTCACGCCCTGCTCGCGGATGCTCTCCTGGACCTGGACCTCACCCGAGACAACCTGACGGCCGGGAACTCCGTGGTCCTGGACGCGCCGTTCGGGAAATTCTTTCCGGGTGACGACTACCTCGAGAAGGTCCGTGTCCGCCACGAATGGCCCGACGCCGAACTCGTGGTGGTGCACGTGAAACTGGCCGGCGAGGCACTCAGGGAGCGCCTGATCGCCCGCGGCTACCCGCGGGACGAATGGAAGCTGGCGAACTGGGAAACGTTCTGGTCCGGCGCCCAGGCCAACTCCTGCCAGTGGATCGGTGCCCGGCACCTTGAATTCGACAATAGTGCCCAGGCGGCCGACGTCACGGCGTTTGCCGCGGCGCTGGCGGCGGACGAGGCGCGCGGCCACCCTGCGGCGGGACAAAGCGTCAGCTGAACGCAGCAAAATGGGAAAACGCAGCTGAAAGAGAAAACGCAGCGACACGAGAAGAGGACGACGGCGGGAGCTTCCCGCCGTCGTCCTCTTCTGTTCTAGTCGTCTTCCCCCGCAGGATGTACGCGCCGGATTCTAGCGGCGGCTATCCTGCCCGGCTCGTTGACGATGACACTTACCGAACGGGGTTGCCGAGTTCGCGCAGCGGGGTCTTGCTGGTTTCGCGGGCCCAGGCGGCGCCGGCGACGGCCAGGAGCGAGGATGCTGCGACGATCCAGGCCGCCGGGCCCCAGTTGGCCTTGTCCGGGCCGACCAGCGCGGTGCCGAGCAGCGGGGTGAAGCCGGCGCAGAGGATGCCGATCTGCAGGCCGATCGCCATGCCGGAATAACGGACCTTGACGTTGAACAGCTCGGAGAACCAGGCGGGGTAGACGGAGTTGGACGCTGCATAGGTTCCTGCGGTGATCAGCGTGCTGGCCACGAAGATCATCGGGATGTTCCCGGTGGAAATCACGGAGAAGTACACGAAGATCATCAAACCCGAGCCCGAGACGCCGGTGATGAAGACCGGGCGGCGGCCGAACTTGTCCGAGAGGCGGGCGAAGAGCGGCTGGCTGACTATGGCGATCACGTTGCCGAGGATGCTGACCCAGAGCATGGTGGCCGCATTGACTCCGACAGAGACGGCGTACGCCAGTCCGAACGACTGCATGAACGTGTTGGTAACAACCTGGAAGGACATCAGGGCGACCTGGAAGAACTGCGCGGGGTGGGTCTGGAACATCTTGGCGAAGGGCAGCTTCACGAGTTCGCCGTGGTCGTGCTTTTCCTCGAAGACCTCTGGCTCTTCCAACGTGCGGCGGACGAGATACGCGACGAGCAGGACCAGGATGGAGGACCAGAACGGGATGCGCCAGCCCCAGGCGAGGCGGTCGGCTTCGCTCATGGCGGCAACCGGCAGGAATGCCAGCGAGGCCAGCACGATGCCGAAGGAGATGCCGCTCATCGCGAAGCTCGCAAAGAATCCCCGGCGGCCGGTGGGGGCCTCTTCCATGGTCAGCGCGGATGCCCCGGCGGTTTCGGCGCCGGCGGACAGGCCCTGCATGAGGCGCAGCAGCACCAGCAGGGCCGGTGCCCAGTATCCGGCGGTGCTGAAGTCGGGCAACAGGCCGATGAGGAACGTAGCCCCTCCCATCATGACCAGGGTCAGCACCAGCGTGGACTTGCGGCCAATCTTGTCGCCGAGGTGGCCGAAGAGCACCGCACCGAAGGGCCGCGCCACGTACGCGACGCCGAAGGTCGCGAAGGATGCCAGCAGGGCAGCCGTGGGGTCACCGGACGGGAAGAAGATCTTCGAGAAGATCAGCGACGCCGCGGTGGCGTAGATGAAGAAGTCGTAGTACTCGAGGGCGCCGCCCAGGAATGCGGCCAGGGCGGCCTTCTTGGCCCGCTTGAGCTTGCGCTCTTCCTCGACGGCCGTGGGGCTGGTTGCGAGTTTGGTCATGGTGCTGGTCCTTCCGCACTGAAAGACGGTGGTTTGGAGAGGGGAAACATTTTGGATGTGTGCGCATACCGCGCAGCTGTGCGGTATGCGATTATGGAATAGCATACCGCAGCGTGAAGTGCCTCACAACGACTTCTTGCTTCGCCTTGCGGCTTCCCCACTCTGAAAGGCGGCACCATGGACAACCAGACACCGGCCTCCCGGCTGTTCCTCATCGGCTCGGAAGCCTCGCAGGCCATGTCGCCCGAACTGTGGAATCCCGTCCTCGAACAACTCGGCAGCTGCTGGAGCTACGAAGCCTGGGACGTGCCCCGCGATGTCCCCATGTCCGGGATCCGCGCCCGGCTGCTGGAATCCGACGTCGTCGCCGCCAACGTCACGATGCCCCACAAGCAGTGGGCCGCCCGGGCCGCCGACGTTGCGACCGAAGCGGTCCGGCTCAGCGGCGCCTCAAACTTGCTCATCCGTGACGGGCTGAAGCTGGCCGCGCACAACACCGACGTTGCCGCCGTCGCCGGCCTGCTCGGCGGCCGGTACCAGCGGCATGCGGTCATGCTGGGGGCCGGCGGCGCGGCCCGGGCAGCCCTCGTGGCGCTCAAGGGGCTGACTGGCAAAGTCACCATCGCCGACCGGGATCCTGAAGCCGCGCGGCAGCTGCTCGCGCTCGGCGCGAGCCTGGGCATGGACGCGGAGACGGCCCCGTGGGCGGCCGCCCAGGAACAGGCGTCCCGGGCATCACTGATCGTCAACGCGACGCCGGTCGGCAAAAAGAGCGACGACGCGCCGGTCTGGGGCGGGGCCCGGCTGGCCGGGGACGCTTTCGTCTACGACTTCGTCTACGCCGGACACGTGACCGGCACCATAGTTGCCGCGAGGGAACAGGGACTGTGCTGCGCCGACGGGTGGGATCACCTGCGGGCCCAGGCGGCCGCCATGATTCCACTGCTGGACCTGGCGCCGCAGACGGATGCGCTGCTGCAGCACACGCTCGCCGCCATCCAGACGAAGAGCTGACATACAGCCCGACGCCGGGACGCAAGCGCCGCCGTCGTTGTCCCGGGCCTTATATGATCGAAAACAAGCCTGCAGCCGTTCGGTATCTGCCGGGTCCACGTGCAGGTTCAGTGAGAGACAGGGAGTCCATGGAGGAGCAGCCGGCGTATTTTGTGAAGTCGGTGGAGAAGGCCTTTGACGTCCTGCTCGCCTTTACCCCGGAGTCTCCGCGGCTGACCGTTTCCCAGGTCGCCACCAAAGCGGACATGACCCGGGCCTCCGCGCGGCGGTTCCTGCTGACCCTGACGGATCTGGGCTACCTCCGCGCCGACGGCCCCCACTTCGAGCTGACGCCACGCTCGCTGGACATCGGTCAGTCGTTCCTGGCGAACCTGACGCTCCCCAAGGTGGCGGAGCCGCACCTGAAGTCGCTGGCCGCGCGGCTCAACGAAACAACCTCCCTGTGCATCCTTGACGGCACCGACGTGGTCTATGTGGCCTGCGTGCCGTCGCCGCGGCTCCTCAGCGTCTCCATCAGCGTGGGCACACGATTCCCGGCCTGGGCGACGTCGATGGGGCGCGTCCTCCTGGCGGCGCTATCAGAACCGGAACTGCGGGCGTACTTTGACTCCGTCCATCTGCAGCGCTTCACCGAGCGTTCCATCGGAAGCGTCGACCAGCTCCGGGCGGAAATCGACTCGGCCCGGGACAAGGGCTGGTCGATGGTGTCACAGGAACTTGAGGAGGGCCTGCGCGGCGTGGCCGTGCCCGTGTGGCGCGGCAACGACGTCGTCGCGGCCATCAACGTCTCCCTGCAGACGCACCGGGCTCCCGCGGAAGCCATCGAGAAAACGGTCGTTCCGCTCCTGCAGGACGCCGCGCGGCAGATCGGCAACGACTACGGCGGCCGGCAGGCCGGGGAGTCGCGGACCGGAACGCAGCACGCGCGCTGAGGCTGCCGCCCAGGAGCGGTGGGTCGGCGGTACGGCCGAAAGGGGTACTGGCAGTGACTCCCGGACCGGAACGGCCGCGCTTAGCCTTGGGGACGTGGGCGCGGCCGCCGTGCCGCCGCCCGCGCTGCAGCCCGTGCTGCAGCCCGCGCTGCAGCCTAACGACTGCGAGCATCCGGGCACCGTCCCCGGTGCCGCGATTCGACAGGAGACCAGGACATGCGCATGCGTCAGCAGAACACGGGTTTTCCCGGGGAAACCCTGCCGGCCTCCCCGCGGCCGCGCCTGCTGGTATCGTCGGCCGCGCTGCTCTGGGGTTTGCAGTTTGCCTTCCTCAACCCCGCGCTGGCGCTCCTGCTGGTCGCGCTCTATGACGCCACCCCCGCAGACGTGGGGTGGGTCCTGGCCGTCTACAACGCGGGCGGCTTCGTCGCCGCCCTGCTGGTTCCGGCCTACGCCGACCGCGTGCACAACTACCTGCGGCCCCTGCTGGTCTGCGCCGCCCTGACCCTCGCGCTCGCCGGCGTGCTGGCCGGCACCACCTCGCTGCCGGTCGCCGTCGTCGGCCTGATCGCCCTGGGCGGCCCGGCGGGAGTCGGTGTGTCGCTGCTTTTCGCGCACCTCAAGCATTCGGGCGCGCCGCGGGCGGACGTCATGAAAACCCGTGCCGTCGTCTCGGTCGCCTGGGTGGCCGGGCCGCCGCTGGCAACGCTCATCATGGGAACACTGGTCAACCGCGCCATCCTGCTGGCCATCGCCGCCGTGGCCGTGCTCAACATTGCCACCACGGCCGCCATGATCCGCCGGAAACCGCAGCCCCTCAGCGGGCCGCAGAGCCCGGCCGGCCAGGACGATGACGGGCCGCCGCTGTCCAGGGCAGGCGTCGTCGCCGTCGTCGTCGCGTTTGTCGCCCTGCAGGCCACCAACAGTGCAGCGGTGTCCGTCATGGGCCTCTTCGTGACCGGCCGGCTGGGCCTCGACGTCCTCTGGGCCGGCATCGCGCTGGGCGTGTCCGCCGCCCTCGAGATCCCGGCGCTGCTCGTGATCGGGCGCCTGAGCGCCCGCTTCTCCAGTTACGCGCTCATCACGTCAGGCTGCCTTGCCGGGATTGCCTACTACGCCGCAATGGCCTTCGTGGCTGACCCCGTCGGCCTCATCGCCCTCCAGGTCCTCAACGCGTGGTTCTTTGCGATTGTGGCCGGAGTGGGCCTGACCCTGTTTCAGCAGATCATTCCCCGCCCCGGGCTGGCCTCGGGCCTCTACATGAACACCCGGCGCGTGGGCGCGATCGTGTCCTGCCCGGTCATCGCGCTCGGATCGATGACGGCGCTCGGATACCAGGGCGTCTTCGCGGCCTGCGCCGCGCTCGCCGCCCTGGCTCTGGCGGCCGTCGCACTGACCCGGACATTGAAGGCAGCCGTACCGGACCCGGAGGCCGCGCACAGCGTCCCGGTGTGAGCAACGGCGGCGGCCCGGCGCCCGCATTCGCCCCGGCCCCGACTTTCAGGAAATGATGGGGCCATGGCGAAAACAGACCAGCAGCCCTGGGTGAAGAACTACCAGCCCGGCGTCCCGGCGGAGATCGACCTGCCCACGGAGTCGCTCGTTGACATGCTCGAACGGTCCGTGGCCGAGGCCGGGAGCGCACCGGCACTGGAGTTCTTCGGCCGCCGCACCAGCTATGCCGACCTCGGCGAACAGGTGGACCGGGCCGCCGAGGGCCTGCGCCGGCTCGGCGTCCGCGCCGGCGACCGGGTTGCCCTGATCCTGCCCAACTGCCCGCAGCACGTCGTCGCGTTCTACGCGGTGCTGCGCCTGGGCGCCGTCGTCGTCGAACACAACCCGCTGTACACCTCCCGGGAACTGCGCCACCAGTTCGAGGACCACCAGGCGCGGATCGTGATCGCATGGGACAAAGCCGCGGCGGCCGTGCGGGAGTTCCCGGACGACGTCGAAATTGACCACGTCGTCTCCGTCAACCTGCTGGAGGCATTCCCCGCCGTCAAGCGCCTCGCGCTGCACCTGCCGGTGAAGAAGCTGCGCGAAACCCGGGGCTCGCTGACCGCGCCCGCGCCTGGCACCACGCCGTGGAAGGAGCTGCTCAGCCACGGCCGGATCGACCCCGCGCACCCGCGCCCGGCCGTGAGCAACCTCGCCGCGATCCAGTACACCTCGGGCACCACCGGCCGGCCCAAGGGCGCCATGCTGACACATTTCAACCTGTACTCCAACGCGCTGCAAGGCGAGGCATGGATGCACGGCGCGGAGTACCGCAAAGAAGTCTTCTACGCGATCCTGCCGATGTTCCACGCGTTCGGCATGACGCTCTACCTCACCTACGGCATCCGCAAGCAGGGCCTGCTGGTGCTCTTCCCGAAGTTTGACCCGGACCTGATCCTGGCGGCCATGAAGAAGTCGCCAGCCACCGTCTACTGCGCCGTCCCGCCGATCTATGAGCGCACCGCCATGGCCGCGAAGGAGAAAGGCGTCTCGCTGCGGTCCTGCAAGTACTGCATTTCCGGCGCCATGAACCTGCCAGACCACGTGGTGGAGCTCTGGGAATCCGTGTCCGGCGGCCTGCTCGTGGAAGGCTACGGGATGACGGAGTCCTCGCCGGTGGCCCTGGGCAACCCGTTCTTCCCGACCCGGCGCACCGGCACCATCGGCGTGCCCTTCCCGTCCACGCTCATGAAGGTCGTGGACATCGACAACCCGGACGTCGAGGTGCCGCCGGGCCAGCCGGGGGAGCTGCTGATCAAGGGACCGCAGGTCTTCCAGGGCTACTGGAACAACCCCGACGAAACCGCGAAGGCGCTCACGGCGGACGGCTGGCTGCGCACCGGCGACGTCGTCACCGTGGACGCGGACGGCTTCACCAAAATCGTGGACCGGGCCAAGGAGCTCATCATCACCGGGGGCTTCAACGTCTCGCCCACGGAGGTGGAGGCAGCGCTGCGGCTGCACCCGGACGTCGCCGACGCCGCCGTGATTGGCAAGCCGCTGGAGCGCGGCGGTGAGATGGTGGTCGCCGCCGTCGAACTCGCCCCGGGTGCCGACCTCGACGAGGAGGCGCTGCGCACCTACTGCCGCGAGCACCTGGCCGGCTACAAGGTCCCCAAACGGATCGTGGCGATCGGCGACATGCCCCGGTCGATGCTCGGGAAGATCCTGCGGAAACAGGTCCGCGAACTCGTGCTGCCGGAGCTGTGAGGAGGCCAGATGCACGCTGAGATCGGCTTCACCGACTTCACGGCAGCCGTTCCGCGGCCCGGCGACCTGGAGGTGGCCTGGATCCACGGATCGGAGTCCGCGAAGCACAACACGGACCCGGACATCCAGGTCCACGCCTACGACGAGCACACGTTCATCCTGCGGCAGAACATGGCGGTCAACTATGAGGCACCGTTCATGTTCCTGCTGTTCGGCAACGCCCGGGCCGTGCTGATCGATACGGGCGCGACGCGGTCCCCGGACTTCTTTCCCCTGCGCCGGGTTGTCGACGGGCTGCTGGACTCGTGGCTTGCCGCCCATCCGCGGGACGGCTACGGCCTGCTTGTCCTCCACACGCATCCGCACGGCGACCATGTTGCCGGGGATGCCCAGTTCGCCGGGCGCCCGGATACCGTCCTGGTGGACGCAGACCGGGACAGCGCGTGGGAGTTCTTTGGATTCACCGGCGGCCCTGACGGGCCTGGCGACCCTGGCGAGGTGGGCGACCGTGGCGACTTTGACGACCCGGCCGTTCCGCCGGTGCACGTGGATCTCGGCGGCCGCGTCCTGGAGTGCTGGCCCAGCCCGGGGCACCACCGGGCGGCCGTCACGTTCTACGATCCGTACACGGGATTCCTGCTCACCGGGGACACTGTCTATCCCGGCCGGCTGTACATCCATGACTGGCCCGCATTTGTCCGCACCATCGACCGGCTGATCGCGTTCTGTGGCACGCGGCCCGTCACCCACGTCCTGGGCTGCCACATCGAAATGTCGCGGGAACCCGGCGTCGACTATCCGATCTACACCACTCACCAGCCGGACGAACCGCCGCTTCAGATGACGGTGGACCAGCTCCGCGAGATCCGCCGGGCCATCGACGAGGCCGGCGGACGCCCCGGCCGGCACGTGTTTGCCGGCTTCATCCTCTGCCTCGACGAGGACTGAGGCGGGGCTCCGCGTTGCCGTGCGCGCCGACGCGAGTGGGCACTTCGCGGCAATGTTCCTGAAAAACACTGCCGCGAAATGCCCACTCGGCGCGGAAAGCGGCGGTGGTGGTACCTAGAGCGTGCCCTGCTCCGGGGTCCCGGCGGGGATCGGCTCGTGCCGCATCACGTCGACCGGCCGCTCCAGCAGACCGTCCAGGGAGGCGTTGAGCCGCCGCACCGGGCCGCCGGCGCCGTGGGCGTCCAGCAATTCGGCCGATTCCCACTTCTCGATCATGAGGATCTGGCCATTGGGGGATTCATGAATGGCATAGAGGAGGCAGCCGGGTTCCTCATGGACCTCTGCGATGGCCGGGGACAGGGCGGCGACCACCTGGCCGAAGGATCCCTCTTTGGGCGTGAACGTTGCGGTGACGACGACGGGCATGTTTCTTCCTTTGCGTGTTAGCGGGTGTTAGCGGTGTTAGCGGTGTTTGCGGGTGTTAGCGGGTGGCGATGGGGGCCAGCGGGGCACAGCTGCTGCGCGGCAGGAAATCGGCCTTTACCTCGATAAGCCGCGGGCCTTCGGGGAGCTTGCCCTGCATCCGACCGAGCACAAGTTCGAGTGCATGGACGGCGAGCATGTCCAGCGGCTGGCGGATCACGCTCAGCGGCGGGGACATCAGTTCTGTCCACGGATTGTCATCGAAGACGATCACGGAGAGGTCCTCCGGAATGCGGACCCCTCCCTGGACAAGCCGCCGCACCGAACTCTGAACCTGGGCCGTGTTGGCCACGATGAGTGCCGTCGGCGGCTGCGGCATGGCCAGCAGGGAGCCCACGGCATCGCCGCCGCTGTCCCCGCGGAAGGGAACGTCGCGGATGAGCAGTGGGTCAACCGGCAGGGATGCGCTCTCGTGCGCCGCGGTATAGCCGCTGATCCTGGCCCGGCCCGTTGACGTGCTCCGGGGGCCCGTGACCAGGGCGATCCGGGTGTGGCCAAGGCCGATCAGATACTCGGTGGAGCGCCGTGCGGAGTCAAAGTTTTCGATGCTGACGACGTCGACGTCGCCGAGTTCCTCGATGGTCCGGTCAACGAACACCACATTCACGCCGAGGTCCTGCAGGCGCGCCCATTTCTCGATGTTCCCGCCGGTCGGCGTGGCAATGACGCCGCTGACGGACCGGTCCAGCAGCGTGTCCAGCGACTCCGCCTCCAGATGTGGATCCTCCTGGGTGGTCATCAAAACAACCTGCACGCCGTGGCTGCGGGCCTCCCAGACGATGCGGTCGGCCAGGCGCGCGAAGAACGGGTTGGAAAGATCGGTGACAACCAGGCCGATTGTGAGGGCATGACCCGCGCTGAGCTCGCGGGCCGCCGCCCGGGGACGGTAGCCCAGCTCGTCGATCACCCTGACGACTTCCTGCCGTTTTGCCGGCGCAACGGGCCCGGAGTCCGGGTTCAGGACCCGCGACACCACAGAGACCGAGACTCCCGCAGCCGCCGCGACATCGCGAATGGTTGGGGCCTTCTTCACCGCTCCTCCTTGAGGGAAATCACTAGGCAGTAGTCGTACGCAGCGTCTCCGTTGGAACCGCCGTGAGCTGGCGGAAGGCGTTCTGGTTGGAGCCGTTGACACAGCTTAGCACCGGGTGGTACAAAAGTGGAACCGGTTCCACTTCGGGTAAATTTCAAGCCTCATCGCGACAAAGAAGTTGTGCCATCCGCTGCCGCGGACGGGCCTCTCTTCGCTTCGCACCCCTACCAGAGAGACTCCAGTGAATCTTCACAAACTCCTCAGCGACCGTGAACAGGAAAGCCGTCCCATCCGGGTTGGCCTGATCGGCGCCGGCCGTTACGGCACCATGTACCTCGCGCAGGCCAACAACATTCCCGGCATCCACGTCGTCGCCATCGCGGACATCAACGTCAAGCGCGCAGAAGGCGCCTTCGAACTCGTCGGATGGCCCAAAGATCAGATCGCCCCGGACATCGCTACCGCCCTGAAGAACCGCTCCACGACGATCGTGGCCAACGCGGACGAGCTCTTCGATGTCGACATTGACGTCATCGTTGAAGCAACAGGCAACCCGATCGTCGGGGTGAAGCACGCGCTGCGGGCCATTGACACGAAGAAGCACATCATCATGGTCACCGTCGAAGCCGATGCCCTGGCCGGGCCCGCCCTGGCCAAGCGCGCAGAGGCCGCCGGTGTTGTCTACTCCATGGCCTACGGCGACCAGCCGGCCCTCATCATGGAACTCGTCGACTGGGCACGCACCAGCGGCTTCGACGTTGTCTGCGCAGGCAAGGGTGCAAAGTACCTTGAGCACTATCACGAAATGAACCCGGACAACGTCTGGGAGAACTGGGAGTTCTCCAAGGAACTCACCGACTCCGGGCAGCTGAACCCGAACATGCACACCTCGTTCCGTGACGGCACCAAGGCCGCCATCGAAATGGCCGCCGTCGCCAACGGCGCCGGCCTGGTCCCTTCGGACACCGGGCTGACCTTCACCCCGGGCGACGTCGAGGAGATCGCCACGATCTGCCGCCCCGCCGACGTCGGGGGAGCCCTCGCCCACGAAGGCAGCGTCGACGTCATGTCCAGCGTCAACCGCGACGGCACCTGGATCCCCCATAACACCCAGGAAGGCGTCTTCGTCGTCGTCAAGGCCACGAACGACTACGTTTCCGGCTGCTTCAACGAGTACCCATGGCACCCGGACCCCACCGGCCAGTACGCCGCCTTGTACCGCCCGTACCACTACGTGGGACTGGAGCTGAACGTCTCCATCGCCAATGCCGCCCTTCGGGGGATCTCCACGGGCTCGCCCGTCGGGTTCTTCGGCGATGTCGTCGCGACGGCGAAGAAGGACCTCAAGGCCGGGGAATTCCTCGACGGCGAAGGCGGGTACACCGTCTGGGGCAAGCTCGTTTCTGCCAGGCACTCCGTCGCAACCGGCGCCCTCCCGGTTGCACTCGCCCACCACGTGGAACTGCGCAACGGCGTAGCCAAGGGCGAAATTGTCCGCTGGGACGACGTGATCATGGACGACTCCCTGTCCCAGGCCCTGGAACTGCGCCGCGAAACCGAAGCGCTCGTCGCGGAAGCCGTCCTCAGCGCCTGACGCTCCTCGCACGAAACCGGGCGCGGCAATGAGCTTCATCCGTTCACGCCTCCGGAACAGACTCCTTCCAACGCAGAAAGGCATCACATGAAATCCAAGACCCGCGCCCTTACCGGAGTGCTGGCCTGCACCCTGGCCGCTTCCCTTCTCGCCGGCTGCGCCTCAGGGGCGCCCGGCGGGGCCGGGGCTCCGGTAGCCAAGATCCAGCTCTCCATCCCGGATCCGCTCACCTCGTCGGTCGGCGTTTCCGCCCAGCACTTCGCCGACCAGGTCAAGAAGACCTCCAACGGATCGGTCGTCGTCACGGTGGTTCCGAACGGAACGAGCTTCAGCGGGGACCAGAACGCCGCCGTCACCCGCCTGCAGGGCGGCTCGCTCGATGCCCTCATCCTCTCGACTTCCGTGTACGCCTCCGTGGTCCCTGAAATGAACGGCATCAGCATCCCCTACCTCTTCAAGGACACCACCGAGGAAGCGGCGTTCCTGGCAGGAAAGCCGGGCCAGCTGCTCAAGGACAAGCTCGCAGCCAAAGACACCGTCGCGCTGTCCTTCCTCACCCGCACCGGCCGCGAGATCACCAACTCGGTGCGCCCCATCGAACAGCCCGCTGACCTGAAGGGCCTGAAAATCCGGGTACCCGGCAACCCGCTCTGGACCGACTTCTTCGGCAAGTTGGGCGCAAGCCCCACCACCATGGCCTTCTCCGAGGTCTTCACGGGCCTGCAGACGGGAACGATCAACGGACAGGAAAACCCGATCGAGGTGCCGTGGACCAACAAGTTCTCCGAGGTGCAGAAGTATGTGTCGCTGACCAACCACATCAACGACGCCTGGGTCCTTGCCCTGTCGTCCAAGAAGTGGGGCACCCTCACCGAGGACCAGAAGAAATCCCTCGCCGACGCCTCGGCCGAAACGGCCACATTCAAGACCGGCTACGACGCCGAACAGTCCAAGAAGCAGCTCGACGAACTCACCGCCAAGGGCATGAAGGTCAACGAGCTCAGCGCCTCGGGCCTTGAAGAATTCAAGGCCACCTCCAAGAGCCTCTACCCGCAGTTCTCCGAGCTCATCGGCAAGGAGTTCTTCGACCAGGCGATCGCCTTCACGGCCGCCAAGTAACCCCACGGGGCCGGGGCGCCGCCGGCGTCCCGGCCCTCCCCCCAAATCCCGCTCTCAATGTCGACAGTCTGGAAGAACATGAAACGCACCCTCGCCCCCGAGGAACTCGAGGAGGTCATTCCCTCTGACGCCGAAGAGATCCTGCACCACGGTCACGTCGCGCCCGGCTGGAGCGGCGCCGTCTGGCTCGACAAGGCCCTGGAATGGGCCGTGGGCGCGGCGATCCTCGCAGAGCTCCTCGTCATCCTCCTGAACATCACTGTCCGCGTCCTCACCGGCGACTCCGTCCTCTGGACCCAAGAGGTCTCGGAAATCGCCCTTCTGACCATTGCCTTCATCGGCGGGGCCATTGCCTATCCCAAGGGCGCCCACATGTCGGTCCAGGCGCTGATCATGCGCCTGCCGGCAGCGTGGAAGCCCTATCTGGCCGCCCTGGTCGACTGGCTCGTCTTTGTCATGAGCGCGGGGGCCTTCGCCCTCTTCGTGCCGACCCTCGCCCAGCAGATCGAGGAGAAAACGCCCATCCTGCAGCTGCCAGTTTTCTGGGTCTCGCTGCCGTTCTCGGCCGGCATGGTGCTCATCGCGTGGTTTGCCCTCATCAAGCTCTGGCGCCAGGAACGACGTGCCGTCGTGGCCGCCGCCGGCATCGCCGCGGCGATGGTCGCCGTCGTCCTGCTGGCCCCGCCCCTGTTCTACTACGCGTCACCGAACGTCCTCCTCGGCGTGGTGCTCGCGGTCCTGTTCCTGCTGCTCTTCCTGGGCCTCCCGATCGCCTTTGTCCTGGCCCTCGCGTCCGGGATCTACCTCTACCTCGGCGGCATTTCCGACGTCAGCGCTATCCCGATCGGCATGGCCTCAGGCGCCAAGGGGTTCGTGCTGCTGGCCATCCCGTTCTTCATCCTCGCCGGCACGGTCATGAACTCGGCCGGCCTTACCTTGCCGCTGGCCAAGCTCGTCGACGCCCTCATCGGCCACCTGCGCGGCGGCCTGCTGCAGGTCGTAGTGGTCACCATGTACATCTTCTCCGGCATCTCCGGCTCCAAAGTCGCCGACGTCGCGGCCGTCGGCACCACCATGCGCGGCATGCTGGAAGAGCGCAAATACCCGCGCGGCGAGGTGGTCGCCGTCCTGTCGGCCTCGGCCATCATGGGCGAAACCATCCCGCCCAGCATCGTGCTGCTCATCCTCGGATCCATCACCACCATCTCGACCACCACACTGTTCCTGGCCGGCTTCGTTCCCGCGGCGTTCCTCGCGCTGGTTGTCATGGCCCTCGTCTTCCTGCGGGCCCGCAAGCAGGGCGGCGTCGCCAGCCCCAAGGCCACCTGGCGCGCACGTGGTTCGGCGACGTTCTTCGCCCTGCCCACCCTCCTCCTGCCGGTCGGCATGGTGGTAGGCATCCTCAGCGGCTTCGCGACACCGACAGAGGTCTCCTCGGTCGCCGTCGCCTACGCGTTCGTCCTGGCCACCGCCTACCGGCGCGGCAGCAAGAAGCTCCTCGGTGACACCCTGCGGGAAACGACGACGACGGCGGGCATGGTGCTCTTCATCATCGCCGCAGCCTCGCCCCTGGCCCAGACCCTCGCCCTCGCCGGCGTCTCGCAGCAGATCCACGACCTGATGTCCGGACTCGGGGACTCACCGGTCCTGTTCATGCTGTTCACTGTCATCCTGCTCATCATCATGGGCCAGCTGCTCGAAGGCCTCCCCGCAGTGCTCATCTTCGCCCCGCTGCTGCTGCCGATCGCCACCGACTTCGGCGTCAACCCGGTGCAGTATGCCATGGTGCTCATCATTTCCATGGGCATCGGCTCGTTCGCGCCGCCGGCCGGCGTCGGGTTCTATGTTGCCTGCGCCACCGCCCGCGAAACGGTGGAAAACAGCCTCAAGCACTTCTGGCCCTATCTGGCGGCCCTGTTCATCGGGCTCCTCGTGCTGGCCGCGGTTCCCTGGTTCAGTACCTTCCTCCCCGCGCTCGCCGGGCTCATCCCCTTCTAATCCAGGAGACAGTGAACAATGGACGTTTCGTCCTCCGGGCTGCCCGCGTCGGTGGCCCTGCTGGGAACCGGGCCCATGGGTGCACCGATCGCTCGCAACATCATTGCCGGGGGTGTGCCCCTGACCCTGTGGAACCGCACGTCGCACAAGGCGGCGGGGATCGCCGGGGGACGGGTGGCCGCATCCCCGGCCGGCGCGGCCAGCGACGTGGTGCTGACTGTGCTGCCGGACCTGCCCCAGGTTGTAGCCCTTCTTCATGGTGAAGACGGGCTGCTCGCAGGGTGGAAGGCCGCCGGCACAGAGCATCCCGTCCTCGTGGTCCACGGGACGGTGTCGCCCGTGGCTGTCGCGGAGTTCGCCGCCGAGTGCCGGTGCGCCCACGGCGTGACCGTCATCGACGCACCCCTCAGCGGCGGCACGATCGGGGCCGAAGAAGGCCGGTTGAGCACCATGGTGGGCGGGCCCCGCGAGGTGGTGGAGCAACTCGAACCGCTCTTCCGGCTGTACAGCGCCACGGTCGCCCGGTTCGGCGACACCGGTGCGGGATCGACGGTCAAGGCCTGCAACCAGATCGTCGTCGCCGCCACCGTCACCGCCCTGGCCGAGGCCATGGCGCTCGCCGAAGCCTCCGGGCTGGACCTCGAACGGGTCCAGTCAGTCCTTGCCGGCGGGCTGGCGAACTCGGAAGTGCTTCGGCAAAAAGGACAGCGGTGGATCGACGCCGACTTCGAAGGCGGCGGATCAGCCAAGAACCAGCTCAAGGACCTCGGATTCATCGCGGAGGTGGCAACTCAGGCCGGCCTGACGTTGCCCGTGGCCGGCAGCCTCCTGACGGCGTTCCAGGCGATGGTCTCCGCGGGCCGCGGCGATCTGGACCACACGGGCATCTATCTCGGCATCCGCGGCTGAGCCGGCAGGCGCCTCGGCTCAGCGCCGTCCCGCGCCCCGCGCCCTGCGTCCCGCGCCCTGCGTCCCGCGCCCCGCGTCCCGCGCCCCGCCCGCGCGAGTGGGCATTTCGCGGCAATGTTCGTGAAAAACACTGCCGCGAAGTGCGAACTCGGCGGGGCGACGGAGGTGCCTCAGTGCACGGCGACGTCTTCCGCATCTTCAGGCCCGACGAAGTTGCACGAGCCCGGATGGCGCGCGGGCAACGTGCAGGTGCGCCCGGTGGGCAAATGGACGTTGGCGCACCGGCCCGCCATGGCCACGTCTTCGCGGACATGCGTCACGTGCGTGCTGCTGCGATCCTGCGGTGCTTCCTCGCGGCCGGCAGGCTGGGGGCTTCCGGATGCACTGTGCTGTTGGCTGTTCACGGCGGCAACTCCTTGGGATCTGTCGAGCAGATGGAAGTGAAGGGTGCTTAGTTTTATCCGAAGTCCCCAGCCTCGCACGGGCGGGTTAACACCGGGTTACGGGCGTGTTAGGTTCCCGTCTCGGCGGGAGTCTCGGCAGGCGACTCGGCGGTGACCCGGCGGGCGACTCGGCGGTGACCCGGCGGGCAGCCCGGAACGACCCGGCAGGGGACGATCGGCGGCCACCCTTTCGCCGCACCCCGGCCGTTCCCCATACTGGAAAGGCAGATCCGCGATTCCGGCAGGCGAGGACGGTGGTGGCTGATGAGCAGCGGAGTAAGTGGTTCCGGCAGTGCGTTCCGGCGCCGCGTGGAGCGCGCCGCGGAACTCCGCAGCGTGCGTGCCTCGGGCAGCACCGCGCAGGAGAACGATGCGCTCAACGCCGCCGAGGAGGAGCTCCGGCAGAAGCGCGCCAAGATCGACGACGCGGCCAAAGCCGAATACCTGATCCGTGACGCTATGGCGCAGGGCAAGTTCGACAACCTCAAATACGCCGGCAAGCCCATCCCTGGGCTCGGGGAGGCGTATGACCCCGACTGGTGGGTCAAGGGCCTGATCCAGCGGGAGAACATCTCGGGCCTTGGCCCGAAAGCGATCCTGCTCCGCACCGAGGACGCCGGACTCGATGCCCGGCTCGATGCCCAGTTCAGTGAAAAGCAGGTGCGCGAGATCGTGGAGGACTTCAACGCCCGCGTCATCGATGCCCGGCGGCAGCTCCAGGGCGGACCGCCGGTGATCACCAAAACGCGGGACGTCGACGTCGAACTGGACCGCTGGCGGGGGCGCCGGGCTGCCGCGGCCGCCGTCGTTCCGCCCGAGCCGGAACCGAAACAGCCCTGGTGGCGGCGTCTCTGGAACGGGGCGGGCTGAGGGCGGGCCAGGCAGCGTTCGGCTAGGCGCTGTCCGGGGCATGCCCGGTGGATCCGCGCACCACCAGCTGCGTCGGAACGAGGTGCAGGCGCTGCGGAAGGTCCGGGTTTTCCCGCCGCTCCAAGATGAACTTGCCCGCTTGCAGGCCCACGGCGAAGTTGCCGTTGTCCACCGAGGTCAGGGACAGGTGGCGAATGCGCGCAAGATAAGTGTTGTCGTACCCGACCAGCGAGAGGTTGCCCGGCACCGTGAGGCCCTGGTCGGCGGCGGCCGAGAGCGCGCCGATGCAGGCGAGGTCGTTGAACGCGAAAATCGCGGTGGGCCGCTGCAGCCCCGAGAGCAGGCGGCGGGCAGCGTCGTAGCCGCTTTCCTCACTCATGCCGCCGGCAACCACCCAGGGATCAAGCCCCGCGTTCCGCATCGCTTCCTCGTAACCTGCCCGCCTCAGCCGGCCGATCTCGCCGGGTCCCTGGAGATGGGCGATGCGACGGTGGCCGAGGGCAATGAGGTGCTCGGCCGCCTGGCGGGCGCCGGATTCGTCGTCGTCGACCACGATGTCCGCTCCCGGCAGCGCGGGCTCCCGGGTGCCGGCGAGGACCACCGGCACAGTCGTGATGGCGGCCTCCAGGGCGGCTTCTTCCGGCGTGGTGCCGACCACCACAATGCCGTCGATGCGTTGCTCGAGCAGGGTCTCCACGGAGCGGCGACCCACCCGGTGGTCGGTGTACGAGTCGACGAGGACAGGGGAGACCCCGGCCGCGTGCAGCGTCGCGCTCAGGCCCTCGAGGAGCTCGACGAACCAGGGATTCCGGAGGTCGTTGAGCAGCACGCCGACAGCGCCGCTGTGCGGGCTCGAAAGCCCCCGGGCAAGCTGGTTGGGCCTGTAGCCGAGCTCGGCCATCGCGTCCAGGACGGCCTGCCGGCGGCCGGCGCCCACGTTGGACGATCCGCCCAGCACCAGGGACACGAGGGATTTGGACACTCCGGCGCGCTCGGCGACGTCGCGGATCGTGGGCCGGCGGGGCGGTTGGCCGGGGACCGGCGGGTGGTTCATGGCGCTCCTCCTCTGGATGCCGTCCAAGCATAAGGGGTTGACGAGGGTTCCCGACATCATTCATCATGGACCGGTCCAAGTACTTGTCCAAGTAGTTATTCAATGGGCTTTGCCATTAGTGAGGAATTGTTGTGAGTGCACCCCAGTCGCCGACATCTGCCGTTCTTGAGAGAGGAGACTGACATGCTGCGTTTCGCCCTGCTGGGGGCCGGTTTCATCGGCTCCGTCCACGCCGTCAACCTCGCCGCCCATCCCGGCGTCGAATTTTCCCGCATCTATGACATCGACGAAAACCGAGCCCGGGCCTTGGCCGACACGCACGGAGCCCTCCCCGCTGCGGACCTGGACGAGGTGTTCGATCCGGAGCACATCGACGCCGTGTTCATCGCTTCCTCCACCGACACGCACGCCGGGCACCTGGTCCGCGCCGCCGACGCCGGCCTGGCCGTGCTGTGCGAGAAGCCGATTGATCTGGACCTTGACCGGGCCCGGGAGGCGGCCGCTCACGCGGCCGGGCGCGGTGTTCCGGTGATGGTCGATTTCAACCGCCGCTTCGACCGCGACTATGCCGAACTCAAGCGGATCATCGACGCCGGCGGGATCGGGGATGTCGAACTCCTACAGCTCACCACCCGGGGCCCGGCCCTCCCGCCGCTGTCCTACATCGCCACATCGGGCGGCCAGATGCGGGACCAGACCGTGCATTTCTTCGACCTCGCCCGCTGGCTCACCGGGCTGGACCCGGTAGAAGTTTTCGCCGCCGGATCAGCCCTGACCGATCCCCGCCTGGCCGAGTACGGCGACGTTGACACCTCCGCTGTCACCCTCCGGCTGCCCACGGGTGCGCTGGTCCAGATCGACAGTGCCCGGCGCACGGCCTACGGCTACGACGAGCGGATCGAGGTCATGGGGTCCGCCGGCCTGGTCGAAGCCGGACGCCGCCGCACCGGAGCCGTGTCGCGGTACAGCGCCGGCCAGGTGGTTGACGACGGGCTGCACCCCGGCTGGTTCGAACGTGTTCAGCCCACTTATGCCGCTGCCCTGGCGCACTTCGTTGCCGCGGTGGAGGGCGGAACGGACTTGACGCCTTCGCTCGATGACGGGCTCAAGGCCCAGGCCATCGCGGAGGCCGCCACCCGCTCCCTGCGCACGGGCCGGTCGGAGCGGATCGAGTACTAGCTAAAGGACTTGCCGATCACACGGAAAGGAGCGCGGGACTTTCGGGGATGAGGATGTCGAGGGGTGCCGCCCAACCCGAGGTGTCAGTCGCGGGCATTGCGTGCGAGGTAGTGAAGTGGTGCCAGTCAGGGAAGGGGTCCGTGGGAAGTGGAGCGTCCGGGCCTGTATCCGGGGGCGGGTCCTGATCAAGGAGTGACTGAGGCATCGGGGTGTGGTGTGGCCAGTGGGGTGGTTCCCAGTCCTGGTGTTCGGCGGGGTAGTGCCGTCCCGAGGGGGAGATCCAGCCCGGCGGGCTGGTTTTGCTGGCCCCGACGGGTTGCCAGGCCGAGGAGTGTTTGAGGCGGTGGTGTTTGGGGCAGGGCTGGCCCAGGTTGGCGATGCCGGTGGTGCCGCCGTCGGCCCAGGCCAGCAGATGGTCCGCGTCGTTGTCCAGGGAATGGTTGTTACAGCCCGGGAACGTGCAGTGGCTGTCGCGGAGCCGGAGCCAGTGCCGCTGGGCCTTGGTGACCCGGTAGCTGCTCCGGCCGATTTCCAGCGGGGCCCCGTCCCGCGGGTCAACCAGGACCCGGTAGAAGGACCCGGCGCCGCCGGCGACGAGCCGGCGGGCCATCGACGGCGGGATCGGCCCGTACCCGTCCAAGACGGCCGGTTCCCCGGTGACGCCCAGCAGCGACAGCACCGGGACGGTGACCAGGACCTGCGCCCGCGGCGACGGCACACCCCCACCCACACACCCGCCGGTATTGACGCCCGCCCCGGCCAAGCCGTCGCCGGTGGTGCCGGTGGTGGTGCCGGTGGTGGTGAGGAGCCAGGTGGCGGTGATGTCGGCGCGGAGCTGGGCCAGGGTGCGGGCCTCGTCCGGGCCCTGGAGGGCGCGGGCGGCCGTGGTGGCCCGGTCCCAGATCCCGGCGGCGGTGTCGGCCGGGAGGTAGGCCGAGAGCCAGGCCATGCCGTCCCGGTCCGGGACGTACTCGACCCGCCGGTCCGCGGCGCTTCGGGCGTGGCGGGCCTCGAGGCTGTCCCGGTGGTGGCGTTCGCGCCAGGTGCGGGCCTTGGCCCGGAACCGGGACGCCGTGAGCTCCCCGGCCGGGCAGCCCCGGGCCGGGTCCGGGGCGCCGGGGTCCAGGAAGTGCGCCTCCAGCCCGGCCGCCCCGGCCCGGTCCAGGTTCTGGGTTTCGTCGATAATGACCCGGGCGTGGGCCCAGGAGATCGTCCCGGCGCCCAGCGCGGCCAGGGTCAGCGGCAGCGCCGTGGTCAGGGCGTGGGCCTCGGCGAGCAGGGCCCCGGCGGCGCGTTCGCTCACGGTCAGGACACCCGCGACCTCGGCGACCAGCGCCATTTCCTGCACGGCGTGCTCCCGCGGGGACACCGCCGGGGCCGCCAGGGCCGTGGCCGCCTGCAGATAGTCCGCGGCCAGCCGCACCTTCAACGCCGCGGTCCGGGCCTCCAGCCGCGCCACCCCGGCCAACCCGTCCAGACACCCATCCGCCAGATCCCGCAACGGATCAGAGCCCCGCCGAGGATCGTCGCCGGTTGGATCAGCCCCTCCGGCACCGGCAGCAACTCCGGCGGCAAGCGCCGCAGCAGACGCGGCGACAGCCGCCAGGGCCTCCCTGCTTTCCGCACCCCACGCCGCCGTGTTATCCATGCCTCGATCATCTCGCGAGCCACCGACAATTTATGAAGGGTCGGGTTGCGGAGGTGACGCCCGAACCGGCGTCCGCCCCGAGTAGCGTTTGTCGTCGAGACACGGGTGTCCGCGCCGTTGCGCTGTTCTACAACGCCAGCTGACCCCGGTGCTCCTCCCGCTGGTTCTGCTGCGCCGGCGGCGCCCACCCTCCAACCAGACGCGGTTGCTGCCCGCCTCCAGACGTCCGTCGGCTGGACGGCGCTAGTCGGCGGTCGGCCGCTGTCGTTGCCGTTTGGTCGCGGCCCGCTGTTCCTTGGCGGCGAGGCGCCGACGGTTCGAGCCCTTGGTGGGTTTGGTCGCCCGGCGGGGTGCAGCTTCGGGAGCAAGACCCTCAGCCACGAGGTTGGCGAGCTTGGCCAGGGCGAGCTGGCGATTGCGCAGCTGGGAGCGCTGCTCGGAGGCGGTCACAGTGACCACCCCGGCGATGAGGCGTCGATCGAGGCGCGTCATCAGCATCAGCCGTTGGGCATCCGAAAGCGCCGCCGAGTCGGCGACGTTCCACGAGAGTTCGACACGGCTGTCCGAGGTGTTGACGTGTTGACCGCCGGGCCCGGACGAGCGCGAGAATCGCCAGCCGAGTTCCGACGCGGGAATCGTCAGCGCGGGCGACACCTCCAGATCCATGCAACTAGCGTTGCACAGTATGGGCGCGATCAACGCCCCGGCCCCGCTGCCGGGGGTGCCTGTTTAGTCCGTGCTGCGGCCGCGGAACACAGTCAGTGCCTCCACGACGAGGTCATGGTCGGCTTTTTGCGCCAGGCCGGAAACGGTTGCCGTTGCGACATGCCCCGTACCCTTCACAAAAATTGGAAACGCCCCGCCGTGGGAGGCATAGCGCGTCTGGTCGAACCATCCGTTGTCTTCGAGGCTTCCGCCGCCGAGCCGGCCCCTGAGCCCCACCAGCAGTGACGGTTCGGCGTAGCGCTCCGTTGTGCTGCTTTTTCTCTGGATCCAGATGTCGTTGTCGGGTGTCGCTCCGGGGAGGGAGACATGGAAGAGGACGTGGCTGTTTCGGCGAATGTCGATGGCGATCGGGAGGCTGCGTTGCGTGGCGAGGTCCACGAGCACCAGGCCCAGGGCAAGAGCGTCCGCCTGGCTGAAGCTGCTCAGGTGCAGAGCGGCCACTTCGTTCTCGAGTCGGTGAATGAGCGAGCGCAGCGCCTCTACAGGCTGCTCCTCCCGCGAGTCGGCGTCGAATTCTGTCTCGGGGGCAAGGATCGTTTCGTGGACCATGAGCGTAAGTTTTCCTGTCTTCGGGGCCGGCCGTCCGGCCGCGAAGAGGCCGCCGCGCACGGCGTGTTCAGGTCCGGGGTCGCCAGGTGGCTGTGGAGGACCGGATTTTCAGTTGGGGCTGGATGAGGGCCAGCTGGGTTGGCATGTCGGCGTTTCCGTCGGCGAGGCGGTTCATCAGCAACTCTGTGCCCTTGGCACCGATCTCCTGGGGAAATCCTGCTACGGACGTGAGCGGCGGGACCTGGCTGGCGGCAATGCGCGTGTCATCGAAGGAGGCGACCGCGATGTCGCGGCCTGGTTCGAGTCCGCGGCGGCGCAGTTCGTCGTAGACGCCTTGGGCGACGGCGTCGTTGTAGGCGATGATCGCGTCGGGCAGGCGGCCCAGGTCCAAGAGCCGGCCCACAGCGGCGGCACCACCTTCCGGGCTGATGGCGCTGCGGAGCTCGTCCGTGCTCCACACCTCACAACCCCTGGGCTCCAGTGATGTGCGCAGGCCCTCCTCCCGTTCGGCGAGGGAGGAAGCGGCGCGGCCGCCGAGGAATGCCACGCTCCTGCAGCCCAAAGCCGCGAGGTGTTGTCCAAGGAGCGTCGCGCCCTTGACGTTCTCACTGCCCACATAGTCGAACCCGGCGAACCGGCGGGCGAGCAGGACGACAGGGACGTTGGCGGCACTGACCTGCTTGGCGAGCTTGTCCGGATCAGTGTCGGGGGCGGGGAGCAGGAGAAGTCCGTCGACCTGGCGTTCAATCATGGAGGCGATGATCTCGTGCTGTCGGTCCGCATGGTCACGGCTGTAGCCAATGAAAATCGTGTATCCGGCGTCGTGGGTGATTTGGTCGACAGCCATGGCCAGCTCGGCGAAGTACGGGTTGATGATCTCGGTGACGATGAGCCCGATGGTCATGGACCGGCTTTGCCGCAGGTTGGCGGCCTGCCGGTTGTAGACATAGCCAAGCGTGTTCATGGCTTCGCGTACCTTGACGGCCGTGGACTCCGGGATGCGGGAGTCGCCGCGAACTACGAGCGAGGCGGTTGAACGTGAGACGCCGGCAGCCTTGCTCACGTCTTCGAGGGTGATGCGCGGGGCCATGCTGTAATCCTGCCGGTGGGTCGATACGCGGAGAAGCGGCGCTCCCCGCGTATCGACTTTACCAATCGTCACCCCGGAACCCCGGGTCATCCGCCGCCTTCCGGGGCGGCGGGCCCGGACGGTGCTGTGGTTGAGAGTCACAGAAACTTATCCCGCGGGTGTCGTCGTGGCAGGCTCGTGTGCCCGGCCGGATGTCTTGCCCTCGGCGAGCAGGATGTCCGCGACGCGAAGGGCATTGGCCGCGATGGTCAGGGCTGGATTGAGGGCCGCCGAGGAGGGGAAGAAGGAGCTGTCCACGATCCAGAGGTTGTCCAGATCGTGGGTGCGGCACTCCGGGGTCAGGACGCTGGTTTGGGGATCGTGGCCCGCCACTGCTGTTCCGCACTGGTGGGAGTTCGTTTCGATGCCCATCCGCTCGATGAAGATCACCGGATATCCGGCCTTCCGGACTGCCCGGCTGACCCGGCGGACCAGTTCCTTGTGGGGTTCGAGGTTGTTCGGTTCCCACCAGACATGGATTTTGCCGTCCACGACGCTGATGCCGTTGGTCGTGCTGGGCAGGTCTTCCGTGGTGAGGTAGATGTCGACGCTCCGGTCCGACATCGCCTTCAGGATGGGGTTTGGCGCCCAGCTGCGTGCCATTTTGAGCATGCTGGCCCGGAGTTTCCCGAGCATCTGCAGGTTTCCCAAGGGATACCGGTTGGTGGGTCCGGCCTCGTACCAGTCGTTCAGACCCAGGGTCTTCTGCCACAGGGTCCTGTTGACCTTGAACGGGTTGATGCCGAGGAAGAACGTGCTGTTGTGCACCATGTAGTTTCTGCCCACCAGCCCTGAGGAATTGGCCAGGCCGCGGGGGTGTTCCTGCGTGGCTGACCGAAGCAGGAGCGCTGCCGAGTTCACGGCACCGGCGGCGAGGATGAACTTGTCGGCTTCGATGCGGATGATCTGGCCGTTGCGTTCGGCCAGGGCGGCGGCGATGGTGCGCCCGTCCGGTCCCGGGATGAGGCGGGTGATCTGGGTGTCCGTCAGCAGCTCCACCCCAGCGTCGAGCGCCGGATTGATGGCGATCTTTTCGGCGTCGGACTTAAGCCCGGCCTCGCTGGGGGCGCCGTCGCTGGTGGCGCAGAGGGCGCGCTTTGCGGGGGTGTCCGCGTCCAGCCCGTTGGCCATTCGGAAGGGGTGCAGGCCCTGGCGCCGCAACGAGTCCGCGAGGGCCTGGATGGCCGGTTCGTGGTCCAGCGCCGGGTAGGGGTAGGCCTCGGAGTGAACCGGTTCGGTCGGGTCCTCGCCGATTTGTCCGCGGACCTGGTAGAGCCGCTCGGCACGTGTGTAGTACGGCTCGAGGTCGGCGTAGCTGAAGGGCCAGGCCGGGGAGGTCCCGTCGTGGTGCCGGGTTTCTTCGAAGTCGCTGGCACGGAAGCGGGGCAGGCAGGCGCCGTAGACCTTGGTGTTTCCTCCCACCCAGTAGTAGACGCCGGGTTTGAAGGGCGCGCCGGTGCGGCCGTTGTACCAGGTGTCGGCATTCTTGTAGCGGCCTTTGAGATAGACCTCGTCCAGGTCGGAGTTTTGCGGTTCCGCGGGCAGCCGGTGGCCGCGTTCGATGATGAGGATCTTGGCGCCGGAGTCTTTCAGGGCGTAGGCCATGGTGCCGCCGCCCATGCCGGATCCGATGATGGCGATGTCGGTGCGGATCACCTCGTCCGGGAGCGCCGGCGCTCCCGGCGCTCCCGGACGCGGTGCCTCGTCGATGGTTTCCCAGGACACGCCGCTCACCGGCTCCGCTGTGCTTCGTCGAACTGCTGAATCTGGTCCACGGTGTCCAGGAACCAGTAGTCGCCCCACATGACGGATTCGTCCACGCCCAGGTCCTTGCCTTCGTGGTAGCTACCGTGTTTGAGCACGCCTTCCCATTCCTCGTCCGGGCTGGCGAGGAAGTCGCCGTCGGCGAGGCGGCAGAGGATGTCCACGGCGTAGTCCGCGTAAACCTGGGCCTTGGTGCGGTCGTGGACGAGGCCGGCGAGCTGCCACATGCCGCCTGCCGCCGCGGCGGCGGCAGAGGACTCGTAGGGCCGGACGGGAGCGGGTTCTTCCCAGTCGTTGGGGGGAACGAGGCGGTCGCCGGTCTTTTCGATGTAGAAGTCGGCGGCCGCGATGGCCGTTTCGAGGAAGCGGCGCTCGCCGGTGAACCGGTAAACGGTGCCGAAACCGTAAAGGGCCCACGCCTGCCCGCGGGCCCAGGATCCGTCGTCGGAGAAGCCCTGCTGGGTGGTCTGTTTCAGGAAGGCGCCGGTTTCCAGATCGAACATGCCTTCGTGGGAAGCCGACCCGTCACCGCGCATGAGGAAACGGCGGGTGGTCAGGCAGTGGTCCACTGCCTTGCGGGCCATGTCCTGGTCCCCGGTCTGCTGGGCGGCGTAAAGGGCCATATGGATGTTCATCATGATGTCGATGAACAGGCTGTCAGGTTGGCGGAAGCTGGGCATGTACCGGCCGGCGTCCCGGTAGCGGCTGGCGGTGGTGCGTCCGGCCTCGACGACGACGTCGCGCTTGGTGGTGTCCCCGGTGGCTTCGAACCAGCGCCGGTACGTGGACCAGAACAGGAAGCCCAGGTCATGAACGGTGTCATCGCTCTTACGTTCCTCGATGAGCTCGGAGTAGTGCTCGGCCGCGCCGCGGAACCGGCCGCGGTCGGCGTCGTCGGCCCGGCGCGACAGCATCCACAGTTGGCCGCCGAGGAAGCCCTCGCACCAGTTGGTCCAGGCCTCCCCGTCGACCACCCACTTGCCTTCTTCGGTGTACAGGGGGAACCGGTCCGGGTGCCTGCTGATCAGTCCGCCCACTTTCGCTGAGGCGGTTTTCCAGGCCCGGCCGGCCGCTTCCCGGAACGCTGCCGGCACCTCGTATCCGGCGGGGAGGGTCAGCGGAAGCATGGTCGGCAGGACCGTTGCGGGGGCGTGCACGGGGGCTGAAGTGGTGGTGGTTGTCATGGCTGCTGTTTTCCTTCGGGGGTGCGTGTCTTAGCGGCGGGGGGCGTCGGGGGCGTCGACCCAGCGGTTTTCGCGGATGCCGACCTGGAGCTGGATGGTCTTGAGTTCGCTGAACTCGGCCAGGGCCTGGCGGCCGAGTTCCCTGCCGATTCCGCTGTGCCCGTAGCCGCCGAACGGCACTTCCGGGTAACCGTCCATCCAGCGGTTGACCCACACGGTGCCGGCGCGCAGGTCACGGGCGGCGGTGAGTGCCTCGTTGATGTCGTTGCTCCAGATCCCGGCGGAGAGCCCGAAGGAGGTGGAGTTGGCGATTCCGATGGCTTCCTCCAGGGTGTCGTAGGGCAGCACCGACAGGACGGGCCCGAAGATCTCATCGGTGGCGATGGACATCTTTGCCGTGACATCGGTGAAGACGGTCGGCTGGAAGAACCGGCCGTTCAGGCCGGTGTCGAGCCGGTCCCCGCCGGTGAGAAGGTGGGCTCCGGCGTCGCGGCCTTCGGCCACATAGCGTTCGACGACGGCGAGCTGGGCGTCGTTGACAAGGGACCCGACGAGCGTGTCGGCCTTGAGCGGGTCACCGACGCGCATGTGCTGGGCGCGTTCGACGACGGCGGCGGCGAATTCATCGGCGATGGAGCGGTGCACGATGAGGCGGCTGCCGGAGTTGCAGCACTGGCCGACGTTGAAGTATCCGCCGAAGACACCGGCGTCGACCGCGGCGGTGAAATCGGCGTTGGCGGTGATGATCTGCGGGTTCTTGCCGCCGAGTTCGAGTTCGACCTTCTTCAGGTCCCGGCCGGCGGCGGAGGCGATGCCCTTGCCGACGCCGGTGGAGCCGGTGAAACTGATCATGTCGATGCCCGGGTGCTCAGCGATGGCCGCACCGACCACCCGGTCACCGGTGACAATGTTGACCACACCGGCCGGGAAGCCCGCTTCTCGGATGAGCCGTCCCAGCATCACGGTGGTCGCGGAGGTGCTTTCACTGGGCTTGACCACGGCCGTGTTGCCGGCGGCCAGGGCGAACGGCAGCTTCTGGCTGATGATCAGCAACGGGAAGTTCCAGGGCGTAATCATGCCGACAACGCCGATGGGTTCGTGGACCACCATGGCCAGGGTGTCGCGGCCGAGGGCGTTGTGGGCCTCCCCTTGGGTGTTGCGGGCAAGACTGGCCGCGTATTCCCACAACTCGGCGGTGCCGGCGACTTCGTTGCGTGACTGGGTGATGGGCTTGCCGGTCTCGAGGGTCTCTGCCAGCGCCAGCTCCTCGGCGTCGCGGCGGACGAGATCGGCGACCTTGAGCAGAAGCTTGGACCGAACAGAACCGGTGGACTGCCGCCAGCCGCGTTCCAGGGCTTGCCGGGCGGCGGTGACGGCCCGGTCGACGTCGTCCTGTGTGCCCTGCGGGAAGGAGCTGACCTCGATTTCGTGGGCGGGGCTTAGCCGGGTGAACGTCTGCCTGCTCTGGGCGTCGGTGTCTTCGCCGTCGATGATCATCGGCCGGTAGGTGGGCTCGACGTCGTCGAGCGTGTAGCTCTTGGTTTCCATGTCAGGTGTCCTTAGAAAGTGTGTGGGTCCGCGGGGCGGTCTTTAGTGGTCAGTGAAGTGCGCGGCGCGCTTTTCCCGGAAGGCTGCGATGCCCTCGGCCAGGTCATCGGTGGCCGCGGCCAGCCCGCCGGCGAGGGCCTCCAGCACGCGGGAGGGGGCGCCGTCGGCGGCGGCGTCGATCAGTTGCTTGCCCAGCTGCACGGCCAGCGGCGCTCCGGCCAGCAGCTCGGCGCTGAGCCGGGCCACCGCGTGGTCCAGACTGGCCCGGGGTGCGACGGCGGTGGCCAGTCCCCAGGCGAGGGCTTCCTCGCCGGAAAGCTGGCGGCGGGTCAGGACGAGTTCCTTGGCTCGTGCCCGGCCGGCAAGTTCGGTGGCCCGTTCGGTGCCGCCCCACCCGGGAACCGTCCCGAGGCCGGTCTCGGGCAGGGCAATGCGTGCCTCGGCGGCGATCACGCGGAAGTCGCAGGCCAGGGCAAGCTCCAGTCCGCCGCCGAATGCGAGACCGTCGACGACGGCGATGCTCGGCTGGCGCAGTCCGGCCAGGGCGTCGAACGTCCGGTGGCCAGTGGCGATCCAGTCCCGCCACATTCCGGCAGCGGACAGGTCGGCGAAGTGATTGATGTCCGCACCGACGCAGAAGACCTTCTCCCCGCCGGTGCGCACGATCACCAGCCGGGCCGGCGAGGCGGCAACATCCCGGACGGCAGCGGCGAGGTCTTCGAGAAGTCCCAGGGTCAGGGCGTTCAGCTTCGATGCCCTGTCGATCAGGATGGTGGCCGTGTGGCCGTCTGCGGAGTAGCCGACCGTGACCTGTCCGCTGGCTTCGTCGGTGAGCCGTCCTGCCACGGAAGCGGTGTCGGTGCTCATGGCTGGTCCTTTCGCCGGCCGCCGAGCTCGCCGGCGAGGTGTTCGGCCGCGCGCATGACGATCGCCCAGATGGTCAGCGTCGGGTTGATGCCGGGGCAGCTGGGGAAGGCGGCACCGGAGTACATGTAGAGGTTGCGGGTGTCGTGGACGGCGAGGTTCTCATCCAGCACGGTGGCGGCGGGATCGTGGCCGAACCGGGCGCCGCCGAGATCGTGGCTGGACCCGACGCCGGTGAAGTACGGGCCCTGCCACGTCTTGGTGGCGCCCATATCCTTGAGCAGCCCGGTGGCCCGGTCAGCCATCCAGGCAGCGAGCCGGCGCTCGTTCTCGCGGAGCCGGTAGGTCACGCGGACCAGCGGCATCCCAAGTCCTGAGGAGTCGCGGTGCCGGGGGTCGATTTCCAGGCGGTGCGAGGCGTAGGGAAGGGCGTCGGGCTGGATCCTGATCACGCCCTGCTGGGACCAGAGTTTCAGGTGGTCCCGGTAGCCGGAGCCCCAGCGGCGGACGTCCTCGGGGAGGGTTTCGCGGGCGATTTGCAACGGCAAGGCCTGCTGTTCGGCGCCGAGGGTGGCGCCGCCGATGAAGCCGTGGTCCAGGGACCGGAACGCGGGGGAGAGGTAGTCGTCCAGGACGACGCCCTGAGCGGCCGGACCGGTGTGACGGTTGAACTCGGTGCCCGGGAACAGTGCGTCGACGTGGCCGAACATTTTGGTCATGTAGTGCAGGCCCAGCTGGCCGGTGTTGTTGCCGAGGCCGTTCTCGTGCCGGGAATCCGCGGAGAGGTACATCAGGCGCAGGTTCTCGTAGGTGTAGGCCGAGAGAATGACGGCACGGGCATACTGACGCCGGACGCGGCCGAGGGGATCGACCCATTCCACGCCGCGGGCGGCGCCGGAGTCATCCATGATGATCCGGGTGACGCGGGAGTGGGTGCGCAGCTCAAAGTTCCCGGTTTCGATGGCGGCCGGCACGGGGCCGAGGCCGGGGTGCCAGCGGTCGCCGCGGAAGGAGCCCAGGCCGTTGTTCCAGGCACTGTACCCGGTGGCGGGGCGGCCGCCGTAGGACTCGGTGGTGAATCCGACCGGGACAGGGTGCGGGTGTAGTCCCGCGGCCGCGGTGGCTTCCGTGAACTTGTTGCCCAGGATGAACGGGCGGGTCGGCGGAAGCGGGAGCGGCTTGCTGCGCTTGATGAACGGGTTGGACTCGTCGCCCGCGATGCCGATCAGGTGTTCGAGCTTGGTGTAAAACGGTTCCAGATCCTCGTAGCTGACGGGCCAGTCCGCCAGGGTGCAATCCTCCGGCAGCGCATCGGGTCCGTACAGCCCGTCGTAGTGGCTCTTGGGCGCGAACTGCCAGGGATGGAAGCGGCGCAGCCAGGACCCGTAGTGCCCCGCCGACCCGCCAACGCCGTTGACCATGCGGCCCAGCGAGAAGGTAGCCTCGCGGCTCTCTTCGTCGTCGGCGGATTCGCGCCAGCGGGGCGTTTCCTGCTGGAACTTGGGCCCCAGCCCGCCTCGGGTGTAGTAGGCGTGCTCTAGTTCGTCCGGGAGGAATTCGTCGAGCGGACGGAACGGGCCTGCCTCGAGGCCGACCACGCTGAGTCCGGCCTCTGCGAAGACCTGGGCGCTGAGCCCGCCCATGGCGCCGACACCGACGAGCAGGACATCCACCTCGTCCGTCATCTGCGGGTTCACGGCATTCTCGTAGCCGAGCTGCTTGAGCCGGTGGCCTTCTGTGTCGCGGGGGATTTCCTGCATTGCGTCGGCGAGGGTCTTGATGACACCGCCCTTGGTCACGTGCTCGGCGCTGAGGTTCTCCTCGGCGGAATTCTCCAGCCACACTCCGGGGTGCTTGAGGAACTTCCAGCCGACGGCATTCTTGTTTCCTCCGTGGGCCGGGTCGGCGAACAGGCCCTCCTGCAGGTGGGCCACGACGAGACCGAACAGGTCCCTTTGGTCCTTCATGGGCAGTGTTTCGGTCAGTTCGCCCTGCTCGAGCAGCGCCAGGACATCCATGCGTTCGTCCAGGGTCAGCGCGGCGAAGTTCCTGCCGTGCTTGTCTTCGGCGTAGCGGTCGAGGGCGCCGAAGAGCCATTGGTATTTGGGCAGGTCCTTGCGTCCGTAACCTTCGAGGGTCAGGTCCAGGTATTCGGTAACCCCGGCCTCGCGGACGTCAGGGCTGTCGCCGTCGGAGGGAAACATGGTCTCGAACAGGGCGTCGGCAAGCTCGGTTTCGTAGGGGGTCAGAATGCGGAAGCTTTTCATCGCAGGAGTCCTTTCAGGCGTGTCGGCCGGGCGTCAGCGCGCGGCCAGGGAGGAAGTGCGCTGCTCGATCCGCTCGTGCAGCGGCAGCGTTGGAAGACTGATGCCAACAGGGGCGTCGGCGAAGAGGGCGAGATCCATCGTGCGCAGGCGGTCGGAGACGATCAGCGGGAACTCGCAGCGGTCCAGGACGTCCTTTTGCAGGTCGACGCCGGGAGCGATTTCGGTCACGACCAGGCCTCCAGGGGTCAGTTCCAGCACGGCGCGTTCGGTGATGTATTTGACCTTTTGGCCGCGGGCGAGGGCCCTGGGCCCGGAGAAGGTGACGGCGGAGACGTCGTTGACGAGCTTGGTGAAGGGCCCGTCGGAGCGGATGTCCAGGCCCATCTCGCTGGCCCCAATGTCACGGCGTCCGGCAGTGAAGGCGCCCATGAAGACGATCTCCGGGGCGGAGGAAGTGATGTCGGCGAAGCCGCCGACGCCGGCGGTGACGTGGCGCTTCTTGGGCAAGTGGTGGACGTTGACGTTGCCGTGGCGGTCGATCTCCAGGAAGGAGAGCAGCGAGCGGTGGAAGCCGCCGCCCTGAAGGAGAGTGAACTGGTCGATGCTGGGCATGATCGCGTCCGGGTTCTGGGCGCAGCCGAAGGCGAAGTCCAGCAGCGGGATGCCGCCGACGGCACCCTGTTCGATGACCCAGCTGACTTCCCGGCCCTGGTCTTCCTCCACCAGGATGTGCGGCACCAGCGCCGAGACGCCGAAGCCGAGGTTGACGATCTCGCCGGCCTTTAGTTCCTGGGCTGCCCGGCGTGCGGTGATCTTTTCGAGGGAGAAGCCGACGTGCGGGAGGGAGCTCAGGGGCCGGCGCAGCTGCCCGGAGATGGCAGGGTCATTGGGGGTCAGGGTGGTCTGGAGCTGGTCTTCGGCGATCACAACGGCGTCCACAAGGATGCCGGGCACCAAAACGCGCTGGGGGTGCAGGCTCCCGGCCTCCGCCATGCGCTTGACCTGGGCGATGACGATGCCTCCGTTATTGTGCGAGGCGTAGGCCAGGTCCAGGGCCCCCAGCGGCGAGCCTTCGTCCTCAAAGGTCAGGTTGCCGTATTCATCGGCGGTGGTGGCGCGGATGATGGCCACGTTGGGGATGACCGAGGGGAAGAAGAGCCATTCCTGTCCGGCCACAGTGGCGGTTTCGACATGGGCGGCGGGGGTGGTCCCGTTCATGCGGCCGCCCTGCAGCCGGGGGTCGATAAAGGTGTCGAGCCCTACCTGGGTGAAGACGCCGGGCTGCTTCGCGGCGGCGGTGCGGTGCATCTGGTAGATCACGCCGGAGGGAAAGTTGTAGGCCTCCACCTCGTCACGTTCGATCATCTGCCAGATCCTGGGCGGTTCGGCACTGGACGGGCCGGAGGGGTAGGAGCCGGCGATGACCTTGCGCAGCAGGCCCGGCCGGGCGATGTGGTCGATGCCCTTGACGCCGTACATGTCGCCGGCGGCGATCGGGTGTACGGAAGTCAGGTTGGTCGGGTGCGAGGTTTCCTCGAACCTCTGACCGATGCCGGCCAGGACGCTGTCCGGGCAGCCCAGGGCGCTGGAGGAGCTGACGGTGATGACGTCGTCGTCGTTGATGAGGTCCGCTGCCTCGCGGCCCGAGAGGATCTGTACTTTCTGCATGGTGTTCTTCCTGGCTGTTAGTTGATGTGGACGGTGCGTCCGGAGATTGCGGATTCCTGGGCTGCCAGGGCGACCTTGAGGGCCATCAGGCCGTCCCGGCCCGTGGCCGCGGGCACCCCGGTCCCTTCGACGGCGGCGGTGAAGGCCCGCAGGCCGATGACGTAGAGATCCTCTGAGCAGTCGACGTCGACGCTCCTGGTGCCGTCTCCGGTGGTGAGGATCAGTTGGCCCTTGGTGTCCTGGGTCATGGCGTCGATGATCTGGATGGTGCCATCCGTGCCGTGGACTTCCAGGCTGGTCTCCGCGTATCCGACTGTGAACGAGTCGTGGGTCTGGGCCAGGACCGGCGCCTGCCCGTCGTTTTCATAGCGGATGACGGTCATGGCGGCGTCCTCCTGTCCTCCGGTGTTCCATCCGGCTTGCCGGACGGCCAGCGCGGTCACGGCAACGGGGGCGCCCAGCAGGGGGTTCAGGACCGACGCGTCGTGGCAGGTGATGTCCATGATGACGCCGCTGCCGGGGATGCCCTGGCCCAGCCGCCAGCCACGCAGCCGCTCCGGGAGGAGGACGGCGTGGGCGACCTTGGCCGAGAGGACTGTGCCGATGGCCCCCGCGGCGACCAGTTCACGGGCTTTGACGTGCAGGGGGCTGCCGGGCAGGTGGTGGTTGGCGGCAAGGACGAGGCCGGTTTCCTCTGCGAGCGTGACCATCGCCTCGGCCTGGCTGGCCCCCAAGGCAAGGGGTTTCTCGCACAGGACGTGCTTCCCGGCCCTGAGCGCCCTGACTGCCTGGTCGAAGTGCAAGGCATTGGCGGACGAGATGTAGACGGCATCGATGTCCCAGTCCAGCAGTTCGTCCAGGTCGGCGGTGTTGCGGGGCAGCCCGTGGCTCGCCGCGAAGTCGCGGGCCCGCTCGGGGGATCCGCTGACGACGCCGGCAACCTCGGCGCCGGTGGCATGGATTGCGGCGATGACCCGCGTGGCAGCGATGTCGCTGGCGCCGATCAGGCCCCATTTCAGTGCTGGCATTCTGTTCTCCTAGGTTCGGGGTCGCCATTGGGCGGTGGAGGCTCTGACTTTCAGGGCGGGTTCGATGACCGCCCGCTGGGGATCCAGCGAGGAGTCGCGGATACGGTTCAGCAGCAGTTCCGCTGCCTTGCGTCCGATCAGTTCGGGGTACGTGGAAACCGAGGTCAGGGGCGGCAGCAGCAACTCAGCCATGGCGATGTCGTCAAAGCTCGCCACGGAGACGTCCCGGCCGGGTTCGAGGTTTCGCCGGCGCAGTTCGGCGTAGATTCCCAGCGCGACCGCGTCGCTGTAGGCGATGATGCAGTCCGGCCAGATGCCTTGGTCAAGCACGCGGGCCACGCCCTCGGAGCCTCCTGCAGCATTGTTCGTGGTCGTGGCGGCGGACAGGGACGCGTCGAAAACCACGCTGCTTCCGGTGAATCCGCTTTCCAGGCCCTTAATGCGTTCAACCCGTGCCGAAGAGTGTTCCGGGCCGCCAATCAGCACCGCGGACGTTGCTCCAAGAGAGGACAGGTGGCGGCCCAGCTGTTGGCCGGCGGCGATGTTGTCCGGGCCAACGTAGTCCAGCTCCTCGGAGAAGAACCGCGCGATCTGCAGCACGGGTACTGACGAGCGGTCAACGATTCCGCAGACCGGCTCAAGTTCCGACTCCGTGGCCGGCAGCAGAAAAATGCCGTCAACTTGTTGCTGGACCATGGATTCGAGCTGCAGGTATTGGCGCTCCACATCATCGCGGCTGTATCCGACGAAGAGGGTGTAGCCGGCCTCGTGGGCTGCCTCTTCGATGGTCATGGTCAGCCCGGCAAAGTAGGGGTTCCGGATGTCGGTCACGATCAGCCCCAGGGTCATGGACTCGCTGCGCCGCATGTTTGCCGCGTGCCGGTTGTAGACGTAGCCCAGTTCCGCCATCGCCAGCCGTACACGGTCCGAGGTTGCCGCAGGGATCCTGGGACTTTCCCTCAGCACCAGGGATGCAGTAGATCGAGACACTCCGGCAGCCCGGCTCACGTCGTTCAACGTCACTTTTTTCATTGCCTTCACACCTCCCTCAGGCTCGATTCATCATTTCTATCATGTTTTGAATAAGACTGGTAGAGCGATCTACCAAAATCTACTGACGGATAATTGCTGTTAATTCAGGCATTATGAAGGATTGGCGCTTTGAGTTCTACTGGATCTCAGGCTGATCCCATGGTTTCTGCGTATATCTATTGCATCGATCTACCAGTCTATGTAATCTGGACCACAACGCAGGCTCTAGCCGGGCCATATCCGGCGTCTGACAACCCAAAGGAGAGTAGTCATGCGTGCACCAAACAAGCTCAGGATTTCGCTGGCCGTCGCGGCGGCAGCAAGCCTCATTGCCGTAACCGGATGTTCCGCCAACCAGCCCGCGGGAAGCTCCACGAGCGGGGGATCCGACAAACTGGAACTCACGTCCTGGTGGACGTCAGGCTCGGAAGCGGATGCCCTCAACGTGCTGATCGAGGGCGTGAAGAAGAGCTCGCCGGGCCTGGCGGTGGACAACGCCGCGGTGTCCGGCGGCGGCGGCGCCAACGCACGGCAGGCACTTGCGGCACGGTTGCAGGCCGGGAGCCCGCCGGATTCCTGGCAGGTGCATCCCGCCGGGCAGCTGAAGAGCTACGTTGACGGCGGACAGGTCGCCGACCTGACGGAGCTGTGGACCCAGGGCAACTGGGCATCCCAGATGCCGAAGGATGTAGCAGAAGCCCAGCAGGTCGACGGCAAGTACTACACCGTTCCGATCGGCGTCCACCGCGGAAACGTCCTCTGGACCAACCCTGCCGTGCTCTCCAAGGCGAACGTCACGATCGACCCGGCCGCCGGCGTCGACGGACTAATCAGTGGCCTCAAACAGGTGCAGGCCAGCGGAACCACTCCGGTATGCCTCGGCGATAAGGACATCTTCGCGTCAGCGGAACTGCTGGAATCCCTCATCATGTCCCGGGCGGGGGCGGAAAACTGGAAGAAGCTGTTCACCAACGAATACTCCTTCGATGCTCCCGAGGTGAAGCAGGCGCTGGAGGACTACAAGACGCTCCTCTCCCTCGCCAACAAGGACCACTCCGCCATGACCTGGGATGAAGCGGCAAAGAAGATGGCCAGTGGCGCCTGCGCCGTCAACCTCATGGGTGACTGGGCGTACGGCGAGATGGTCAACTCCGGCAAGAAGCCAGGCACGGACTTCGCCTGGGCCACCTTCCCCGGCAAAGCGGATGTCTTTGATTATGTGGGCGACGGGTTCTCCATCCCGGCAAACAATGTCCCGCATGCCGATGCCGCAAAGGCCTGGCTGAAGACCCTGATGGACCCCAAGATCCAGACAGAGTTCGCGGCCAAGAAGGGATCCATCCCGGCGCTGACCAACGCTGACATTTCGGGTCTTTCGAAGTATCAGCAGGAGGCCGCCACGAGTTTCAAGTCCGCGGCAGTGGTTTCCTCGCTGGCCCACGGCCAGGCCGCCTCGGCCGAGTTCGCCCAGACCTACGCCGATGCTGTTTCCACTTTCAACGGCAGCGGAAACGTGGCTGCCTTTGCCGCCAGCATGACGCAGGCGCAGAAGACCCAGCTCTAGTACCGGTCAGCCAACCAAGTCGCAAAGGGTGTGGCTGCGGGTCACTGCAGCCACACCCCCGGACAGGATCAGTTCTCACATGACAACAGCAACAGCACAGCCAACACCGGTGGACCCCGACCCCCGGTCCAGGAAACGACTACCGCACAACGTCAAGACAGCCCGCCGGGCGGCCTGGATTTTTGCCCCCAGCCTGCTCGTCAGCTTCCTCTTCGTCTACGTCTTCATCGGCATCACCGCCTACATCTCCCTCTCCAACTGGAAGATCGGCACCAGCCCGAATCTGAGCCCCCGTCAGCCGCTGGGTGCCACCTACGGGGAGCTGGTCCAGGAACAGCGCTTCCAGGCGGACATTCGAAACGTCGTGATCTTCACGGTTATCTTCCTTGTCCTGGCCATCCTTGGCGGACTCGTCGCGGCCCTGTTCATCCACCACGTCGCGGTCGGCAAGGGACTGTTCAGGACGGTATTCCTCCTGCCGTACGCGTTGTCCTTCATCGTGACCGGTGTTGCCTGGCGCTGGATCTTCTCGCCCTCCACCGGGGTCAACGAGATCCTGCGGAGCATGGGAATTGAAAACCCGCCGGGCTGGACCACAGACCCCACAATCCTTGGCGCCCTGAACGACCCCTCCGGGACGGACTTCCTGAAAGTCCAGATCGGAGTCCCCGTCGCGCTGTTGCCCATCATCTTCGCCGCAGCGTGGCAGCTCGTCGGCTTCGCGATGGCCATGTACCTTGCCGGACTGGCTTCCATCCCGGAAGAACACCTCGAAGCGGCCAACGTCGACGGCGCCAACCTCTGGCAGCGACTGCGCTACATCGTGCTGCCCCAGCTGTGGCCCTCCACGATTACCTGTTTTGTGCTCCTGCTTCACGTGGCCTTGAAGATCTTCGATCTTGTCGTCGCAATGTCAGGTTCGGGCCCCGGATTCGTCACCGACGTGCCCGGCATTTACATCTACAACTACCTCACCAGCCGTTACGACAAAGCCTCGGCAATGGCGATCATCCTTCTCCTCCTGACTCTCGTCGTGATCGTCCCCTACCTCGTACGCGGATACCGGAAAGAGCGAAAGGCATAGAAATGGCCGTCGAAACCCTCGAACCGACCCCGTCCCCAACCATCCGACCGACACGCGGACGTCAGGGAAAGCTCGCCCCCAAGCCCCGGTCCTGGAGCATTCCCAAGACTGCGGGCGGGTGGATTGTCCTAGCGGTGTGCTCGATCGCCACCCTGGGAATGCTCGTGCCCGTCTATGTCATCATCGTCACGGCCCTGTCCGGAAGCACCGGCGCTCCGAACTTCTTCCTTGCGTTCCCCGACGCGCCAAGCCTCGACGCGTTCAAAGGCGCCTGGACGAAACTTCACGGATCGCTGGCGAATTCGCTACAGATCACAATTCCCGCCGCCCTGATTTCCTGCATGCTGGGATCGATCAACGGATACATCCTGTCCAAGTTCCCGTTCAGAGGGTCAAACGCCCTTTTCACAGTTCTGCTGGTGGGCATGTTCATCCCGTTCCAGGCCGTCATCATCCCGGTCTTCCAGTTCCTGAACATGCTGCACCTGCAGGGCAGTCTGTTCGGGCTGATCCTGGTCCACATCATCTACGGCATTCCGATCACGACCCTGATCTTCCGCAACTACTACGAGGGCATTCCCAACGCCATCATCGAAGCGGCATCCATCGACGGCGCCGGGATCTGGCAAACGTATTTTCGCGTGATGCTCCCGCTTTCCGTGCCGGGCTTCGTCGTGGCGGGCATCTTCCAGTGCACCAACATCTGGAATGACTTTCTCTTCGGCTTCATCCTCGCTTCCCCGGCCGCGTGGCCTGCCACAGTGACCCTGAACAACCTCATCGGAACAACCACCGTTGACTACTCCGAGCTGATGGCCGGCGCAGTGCTGGTCGCAGCCCCCACGGTCCTGCTCTACCTCGTCCTGGGCAGGTTCTTCGTCAGCGGCCTCACCGCAGGAGCCGTCAAATGAGCCTGGACGTGCTCTGCGTGGGAGAAACCATGGCCGTGATTACTCCCGCGAAAGCCGAACCCCTCAGCCGGGCCGGGGAATGCCTGCTGGGCTTCGGCGGAGCAGAGTCCAACGTCGCTGCGCATCTGGCCGAATTCGGGTACAGCACCGGATGGGCCAGCCGCCTCGGCCAGGACCCGTTCGGTGACCGGATCGCGGACGGCCTGGCCGCCCGGGGCGTCGACGTCAGCCTGGTCGCCCGCGACAGCACCGCCCCCACGGGCGTGTACTTCAAGGACCCCGATCTGGGCCACGGTGCCAGGACGCTTTACTACCGGGCCGGGTCGGCGGCCTCGGCCATGGCGCCGGAGGATTCCGGCGGATGGCCGCTCGAGCAGACCGGCTGGATCCACACCAGCGGCATCAACGCCGCACTGTCCGCCAGCTGCGCGGCGCTGACGGCGCACCTCCTCGCCCAGGCCAGCGCGAAGGGCTACAGGGTCTCCTTCGACGTCAACTACCGCCCCGCCCTGTGGGGCGTCGACGTCGCCGGACCGCGTCTTTTGGAGCTGGCCGGCAGGGCAACAGTGGTCCTCGTGGGGCTGGATGAAGCAGAAACCTTATGGGGCTGCACCACCGCCGAACAGGTTTCGGTCCTCCTTCCCGGCCCCCGTCATCTGGTCGTCAAGGACGCGGCAAGCGAGGCGGTCGAATTTGTCCGGGAACAGGGCGTGGGCGAGAGCGCCTATCGGATGCCGGCCCGCCGCGTCGACGTCGTCGAGCCTGTGGGCGCGGGCGACGCGTTCGCGGCCGGCTATCTGGCCGGGCTTCTTCGCGGGGACAAACCTGAGGACAGGCTGGGCCTGGGGCATTCTCTTGCTGCATGGACCCTGGGCACCCGTGCCGACTTCCGGCCCGGGCACGGAACCAGACCCCGCAACGACGACGCCGGGCAGCGTCACACAAGCGTGGGCTGACGGCACCGGGCTACCCGCGAGGGGAACTTCACGCCGCCGCACCATCTGGCAACACCACAGAAAGAGAACACCTTGGAACACACACTGCTGAACGACTGGTTTGCCGACGACTTCTTCCGGGTACCCGTCATTGCCGTGCTCCGTGGCCTGACACCGGCCGAAGCAGTCCGCTCCGCCAGCAGGGCCTGGGACGCCGGTGTGCAGCACGTCGAAGTCACGATCGAAACACCTGAAGCTGTCCCCGCGCTTGCCGCCGTCGCGAGGGCCGCGGCGGAACGCGGCGCAGCTGTGGGCGCCGGAACCATTGTCCGAATCGAGCAACTGGACGCCGCAGCTTCGGCCAACGCGTCTTTCACGGTTTCCCCAGGCTTGGATGAAGGAATCATCCAAGAGAGCATCCGCCGTGGCATCCCGCACCTCCCGGGCGTGGCCACCGCGAGCGAGATACTCCGTGCGCGGGCCTTCGGCCTTGCCTGGCTCAAAGCGTTCCCCGCCTCGGTTCTCGGTCCCGACTGGGTCAAGGCCATGAAGGGGCCGTTCCCGGACGTGCACTTCGTGGCCACGGGCGGTATGAAAGCAGCAACGGCCGGCACCTACCTGTCCGCCGGGGTCAGCGTCGTAGGACTGAGTTCCGACTTCTCCTCCGACGCCGGGGCCGCCGCGGTCCGGGAACTTCTTGCATCGACCACGAGGACCACCACAGGCGTGTAGTCCCACCGACGGCGGGCCGGTGGACGTAGGCGGCCCTGTGGACGGCAAAAACAGTCAGCCAGACCAAGAACGGAGTCATAGAAATGACGGCATTCCACCCGTCCCAAGATCATTTCACCAGCCCGGCCACGGCGCACCTGGGACAAGCCCGCAGGACAGGGCCCGGCGAGTGGGTAGCCCTGGATAACTATGGACAGCCGGTGGCAACCATCTGGACGCCGTACCTCGGCCGACCCGTCACTTTCAGGTGCGACCCGCTGCCCCATGCCCGCTATGTGGATGCCGTAGAAGCGGACGACTTCTCAGCCGTCCTCGATTACGCCCTGAACAACTTCACCAGGGCGCACTGACTGCCCGGACGCATCGGACCCTGGCAGGTGTCTGGGGCACGACTCAGCCGGTTGACGCGAACATCCCCCTCGACCAGAGAGCCCGGGCTTGAGCCGTCGACCTGCGAACGAGGGCCGGACGATCGACGAAACCCTGGCCTCAGGTGCCGGGTTGTGCCGTAGGGTAACGGACATGGAACTCCGCCTCGAGGTCGTCCAGGTACCCGTCTCCGACGTGGACCGGGCCAAGGCCTTCTACACCGACAAGCTCGGCTTCGTGCTGGATCACGACGTCAAACACATCCCCGGAATGCGGGTCGTCCAGCTCACCCCGCCCGGTTCAGCAACCTCCATTGTCATCGGAACCGGGATGACCAGCATGGTCCCCGGCAGCCTGGAAGGCCTCCAGCTGGTTGTCCCGGACATGGATGCCGCCCGGAGCGAGCTGCTCCTACGAGGCGCGCCCGTCAGTGAGGCACAGGACATGGGCGGGTTTGCCTTCGCGTATTTCAGCGATCCCGACGGCAACCGCTGGGTGATCCAGGAGATTCCGGCCAAGGACATGCAAAGCCGCCAATAGGCCGGGCTTGCCGAGCCTGACAATGTGGGCGCTGAAATATGCCGTGGCTCTGCGGGCACAACCGGCGTAGCCTGCGCTTGAGGGTTCAGCAACCAGACGCGCACATCGCGCACCTGCATGTCGGCACGAAGGCCATGTCATGAAGAAGTTCGGAACAGATCACGGTCCGCGGCCGTCGGCCGGACCGGGGCACCTGCCGCCACCCCGTGCGCCGTTGCGCCTCGCCGCCACCCTGGCATTTGCCGGCTTCGCGGTGTCCGTGGCGGCCGGGCTGCTTCATGCCGATACCGCCAGCGCCAACGACCACCCGGCGACCTTCGCGGAGTACGCCCGGAGTGGCATCTGGACGGCGGTCCACTTGGGCCAGTTCGCCGGCATGGCGCTTCTCATTGCCGGGCTGCTGGTCCTGCTGGTGGTCCTGAAGGCACCGGACGGGGCCATGGCCTGGACGGCCCGCTTCGGCGCGGTGGCGGCCGTCGCGGCGCTGGCACTGTATGCCGCGCTCCAAGCCGTCGACGGAGTTGCCCTCAAGCACGCCGTGGATGCCTGGGCTGCCGCCGCGGAACCGGAGAAGGCAGCCCGGTTTGCCGCCGCCGAGGGCATCCGCTGGCTGGAGTGGGGCATGCGCAGCTACCAGAGCTTCGTGTTGGGCGCGGCGCTGATCCTGACCGGTGCCGTGGTCATCGGGGCGCGCCGTGTTTCCCGGCTGGTCGGGTACCTCATGGCATTGTCCGGGCTGGCCTACCTGGCGCAGGGCTGGATCACCGGGGCGGAAGGCTTCTCCCCGGCGAACACAATTCCCACGCTCTCGGGCATCGTCCTGATCCTGGTGTGGTCCGTGTGGCTGCTGGTGAGCGCCTGGTTCGGCAGGGATGCGCCCGACCGCGACCCGGGACGCGGGTAACGGGCCGTGCTCCCGGCTCAGGGCAGCCGGTAGCGGATACCCCAGCTAAGTCTCCACGTCTCGCCGGGGGCCAGCCAGCGCAGGCCTTCGCCGCTGTTGAGGGCATCGGCAGGGGCCGTCATCGGTTCCACGGCCACTGCCGTGACCGGGCCGCCGTCGGTGGGGAAGACGCGGGTGGTGAAAGCCTGAATGTAGCCGAAGGACGCGTCCATGAACAGTTGCACCTGGCTGCCGTCCGGGGCTTGAAGATAGTGCAGCGAGCTGCCGTCCGGTTCCCGGCGGACGTTACTCCACGCATCGTCGAGGGCGACGGCGCCGACTCGTTGGCCGGTCCTGAAATCGTGCCGGGTCCCGTGAACATCTGCCGTGGCGCCCGTCGGGTTCAGCCGGTTATCGACCTCGATATGGGTGTCCGCATTGATGACGAGCGTCAGGTCTTCCGTCGGCACAGCGCCCAGCTTGAGGAAGGGGTGCGCTCCGACTGCGGCCGGGGCAGCCCGGCTGCCCGTATTGGTCAGGCTGTGGGTGACACGAAGCCCGTCCTCTGTGAGCTGGTAGCGGACCGCCGTGGCGAGTTCGAAGGGGTAACCCCGGGCAGGCGTGACATCGGCAGCGAGCGTGATACTGTCCGGCGTTCGGTGCGTGACGGTGTACGAGGCGTCGAACAGCAGCCCGTGCAGGGCATTGCCGTTGCCCGGTTCCGTGATGTCCAGCTGCTGCGGATCGCCGTCGTAGGTCCACTGGCCGTCGGCCACCCGGTTGGGCCACGGGACGAGGACCCAGCCGGCGCACGACGGCGGCCCGGACTCGGCGGGGTAGTCCTGCAGGAGGGCGATGCCGTCGATTTCGAGGGCGCGCAGGCTGGCGGCGATTTCCGTCACGACTGCCCTTTGGCGGCGGCCTCCGAGCGTGGCGTGAAGTTCAAAGTTCTCGCCCATCGGCGAAATGCTCTGGTCCTGCAGGGTTTCGTTCTGCGGGGTCTCGTTCTGCAGGGTCTGGTCCTGCACGGTTTTGTTCAGCACGGTCAGCCTGTCTGTGTCGTGGGGGCGGGCGCGGTGCCTGCAGAGGTGCCGGTGATAGTGCCAAGGCCGGCCGGATCGGCCAGGAACTGCGCGAAGGCTAGCTCCGCGGCCCCGATCATCATCAGATCGGAACCGAGCGCCGCACGGTAGATCTTGACCTGGCCGGCGGGGCCGTCCATGGCTTCGGACAGCAGCATTCCGCCCAGCGACGCCGGGGCGAGGGCGTGCAGCGTCCCGAGGAATCCGTCGAGGACGATTGCCTCGGGGTTGAAGATATTCACGGCATTGCGCAGGGCGATGCCCAGATACATGAGCTGGCGGGCGACTTCGTCGTTGACCTCGGCACTGTTGCTGGTGCCGAGGGCCTGTTCAAGGTCGGCGGTGTCGCCGCTGCTCAGACCGGCCAGCCCCAGGAGGCGGGACTGGGAGACTTCGGTTTCCAGGCAGCCCGTGGCGCCGCAGTGGCAGGTGGTGCCTCCGGAGCGGACGAAGGTGTGGCCGAGTTCCCCGGCGTAGCCGGAGGCGCCCCGGAGCAGGTGTCCGTCGGCGATGATCCCGCCGCCAATGCCGCTGGCGCCGCCGTTGAGATAGATCAGGTTCCCCTGGCCGGCGCCGGCACCGAAAATCAGCTCGGCCTCGGCGCCCAGGGAGGCGTCGTTGGCGGCCTGGCACGGGTAGCCGGTGGCTTCGCTCAGCATCCGGGCGACCGGCTCATTGCGCCAGCCCAGGTGCGGCGCGTGCCGCACGAGACCGTCGTCGCGGTTCACCAGGCCGGGCACGGCCATGCCCACGCCGGTGATCCGGTACGACGCGTCCAGTTCGGAGCGCATCCCGGCGATGACGGCCGAGGCGATGTTCACCGCTTCCCGGGCGCTCGGAATCCGTTCGGTTTCGAAGCGGATCTTCTTTTGTACCTTCCCGCCGAGGCTGACCAGGCCGATGGTGACGGCGTCGACTTCCGGATTGACGGCCAGCGCCGCAATCGACGGGCTGGGATGGACCTCGGGGCTGGGCCTGCCCACTTGCCCCTCGCCGGCGGGCGCCGTTTCATAGACCACGCCCAAGGAGATGAGCTGTCCGATCAGCGTCCCGACGGTGGAGCGGTTCAGCCCCGTGTGCCGGGTCAGCTGGGCGCGGCTGAGGACGCCGTGGTGATGGACGAGGGAGGTCAGCAGCGACAGATTGTTCCGGCGCGACGGATCCGGCTCGCCGGCCGGGGCGGAAGCAGGGGTACGTGGAGGCATCATCGTGACACTATCAGCGGCCGAACACCGTGCGGTCCAGGAATGCGTTGCGGAACTTACCGGCCGGATCCAGCCGGCGGGCCAGCGCCGTGAAGTCGGCAAAGCGGGGATACAGCGGCGCGAGGCTGGCCGCGCCGCCGTCGAACAGTTTGCCCCAATGCGGCCGGGCGCCGAACGGGGCCAGTTCCGCTTCAAGGAGCGGCAGGATGGCCTCGACCGCGGGCTCGTCCTGGCGCCAGGTGAAGTGCAGGCCGATCCCGTCCCGGCCGTAGTTGGGGCTGAGCCACAGCTGGTCAGCCGCTATGGTGCGGATTTCCCCGACCAAGAGCAGGGGAGTGACCGTCCCGGAGAGGCTTCGCATGGTGCGGATGGCTTCCACGGCATGCTCGCGGGGGATCAAGTATTCGCTCTGCAGCTCGTCGCCCTTACTCGGGGTGAATTCCATCCGGAAGTGGGCGAGCCTGTCCGACCACGGCCCGGGAACACCGAGCTGCTGAGTGCAGTTGCTTCCGGACACGCCGGGCAGCGGGTGCCGGGCCTGGCTGGCGGGCGTGCCGGAGAAGAACTCCGGCAGTCCGGCGGGCAGCACCGCCTGGTCCGTGCGGTTCTTGAGCCATGCCTGACCTACTGTCTCCCCGCTCCAGTCGGTGAACAGGCTCACGCTGTAGGCCGAGGACGTCAGGGCGTCGAAGCTGTCCAGGACCTGTTCCCAGTCAAGGCCCTCAAAGACACTCTGGGCAACATCGAAGCTGGGCTGGATGTCCAGGGTCAGGCGGCTGACGATGCCGAGCGCGCCCAGCCCCACCACCATGCCGGCGAAGTCGGCGTCGCCGCGCCGGGCCGTGAGGACGGTGCCGTCGGCGGTGACCAGCTCCAGCGCTGCCACGGCGGTGGCGAGGTTCCCGTTGCCGTCGCCCGAGCCATGGGTGGCGGTGGCGACAGCCCCGGCCACCGAAATGTGGGGAAGTGAGGCGAGGTTGTGGAGGGCGAAGCCCTTGCGCTGGAGCTCCGCCGCGAGCGTTCCGTAGCGCGTGCCGCCGCTGACCGTGACGGTCATGTTCTGCGTATCGATGCTGATGCCGGCGTCGAGCGCATCCAGCACCACCAGGGTTCCGGCGGTGTCGGCAATGTCGTTGAAGGAATGGCGGGATCCCAGTGCGCGGACGTTCCCGGCGCCGGCCACCAAGTCCTGCAGTTCCGCCATGCTCGCAGGATGGGCGATTCGCGGCGCCCGGTAGCCGTAGTTTCCCGCCCAGTTGCGTGCGGTCACCATCTGATCGATCACGGTTGAATCCTTCATTCGAGGGCCTGCCTGCAATGCCGGCGGCGTCGCGGCGGTCCGATCAAGGCACGCCACGGCGCTATTTGCTGTCATTCACAACATAACAGTCGGCGGCTCAAACCTCTAGGGCGCAGGCAAGATTACCCAACTTCTCGGCAGGCATGTGGTTGACACCACGGAAATCCATAATATGTTTGTGTCTAGAACAATTCATTGCGAAACTCGATTCCCCACCCACACCTACCCACCAACCACACCTACCCTCGGAGCATTCAATGGCGATTCAGCCCACCCGTGACGACAAGTTTTCCTTCGGCCTCTGGACAGTGGGCTGGGAGGCCCAGGACCAGTTCGGCTCGGCCACCCGCCCGCCCCTGGACACGGTGGAGGCCGTCAACCGGCTCAGCGACCTCGGCGCCTACGGCATCACCTTCCACGACAACGACCTCTTTCCTTTCGGCTGCTCCGCCGCTGACCGCCAACGCGAAATCGACCGGCTGACCGGTGCGCTGAAGGCCACCGGGATGATCGTGCCGATGGTCACCACCAACCTCTTCAGCCACCCGGTCTTCAAGGACGGCGGCTTCACCAGCAACGACCGTGGCGTCCGGCGCTTCGCCCTGCGCAAAGTGCTGGACAACATCGACCTCGCCGCCGAGCTTGGTGCCGAAACGTTCGTCATGTGGGGCGGCCGCGAAGGCAGCGAATACGACGCCGCCAAGGACATCCGCGGCGCCCTGGAACGCTACCGCGAGGCCGTGAACCTGCTGGGCGACTACGTCACGGACAAGGGCTACAACATCCGGTTCGCCATCGAGCCCAAGCCCAACGAACCCCGCGGCGACATTCTGCTCCCCACCCTGGGCCACGCCCTGGCGTTCATCGAAACCCTGGAACGCCCGGAACTGGTGGGCATCAACCCCGAAACCGGGCACGAACAGATGGCCGGGCTGAACTTCACCCACGGCATCGCCCAGGCGCTCTACCAGGGCAAGCTCTTCCACATCGACCTCAACGGCCAGCGCAGCATCAAGTTCGACCAGGACCTGGTGTTCGGCCACGGAGACCTGCAGAACGCGTTCTCCCTGGTGGACCTGCTCGAAAACGGCGGCCCCGACGGCGGACCCGCCTACGACGGCCCGCGCCACTTCGACTACAAGCCCAGCCGCACCGAGGACATCGACGGCGTGTGGGACTCCGCCGCCGCCAACATGCAGACCTACCTGCTGCTCAAGGAACGCGCCAAGGCCTTCCGCGCAGACCCCGAGGTCCAGGCCGCGCTGCAGGCCTCGCGCGTTGCGGAAATCAACGAACCCACGCTCAACCCGGGCGAAGGGTACGAACAGCTCCGCGCCGACCGTGCTTCCTACGAGGACTTCGACGCCGACGCCTACTTCGGCGGCAAGGGCTTCGGTTTCGTGAAGCTGCAGCAGCTCTTCATCGAGCACCTGCTCGGCGCCCGCTAACACCGTGACGGCTGCTCCCATGACTCTCGTTGCCGGCGTCGACTCCTCCACCCAAAGCTGCAAGGTGGTGATCCTGGACGCCGGCAGCGGCGCGCTGCTCCGCGAGGGCCGCGCCGCCCACCCGGACGGAACAGAGGTCCACCCGGACCACTGGTGGCGGGCCTTGTCAGAAGCGTTCGACGACGCCGGCGGTCTGGCGGACGTCTGCGCACTCTCGGTGGGGGGCCAGCAGCACGGCATGGTGCTGCTGGATCACGCCGGCAACGTGGTGCGCCCGGCCCTGTTGTGGAACGACACCCGCTCGGCGGGGGCCGCGGCCGCCCTCACCGACGAAGTGGGGGCGGACGACTTCGCCCGCAGGACCGGTCTGGTCCCGGTGGCCTCCTTCACCATCACGAAGGTCCGCTGGGTCCGGGAGCACGAGCCGGAACTGGCGGACCGGGTGGCGGCCGTTGCGCTGCCCCACGACTGGCTGACGTGGCGGCTGCGCGGCTACGGCCCGGCAGGCTCCAGCCCCCTGGGCCCGGACCTGGACCAGCTCACGACGGACCGGTCGGATGCCAGCGGAACGGGCTATTGGAGCCCCTCGGCCGGCGGGTACGATCTCGAGCTGTTCAAGCTCGCCTTCGGCCGGGACGCCAGGGAGGCCGCCGGGGACGCCGGGCCGGGGGATCCGGGCACCGTGGTCCTGCCCCGGGTTCTCGGCCCCGGCGACGCTGCCGGCGAAATCCACCCCGGCTGCTTCGGATCCGCCGCTGTGCTGTCCGCCGCTGTGCTGTCCGGCTCTGCGGGGTCCGGCTCTGCGGGGTCCGGCTCTGAGCTGTCCGGCTCTGCCGGAACCGGGCCCCGGGTCCTGCTCGGTGCCGGCGCCGGGGACAACGCGGCGGCCGCCCTGGGCCTGGGGGCCGGGCCTGGAGACGTGGTGGTGTCCGTGGGCACCAGCGGCACGGTGTTCTCCGTGGCGGCGCAGCCCGTTGCCGATCCCAGCGGAACCGTGGCAGGCTTCGCGGACGCCAGCGGCGAGTACCTGCCCATCGCCGTGACCCTCAATGCCGCGCGGGTGCTCAGTTCCGTGGCCGGTCTCTTGGGCGTGGACTTCGACGAACTGTCGCGGCTGGCCCTTGAAGCCGAACCCGGCGCCGGCGGCGTGGTGCTGGTGCCGTATTTCGAAGGTGAGCGCACGCCCAACCTGCCCCACGCCAAGGCCAGCCTGCACGGGCTCAGCATCGCCTCCAGCACCCGGAGCAACTTGGCCCGGGCTGCCATCGAAGGCATGCTCTGCGGACTGTCCGGCGGGCTGGATTCCCTGCGGGAACACAGCGACGCGGCAACACGCCTGCTCCTGATCGGCGGCGCCGTGCAGAACCCTGCGGTGCAGGCCATCGCGGCCCAGGTCTTCGATCTGCCGGTGGTGATCCCCAGCCCCGGGGAGTACGTGGCCCGGGGTGCGGCAGTCCAGGCGGCGTGGGCGCACGGCGGCAACCGGCCGGACTGGCCCGTCGCGGTCGACGCCGCGCCGGCGCCGGACTTCCGGCCGGAAATACTGCAGAACTACCTGGTGGCGAGCGGCCACGTCATGCAGGAGGCGCCGTCGAGTCCCGGACGATGAGATGGGTGGCAAGTTCCACCCGCTGCGAATCAAGCTCCTCGCCGTTGGCCTGGCGGAGAACGGTGCGCAGGGCGGCGCGGCCCATCTCCTGCAGCGGCTGCGCCACGGTGGTCAGGGCCGGGATGGACTGCTCGGCCTGGTAGGTGCCGTCGAAACCGACCAGGCTGAGGTCCTCGGGGATCCGCATGCCGTGCCTGCGGGCCTCGGCCAGGACGCCGAGTCCGATGCTGTCGCTGCCGGCGAAAATGGCGGTCGGGGGCTCGGGGAGGGCCAGGAGTGTCTTGAGGCTGCGGATTCCGTGCTCGGGGCGGAACTTGTCCAGCAAGACGTAGTCGGGCCGCACCTCGACTCCGCCGGCCATGAGGGCCGCCATGTACCCGTGCAGGCGCGCCTGATTGCACTCGGCCGTCTCCGGTCCGCCAATGTATGCGATCCGCCGGTGGCCGAGTTCCAGCAGGTGCTCGGTGGCTGCCTTGCCGCCGGCCCAGTTGGTGGCCCCCACGCTGACCACCTCCGGCGGCGGCGGGTTGAGCGGATCGATCACCACCACGGGGATGTGCCGCCGGCGGAAGGCGTGCAGCTGGGCCGTGCTGAACCCGGACGTCACCACAATCAGGCCGACCCGGCCTTCATCCAGAATGCGCTGGGCCCGCCGCTCCGGACTGAGCGTCACGGCCGGCTGGTGCCCGGTCACATCGAGGAGCACTTCGACGTCGGTCGAGGCGGCCTGCTCCAGGATCCCGTTCAGGACCTCGACGGCGTAGGCCGAGTACAGGGAGTCGAACACCACTTCCACGATGGCCGTCCGTCCGTCGGCCTTCTTGCGCTGCTGGGGAGACTGGTAGCCCAGTTGCTCCAGTGCCGCCAGAACCTTGGCCCTGGTGGTCTCCGCCACGTCTTCCCGCCCGTTGATCACCTTGGAGACCGTGGGGGAGGAGACGCCGGCCTCGCGGGCGACGGCCGCAAGCGTTGGCCTGCCGGGACCCTGAACTATTGACACGATATCTCCTGTGTTTTCGAAATATTTCGATACGAAGCAGTCTGGCGTGCTTTGCCCTTCGCGTCAAGCGTGCGGTTCATGTAACACCTCCAGGTTCCGAATCCGCCCTTGACTGTGACCGCAGTCACGGTTACTTTAGTTTCACAAGTCGCAGACTTTTACGAAACTTTTCGAAAATCTAGCTTCACCCATCAACAGCGGCAGCGCAGTCTTCTTCGAGACAGGCTGGCCTGCCGCCACTCACAACCGGGACCTCAGCGCAGAACCCGGAGGACGAATGGAATCCCAGATGAAAAACCGTACGTTTCGCCGTGCCGCGATCGCCGTTTCCGCGGCGGCAGTTTCACTCAGCCTGGCCGCCTGCGGCTCCAGCGGCCCGGCCGGCACCGCCGCGAGCGCCGACTCCGCCACCATGTGGGGCCTGACGGGCGGCAACCAGCCCGTGCTGCAGAAGTCCGTCACAGACTGGAACTCCGCCCACCCGGATTCGTCCATCAAGCTGGATTTCTTCGCGAACGACGCCTACAAGACCAAGGTGCGCACCGCCGTCGGCGCCGGCCAGGGTCCCACCTTCATCTACGGCTGGGGCGGCGGCGTGCTGAAATCCTACGTGGACGCCGGACAAGTTGATGATCTCTCCGCGTTTTTGAAGGAAAACCCCGGCGTGCAGGACCGCTACCTCCCGGCGGTACTGAAAAACGGCGTCATCGACGGCAAGACCTACGCCCTGCCCAACAACAACGTGCAGCCCGTGGTGCTGTACTTCAACAAGGACGTCTTCGCCAAGGTGGGGGCCGAGGCTCCCAAGACCTGGGACGAGCTGATGGCACTGGTGCCGAAGTTCAAGGCCGCAGGCATTGCTCCGTTCTCACTTGGCGGCCAGTCCAGGTGGCCGGATCTGATGTGGCTGGAGTACCTCGTGGAGCGCATCGGCGGCCCGGAGGTCTTCGCCAACATCGCCGCCAACAAGCCCGACGCATGGTCCGACCCCGCGGTCACCGAGGCGCTGACCAAGATCCAGCAGCTCGTGGACGCCGGCGGCTTCGTCAACGGCTTCTCGTCCATCGCGGCGGACAGCAACGCCGACCAGGCGCTGCTGTACACCGGAAAGTCGGCCATGATCCTGCAGGGCGGCTGGATCTACCAGAGCATGAAGAAAGACGCCGCCGACTTCGTCAAGAGCGGCAAGCTCGGCTACACCACCTTCCCCACAGTCTCCGGCGGCAAGGGAGACCCGGCCAACGTGGTGGGCAACCCGTCCAACTTCTGGTCCATCTCCTCTAAGGCCACCGAAGGCCAGAAGAAAGCCGCCCTCGGATTCGTGAAGGACGGCATGTTCTCCGACAGCAACATCCAGAGCCTCATCGACTCCGGGGCCGTGCCCGTCGTCAAGGGCATCGAAAGCAAGCTCGCCGCATCCCCGGACAAGGACTTCCTGACCTACGTCTACGGCATGGCCAAGGACGCCCCGAGCTTCACCCTCTCCTGGGACCAGGCGCTCAGCCCGGCGCAGGGTGACGCCATGCTGGCCAACCTCGACCAGATATTCCTGAAGAAGATCACCCCGGAGCAGTTCGTCGCCACGATGAACGCGACGATCGGAAAGTAATCCAGTGTCCACCACATCCGGTTCCTCCCGGCGGCCCCTTCAACCGGGCCCGTCGGGGTGGCTGGCCGCCCCAGCCCTTGCCTTCTTCCTGCTGTTCGCCATCATCCCGCTGATCGGCGTCTTGTTCCTCAGCTTCACCTCGTGGGACGGCCTCGGCGAGATCAAACTGGACGGCTTGTCCAGCTGGACCACCGTCCTGACGGACCCCGTCACCGGGAACGCCCTGCTGGTGACCGCGAAGATCATGTTCTTCTCGTTCATCGTCCAGGCCCCGATCAGTCTGCTCTTGGGTGTCTTCACCGCCGCAGGCCAGAAGTACCGCGCGGCCCTGGCCGTCCTCTACTTCGTGCCGCTGCTGCTGTCCTCGGCCGCCGTCGCCATCGCGTTCAAAGCCCTCCTGGACCCCAACTTCGGCCTGGGCGCAGGGCTTGGCCTGCCGTTCCTGGCCCAGGACTGGCTGGGCGATTCGGACCTCGTGCTGTTCGTCGTGGTCTTCGTGATCGCCTGGCAGTTTGTCCCCTTCCACACGCTCATCTACCAGGGCGGCGTGCGCCAGATCCCGGCGTCGCTCTACGAGGCCGCGCAAATCGACGGTGCCGGACGGGTACAGCAGTTCTTCAACATCACCCTGCCCCAGCTGAAGTACACCATCATCACCTCCTCCACGCTCATGGTGGTCGGATCGCTGGCGTACTTTGACCTCGTCTTCGTCCTGACCGGCGGCGGTCCCGGCTACGCCACCCGGCTGCTCCCGCTGCACATGTACCTCACCGGGTTCAAAGCCAACGACATGGGCGCCGCGAGCGCCCTCGGCGTCATCCTCGTGGTGATCGGGCTGGCCCTCGCCCTGCTGCTGCAGAGGCTGGGCGGAAAGAACCGCAACGCAAGCCAATTGGAAGGTGCCTGATGGCTTCCCTGACCCAGCTCCCCGTCCCGCCCTCGGCGCCCGCCCGCCCCGCAGCCAGCCCCCGTCCGCGGACCAAGGGACCCGGACGGACGCGCCCCAACTTCCTCGGCGGCCTCGGCGGCTGGCTCTGGCTGGCCATCATCATCGTCCCCGTCTACTACGTGGTGGTGACGAGCCTGAAGAACCAGGCAGGCTTCTTCACCTCCAACCCGATGATGCCGCCCGCCGAGCCCACTCTGGAGAACTACAAGCTGGTCCTGGAGAATGACTTCGCCAAGTACTTTGCCAACAGCCTCATCGTCACCGTAGGCAGCGTGATCCCGGCACTCCTGGTGTCCTTCATGGCCGCTTACGCGATCGTCCGCGGCAAGAGCAGGTTCCTGAACTGGACCAACAACCTGTTCCTGCTGGGCCTCGCGATCCCGTTGCACGCCACGATCATTCCCATCTACTGGATGATCACGCGGGCCCACATGTACGACACCCTCCTGGCCCTGATCCTGCCTTCCATCGCCTTCGCGATCCCGATCTCCGTGCTGATCCTGTCCAACTTCATGCGGGACGTGCCCAACGAGCTCTTCGAATCAATGCGGCTGGACGGCTGCTCCGACTGGGCCATGATGTGGCGCCTGGCGCTGCCGATGACCCGACCTGCCGTGGTGACCGTCGGCATCTACAACGCGCTCGGAGTGTGGAACGGCTTCCTGTTCCCGCTGATACTGACGCAGAGCCCGGAGACCCGGGTGCTGCCGCTGTCACTGTGGACGTTCCAGGGCGAATTCAGCGTCAACATCCCGGCGGTGCTGGCCGCCGTCGTGCTCGCCACGCTGCCGCTGCTGGTGGTCTATGTGATCGCCCGGCGTCAGCTGCTCAGCGGCCTCACCGCCGGCTTCAGCAAATAGAGAGGACTTGTTGTGACTGAACCTAAACCCCTGCGGGTGGGGATGGTGGGCTACGCCTTCATGGGCGCCGCGCACTCCCACGCCTGGCGGACCGCGCCGCGGTTCTTCGACCTCCCGCTCGCCCCGGAACTGGCGGCCGTTGCCGGCCGGAACGAGGAGGGCGTGCGGGCCGCGGCGGCCAAGTACGGCTGGGATGCCGTGGAAACGGACTGGCGCCGCCTGATCGAGCGGGACGATATCGACCTGATCGACATCTGCACCCCCGGCAACACGCATGCCGAGATCGCCATCGCCGCGCTCGAGGCCGGCAAGCACGTCCTCTGCGAGAAACCGCTCGCAAATTCCGTGGCCGAAGCGGAGCAGATGACCGCGGCTGCCCAGGCTGCGGCCGCCCGGGGTGTGTTCTCCATGTGCGGCTTCAGCTACCGGCGCACCCCGGCGTTGGCCTTGGCCAAGAGGATGGTGGATGACGGGCGGCTGGGCGAGATCCGGCACGTCCGGGCGCAGTACCTGCAGGACTGGCTGAGCGACGCGGATGCGCCGCTCACCTGGCGGCTGGAGAAGGCCAAGTCCGGGTCCGGTTCCCTGGGGGACATTGGAGCGCACAGCATCGACGCTGCGCAGTGGATCACCGGACGCAACATCACCGGGGTCTCGGCGCTGCTGGAAACCTTCGTCAAGGAGCGTCCCCTGGGCGGAGACTTCGTGGGCCTGGGCGGGCGCGGCGGTTCTGATGGTCCCCGCGGTGCGGTCACCGTGGACGACGCCGCACTGTTCACCGCCCGTTTTGAGGGAACGCCCGACGGCGGCGCTGCCGCCGGCAACGGTGCCTCCTCCGGCCCGATCGGCATCTTTGAAGCCACCCGCTTCGCCCTGGGCCGCAAGAACGCCATGCGGCTGGAACTCAACGGCACTTTGGGATCCCTGGCCTTTGACTTCGACGACATGAACTCCCTGCAGGTGTACGACTCCGGCCAAGAGCCGGACGCAGGCTTCCGCAGGATCATGGTCACGGAACCTTCCCACCCGTACACCGGCAACTGGTGGCCCACCGGCCATGGCCTCGGGTACGAACACGGATTCACGCATCAAGTGGTGGACCTGGTGACCGCCATCGGCGCCGGCAGGCAGCCCTCGCCGTCCTTCGCCGATGCCCTCCAGGTCCAACGAGTCCTCGCCGCCGTCGAAGCCAGCGCCCGCGCCGACAGCCACTGGCACAACGTCTGACCGGGCCACCTGACAGAACCCACCGCCCTCCCCGCCGTCCGCCGAGCCGGCCCGGAACAAACCAACGAAGTACAGAGGAACCCCATGACGACCGATACCAAGACCGCCCTCGTGGTGCGCGGCGGCTGGGACGGGCACCAGCCCGTTGAAGCCACCGAGGAATTCATCCCCTACCTGAAAGCCAACGGCTACGACGTCCGGGTGGAGGAGTCGCCCAAGATCTACGCCGACGCCGACTACCTGGCCGGCGTGGACCTGATTCTGCAGTGCATGACCATGTCCACCATCGAAAAAGACGAGTTCGAGGGCCTCCGGGCCGCCGTGGAGAACGGCACCGGGCTCGCCGGCTGGCACGGCGGCATCGCGGATTCCTACCGCGACACCTCGGACTACCTGCACCTGATCGGCGGCCAGTTTGCCTGCCACCCGGGCAAGCACCCGGATGAGCGGACGGGCGGGCAGCCGGACAACTACGTCCCGTACACCGTCAACATGCTCCCCGCGGCCGCGGATCATCCGATCACCGCAGGCCTCGGCGACTTTGATCTCGTCACGGAACAATACTGGGTCCTTGCGGACGATTACATCGACGTCCTGGCCACCACCACCCAGAAAGTCCGGGAATGGGACCCCTGGCACCGGGAAGTCACCTCGCCCGCCATCTGGACCCGGCAATGGGGAAAGGGCAAGATCTTCGTTTGCACCCCCGGGCACCGGGTCGAAATCCTCCAGGACAGCAACGTCCGCACCATCATCGAAAGGGGCCTGCTGTGGGCAAGCCGTTAGACACAGACCAGTCAACAACAGACCAGTCAACAACAGACCAGTCAACAACAGACCGGCCAACAAACGTGGGCATCATCGGCTGCGGAGCCATCATCGCCCAGTACCTGGCGAACTTCCGCCGTCTGGAGGACATCAACCTTGTCGCCGTCGCGGACCTGGACCCCGCCCGGGCGCAGGCAGTGGCCGACTCGTACCCTGGCGTCCGGGCGCTCACCGTCGACGCGCTCCTGGCCGCGGACGACGTCGACCTCGTCCTGAACCTGACCATCCCGGCAGCCCACGCCGAGGTCGCGCTGCGCGCCATTGCGGCCGGCAAATCCGTCTACGGCGAGAAGCCCCTCGCGGCGACGACGGCGGAGGCCCGCCAGGTCCTGGACGCAGCCCGGGCAGCAGGCGTCGCGGTCGGCTGCGCCCCGGACACCGTGCTCGGCACCGGGATCCAGACCGCCCGGAAGGCTATTGACGATGGCCTGATCGGCAAGCCCATCTCCGCGACCGCCACCATGGTCACACCCGGTCACGAGCGCTGGCACCCGAACCCGGACTTCTACTACCAGCCCGGCGGCGGCCCGCTCCTGGACATGGGACCGTACTACGTCTCGGCCCTGGTCACCCTGCTGGGGCCGGTGGTCTCGGTGATCGGGGCGGCCAGCCACACCCGCGGCGAGCGGATCATCGGCTCGGGCGCACGCGTTGGCCAAAGCGTGCCGGTGGCGATCGACACCCACGTGACCGGCGTCCTGGTCCACGCCTCGGGAGCCTTGTCCACGCTGGTGATGAGCTTCGATGCCGTGAAGACCAAGAGCGCCAACATCGAAATCCATGGCGAGCACGGCTCCCTGGCGGTCCCGGATCCCAACCACTTCGACGGCGACGTGCAGGTATTTGCGCTCGGTGCGGATGACTGGGAAACCCTTCCCGTCTCCGCCGGCTACGAGGACTCGGGGCGGGGCTTCGGCATCGCAGACCTCGTCCGCACTCCTGCCGGCCAGGAGCCCAGGGCAGGCGGTGCCTTGGCCTTCCACGCCCTCGACGTGATGGAATCCGTGCTCGACTCGGCGCACACGGGTGCACCCGTCCGGATCGGCAGCACGGTTGCGCGTCCCGCGCCGGTGGAACTCACCGCCATCGCCGAGCCGGCCGTGGCGGTCACCGCCTAGCGACCGCCCTGCCGCATCTCCTACCACTGGCCGGCCGAATTCGCCGGAAAGCTGCCCGTTCGCAGGGACCGCCTGCGAAACTCGGCAGCTTTCCGGCGAATTCGCGCGTTGGGGGAGTGGCGGCCGGCGTCAGTCCGCTTCAGCCTCCGGCGGAGCCTGGTCGGCGTCGAATCCGGCCAGGAGGCGCCGGGAGGCTGTGTCCATGTGGGAGCGCATGGCTGAGGTGACGGCGGCCTCGTCGCGGGATTCCAGGGCGCGGAAGATTTCGCGGTGCTCGGCCAGGGCCGCCGCCGCGTGCCCCTCGTCCGTGAGGGCACGGTCCACCCAGATGCGCAGCAGCGAGCGGATGCTCTGCAGCAGCTCCTGCAGGACCTGGTTGCCGGAGGCGGCCGCGATTTCCCGGTGGAAGGCGGCGTCGGCCTCCACGAACGTCGCGAGGTCGTCGAGGCTCTGGTCCATGGTGGCCAGGTTTTCGCGCATCCGGTCCAGGGCGTCGTCGGTGATCCGCCGGGCCGCCAACTGGCCGGCCTGGACTTCGAGTCCGCCGCGCAGTTCCACGAGTTCGCGCGTGCGCGGGGCGCCCAGCATCAGGCCCCAGCTCAGTGTGCGGGGGAGTAGCTCGGAGATGCCGCCGCGAAGATAGGTTCCGGAACCCGGCCGGACGATGACGATCCCGAGGATCTCCAGTGCAGCGAGGGCTTCGCGGACTGCGGAGCGTCCGACCCCCAGCGACGCGGCGAGCTGACGCTCTGCCGGCAGGCGGGTTCCGACGGCGATTTCGCCACTTGTGAAGTAGCCAAGGAGCCGTTCGGCGACTTCGGACACCACAGAGCCTTGCACCATGGAGCCGAGCGCAGCACTGATTTTTGCCGTCGAGGCGGCGGAGTTAACGGACACCTCCACAGCGTAACAACCAGCGCCCGCAGAGCCATGTTGACGTCCGCCAAGAAATAAACATGTCAACCGGTTGACCAATTTGGGATAGACGCCTTATGGTTTTTATCACACGCTTAGTTGAGGCCTGGCCAGCCTCCGGAGCTACGCGATGAGACCAATCCCCAGGCTTCCAGCGAAGGACGCTACCGGGATCCCGACATCAAGGAGTCAATGTGGACACCACGCAATCAGTGGTCGAAAGATCTGCAATCAGGAAAGTGGCAGTGCGGCTGGTGCCGTTTGTCGCTCTCATGTTCTTCATCAACTATCTGGACCGCACGGCCATCTCCTTTGCCGGCCCCAACGGCATGAACACGGATCTCGCCCTCTCGGCGGCCCAGTTCGGCTTCGCCTCCGGCGTCTTCTTCATCGGCTACATCCTGCTGGAAGTCCCCAGCAACCTCGCCCTGCACAAGTTCGGCGCCCGCCGCTGGCTGGCCCGCATCATGGTCAGCTGGGGCATAGTCTCCCTGCTTTTCACCTGGGTGGGCAGTGTGGAGCAGCTCTACGTCCTGCGCTTCATCCTGGGCGTGGCCGAGGCCGGCTTCTTCCCCGGCGCCATCCTCTTCCTCAGCCTCTGGGTCCCGTCGCGGCACCGCAGCAAGATCCTGGCCCTGTTCTACCTGGCCCAGCCGCTGACCACCGTCATCGGAGCACCGCTGGCCGCCCTCCTCATCCAGCAGCATGGCCTCTTCGGCCTTGAAGGCTGGCGCGTCATGTACTTCGGCGTCGCCATCCCCGCCATCCTGATCGGCATCGCCGCGTGGTTCTACCTTGCTGATTCCCCGGCCAAGGCCAAGTGGCTGACGCCGGATGAAAAGATCTGGCTGACCGGCGCACTGGAGAAGGAAAAGAACGAAACCGCCGCCGGCAACAAGCACGTCAGCGTCCGCACCGTCTTCGGCAACGGCCGGGTCTGGATGCTCGCCCTGATCTACTTCGGTTTCATCTACGGCCTGTACGCTCTCGGCTTCTTCCTGCCGACCATCATCTCCGGCTTCGAGGGCCTGTACGGCACCAAGTTCGACGTCTTCCAGAAGGGCCTGATCACGGCCATCCCGTACCTGCCGGCCGCCTTTGCCCTGTACTTCTGGTCCAAGGACGCCACCAAGCGCGGCGTCAAGACCTGGCACATCGCCGTCCCGGCCCTCGTCGGCGGCCTGAGCATCCCGCTGGCACTCTTTGCGGGATCGCCGGCGGCCACGATCGCGATCATCACCCTCACTGCGATGTCCATCTTCGCGGCCCTGCCGAACTTCTGGACTGTCCCCACCCAATTCCTCACCGGGGCCGCGGCCGCCGCCGGGATCGCCCTGATCAACACCGTGGGCAACCTGGCCGGGTTCAGCGCCGGCTACGTCACCGGCTGGCTCAAGGACTGGACCGGCAGTTACAACGTGCCCATGTTCGTGGTGGGCGGCTTCATGGTCCTCTCGGCCGTCCTGATGGTGGTGCTCGCCCGCAAGGGCACCGCCCACAGGGCAGCCCGGAACCTCGCCCCTCAGCCCGGGGAGTCTGCGGACTCGGAGTCAGCCGCCGCCCGCTAACGGACACAGCCCGCTAAGGACGCGCCCCGCTAACGGACGGAGTCCTCTAACGGACACAGCCCGCTCCGCGGGAGCCCGCTCCCGGCGGGACCCACCCGAACAAGAGCCGCCCCCGCCGCGGGCGCTCCCACCGAACCGGTGTCCGCCGCGCGCCATCCGGCCGCGGCGGACACCCACCAAGCAGCTTTCCCTCTTTCAGGAGTACCGCCATGACCCGCCTGTTCAATGACCCCGCAGCCTTCGCTGACGAAATGATCGAAGGCTTCGTCGCCTCCCACAGCCGCTGGGTCAGGCGCGTCTCCGGCGGCGTCGTCCGCAACACCCACAGCACCCCGGAGACCGTGGCGCTCGTGATCGGCGGCGGGTCCGGCCACTACCCCGCGTTCGCCGGACTCGTGGGCCAGGGCATGGCGCACGGCGCCGCGATGGGCAACCTGTTCGCCTCCCCGTCCGCCCAGCAGATCTACAACGTGGCGAAGGCCGCGAACAACGGCGGCGGCGTGCTCCTGGGCTACGGCAACTACGCCGGCGACGTCCTGCACTTCAACCAGGCCCAGGCCCGGCTCCGCGCCGAAGGCATCGACTGCCGCAGCATCGCCGTCACCGACGACGTCTCCTCCGCCCCGCCGGCCGAGCACGCCAAGCGCCGCGGGATCGCCGGCGACCTCACGGTCTTCAAAGTGGCGGCCGCCGCGGCCGAGGCCGGGTACACCATGGACCAGGCCGTCGAGATCGCCGACCGCGCCAACCACCGCACCCGCTCCTTCGGCGTCGCCTTCTCCGGCTGCACCCTCCCGGGCGCGGACCACCCGCTCTTCTCCGTCCCCGAGGGCCGGATGGCCGTCGGCATGGGCATCCACGGCGAGCCCGGCATCGGGGAGACAGGCATCCCGACGGCGGACGAACTCGCCGAGCTCCTCGTCGCCAAACTCCTCACCGAAATCCCCGAAAACCTGTCCGAGGGAGACACTTCGGCAGGCGCTGTTGCCCGGCCGCGGGTGGTCCCCATCCTCAACGGCCTGGGCAGCGTCAAATACGAAGAGCTGTTCGTGGTCTACCGCCGCGTCGCCCAGCTCCTCGCCGAGGCCGGCCTGGACGCCGTGGACCCGCAGGTGGGCGAGCTCGTCACGAGCTTCGACATGGCCGGCACCTCCTTGACGCTCTTCTGGCTCGACGACGAACTCGAGACCCTCTGGCACGCCCCCGCCGACGCCCCGGCCTTCCGCCGCGGCGCCGTCACCGCTGCGGCCCTCGACGCCGCCGACTTCACCGACCCCGCCGAGACCGAAGCGACGATCCCGGACGCCTCCGAGGAATCCCGCGCCGGCGCTGTCCGCGTCCTGGCCGCGCTCGGCGCCGCGAAGAACGTCGTGGACGCCAACGCCGAGGAACTGGGCCGCATCGATGCGGTCGCCGGCGACGGCGACCACGGCATCGGCATGGAACGCGGTGTCCGCGCCGCCGTCGACGCCGCGGAAGCCGCCGTCGCCCGCGGCGCCGGCGCCGCCACCACCCTCCACCTCGCCGGCGACGCCTGGGCGGACAAGGCCGGCGGCACCTCCGGCGCCCTGTGGGGCATGGCCCTGCGCGCGGTCGGGGACGCCCTCGGGAACACCACCGCCCCCGACGCCGGCGCTGTCGCCGCCGGGGTGGCGCAGGCCGCCGCCGCCATCATGGACTTCGGCAAGGCCGCTCCCGGGGACAAGACCCTCGTGGACGTCCTCGTCCCGTTCCGCGACGCCCTGTCCGGCGGCGTGGACGCCGGACAGGACCTGGCCGAGGCGTGGGGCGCGGCCGCGGCCGTTGCCCAGCAGGCCGCCGAGGACACCGCCCAGCTGCTGCCCCTCATGGGCCGCGCCCGCCCGCACGCCGAGAAGAGCCTCGGCACCCCCGACGCGGGCGCCGTGTCCATGGCGCTGATCGTCCGAGCCATTCACAACACCCTTTCCGAGGAAAACAGAGTTAAGGAGAACGCATGAGCGCCAAACTGCGCCTGGTCATCGGGTCTGACGACGCCGGATTCGAATACAAGGAGGCCCTTAAGGCGGACCTGGAGGCCAGCGGGCTCGTGGAGTCCGTCCGCGACGTCGGCGTCGACGCCACCAGCCACACGCCCTACCCCTCCGTGGCCATCGCCGCCGCGGAACTCGTGGCCGCCGGCGAGGCCGACCGGGCCCTCCTGGTCTGCGGGACGGGCCTCGGCGTGGCCATCGCAGCGAACAAGGTCCCCGGTGTCCGTGCCGTCACGGCGCACGACAGCTTCTCCGTGGAACGGGCCATCCTGAGCAACAACGCCCAGGTGCTCACCTTCGGCCAGCGCGTCGTCGGCCTGGAACTCGCCCGCCGGCTGGCCCGCGAATGGCTCACCTACACGTTCGACGAAACCTCGGCCTCGGCCGAGAAAGTCACACTGATTAAGGACTACGAGGGTGTCACTTCCTGCTAACCCCGCCACAGGCACAGCAGCCGCCGCGGCCGGCACGTCCCCCCGGGGAGCGGTCATCGGCGTCAGCCTGAAAATGTACTTCGGCTACCAGCGCACGCTGGACTACTGCCGCGACGTGGCCGCCGTCGCCCTGGCGCACCCCGCCGTGCAGAGCGGGGAGATCGAGCTGTTTGTCCTGCCTGCCCTGCCAGCGCTGCCCGACGCAGCCCGGATTCTGGGCGTGGCCGGGGCCGGCGCCGGCGCGCAGGACATCTTCTGGGAAGACGAAGGCGCCTACACCGGTGAAGTCGGCGGCAAGACCGTGGCCGAACTCGGCGGACGCTACGCCGAGGTGGGCCACGCCGAACGGCGCCGGATCTTCGGCGAGGACGACAGGACAATCGGCCTCAAGACCGCCGCCGCCTACCGCAACGGGCTCACCCCGGTGCTCTGCGTGGGGGAGCTGCAGCCGGGCTCCGTGGAGGAAGCCATCCGGCACTGCACGGCGGACATCGATGCCGCCCTCAACCGGGCCCAGTCCCTGGGACCCGCAGGTCGGACCATCGTGGCCTACGAACCGCAATGGGCCATCGGCGCCCCGGAACCGGCCACCCCGGAGTACATCAGCGCCGTCATCACCGGCCTGGACGCGCACCTGCGCGCCCTGCCCGGCCAGGCAGACAGCCGGGTCATTTACGGCGGCAGCGCCGGCCCCGGCCTTATCGGCCGTCTGGACATGTCCGTCGCCGGGCTGTTCCTTGGCCGCTTCGCCCACGACCCGCAGGCACTCAAAACCATTCTCGACGAAACCGCCGCGCGCCTCGGGCTCCTGCTGACGGCGGGAGGCCGGCCATGAGCTCCACGGTTGCTTCAGGAAACGGCCAAGACTCCCGCATCGGGCTCAGCAGCTACGCCTTCTTCTGGCAGCTCTCGGACCGGGTCTCCGCTCCGCTGAGCCTGCACGAGGCACTGGCCCAGACCGCGGCCCTGGGCGTGGACCTCTTCCAGATCTGCGACTACGCGCCGCTGGAATCCATGACGGACGCGGAGCTGGCCTCCGTCCGGGCCACGGCCGATGCCCTGGGGATCTCCCTGGAGCTCGGCACCAAAGGCATCCGGCCGGACCATCTCCGGAAATTCCTGCGGATCGCCGGGATCCTGGGCGCGCCGCTGCTGCGGACCATGTTCAACGTCCCGGGCCACACGCCGGACGCGGACGAGGCCGTGGCCATTTTCACCGGAGTCCTGCCCGAGTTCGAGGCCGCCGGGGTGAAGATCGCCGTGGAAACCTACGAACAGGTCCCCACAGCCCGCGTCCTGGAGGTTATCGCCCGGGTGGACAGCCTGTACCTGGGCATCTGCAGCGACCCCGCCAACACCGTGGCGGCGCTGGAGTCGCCGCGCGAGGTGATTGACGCCGTCGCGCCGTATGTCCTGAACATGCACATCAAAGACTTTGCGTTCAGCCGCAAGGAGGGGTGGGTTGGATTCACGTACGCCGGCGCTCCCCTCGGCGAAGGCCTCCTGGACTATGCCTACATGGCCCGGAAGCTGCAGCCCAAAGAAAGAAATATCAACCAGATCATCGAGCACTGGCTGCCGTGGCAGGCCTCCGAAGAAGAGACCATCCGCCTCGAAAAGCAGTGGACCCAGCAAAGCCTCGATTTCCTAAGGAGTAACTGAAATGTCAGCAGAACAATTGACCGTCGCCGTCATCGGAGCCGGAGGCAAAATGGGGCTGCGTGTTTCAGCCAACCTCCAGAAGAGCGCCCACACCGTCTACTACAGCGAAAACTCGCCGGCCGGCCAGGACCGCGTCCGCGCCGAAGGCCGGGACATCAGCACCACCGAGGACGCCATTAAGGACGCCGACGTCGTGATCCTCGCCGTCCCGGACACCGTCCTGGGCGTTGTGTCCCACGGCGTGGTCCCGCAGATGAAGTCCGGCGCCATCCTGCTCACCCTCGACCCGGCCGCCGCCTACGCCGGCCTGCTCGCCAAGCGCGACGACGTCGTCCAGGCCGTCGCCCACCCGTGCCACCCCTCGGTCTTCCTGGAGCGCACCACTAAGGAAGAATGGGCCGACACGTTCGGCGGCCAGGGCGCCCCGCAAAACGTGGTTGCCGCGATCGACGTGGACGCCACCGAGGCCGCCCGCGCCGCCGCCGAGGCCACCATCAAGGTCATCTACGCCCCCGTGATCGACGTCCACTGGGTCACGGTCAAGCAGCTTGCCATCCTCGAACCCACCCTCGTGGAGACGGTCGCGTGCATGATCGGCACCCTGCTCAAGGAAGCCCTGCACGAGACCGTGCACACCGCCGGCGTCCCCGAGGAGGCCGCCAAGGCCATGCTGTTCGGCCACGTCCAGATCGCCCTGACCAACGCCCTGCGTGGCTCCAACCCGTTCTCCGAGGCCTGCGAAATCGCCATCCAGTACGGCAAGGACACCATCATCAAGGACGACTGGAAGAAGATCTTCGACGACTCCGAGCTCGATTACGTCATCGCCAAGATGCTCAAGCTCGAACCCGCGGTCCAGAGCTAACCGTCCGGCACCACCCCTCGTACGCCGAGTTCGCAGTTCGCGGCAATGTCCCCGAAAAGCATTGCCGCGAACTGCCGCCTCGGCACGTTGATCAGGCGCTCAGATGGTGCGGGGCGCCTTGGCCAGGTTCTCCGCGAGCTCGGCCGCGTTCTGCCGGACCACGTAGGCCGGACGGTCCCGTTCCATGCGCCAGCTTTCGGAGAGCGGGCCGACATTGACGGTGTCGAAGCCGAATTCGTCATAGATCCTGGTTACTAGCTCGGCCGCTTCCGGGAAATCGCTCGCCGTGGCCAGGGCCCGGCGGTTCGGCGTGCCGGCCGGCGTTCCGTCGGTGGTGATCTGGGTGTGCATGATGTGGTTGAAGGCCTTGGCCACCTTGGACCGGGGGAGGTGCTCCTGCAGCAGGCCGGAGGTGGTGGCCTCGCCGGCATCCAGGGCAGGGAAGTGCCCGTCGCGTTCCCAGTAGTAATTGTTGGTGTCGAGGACCACCTTGCCGGCCAGCGGTTCCACGGGCACGTCCGCGATGGCCTTGAACGGCACGGTGATGACGGCGAAGTCACCGGCGGCTGCCGCTTCGGCCGGTGTTGCCGCCCGGGCCTTCGGCCCCAGTTCCGCCACGAGGCCGGCCAGCGTTTCCGGCCCGCGCGAGTTGCTGATGACGACGTCGTAGCCGAGCCCCACAGCCTTGCGCGCGAGCTGGCTGCCAATGTGTCCCGCACCGATAATTCCGATTGTTGTCATGCCCGGGCCAACACCGTGGCCGGCGAAGATATTTCGCCGGGCTCCTGTTAGGTGTCCGGTTCCTCATCGATGTCCGGGCCCTCTGCCGGGTCCTGGGAATGGGCCCGGTCGTCAAAGGGCTCCGCCGCTACGTCACCCTCGACAGGGGTCTCGCTGTGGGCGCGCTCCGTCGCCTGTGAGTCGTTGGTCATGTCCGCTCCTCTGCTGCGAATCCTGCTCTGAACAGCCCCGCCGCCGGCTACTTTTTATCTAGCGCCCGGACCATCCGGACTGTCAAGATCCCCCGGATCCTTGCCCGCTCAACGGAGTGCCCGGCCGCCGGCGCGGCCGGAATCCCGTTTTCGGTTCCTGGCGGGGGCGCAATGCAAAGTCGCGGGAACGCTTGCTGGAGAGCGCAAGAATCAGCAGGATGTCCAGGGTCAGACCGGGCAGATTGTGCGCCAGCGTGATGTCCGGACCACCACGAAGGACATCGAACGCCTGCGTGCCGATGGCCACCGTGCTGAGCGCCATGACCACTGTCCGGGCCCAGTTCCGGCCAAGGAACACCAACCAGGCCAGAATGGCATAGGCCAGGGCAAAGAGCAGGACCACCACCGTTCCGGCGGTGAGCGCCGCCTCGGCCTGGGCCTCCGTGAGCGCCGGGCCGGTTCCGGGCTGCAGAAGCGAGGTCAGGTGCTCCTCCCGAAAGAGCACCATGGACAGGGCCAGCAGTGCGGCCGCCGCAGCGCGGCCGCCGACGAACACCGCACCGACAATGGTGGGTGCCGGCCGCCTGTTCCGGCTGTCGCTCGAGGTCCTGTTGCTTGGAAGCCGGAGCGCCGCGTCCGGCGCCGCGACGACGTTCCTCAGGTCGACGATCGGAAGGTCGCCGTCGGTGGAGATGGTGTCGCCCCCGCCGTTTCGCGCGTGGTAGCCGGTCGAAAAGTCGCGGATCACCCGGACCCCGGCCGCGGGGTCGGCCCCGGTGATGGCTGCGACGACGTGGTCGCGTTCGGCGTCGGTGTTCTCATCGATCTTGTGGGTGATCTGCAGGGTAAACAGGGACAGCCCGACGCTACGGTCATAGGTGCCGGCGGCCAGCCAGTCCACGGCCAGCCCGCCGGGCAGCAGCCAGCCGGGCGGGCAGCGCCAGAACCGGACGTGGTGGCGTTTGCCGGGGGTGCCGTCGACTTCCTGCTGATACGCAAAATCCTGCTGCCGGCTGAACAGGAACAGGGGACTGACCGGGGCTTCGAGGTAACTGCGGCGCAGGAGGGTGGAGGAGACGATCCTCCGGCTGCTGGCCAGCGTCACGTCATCGGCCAGTGTCCAGCCCGCGGCCTGCATCACGGCATGCACCTGAGGTTCGGATCCCAGCAGGGCCACGTTTACGGGATCGCCCAGGAGCCCGTCGCTGGTGCGCGCCCGGCCGATGAAGTAGTCGGGAACATACAGCCGGGTCAGGATCGGTTGAGCCGGGGGAGCACCAGATAGGCCAGCAGGCCCCAGAAGATGAAGAGGAACCAGACCTGCGCCCAGCCCCACTGGAAGCTCAGTTGCAACAGCAAGGAGGTCAGCCACACGGCCGAGACGCCGCCCACCACGAAAAACACGGTGTCCAGCCGTGAGTACGGCACCGCGCCGGCCGGGGCTGTGACCTCAACCGCTGCCTTGGTCATGGCCGCCATATTACGCTCACCAGCCTCGATTGGCTCGAAAGATGAATCTTCTGTCCCAAAGGATGAGCGCGGCCGGATGTGACCGGCTCGTGGCCACCGCCGTGGATAGGGTGACAGTCATGGAACCACTACTGAAAGTTTTGCGGCATTGGGGCGCCCCCGCGGCGGCCGTTCTCTTCTTCACGCTGTGGTGCGTGGCCGAGGCCGGCAGGATGGGGCCAAGCCTCCTCAGCTGGCCGGGTATGTGGCCGCTGATCCTGATGACGGCGGCCATTGCCCTCGCCGCCTGGAAGCCCTACGCGTCGCTCGGATTCACGGCCGGGCTGCTTGCGGGCCAGCTCGGACACGCCATTGATGAGATGTACGCCAACCATTGGGCCATTTACCTCGGGGCTTTTGTCGCACTGGCCTTCATCCAATGGACGGCCGGGCGAAGGACACGGTTCATCGCGGCCGGTGCCAACGTGGTGTTCGCCGGCGCCATGACATTCTTAATGCTGTCATGGCGCTACAGCAACGGCGTGGGCTGGTTCCCGCCGCTGTACATGGGCGACCGGTGGACGTTCAGGGCCTTCGGCTGGCAACTCTTTTCCCTCCTGCTGCTGATCGCGGCAGCATGTGCTGCCACCGGGCTCCTGCTGGCGATGTACCAGGAGCGCGGAAGCCTCTTCCGGGCCCGGACCATGGCCCAGACCAGCCTCCGGTAGGCCGAGGTGGACCTGATCGTGGAGCAGGAGCGGACGCGGATCGGCCGGGACCTCCACGATGTCCTGGCCCATTCTCTGGCGGTGATCGCGGCACAGGCGGACGGCACCCGCTATCTGAGCAAGGACCAGCCGAGGGCCGTGTTGAACGCCTTGGAAAATATCTCGACGTCGGCCCGGAGCGCCCTCGTGGACGCCCAGCGCGTCATCGAAGGTGTCCACGGGGACGGCCTGGCCACGCCCCAGCCCCGGCTCAGCGACGTCGGTCCGCTGGTCGCGCGCATGCAGGGCAGCCTCGCCATCGAGCAGAGCGAGTCCGGCGTTACCGCGGAGCTCTCCGCCGGGCAGCAGCTCGCGGTCTTCCGGATCATCCAGGAATGCCTCACCAACGCGCTGAAACACGGTGGCCGCGGCACCGCAGTGCGGCTGCACCTGGACTGGAGCGGCCCCGGGCTGACCCTGCATGTGGCATCCGGGATCCGTGCCGCGGCCGACTGCCCGGACCCCGCCGCCGACATACGGGTGGGCCGCGGCCTCGCCGGAATGCGGGAACGCGCACACCTGGCCGGGGGCTGGGTGACGGCCGGCCCGGACGGTGAACAGTACCGGGTGACGGTCTTCCTCCCCTATGGCACAAGGATTGCCGATGCCGCCGTCGCAGAGTCACAGCTGACGCCCGCGGGAGGAACTGCAGCGCGCACGCAACTGTCGCTGGAGGAAGCCGGCCACCGTGGCTGATGCCGGATCGGCCATCACCGTGGCGATCGTCGACGACCAGCCGCTGTTCCGAGCGGGAATCCGGATGCTCGTGGAAAGCCAGCAGGACATGGCAATGTCCTGGGATGCCGGAGACGGCGAGCAGGCGGCGGCATTCGCCGTCGAACGCTGCCCGGATGTGATGCTCATGGACCTGCGCATGCCGGTGCTGGACGGCGTCGGCGCGACGCAGCGGATCGTGCAGCAGGCAGAAGCGCCCCGGACCGGCGTACCGAAGATCATCGCCCTGACCACCTTCAACCGGGACCAGGCCGTGGTCGACGCGGTGCACGCCGGGGCCAGCGGCTACCTGCTCAAGAGCGCCGAACCGGAGTTCCTGCTCGCCGCCATCCGGACCGTGTACTTGGGGTACTCCGTGATTGCGCCGGGATCGGTCCAGGCCTTGTTCCAGCACGCGGCCCGGACCCTGCCGGCCGGCGGCCCGGACCTGTCCGTGCTGGAAGTCCTCTCCGCGCGGGAGCGGGACGTGTTCCTGCTCGCGGCCAAGGGGCTGGCCAACGCCGAGATTGCCGGAAGCCTGTTCGTGTCCGAGGCGACTGTCAAGACGCACCTCAGGAGCGTGCTGGGCAAGCTGGGGCTCGGGACCAGGCTCCAGCTTGTGGCGTTCGCCTACGAGCGCAGGCTTTTAGGCTGAGAGGGGTGGCGTGACGGGCGGCCGCAGGCCACGTCGCGGCAAGCCGTCCCGCCTCAGGTCCGTCAGAAGCTCACCGTCTGGGTCAGGTAGCCGAAGTACTTCGCGGCGATCGGGTGGACGGGATCACCATCAAAGCCGTAGTCGTGGTGACGCTTGGTGTACGACTTCGTCAGGCTCAGGTACTGCTCCATGACGTGCTCGGCTGAACCCGTGCAGGCCTTCTGGCTGATGCACAGGGCCACGGAGCCTGCCACGGCCGGGCTGGCAAAGCTCGTGCCGTTGCTTACGCTGTAGCCGCCGGGCCAGGTGGAGAGCATGCACACCCCGGGGCCGGCGACGGTGTGGGCCTTATCCTCGCTCGTGGTGGCGAAGTTGGAGAAGAATGCCGGCTGGTCGTCCTTTTGCCCGTACTTTGAAAAGTCCTGTGTGCCGCAGATCGGGGCGGCCTTGCCGCCGGCCTTTCCGTCGAAGTCGCCCATGGCGGTGGCGGTCAACACCTGGTCATAGGTGGCCGGCACCGTGTTGGCGAAGTCCTCACCGGCGTTGCCGGCCGCGACGGCATAGGTGACGCCGGCCCGGACGGAGCGGCAGATGGCGTAGTGCATCGGGTCGGTGCCCTTGCCGCAGTTTGGCGTATCCGCGGCGCCGCCGGCGATGCTGATGTTGGCCACGGCGATGTCGTTGCTGCTGTCATGGTCCTTGTGCGTGGAGGTCACCCAGTCGATGGCGCAAATCAGGCTCTCCTCGGAGATCAGGCCGGCGTCGTCAACCACCCGGACGGACCACAGCGGCGTGCCCGGGGCGGTCCCGATGACGCCGAGGCGGTTGTTCCGGGCACCGATCACGCCCGCGACGAACGTCCCGTGCCCCATGACATCAACGGGGGTCACGTCCACGGGCGAGCCTGACTGGCAGTCAACGCCGCCCTTGACGTTCAGGTCCGGGTGGGTCGCATCGATGCCGCTGTCGATCACAGCAACGTTGACATTGATCCGGTCCGGCCCCCGGTCGAGGGCCCTCCGGACGTTGGAGTCCGTTCCGGCGATCCGCTCCCGCCACAGCGGCGTTTCCTGGCTGGCCGCGGTCCCAAGATCCGGCTGTTGCTGGAATGTTCGGCCCGCAGTGACGAAGTCGACGCTGGGGTCGGCCTGAATGCGTTGTGCCTGGGACGCCGTCAGGGTGGCAGAGTAGCCGTTCACCGCGTTGCGGTAGACCTTCGAGGCCGTGAAGCCGTAGGCGCTTTGCTGGGCGAGCGCCGCGGCGCCGGCGTCCGCCACACCGTCCTTGAGCACCACGATGTAGTTTTGCGCCTTCTCAGCCGCGGATGACGGGGCGGCCGCGACCAGACCGAAGCCGGCGACCAGCGCAACGACTGCCAGTGAGGCCAGCGCACGCCGGAAGCGAAGTCCATCGGGTCTGGAAAGGGTGCTGCGGTGTCTGCGCGGGGCCCGCGCCACCGATGTTAGCTGCGGTTTTGACGCCTTGCGGCTGGCTTGGCTGAACATCGTGGCCTCCCATAAGCGAGTTCGCTAATTCGAGTGCCCCCCGCCCAACATCTTAGGGCCTCCGGCCATGCGATACACAGGGACCTTTGGAAAAACTTGCGGACCGTCCTGGACGCGTCGCCCCGAATCGGCGCCGGCCAGGCGCCAGAGAAAACAGCGCAGCGGACGACGGCGGGAAATCCGCCGTCGTCCGCTGCGCTGTTCGCCTGGACTTATCGCTGGCCTGATCGCTGCGCTGGCCACAGCCGCCGCCTCAGACGAGGCTGTCTTCCCTGGCGCTGTGGTTAGCGGCCCTGTTTTCATCGGCACTGTGTTGAGCGGCACTGTGTTGAGCGGCACTGTCTCGATCGGCAGGCACCGGCGCATTGTCCGTTTCGCGGGCGGCGGCGTGGGCTGCCGTCGCGGCATGCACGGCGTGCGTTGCGCTGACGTGGTGGCCGAACGGGTTGAACCGGCTGAAACCGAGCTCAGCAAAAGCGTACGCGGTCTCGGCGTGCTCGGACCGGTCGACGCCAGCGAGTTCGTCCTCGTGGCTGACCCGGAACCCGATTGTCTTGTGGATGGCGAGTCCGATTACCGCGGTCCCGAGGCCTGACACGGCCACCGTGATGAGGACCGCCACGGTCTGCGCGATCACCTGGTGGAGCCCGCCGCCGTAGAAGAGGCCGCCGCCTTCGCCGTCCACCGGGAGGGCGACGAAACCGAGTGCGAGGGTGCCGATGAGACCGCCTCCGAGGTGGACGCCGACGACGTCGAGCGAGTCATCGAAGCCGAACTTGAACTTCAGGTCCACGAACACGGCGCAGGCGGCACCGGCCACGAAGCCAAGGCCCAGCGCGGCGAGCGGGCTGATGTTGGCACACGAAGGCGTGATGGCCACAAGCCCGGCGACCGCGCCGGACGCGGCGCCCAGGGAGGTATGGTGGCCGTGGCGGATCTTCTCCGTGACCAGCCAGCTGATCATGGCCGCGGCGGGGGCAGCCAGGGTGTTCACCCAGATCAGGCCGGCCTGCTGCACGGTGGTGGCGGCGCCGGCGTTGAAACCGAACCAGCCGAACCAGAGGATGCCCGCGCCGAGCATGATGAAGGGGATGTTGTGGGGCCGGTGGCCGGGGTCTTTGCCGAAGCCGTGCCGGTTGCCAAGGATCAGGACCAGAACCAGTGCGGCGGTGCCGGACGCGATTTCCACGACGGTGCCGCCGGCGAAGTCGATGACCTGGCCGAAGACGGCGCTGACGGCGCCGCCGGCACTCATGAGGCCCCCGCCCCAGACCATGAAGGCCAGCGGGCAGTAAACCAGGGTGATCCAGACGGGGATGAACAAGGCCCAGGAGGTGAACTTCGCGCGGTCCGCGATGGCGCCGCTGATGAGGGCTACGGTGATGATGGCGAACGTGGCGCTGTAGCCCGCCTTGATCAGGTCCGGCGAGCCGATGACGTTGCTCAGTCCGAAGCTGGCGAACGGATTGCCGAACACACCGAGGACGCCCTGGCCGGTGGTCATCGAGTAGCCCCAGAGGACCCACACGACGCCGACGATCCCGATCGAGATGAAGCTCATCATCATCATGTTGAGCGAGGCCTTGGCGCGGGTCATACCGCCGTAGAAGAGGCCAAGTGCGGGGGTCATCAGCAGAACGAGCGCCGCCGACACAATCATCCAGACGCTTCCAGCAGTGAGTTCCACCGGCGGGTCCCTTCTCGTCAGTCTTCCGTACCGGGACACGTCGCCGCCGGCCCCCCGATCCGGGTTTAATCCTCGCGGAGCCATGTTTCCGGCAATGAGGCAAAAAGTTGCGGGCAAGTTACAGGAATCGCGATGGCGTGAAGATCACGTGACCGCCATGTTTCGGGAATGTAAACGGAACCTCTTGCGACCGCCGGCCGGCCCCGGGCCGTCGGCGGCGGAGGGGGCGGAACGGCGAGGGGTGTGGAGGATTCCCGTGCCCCCGGGCCGTGAGGCGCCGGCGCGGCGGATTTCCGGCGCCTTTTTGCCCCGGCGGGAGGGGTGCCGCGGCTGCAGGAAGCCGCCAGGAATGAATTCAAATGATTGAATGTTCAATAAATATGGACTTTGGTATCTTCACTTTCGGCGAGCTTTCCCGCAACAGCAGCACTGGTGCCGCGCTGTCCCCGCAGCAGCGGCTGAAAGAGATCATCGAGCTCGCGAAGCTGGCCGACCAGGCGGGCCTCGGCTTCCTGGGGCTGGGGGAGCACCACCGGCGCGACTTCGCCCTCTCGGCCCCGGAAATCGTCCTGGCCGCGATCGCCCGGGAAACAACCAATCTCCGGCTGGGCACAGCCGTGACGGTGCTCTCCACCCAGGACCCGGTGCGGCTCTTCGAACAGTTCGCCACGCTGGACCTGATCTCCGACGGCCGGGCCGAGATCATCGCAGGCCGCGGCGCGTTCGTGGAGTCCTATCCGCTGTTCGGCCACAACCTCGACGACTACGACGCCCTGTTCGATGAGAAGCTGCGCCTGCTGCTGGAACTGCGGGACAACGCCCGGGACAACGCCTCCGTGCAGTGGACAGGACAACTGACCCAGAGCATCCCGGGCATGGACATCGCCCCGCGCCCGGTGCAGCAGAGACTTCCGGTCTGGGTGGGCGTCGGCGGCACCCCGGCGAGCTTTTCCCGGGCGGGCCGGCTGGGGCTTCCCCTGTTCATCGCCCTGCTGTCAGGGCCGGCCCGCTTCCGCCGCCTCGTTGAGCTGTACCGCGAGAGCGCAGCCGCTGCAGGCCACGCCGACGCGCTCCCTGTGGGGGCCGGCGGCCACTTCTACGCGGCACCGACATCACAGCAGGCGCGCGACACCTTTTACCCTTACTACCGGGCCTACTTCGAGCAAAACATGCCACGTCCCGTCGACCACTTCCCCCGGTCCACGTTCGATTCCTGGACCGAACCTGGCGGCGGGCTGCTGGTCGGGAGCCCACAGCAGATCACCGAGAAACTTTTGGAGATCCACCAGACGCTGGGGAACACCCGGTACCTGGCCCAGATCGGTCTGGGCGGCCTGCCGTTTGCCGAGACGGCCCGGTCCATTGAACTGCTCGCCACGGAAATCATGCCCGCCGTCAACCGTGAGGCCTCCGCCGGGCTGGCAGACACCCGGCCCGGCAACCAGCCGGTCTGACAGCCTGCCGGTCTGACAGCCGGCGGACGACGGCGGAGCACCGCCGTCGTCCGCCGGCTCTGCACGGCACGGGGCCGCTGTGGGTGCCAGTGTTGATGTCAGTGCTGGTGTCAGGGTTTGAGTCCCTGCTACTCGAGCGGAATCTCGAGGCAGCGGCGGGACGCGTTCCAGCCGCTGCGTGTCCCCAGGTGGGTGCTCAGCCGCTGCATCCGGGCGGCAATATGGGGCGCCGGCCCTTGGGCCAGGCGGGCCTGGAAGCCGGCGATGACGGTGGGATACAGCCGCAGCGTGCGGGGTTCGGTGCCTTGGGTTTCGAGCATGAACAGGAACGACTGGTCATTGCGCTCGTCGGGGTCCACGGCGTAGTCGTCCACGAAGTCCCCGGCGCTGTAGATGATCGGACGGTTCCGGTGAATCCCGACGCCGCGGAAGATATGCGGCGAGTGGCCGAACACGACGTCGGCCCCGGCCTCTATGAGGTCCCGTGCGAGCTCCTGGTGCCTGTCCGGGACGTCGGCGCCCCAGTTGCCGCCCCAGTGGGCCGACACGATGAGAAGCTGGACGCGGGCCTTGGTCCGCCGGACCAGGCCCAGCAGCCCGTCCAGGAGCGCCGCGCCGCGCTCGCCGCCGTCGTCCTCCACGGGCACGTAGTAAATCCCGGGGGACCTGTCGCCGGCTGCCCAGTCGGGCTGGTTGTCTGTGAAGGCAATGAATCCGACGGCGGCGGCGCCCACGCGCCGTACGGCCGGCCGGCGGGCCGCGTCCAGATCCGGGCCCGCCCCGGCATGCAGGATGCCGTGGCCGTCAAGCGCCGGGAACATTTCCCGGAACGCGTCCTCGCCGAAATCCAGGACATGGTTGTTGGCGAGCGAGACGACGTCGATCCCGGCGGCGAGCAGGCTGGCCACGTTCTTCAGGTCTGAACGGAAGTGGAAGGCCTTGCCGGGCTCGGGCTCGCCGCCGGACGCCAGGACGCACTCGAGGTTGGCGATGCGAAGGTCCGCCTGCTGCAGGAGCTCCAGCGTGTCCCCCCAGGGATAGGCAGGGTTGGCCGTTGCCAGGTGGCGGTTCACCAGCCGTCCCAGCATGACATCTCCCATGAGTGCGATCTGCATGGCAATCCGGCCCGTCAGGTCATGGCCAAGGGCTAGCTTTGGTAGCCCTCGACCTCGCTGACCGGCCGCACCTCCGCCTCGTCGGGGTTCTCACCGTAGTCCTTTTTCGCGCGCCGCTGGCGCAGCAGGTCCCAGCACTGATCAAGCTGTTCTTCCACCTGCTGCAGCCTTAAGAGGTCCGGGGCTCCGGTCCCGGCGCCGGGCTGGGCGGAGCCTTCGCGGAGGCCGTGTTCTTCCTCCACCAAAGCCTTGATGCGCTCCAGGATGTCTTGGTTGTCCACGGTGTCCTCTTTTCGTCCGGTTCTCGTGCCATTCTCGTGCCGTTCCCGGCCGGTGGCGGCGGGCCGGGCCCCTCGGCAGGCCCCTTCCCAGCCTACGGAGGGGAAACGGCCGTGAACAGGGGCTCCTGCGGCACGCACCTGCCCGTTCCCGGCCCCGGCCGGGACTGGCACCTGCCTGGCACCTGCCCGGCGCCGGTGTCCGGCGCCGCTGCCCTGGCCTGACCTGAGCTAGCCGAGGAGCTCGTCAGCGTAGCACCAGCGCCAGTCCTCGTCCGGCTCAATACTGCGCATGACGGGGTGGCCTGTGGACTTGAAGTGCTTGTAGGCATGGGTTCCCGGCGAGGAATCGCAGCAGGCCACGTTGCCGCAATGCACGCACATCCGCAGGTGGACCGGCGTCGTCCCTTCCCGCTGGCACGCGGCGCAGAAGGGGGCCGGCGGCACCGCCGGGTCCGGGGCCGACTCCAGGTGGGGACACACCCCGCCGGGCCGTGCGATCCCCTCGCCGCCGCCCCCGCCGGAGGCATCCGGTTCCTCCAGCGCGGCGTCCAGCATGGATTCTTCGACGTCCAGCCGGTCAAGGACGCCGACCAGGACCTCGTGGGCGTATTCGCCGCCGCGCCTCAGCTCGAGGACCTTGGCACGTTCGGCGTCCAGCATTGCCAGCCGCAGCTGGGCGTAACGCTGGCTGGGAGTGGCGGCTTCCGTGGACGGACGGCCCAGCCGCTCCCACGCGGCCAGTCCGCGCTCCTGCGTGCGGCGTTTCAGCATCGCCACGACTTCCGGGGGATCCGAGTCGGACCGCAGTTCCTGCAGCCGCTGCACGCCCGCAGCCGTGGCCAGCTGCATGAGTGAGGCCTGGTTGAGCGCGTCCTCGCGCGGATCCGGCCCCTTCACTCGCAGGACCCGGACCAGGGCCGGGAGTGTGAAGCCCTGCAGGGTGAGGGTTCCGCCCACCACCACGAGGGCCATCAGGATCAGGACGGACCGGTGCTCCAGCTCTGCCGGCAGGACCAGGACGGCGGCAAGCGTCACCACGCCGCGCATGCCGGCCCAGGAGACGATCGCGGGAAACTGCCAGGGCGGGGCGGGATCCTTGCGCCGGACCGCGGGAAGGAGCCGGGGCAGGTATGTTGCCGGAAAGACCCAGACCGGGCGCAGGACCAGCACGGCCAGCAGCACCACGGCGCAGCCGGTCCAGATCCGGTCCGCACCCAGTGAATCATCCTGGACGCCCTCGATGATCGTGCGGACCTGCAGCCCGATCAGGAGGAAAACGGAGTTCTCCAGCAGGAACTGGACCGTGTTCCAGTTGCTGCGCTGGCTCAGCCGCGCGGCCCCGTTCGGCATGGACGGCGCTTTGGTACCCATAATCAGCCCGGTGACGACCACGGCCAGAACGCCGGAGGCATGGATCGCTTCCGCCGGGAGATAGGCCACGAGCGGCGCGACCAGGGAAGTGGAGGTATTGATGGCTACGTTGCGGATCCGCTTGCGGAGCCCGGTGAGCACGTAGGCCGCGGCAATGCCCACCACCAGGCCCCCGCCGGCCGCAAGGAGGAAGCCGCCGGCGATCGCCGCGGCGGAAACCGTTCCGGCGATCGCGGCGATGGCGGCCCGAAGGCAGACCAGCGCCGTGGCGTCGTTGACCAGGGACTCGCCCTCCAGGATGGTGACAATCCTGCGGGGCATGCCCACTTTTCGTGCAATGGCGGTCGCCGCCACGGCGTCCGGCGGCGCGACGACGGCGCCCAGTGCCATGGCCGCCGCCAGCGGAATCTCGGGAAACAGCCAGGCGACCACCAAGCCGATGCCAACCGTGCCGAAGATGACGTAGCCGACCGACAGCAGGCCGATGGCGCGGCGGTTGGAGCCGAAATCGAACAGCGAGGTCTGCAGCGCCGCCGCGTACAGCAGCGGCGGCAGAAGCCCAATCAGCACCAGTTCGGGGTTCAGCTCGATCGTCGGGACGAACGGGAGGAAAGAACACAGGACGCCGACCAGCACCAGCAGCAGCGGGACGGAGACGTTGATCTTGTGGCCAAGCGCGCTGCAGGCGCAGACTATGGCAACGAGGGCCAGCAGCCCGAACGCGACTTCCATTGGCCCATTCTGTCAGCTTGCCGCTCCCGGCCGGCGTGAAGCGCAGGCCAAATTATCAGCTTGCTTATTACTTTGCCGCTTCCTAGAGTTGAGAATGCCAGCCCATTGAGATTGCCAGCCAACTGAGACTGCAGCCCATCGAGACTGCAAGCCAACTGATTCTTTGCGCGGGCGCCGGACGCGGACCAAACGCTGCCCGGGCCCTCGCCCGGCACGAGGAGGACCCATGTCACAGCACAATATTTCGGGCAAGAAAGTCGCATTCCTGCTGACGGATGGTGTGGAGCAAGTGGAGCTGACCAGCCCGTGGAATGCCGTGAAGGACGCCGGCGGAGTGCCCACCCTGGTCTCGCCCAAGAGCGGGGAGCTTCAGGGCTACAACGGCACGGAGAAGGGCCAGAAGTTCGCCGTCGACCTCGCCGCCGGGCAGGCCGATGCCGCCGACTTCCATGCCCTCGTCATCCCGGGCGGCGTGGTCAACGCCGACCACCTCCGCGTTGACAAAGATGCCCAGGCGTTCACCCGGGCCTTCTTTGAGCAGCACAAGCCGGTCGCCTCCATCTGCCACGGCCCGTGGCTGCTCATCGATGCGGGGGTGGTCCGCGGCAGGAACCTGACCTCCTATCACACGCTCCAGACGGACCTTAAGAACGCCGGTGCGAACTGGACGGACCAGGAAGTCGTGGTGGACCAGGGTTTGGTGACGAGCCGCAACCCGCATGACCTGCCGGCCTTCAACGCCAAACTCCTGGAGGAAATCGCCGAAGGCGAGCACGCCGGGCAGACGGCCTAGCCTCCTTTCGGGGCCCCGCAGCATCCGACGCCGGTGCGCACCGGCGTCGGATGCTGCGGTTTGCCTCTTCTGCAGGGCACCTACCCACACTGTCCGTTTTGGGGCAGGATATGCGGTGTACCGTCGTCGCTGCCGGCCCGGCCGGCTTCCCCACCAGCGGCACCCCAACAGAATGGAGCCCCGCAGATGACCACACTCAATCCCTACCTCGGCTTCCGCGACAACGCGAAGGACGCCATGACGTTCTACCAGTCGGTATTCGGCGGGGAACTGACCATGAGTACCTTCGCCGAGTACCACGCCAGCGAAGACCCTGCTGAGCAGGAGAAGATCATGCACGCCCAGCTCCGGACCGACGGCGGCATGGTGCTCATGGGCGCGGACACGCCCAACAGCATGGATTTCACCCCCGGCAATAACTTCTCCGTGTCCCTGAGCGGGTCCGATGAAGAGGAGCTCCGCGGCTACTTCGACAAGCTGGCCGACGGCGGCACCATCGCCATGCCCCTGGACCGGGCACCCTGGGGCGACATCTTCGGCATGTGCAAGGACAAGTTCGGCGTGGACTGGCTGGTGAACGTCGGTCCCGAGGTCGCCTAGGGCGGGCTGACGCAGGCGACCCCGGGGGCAGCCCCTCGGCCCGGCCGGGAGTTAGCGCTATCCTGAAGGCGGCCAGGTTAGTGCAGGTTCGAGTCCATCCTCCTGGCCGGGAGAGGCATGCAATGACCGAGAAGCTGCACCTCAGTCCTGATGATGAATTCCCCGAGGACCTCAGCAAGGTCCCGGATAAGGATCTCCAGGTCCTCGACAGCCAGGTCCAGCGGCAGTTGGACTATGAGTACGTCGCGGAGGGTGAACCGAACCCGGAGACGGAATTCCGGCACTACGACCTCGACGAGGAGTTCGAAGAGCGGGACAAACGGGACGACTGACCCGGGTGAACCGTTCGGGGCGGACTGGCTTTTCTGCATGGCGTCCGGCGTCCGGGCAGCACGCTCAATAGACTGCATTGACCAGTCTGCGACGAAACGAGCACCCATGACACCGGCAGTTGCCACGCGCTCCCGCCCGTACCCGCGCAGCCTGTTGCGCCCACGCAGCGCATGACCGACCCGGTCCGCAGGGAAGTGTCGGCGGCAGGCCACGCCGGCCACGTTTTCGCGTCGAAGGCACCGGGCGGCGGGCCTGCGCCCGCCGTCGTGCTCATCCACGGAATAGGCGCGTCACACCGCTACCTGCGCCGGCTGCATCGGCTCCTGGCCGCCTCGATGGACACCTATTCCATAGACCTGCCGGGTTTCGGCGCCACCCCCCGGCCCGGGCACACGCTCTCCGTCGCCGATCACGCCCGCTACATTCTTGGCGCCACGGAACAGCTTGGCGTGAGCGAATTCGTGCTCGTGGGCCACTCGATGGGTACACAGTCCGCCACCGAGGCGGCCCTCCAGGAGCCCGGACGGATCCAGCAACTGGTCCTGATGGGGCCGGTGGTGGACCCCAAACGCGGCACGGTGGCGCAGCAGGCCCTGGCGCTGGGCCGGGACGCCGTGTTCTGTGAAAGCCCCTCCTCAAACGCCTTGGTTCTCACCGATTACCTGCGCTGCGGACCCGTCTGGTACTTCAAAACCCTGCGGGTCATGATGGAGTACCCCCTTGTGCAGAGGCTCGCCGGCGTCACTGCGCCGGTCCTCGTGCTTCGGGGCGCCAACGACCCCGTGGCGGACGCGGACTGGAGCCGCCGGCTGGCCGGGCTCGTCCGCCGGGGGCAGCTGGTGGAGGTACAGGGGACAGGGCACGTCGTCCAGCACACCCGGGCCGTAGAGGTGCGGGACGCGATCCTGGCATTCACGGGCCTTCGTGCGCCGGCGGGTGAGCCGCTGCCGGGACACTAGGGCCGATAAACGCCGGCGGGCAGTGCTGCTAGGCCTCGAAGTGCGTCCGGGTGGGGCCCTGGCCCAGTGACTCGACCACCCCGGCCGCGACGGCGTGGAGCTTGATGTTCCGGGCGCTTGACGCCGACTTCAGGAGTTCGAACGCCTCGACCTGGCTGCAGCGGTTCTGCGCCATGATGATCCCGACGGCAACGTCGATTCCGGTCCGCGTTTCCAGGCTGGCCATGAGGTTGGCGGCTGTATCGCTGCTGTGCGCGAACCGGACCGCGAGCCGCAGGGCCATGGACGTCTGATGGACGAAATCACACGCCAGTTCCGTGGCGCGGTCATCGAACCGGCCCGGCCGGTGCGAATACAGGTTCAAGGCGGCGCGGGTTTCGCCCTCCAGCAGGAACGGCAGCGCCAGGATGGACCGGAAGCCGTGTCCGCGCACCGTCGCGGCGTACTGCGGCCAGCGGCCGTCGCGTTCAAGGTCCTCAATATGGACAGCTTCCTGCTCCCGGGATGCCGTCATGCAGGGGCCGTCACCAAAGGCGTACTGGATTTCATCCATGGCCTGCGCGGCGGGGCTGCTGCTGGCGACGGTGGCCGCCTTCCTGTGCCGCAGGAGCGTGATGCCGCACAGGATCTCGTCCCCGGGCTCTGACAAGCTGCGCGCCGACATCCGGGCGAGCTCGCCAAGGAACTCCTCGACGTCGGAGCTGCTGAGCACCAGTTCCTGCAGGTGCCGGGTGATTGAATTTGCGGTTGACTCGCTGACCACTTATCTGTTGTGCCGTTTCACTCAGGTCAAGACGACCCGGCGGTGCTTCCCACCGCGGCAAGTGGCGGATAGGCAGCGGCCGGCCGGATCGAAGAACAATCCAACGGCTTGCTGCAAAACCGTACCGGGAGAGTATATACATCCGGGCACGCAGGCTCCACACGGGGCCGGGGACCAAAGGCACCTGAACCGTTCAGCTCAGGCACGTAGGCTGTGCCTTAAACGAATTGTCGTGAACGGATTCCGCATGCCAGACCTCGACGTCAAGGACTCACACTCCGCCCCGCTGGCGATCTCCCGCGCCGCGGCCCGGCCCGCGGCCGCCGTGCTGGACGAGCTGGGTTCGGGCGAGAACGGACTGACCCGCGGCGAAGCAGACCGGCGCCTCACGGCACTTGGGCCGAACGCAGTGCGGACCCACATGGCCAGCGCGTGGTCAGTGCTGGGCCGGCAGCTGGCCAGCCCCATCCTGATCCTTCTGCTCATTACCGCAGGACTTTCGCTGTTCCTCGGGGACGCCACAAACGCGATCGTCATCGGCGTGATCCTGCTGGTCAGCGTCGGGCTGGGGTTCAGCAACGAATTCCGGGCCGAACGCGCTGCGGAAGCCTTGCATTCGCGCGTCACGCACCGCGCCGTCGTCGTCCGCGACGGAATGCCGGACGAAATCGACGTCACCGCGCTGGTGCCCGGCGACGTCGTCCATCTCGGGATCGGCGCGATCATTCCGGCCGACATGCGGGTGCTGACGGCGAAGGACCTCCTGTGCGACGAAAGCATCCTGACCGGGGAATCGCTGCCGGTTGCCAAGGACCCGGCGCCCGTGCCGCAGGATGCGCCCCTGGCGGACCTGAGCAGCTGCCTCTTCATGGGTACCGTGATCCAGTCCGGCAGCTGCACCGCGGTGGTGGTCGCCACCGGAGGGCGGGCGGAATTCGGCCGGATCGCACTGGGCCTGGGCGAACGGCAGCCGCAGACCGAGTTCCAGCTGGGCCTGAAGCGCTTCTCGTTCCTGCTGTTGCAGGTGGCCATCGGGCTGACCTCGCTGATCTTCGTCGCGAACCTGCTGCTGCACCGGCCCGTGATCGAATCGCTGCTGTTCTCCCTGGCGATCGCGGTCGGCATCACCCCGCAGCTGCTGCCCGCGGTGGTCAGCACCAGCCTGGCCACGGGAACCCGGCAGCTGGCCCGGCGCAAGGTCCTGGTGAAGCGGCTGGTCTGCATCGAGGACCTGGGCGACATGGACATCCTGGTCACAGACAAGACCGGGACGCTGACCGAGGGCCGGATCAGTTTCACCGCCGCGCTGCCCGCCGCACCGGGTGTCCCGCCCGCCGAACTGCTCACGCTCGGCTTGCTGGCCACGGAGGCCGACTACGCCGGGGCGAGGCTCTCCACAGTCGGCATGAACCCGCTGGATGCCGCCCTGTGGGAATCACCGGACGCCGCGGCCTTCCGGCCCGAGCGCTACGAGCGCGTCGACGTCATTGACTTCGACCATCAGCGCCGCCGGACCAGCGTGCTGGTACGGGAGGCCGGCGGGCCGGCCCGCATCATCACGAAAGGCTCACCGGAAGACGTCCTCGCCCTCTGCACGGGCACCCCCGCGGACGTGCAGGCAATGCTGGACAAGCAGTTCGACGCCGGATCCCGGGTGGTGGCCGTCGGCACCCGGCCCGCGGAGGGGCTCTCGGACCTGACGCCGGCTGACGAGAAGGACCTGGTCCTGGCCGGGTTCCTCATCTTCCTGGACCGGCCCAAAGCCAACGCCCGGGCTTCCCTGGACCAGCTCGAGGCGCTCGGGATCATGGTCAAGATCGCCACCGGCGACAACGCCAGGGTCGCCGAAAAGGTCTGCGACGAACTCGGTGTCCTCTCCGGCGGAACGCTCAGCGGCGCCGCGGTGGAGGCCATGTCCGATCCCGAACTGGCCGCAGCGGCGCGGGAGGCCAGCATCTTCGCCCGCGTTTCGCCCGAGCAGAAGGCCCGGATCATCCGGCTGCTGCGGCAAAGCGGCGGCGCCGTGGGGTTCATGGGCGACGGCGTCAATGACGCCCTGGCCCTGCACGCCGCGGACATCGGCATCTCGGTCGACAGCGCCACCGACGTCGCCAAGGACGCCGCGGACGTCGTCCTGCTCGACAAGGACCTGGGGGTCCTGGCCGAAGGCGTCATGGAGGGCCGGCGGATTTTCGCCAACACCATCAAGTACGTCCTGATGGGCACCTCCAGTAATTTCGGCAACATGTTCAGCGCGGCCACGGCCTCCGTGGTGTTGAGTTTCCTGCCGATGCTGCCGGGCCAGATCCTGCTGAACAACCTGCTCTACGATGCCGGCCAGCTGGCCATCCCGGGGGACCGGGTGGACAAGGAGCAGCTGCTCGCCCCGTCGCACTGGGACATCGGCTTCATCCGCCGCTTCATGTTCCTGTTTGGTCCCATCAGCTCGATCTTCGACTTCGCGACCTTCGCGCTGATGCTGTTTGTCTTCGACGCGGTTCCCGGCGAATTCCGCGCCGGCTGGTTCATCGAGTCGATCGTCACGCAGACGCTGATCATCTTCGTCATCCGGACCCGACGGGTGCCCTTCTTCCGGAGCAGGCCCTCGGCGGGGCTGGTCGGGGCATCCCTGGGCGTGGTGGCCCTCGGGGTATACCTGCCGTTCTCGCCACTGGCCGGCGTGCTGGGGTTCGATCCGCTGCCGGTCCCGTTCTTCCTCGCTTTGCTCGGGATGGCGGCGGTGTATCTGGTGCTCGTTGAAATAGCCAAAGTCTGGTTCTATGCCCGGGCCGCACAGCAGCCGGTCCCGCCCAGGCCTGCGGCCGTCCGCCTCCGCGGCCGGACCCACCGCATTGCGCGCCGGGCCGCACGCTTCAGCACTTCCGTGGCCAGGCCGCTGCTCGTCAACCGCGGCCCGGGCTGGCGCCGCAGACGCAAAACCGGGCATAAAGGCCCTCACAGGGTTACGGCCGCGGGCGGATAGTTGAGGAAGCGGCCACCTGGTCCATTTTCGGGCTCGCAGGGCCCGTAGGAACGCCAGTTTCAGCAGCGCAGAAACTGATGGGGGCCGATGGCCGACGTTTCGACTGGAAAGCCATAACCCATGAGCATTTTTGAAGACAGGGTCGACGCCGGGAGGCAGCTCGGCCGGCGTCTGGCGGAACTGCGGGGCCAGGACATAGTGGTCCTTGGCTTGCCGCGCGGCGGTGTCCCCGTCGCCTTTGAGGTCGCCGCCGCACTGGACGCGCCCCTGGATGTGATCGTGGTGCGGAAGCTCGGGCTTCCCTACCAGCCCGAGCTCGCCATGGGGGCCATCGGTGAGGGCGGCGCCAAGGTCCTGGATGAAGAGGTCCTGGCCCACGCGCGGGTCACCGGCGAGGAACTCCAGGCTGTGGAAGACCGCGAACGCGCCGTGCTGGAAAACCGGGTCGTCCTGTTCCGGAAGGGCAGGACCAGGCACGACCTCACCGGACGCATCGCGGTGATCGTCGACGACGGGATCGCCACCGGCTCCACGGCCCGCGTGGCATGCCGCATCGCCCGCAAGCAGGGCGCGGCACGGGTGATCCTGGCCGTCCCGGTGGCCCCGGCGGAGACCCTGGCCAACCTGAGCGAACCGGATGAAGTGGTCTGCCTGGCGACGCCCCGCCAGTTCACCGCCGTCGGCTACCACTACCGTGACTTCTCGCCCACTGACGACGACGAGGTGGTGCGGCTGCTCGATCTTGCGGCCAAGCGGCTGGAGTCTTCTCCGCCGCCGTCCCGGACCCCGTCGGGGACGCGCGCCGGAGGTGCCGCTGACGTCGACGAGGAAGTGGAAATCCCGTCCCGCGGGGTGCGGCTCCAGGCCCAGCTCCACCTTCCGGTGCCGGCCCGGGCCGTCGTGCTGTTCGCCCACGGCAGCGGCAGCAGCCGCCACAGCCCCCGGAACCGTTACGTGGCCGGCGTCCTGCAGCAGGCCGGCCTCGGCACGCTGCTGCTGGACCTGCTGACGCCCACGGAGGAACGCCACCGCGCCAACGTCTTTGACATCGAACTCCTGGCCCGCAGGCTGTCCTCGGCAACGGACTGGCTTGCCACCCGGGCGGACACGGCCTCCTGCGCCGTGGGGTACTTCGGGGCCAGCACGGGCGCCGGGGCAGCGCTGTGGGCGGCATCCGAGCCGTCGGTGCGGATCGCGGCCGTCGTCTCGCGCGGGGGCCGCCCCGACCTCGCCGGCCCGCGGCTGTCCGCCGTGACCGCGCCCACGCTGCTGATTGTGGGGAGCCTGGACTATGAGGTCCTGGAACTCAACCGCAAGGCGAAGGCCATGATGCGCTGCCCCAACCAGCTCGCCGTCGTGCAGGGGGCGACGCACCTTTTTGAAGAACCCGGCACGCTCGCCGCAGCGGCGATCCTGGCACGGGACTGGTTTGTGGACTATCTGCTGGCCCCGGCGGGCACGAATCCGCGGGCTGCGGGTGTCTGAACGGCCAAGCGGGAACGCCCAGACGTGAGAGCTCAAGCGTGAGCGCTCAGGCGGGAACTTTCAGACGGGAACGCCCAGACGTGAGCGCTCAGGCGCCGTGCGACCTGCGGCCCTCAGCCCTGTCGCGGATGCCCAGGAGCATGCGCCGCTCCATCAGGAACTGCACAGGTTCCAGCAGCGGGCGCAGGACGAGTCCCGCGGCCAGCGGCGAGTAGTCGTACCGGGTGCGGGACACGAGCCTGGCGGCCTGGGATCCCATTGGGCGCAGCACGAACGTCCAGCCGACGTCCACGCGGGGACCGGCCGACAGCACCCCGGCCGGACTCATCGTCCCCGTGCGCAAATCGATGGTTCCGCCCAGGCCCAGCACGGCCTCAGACTGGAGAAGCCTGACCGTCAGGCCGCCGTCGGGGGAGAGCGGGACGGTGTCGCCGACTTTGAGATGTTGCAGTTCAGGGCGGATCCTGTCCGCGCTGTGGATGCCCAGGCCCGCGGCGTTCTCGAGCCAGTCGTAGGAATACATTCCGCCGCGCCCGGCGCCCAACTGGACCAGCCACGGCCAGACGCCTGACACCGGGGCCGCAATGGTGACGGCGCGGGTAGTCTGCATGCGCGGGGCGGGCACGATCTCGTCCCCGGCGAGCGGCCCGGCGGCCTCCTGCGTGGTGGCTCCCCAGAGCAGGAGCCGCGGCCGGACAGCCAGGACGTAAGCGGCGCCGGCCGCTGCCGCAGCGAGCGCCGCGAGCGGTCCGCGCAACCGGGCTGGAATATGCGGACCGCTCACGGGACGGGCCTCATTCGGTGGACCGGCGGTCGTCCGCTCCCTGGCCGACCACCACCACCGGGCAGTGGGCGTGGGCGGCGCAGGCTCCGCTCACCGAGCCCATGACCTGATGGAGGAAGCCGCCCTTCCCGCGCCTGCCCACCACGAGCAACTGGGCGTTCTGGCTTTCGTCGACCAGGACCTTGGCCGGGGCCCCGAATTTGACCGAGCGGGTGAGTCCCTCCGGACGCGTCTCGCCGAAGGCACGCTCCAGTGCCTGGTCGACGAGGCGTTTGGCGGTCTCCTCCAGCTGCGTCGTGGTGGGCGTGCTGTCCTCCGGCAGGTGGGATGCCAGGAAGAAATCGGACGTGCCCAGGCACGTGATGACCTCCAACGGGACGTTCAGACTCGTGGACATGCGCCCGGCGACGCGGAGCGCCGTCGTCGAAAACTCGGAACCGTCCACGCCCACGACAATGCGCTGATCACCGTTCATGGTCCCCAGCCTTCCTTCTGCCCCGGGGACTGCCTAGGGCCGAAAGTCACGCGGGGCTGGGCACCGTGCCGGCCTCCCCTTAGGGTGGAACGGTGACTGCCGGTGCCGGACCAGGCGCCGGTCCACCGGCCCGACAATGTGCCTGGCTATGTGCTTGACCATGTAACTGACCATGACGGTCAGCAGAACCTGCCACCCGAGGAGTTCCTGATGAGAGTTGCTGTTACCGGAGGAAGCGGAAAGCTGGGACGCAGCGTCGTGCGGCGGCTCAGTGACGACGGCCACGAGGTGACTAACCTGGACCGGATCGGGGCGCGCGGCCGAGGCTTCACGGAGGTGGACCTGCGCAACTACGGCCAGGTGGTGGATGTGTTCCTTGGCCTGGAGGACCGCCACGCCGGGTTCGACGCCGTCGTGCACCTTGCCGCGATCCCGGCCCCCGGGCATGCCCCGGACGCCGCAACGTTCGAGAACAACATGCAGTCCACCTACAACGTGTTCCAGGCCGCCCGCCGGGCGGGAATCAAGAAGGTTGTCTACGCCTCCAGTGAGACGGTGCTGGGACTGCCGTTCGACGTCGATCCTCCCTATATCCCGGTGGACGAGGAGTACCCGGCCCGGCCCGAAAGCACCTACTCCCTGGTCAAGCACCTCGAAGAGCAGATGGCCATCCAGCTGACCCGCTGGGACCCGGAACTGAGCATCACGGGCCTGCGCTTCTCCAACGTGATGGACCCGGAGGACTATGAGGAGTTCCCCGCATTCGACCGCGACGCGTCCCTGCGCAAGTGGAACCTCTGGGGGTACATCGACGGCCGCGACGGCGCGCAGGCCGTGGCCCGCGCCCTGGAGCACGGCAAGCCCGGCTTCGAGGCGTTCATCATCGCCAACGCGGACACCGTGATGAGCCGCTCCAGTGCCAGCCTGGCCGCCGAGGTCTTCCCCAACGTCAAGGTGGTCAAGGAGCTAGGCGAACACGAGACCATGCTCTCGATCGACAAGGCCAAGCGCCTCCTCGGCTACGACCCCGAGCACAGCTGGCGGACCTACCACTCGAACCGGACCACCCCGACCGAAGACTGAAACACCAGCCACGCATCCACCGACCCCTGAGGAGTTCCATGCAATACCGCACCCTGGGCAACAGCGGCGCCGTTGTCTCCAACTACGCACTGGGCACCATGACCTTTGGCGCCGAGGCCACCGAGGAGCAATCCCGCGCCATCCTGGATGACTACTTCGCCGCGGGCGGCAACTTCATCGACACCGCGGATGTCTACAGCTCGGGGGTCTCGGAGGAAATCATTGGCCGCTGGCTGGCCGACCGGGCAGAGGTCCGGGACCGGGCCGTCGTGGCGACCAAGGGCCGCTTCCCGATGGGCCGGGCCCCGAACGACGTCGGCACCTCCCGCCGGCACCTGGTCCGGGCCCTGGATGATTCACTGCGCCGGCTGGGCGTGGAGCAGATCGATCTGTACCAACTGCACGCGTGGGATCCGATCACTCCGCTCGAGGAGACCCTCCGGTTCCTGCACGACGCCGTCTCCAGCGGCAAGATCGCGTATTACGGGTTCTCCAACTTCCTGGGCTGGCAGCTGACCAAGGCCGTCCACGTGGCGAAGGCCCATGGCTGGAGCGCGCCGGTGACGCTGCAGCCGCAGTACAGCCTGCTGGTCCGTGAGATCGAGTCGGAGATCGTTCCGGCCTCGCTTGACGCCGGGATCGGGCTGCTGCCGTGGTCGCCGCTGGGCGGAGGATGGCTGTCCGGCAAGTACAAGCGCGACCAGCCGCCGGCAGGGGCCACCAGGCTCGGCGAAAACCCGAAACGGGGGATGGAGGCCTGGGAGGCCCGGAACGCCGATCCGCGCACCTGGGACGTGATTGACGAGGTGGAGGCGACCGCCGGGCGGCACGGCGTGAGCCCGTCCCAGGTCGCGCTGGCCTGGCTGGCGGACCGGCCGGCGGTCACCTCGGTAATCCTGGGCGCCCGGACCGCCGGACAGCTCGCGGACAATCTCGCCGCCGCGGATCTCCGGCTCACGGCGGAGGAGACGGAGCGGCTGACCGAGGTCAGCCGGCCGCGCGTCGGCGTCTATCCGTATGGGCCGGTGGCCCAGGAGCAGCGCAGCCGGAAGCTCGAGGGCGGCCGTTAGCCCCGCCGGCCTTCCAGCCGGCCGTTAACGAACCAACGCGGGGTCACTTCGCGCCCGTCCAGCTGTTGCGGATGGGCGGGATGTGACCCCGCGTTGTGGTTATTCGGGGAAACCCGGCCTAGTGAACGAGCTCGCGGGTCATGCCGAAGGGCACCTGGTCGGACAGGGCCGCCGTGTAGTGGCCCGGCCTGTGCCGCGTCAGCAGGATACCGTGGGTTCCCGTGGTCATGGCGAGCCGCTGGAGGCCGCGAACGGCGTCGTTGAGGCGGTCGTCGAGGACCTTGCGGCTGTCGACCTGGATCTCAATGGTCTGGGTAACTTGGGTCATAGCACAGTCTTTCGTGGAGTTCTTTTCTTGGCCCCAATAGTTGCAGGAACAATAACGTCATATTTATGGGGGCGTCAAATCCCCTGAGGGCCCAGGTTTGCCGCGGAAAGACGACGCCGGCGGGCTGTCCGCCGCTGACCTGCGATTACTTTTGATGCGGGACCTTTGGCCCTAGACATCCGCCGGGCGAGACGATTGGCGGGAACTCCCGGCCAAGCCGCCGCGCGGGCCGCCGCCCGGACACGAGCCCGAATCCGCGCCTGAGGCCGGGCTGAGCGGCGGCCGGGGTCCACTGCCTAGGACCGTCCGGCGAACCGGGATAATGTTCAGCGAAGACTATCCACAACACGGCGCAAAGGCGGCACGGCGACATGGCAGAGGCCCAAAAAGGTAAACCGCAGGGCTGGTGGCGGACCTTCCACGAGAAGTTCGTCGTGGAGGAGCGCTACATGAGCGTGCCCGCGCGCCGGAATCTCTACCGCACCGCCGTCGCCCTGATGATTGCCGGCGTCGTCCTGTTCGTGGTGATCCTGAGCAGTGTGCTCCAGCACGGCGGCATCTCGGCGGCGGACGAGCCTGTGCGGTCGTGGCTGCTGACCCAGCGCGGGGAACCGGCGACCACCATCATGATCATTCTTGCGATCGTCTTCGGACCCATCGGCCTGCCGATCATCGTCCTTATCGTGACAGTAACCTGGGGTGTGCTCGCCAAGCACGCCTGGCGGCCGATGCTCCTGGCCGGCGCCATGCTGACCGGCGTGATCCTGGCGCAGGTCATTGGCCGGATCGTGGAACGCCAACGCCCTCCGGTGGAACTGATGCTCTTCGGCACCGACACCACGTTCTCCTTCCCGTCCGGGCACGTACTGGGCGCCTGCGATTTCCTGCTGGTCACCACGTTCCTGGTCTTTTCGCGCCGGAAGAACCCCGTGTCAGCCGTTGTCGCCTTCATTGTGGCAGGAATCGGCATCTTCTTCGCCGGCATCAGCCGCCTCTACCTGGGCTACCACTGGATGACGGACGCCCTGGGGGCCTTCTCGATCTCGCTCGTGGTTCTGGGCGGAGTCATTGCGCTGGACACCTGGCGGACGGCCCGGATTCCCGGCGAGCGGGTCACCGGCACGCTGTCCACCGCCGACGCCGGCACGGACTAAGCGCCGGCACGGGGCTGAATACCGTCAGCGGCTGCGCGCCCGCTTGAGTTCGGCGCGGAGCCGGGCGTTGGCTGCCTCCAGTTCGATCACCTTGGCCACTCCGGCCAGGTTTAGGCCCTCCTCCAGGAGTTCGCCGATCCGCCGCAGTACGGCGAGATCCGCGTCGCTGTACTGCCGGGTGCCGCCCGCGGTCCGGTCAGGGGTGAGCAGCCCCCGCCGCTCGTAGAGCCGGATGTTCTGTTGTCCCGTGCCCACCAACTGCGCCACCACGGAGATGGCGTACACGCCCGCGTCGGAGCTGCGTTGCGCCATGATTTTCCCTCCCGTTCCTGCAATTTTCCCTTGCATCAGTGTTTCACCGGTGCTATAAAAAATCTATACCCACCACTATAGAAATCCTTGGTGGGTTGTGAAGGAACATAGGCCAACTCGCGCTAAAGGAGTGGGAAATGATGTTAATCCGTACGGACCCGTTCCGTGACTTTGACCGCCTTGCCCAGCAAGTGTTCGGGACGGCGGCACGCCCCGCGGCGATGCCCATGGACGCGTGGCAGGAGGACGGCGTGTTCGTCGTCGCGTTCGACCTTCCGGGGGTCGATGTCGACTCGATCGGGCTCGATATTGAACGCAATGTCCTGACCGTCCGGGCCGAGCGGCGCGATCCGACGCAGCCCAACGTAGAGCTGACGGTTTCGGAGCGCCCCCGCGGCGTCTTCAGCCGCCAGCTGATCCTCGGCGACACCCTGGACACGGAGAAGGTCAAGGCGCACTACGCCGACGGTGTCCTGACGCTCCGCATCCCCGTGGCGGAGCAGGCCAAACCGCGGAAGATTGAAATCACCAGGTCGCAGGACAAAATGCAGGAGATCGGCAAGTAGTCCCAGGAGCCGGCGCCGGGCACGGAATACGGCGCCGGCTCCGATCGTCTGCAATGGAGAGCGGCAATGGCTGGCAGGAACCCTGATCCCCGCGGCTACTATGCGTTGTTGCACGTCTCCCCGGAGGCGAGCCGGCAGGAGATCGGCCGCGCCTTCCGGGCGCTGATGCGCCGGCGCCATCCCGACGTCGGCCATCCCGACGTCGGCCATCCCGACGTCGGCCATCCCGACGGCGGCCATCCCGACGTGGGCCATCCCGACGGCGGCGTTGACGATGGAGACGTGCGCGCGATTCTGGACGCTTTCACGGTGCTGCGCGACCCCAGGACCCGGGCGGATTACGACGCCGGGGCCGGCCACACGGCGGGTCATGCCAGCACAGTCCAGACCGGCACAGACCATGCCGGCACAGGCCATGCCGGCACAGACCATGCCGGCACAGGCCATGCCGGCACAGTTCAAACTGGTGACGGCGGCCGCGACATTCCGGTGCGGATCGTCCGGCGTCGGGATCCGCTCCTGCGTGTGCTCCCGGTGCACTGGGAACCCGGACCGTGGCCGGGGAAGCACCCACGCGGAGGCCCCTGACACGGACCGGATCCGCACAACTCATCTGCCCGTTCACCAGCCCCACCCACCAGTCCCACTCCCCGAGGAGGAGATCGCCCATGAGCGCATGGCGCCGTTACGATTCGCATCTGATGCCGGTGTTCCACGAACGCTTCGAGGAGCGCTGGGGCAAGGGAACGGCACCCTTCCTGGATCCAGAAGCACACGAGGCCCCGCTGCCCCGGGCGCAATGGATCAACGTTGACACCGGCGCGGCGCTGGCGGTGGTTCCGGTCTGGACCGCCGACGACAGCCAGCACCGTTCCTTTGGCGTGTTCTACCTGCCGCCCGCGGGTGACATCTGGGTGCTGAGGCCCGGCTTCACCGAATATCTGGAGCCCACGGCGGACGAAGCGGAACAGCTCGTGGGCCTGCGCAACGACGCCTTCCGCAAGGCGGTGGCGCACGCCAAAGACTTCCTTCTCGGGCCGGAGACGTCCGTGTTCTGAACGGCCGGGACCGGGTGCGGGGCCGGCGGTGCGTTCCGGGGGTCAGTTCCTGGCCGCGGCGTACGCGTTCAGGCTGCAGGAAAATACAATCCACGAGACGTACGGCAGCATGAGCAGCCCCGCGGCCCGGCTGATCGGGCCGAACAAGACCACCGTGGCCGCCGCAGCCGCGGCGTGGGCGGCGATAACCAGCAGGGCCAGCCAGAGGGCGGCGGTGCCGATCATCGGGTACATGCCGAAGAACAGGGGCGCCCAGCCCAGGTTCATGCACAGCAGGATGCCGTACATGGTCATGGCGCCCCGGCTGCGCCCGGAGAGAAACCCTGAACCCTGGCGCCACACCAGCCACGCGGCCACCGCCATGGCCGTGTAAAGCATCATCCAGACCGATCCGAAGGCCCAACCCGGCGGAGTCCATGGAGCCTTCTCCGCCGCCGCGTACCACCCGCCGGCGTTGGAGACGATGGCCAGCGAAGCCACGTAGGACACCCCGTGGGAGAGCGCGAGGAAGCCGAGGAGAGCGGCTGCCTGCCGGCCGGGGCCGGGACGCGCCGGCGACAGACCGTGATCGACGCCTTGTTCAGTTTTCACATGCACGGATCAACACTGGTCAATGGCGCCGCGCCCGTCAAACTGCAGAGGTCGTGGCGCACGGCCCGGGGGAGACCTAAAATCAGTCAACAACCGCCGAAACTACACAGAGGTCCCGTCGATGAAAGCTTCCGCCACTGATCTGGCTTCCCTGCTTCCGCCCGGCTTCACCTTGGGCGTGGCGACGTCGGCTTTTCAGATCGAGGGTGCGCTCGATGAAGACGGCCGCGGCCCGTCCGGGTGGGATGTGTTCGCCGCGAAGCCGGGTTCGATCGTGGAGAACCACAGTCCGGTCATCTCCTGCGACCACTACCACCGGATGCCCGGGGACGTGGCGTTGATGAAGGAACTGGGCATCGATTCGTACCGGTTCTCGCTGTCCTGGTCCAGGATTCAGCCCGGCGGCAGCGGGCCGGTGAACCCGGCAGGACTGGGCTTCTATGACCGGCTGATCGACCTGCTGCTCGCCAACGGCATTTCCCCCATGGTCACCCTCTATCACTGGGACACCCCATTGCCGCTGGATGAGGCGGGCGGCTGGATGAACCGGGACACGGCCCACCGGCTGGGGGAGTTCGCCGCGATCGCCGCGGATGCCTTCGGAGACCGCGTGGCACGCTGGGTGACGGTGAACGAGCCCGCCACCGTCACCACCAACGGCTATGCCCTGGGCATGCATGCCCCCGGCGAATCACTCATGCTCAAGGCCCTGCCCAGCGTGCACCACCAGCTGCTGGGCCACGGACTGGCGCTCCAGGCGTTGCGCGCCGCCCAGGTGAGGGGCGAAATCGGCATCACCAATGTTTACTCTCCGATGGTCCCGGCCACGGCCAACCCGCTGGACAAGCTCAGCGCCGGACTCATGGATGTGGCGCAGAACCGGCTCTACGCGGACCCCGTGCTGCTCGGCAAATACCCCGACGTTATCCGGGCCGCCACGTTCTTTTCATCCTCCTTCAGCCCGACCAGCGAGGACATGGAGCTCATCTCCCAGCCCCTGGACTTCTACGGACTGAACTACTACATGCCCACCCGCGTCGGGTCGGGCCCGGGTGAGGGGGCCGTGCCGCCCGGCATGGCCGAGGCCATGGGGGACGACCTCAGCGGGACGCCCGGTGCGCCGTTCCACATCGCGTCCTTCCCGGACACCGAGACCACGGCCTACGGCTGGCCGATCAAGCCCGAATACATGTCCGTCGCCCTGGCCGAGATGGCCGATCGCTACCCGGGCCTGCCGCCGGTCTACATCACCGAGGGCGGGGCGAGCTTCGAGGATGTCGTGGTGCAGGATGCCGCGGCGGGCCGGCGGATCATTCCGGACGAACGCCGGGTGCGGTACCTGGCGGACCATATCGGCACGGCCCTGGAAGCCACGCGTCCCGGCGGCGCCGCCGAATCCGTGGATCTGCGGGGTTACTACGTGTGGTCCCTCATGGACAACTTCGAGTGGTCCGCCGGCTACAAGCAGCCGTTCGGACTGGTGCACGTCGACTTTGACACGCAGGTCCGCACGCCGAAGGCGTCCTATTACTGGCTCCAGGAGGTGATCGCGGCCCGCGGCGCCGCGCATGCCGCTGACCTTTCCGTCGCGGCGCCCGCCGTCGACGCTTCCGCCGTCGCGCCCGCCGCCGCCGGGCAGGACGCAACCGCCGACGTCGAACCGCCCGTCCCGGCGGGCTGAGGCGCCTGAAACCCGTTCAACGCGGAACAGGTCCGGCTTAGAGCAGTTCCAGGTCCTGCAGGCCTTTGGCGAGGCCGGCGCCGTCGGGCGCATAGATCCAGGGGACGGATGATCCCGAGTGGTCTCCGGTATCGGAGTGGCCGCCGGCGAAGACCGCCTCGCTGGCCGAGAGCTGCCGGATACCGATCGCGGCCACCCGGTCAGGGTGTTCCTGTGCGAAGCCGGAGTAGATCTCCTCATCGTGCTGGCCGTTGTCGCCGAACAGCAGCCAGCGCATGTTCGGGAACTCCTGGGCGAGCAGCTCAAGGTTCCGCCGTTTGTGTTCCTGGCCGCTGCGGAACCAGCGGTCGTGGGTCAGGCCCCAGTCAGTGAGCAGCAGCGCTCCCGGGGGATAGAGGTTCCGGGCGATGAACCGGGCCAGGGTGGGCGCCGCATTCCACGGTCCCGTGGACAAGTAGATCACCGGGGCATCAGGGTGTTCCACCCTGAGGCGGTCCATCAGGACGGCCATGCCGGGCGTCGCCATCCGGGCGCGTTCGTTCAGGACGAAGGTGTTCCACAGCGCGAGGAAAGGCCGGGGGAGGGCCGTGACCATGATGGTGTCGTCAATGTCCGAGACGACACCCAGCCTGGTGTCGGGGGCGATCACGAAAATCCTGGTCTCGACCGGGTCCGTGTCGTCGGCCCGCAGGACAGCCGTATGCCAGCCCGGCGTCAACTCCACGGGAACCACGGTGTCCACCAGGCCGCCGCGATCCGCATGCACGCGCGTGGTGATGCCGCCAATCTGGATTTCCACGGGGGTGTACTGGACCGGGACACTCGTGAAGGCGCGCCAGCCGCGGATGTTCTGGTTGCCGTTCAGGGCAAGCCGCTCCGCCTTGCTGCCGGGCACGGGCTTGCTGGTGAGGACCACGCGGCCCAGCACCCGGACCCACTGCGTCGAGCCGTAGCCCTGATAAGCGACCGTCTGTGGGACGAACTTCCAGCTCCGGGCCGACTTGAGCCGAAGCCTGTTGACGGTGTCCGACACCCAGTGGGCGAGCCGGAACGCCCTGTTGCCGGACACGGGCAGCTGCTGCGCTGGTTGCGACGCCAATTCCATGCCTCCACTCTTTCACAGAGCCGGATGCCCGCAGCGCCGGATGCCCGAAGGTGACGGAGCCAAGGTGAAGGGGTGCCGCCCCAGTGTTCCCGCCTCCCCAGTGAGCTTCCGGCAGCGGGGGACCAGGAACGCCTGCTCACCAGGGGACGGTCTCACCCAGCAGCCGTCGCAGTGTGGCGGCGTTGCGCACGGCGTTGCCGCCGCCGTCGTTATTGAAATACGCGTAGACGTCCTTGCCGGCCGCCCGCCATTCGCTGATCCGCCCGGCCCACCAGCGCAGGTCGTCGTCCGCGTACGAACCGGCGTACAGGACGTCGTGGTCCGGCCCGTGCAGCCGGACGTACACGAACGGCGCCGTCGCGCGCAGGACGCACGGGAGCCCGGCGCCGCTCATGATGCAGTAGGCCGCGCCGTGCCGCTCCAGCAGGGCGTACACGCCGGCGTCATCCCAGCTCGGATGGCGGAACTCCACCGCGACGCGGACCCACTCCGGCAGCGCGGTCAGGAAGTAGTCCAGCCGGGCGTCGTCCCGCGCGAAGTCCGGGGGCAGCTGGACGAGCAGGACGGCCCGCTTGTCGCCGAGTTCGTGCCAGCACCGCCTGATGCGCTCCGCCCAGACCTCCGGGGCGTAGAGCTTCTTGCCGTGCGTCAGGCCTCGCGGCGCCTTGACGGACATGGTGAAGCCTTCGGGCAGGCGGCGGCGCCACCCGGCGAAGGTGTCTTCCCTGGGCCAGCGGTAGAAACTGGCGTTCAGCTCCACGGTGTCGAAGCGGGCCGCGTAGTGCGCCAGCCTCTCCCGCGTTGGCAGGCCCGGCGGGTAGAGGACCCCCTCCCAGTGGTCATAGCTCCAGCCCGACGTCCCGATCCGCACAGTTCCCAAGTGCACAGTTCTCATGTCCACAGCGCCCGTGTGGTCAGCGCCCGTATCCCCGGCCATGGCCGCCCCCTTTCGCCCGCCTCGACGTCCCCGGCCGGCTTAGACCTCGCCGGCCCACTCGCCGGCGTGCCCGGCAAACGCCGCCTCCCAGCGCTGCCGCTCGGCGTCGGGCAACGGCCCGCGCGCGACGGCGGCTGCCGCAGTTTCCAGGTTGGCCGGCTGCGAGGTGCCCACGATGGCCGTGGACACGCCGGGGCTGAACACCGAGAACCGCAGCGCCGTGCCCGGCCAGTCATCGGCCTCGGGTTCCAGGCCCATCTCCCCGAGCCGGTCCCAATACGTCTCGCCGTACACCCCCGCGGGACGGTCCGCATGCCGCCACGGCGCGTTGGCCAGGGGGCGCTTGGCAACCACGCCCAGCCCGTTCCGCGCCGCAACCGGCAGCACCTCCCGGAGGGAGCGCTGGTCTGCCAGGTTCACGGAGGACTGCACGGCCCCGAAGACGCCGGCGGACGCGGCCCAGGCAAGCGCCTCATTCTCGCCGCTGTAGCCCGGTACCCGGACCTTGCCGGCCTCCACGCAGGCCAGCAGGGCCTGCACGGCCTCGCCCCGCTGCAGCACCGCGAGCGGGCAGGAATGCAGGAAGACGACGTCGATCCTGTCCGTGCCGAGCTTCGCCAGCGCCTCGTGCACTCCGCGCGTCACCGCTGCGGCGCTCCAGTCGGCGGCACCCTCGACGCCGTAGCCCACCTTGGTGGACAGGACGACGTCGCTGCGGCGGGCCGGGAGCCAACTGCCGATGCGTTCCTCGGACAATCCGTAGCCCCGGGCGGTGTCGATGAAGTTGATTCCCAGCTCCAGGGCCCGGTCCAGGAGCCCGTGGGCCTGGCTCTCCGTCACGCCGTCGTAGCCGATATGGCCTGCGCCGAAGCCCAGGGCGGAGACCTGCAGTGACGATGATCCGAAGTTTCGTTTCAGCATGGATGGATCTTAGTCCCTTCCTCGGACTCCCTGCCCTGACACCGACTTCTCACTCCCTCCTCGAACACGAAGGACCGGTGTGGCACTGTAAGAGTCATGGCACGCATCGAGGATTACGCAATGGTCGGGGATCTGCACACCGCCGCCCTGATCAGCACCGAAGGTTCCATCGACTGGCTGTGCCTGCCCCGCTTTGACTCGCCCGCCTGCTTCAACGCCCTCCTCGACACCCCGGCAGCCGGCCGGTGGCTGCTGGCGCCGGACGGCGGCGGCGAATGCACGCGGCGCCGCTACCGCAAGGGGACGCTGATCCTGGAAACCGAGTGGGACATGCCCGAGGGCAAGGTCAGGATCATCGACTTCATGCCGCCCCGCGACGAAGTGGCGGATATCGTGCGGATCGTGGTGGGCATCCGCGGCACCGTGCGGATGCGCAGCGAGCTGGCCCTGCGGTTCGACTACGGCCATATTGTGCCCTGGGTCCGCCACGACGAGCACGGGATCCACGCGGTCGCCGGGCCCGACGCCGCCTACCTCGTGACCGAGGCGCCCCTGCGCGGCGAGCGGATGCATACCGTCAGCGACTTCACCGTCACGGCCGGGGACCGCATGCCGTTCGTGCTGACCTGGAGCCCCAGCCATCTGTCCCGGCCGCGCTCCGTGGACCCGGAAGCTGTCCTGGCGTCCACCGAGGAGTTCTGGCACGCCTGGTCGGCCAAGTGCAAGGTCACCGGGCCGTACCGGGACGCGGTCCAGCGCTCGCTCATTACCCTCAAGGCCCTGACCTTCGCCCCCACCGGCGGCATCGTTGCCGCCGTCACGACGTCCCTGCCGGAGGAAATCGGCGGAACCCGGAACTGGGACTACCGCTTCTGCTGGCTCCGCGACGCCACCCTCACACTGCAGGCACTGCTGGCCGTGGGCTACACGGAAGAGGCCGGCGCGTGGCGCGACTGGCTGCTCCGCGCCGTCGCCGGGGATCCGGCTGATCTGCAGATCATGTACGGACTCCACGGCGAACGCCGGCTGCCGGAACTCGAACTGCCGTGGCTCAAGGGCTACGAGAATTCCGCTCCGGTGCGGACCGGGAACGGCGCGGCCGGGCAGTTGCAGCTCGACGTCTGGGGCGAGGTCCTCGATTGCCTGTCCCTGACGCGGAACTCCCTGCTGAAGCACACCGACGATGCGTGGGACGTCCAGGTGGCCCTGATGGAGCACCTCGAGACGGCCTGGAGCCAGCCGGACAACGGGCTGTGGGAAATGCGCGGTCCGCAGCGCCACTTCACCCATTCCAAGGTGATGGCATGGGTGGCGGCGGACCGCATGGTTAAAGGTGTCCGGGACTTCGGCCTGATCGGCCCGGCGGACCGTTGGGAGGAGCTGCGGGACACCATCCACGCCGAGGTCATGGCAAACGGGTTCGACGCCGAACGCAACACCTTCGTGCAGTCCTACGGGCGGCCCGAGCTCGACGCGAGCCTGCTGCTGCTGCCGCGGGTGGGGTTCCTGCCGCCGGATGATCCGCGCATCATCGGCACGATCGACGCTGTCCAGCGTGAGCTGACGCATGACGGGTTCCTGCGCCGCTATCTGCCGGCGGAGAGCGATGACGGGCTCCCCGGCGAGGAAGGGGTGTTCCTGGCCTGCTCCTTCTGGCTGGTCGAAGCGCTGATCGGGGCCGGCCGCCGCCATGAGGCCCGGGAGCTGTTCGAGCGCCTGCTGGCGCTGCGCAACGACGTCGGACTCCTGAGCGAGGAGTGGGGCGTCGAGGCCGGCCGGCAGCTGGGCAACACGCCGCAGGCGTTCAGCCACTTCGCCCTCGTGATGAGCGCGCTGGAACTGCACGAGGACGGTGTCCGCCGCAGCGACACCCCGCTGACCGCGGGGACGGGCGGGCACCGCCTCCGGCGGGCAGGACACCCCGCGCACGGCGCCACACCCCGCCCGTAGTCGGGGCTTCCTCTCTGGCGGCAAGTAAGTACACTTACTAATATCCCGGAGGGGGATACAGGGAACAAGGAGTGTGCAATGGCGGGATATTTTGAGCTCGTGGACGCGCCCGACGGCGGCTACCGCCTTCGGATGATGGACGGGGCAGGAAAACTGATGGCGGTATCCGTCACGTTTGCCACCAAGAAGGCAGCTGTGGCCGGCGTCGCGCAGGCGCGCGAGATCGCCGGAACCGGCCTGATCAGGGACGGCAGCGCCGATGCCCGGACCGCCGCGCCCGGCTCGGCGCCCCGGGTGATCAGGCGGCCCCTCAGCGGGGCGGGGCGTTCACTGTCCGCAACCGGCGGCTCGCTGGCTGCGGGGAAGCGGGCGCGCGCCCGCCACTGAAATGCCCGCGACCGATCCTCCGCGCGGCCGTCGCCGTGCGAACTAGCCGGCCGCGTGTGATACCCCACAGGCCCGGACCGGGCGGTTACAGTAGGGCCATGGATCCGCGGGGGAATCGGGACGCCGGCCGTGCCCGGAAGCGGCAGCCGGGCCGTCTGGCCGCGCCGCTCGTTGCTGCGGCCATGCTGCTCGCCGGCCTGATCTTCCTCTCCCAGCCCGTACCGCCGGAGGACTTCGGCTGGTTCGCCTATGCCCCGCTGGCTTCGCCGCCGGTCATCCTGCACGGACTGATCTTCATGGGTGCCGAGGCGTGGGCCGGAGTCGCGCTGATCGGTGTGGGGCTGCTGACGTTGGCGTTCTGGACCGGTTACCGCACGGGGCGCCAGGCCAGGAACCGCCGCGAGGACGCGGGCTAGCCGGCACACGCCCGGCCCGCGTACGCCCCGCCCGACCCCCGATGCGTGCCCGACCCACGCCCCCGCGAGGTGGCATTTCGCGGCAGTCCGCGCGAAACATTGCCGCGACATGCCATCCCGGCGGTACGCTGGCCGGGCAACCGTGCAACCGTCGAGGAGGACCGCATGAGCCAGCACCACACCCCCGGAAGGGTCGCCGTCGTTACGGGAGCAGGCTCCGGCATCGGCCGTGCGGTGGCCAGGCTCATGCTGGCCGATGGCTATCGGGTGGTGCTCGCGGGACGGCGGGAAGAGGCGCTCCAGGAGACCGCTGCCGGCCACCGCCAGGCGCTCGCGGTCCCGTGCGATGTCACTGTCCCGGCCGACGTCGAACGGCTCTTCGCCGCAACACTGAAGCAGTGGGAACGGGTGGACGTCCTGTTCAACAACGCCGGCGTGTTCGGCCCCGCGGCCTCGGTGGACGAGATCGAGGTGGCGGACTGGGACGCGACTGTGGCGGTAAACCTCACCGGCTCCCTCCTCTGCGCCGCGGCTGCCGTCCGTGCCATGAAGGCCCAGTCGCCCCAGGGCGGGCGGATCATCAACAACGGCTCGATCGCTGCGCATTCACCACGGCCGCGGACCGTCGCCTACACGGTGACCAAGCACGCGATCACGGGTCTGACCAAGAGCATCGACCTCGACGGGCGCGGGTTCGGCATCACCTGCGGACAAATCGACATCGGCAACGCGGCCACGGACCTCATGGACGAGATCGGCGTAGGCTCCGGTGCCCTCCAGGCCGACGGCAGCCGCAAGGCCGAGCCGACCTTCCCGGTGCAGGACGCCGCCCGGGCAGTGCTGCTGATGGCCGGGATGCCGGCGTCGGCCAACGTGGGATCCCTCGTGGTCACGGCCGCAGGCATGCCGTTCCTCGGCCGGGGCTGACGCCCCTGCCGTGTCTCGGGGCCCAAGCGGTGGCCGTGTCCCTAAGAAAAGGTGCGCCTACAACGGCAGGAGGGCGGACAGGTCCGCGCGGAGCCCCGAGGCGGCAACTTTGCCGGCCGCGACGGCGTCTGCCCAGCTCAACTGCCCGCTGACCATCGCCAGCCACGTCGCGGCGTCGCATTCGATGACGTTCGGGGGAGTGCCGCGCGTGTGCCGCGGGCCCTCCACGCACTGCGTGACGCCGAACGGCGGGACGCGCACCTCCACGGAGTTGCCGGGTGCCCGGGCGGTGACTTCCTCAAGTGAGTAGCGCACCGCCGTCGCGATCGTGGCGCGCGGGACGGCGCCGGTTCCTGCGGCTCCCGGCACGTGGGCTCCCGGTCCTTGAGTGCCCGGTTCTTGGGTTCCCGGCGCTTGACTGCCCGGTTCTTGGGTGCCCGGCGCAGACGCGGCGGCGTCCTGCCATGCGGCGAGCGCCGCGCGGCCCTCGTCCACGGGGATGCGACGGCGCGATACAGCCACTTTCCTGCCTCCAGCCTGCGATGTCACGGCCGCCGCTCGGGGGCCTCACTCCAGCCTATGCCACCGGCGCTCAGGTCCCGCGGCCGCATACGGTTCCCGGAGCGCGGCCGGAGCGGGGTTCCTAGTCCAGCAGCGCGGCGACGGCCCGGCCCAGGCGGATCTTGCCGACCGGGCGGCCCCCGCCCAGGACGGGGTCCACCACCTTGTCCAGCACGCTGGACACTTCGGGGATTTCGACGGCGCCGGAGGCGGCCAGGAGCGTCAGCCCGACGAGCGTGGTGGCCCGGATGTTGCCGTCGAGCATCTTGATGGCAACGGAGACGCCCTGGCGGGTGGCCATGACCAGCACGCCCTCTGCGCCGATCTTGGCCAGGATGCCGAGCTCGTCCATGACGATCGTGTTGGCCTGTCCCCGGCCCTGGACGGCCCACGGGTAGTCCAGCATGGACGTGGCAATGGTGGCGGCGCGCGCGTTGGAGTTCTTGTCGCCCGGAGCTTTGGCCAGCTTCGAATACGCCCGGGCCAGGCCGATCAGGGAGACCGCCGCAACCGGCGCGCCGCAGCCGTCGATGCCCAGATGCGTGATGTGTTCGCCGCAGTACTCCTCGATCACGGAGCGGATGCGCTGCTGCAGCGGGTGGTTGGGCTCGAGGTAGCTGTTCTTGTCCCAGCCGTTCTCGGTGCAGGCCCAGAGGAACGCCGCGTGCTTGCCCGAGCAGTTGAAGGCAAGCCTGGACTTGCCGCGCTCGGTCTGGACGAGCCAGTTCCGGGCGGTCTCGTCCTGCGGCCAGTCGGCCGGGCACTGTAGCTGGTCTTCCTTGGCCCCGGCCGCCTTGAGCATGCCCTCCACCACATCCATGTGGTCGAGGGACCCGATGTGGCTGCCGCACGCGATGGCCACCTGGGCGCCGCGCAGGGGCACGCCGGACTGCATCGAGGCGAGGGCCTGCAGCGGTTTGAGCGTGGACCGGGCAAAGATGGGGGCAGTGACATCGCCGAGTTCGATCACCACGGTTCCGTCCGCGGCCAGCACTACGGCGGAGCCGATGTGGCGGGACTCCACGAAGCCGCTGCGTTCGATGACTGCCAGTTCGACGGCGGAGTCGACTGTGAAAGTTGCATGCGGGTTCAAAGCCATGCAGCAAGTCTATGGTGCCGGATGCGGATACCCCGGTTATTCCACGGTCACCATCACGGACTGCCAGCCGGAGGCGCCGTCCGGCACCGGATCCGCCCGCTTGTCCGTCTGCACCTCGCCGGTGCCGTCCGTGGCACGGACCTTGATGTAGTGCGGGCCGGGCGTGGCATCCCAGTCGAGGGACCACTGCCGCCACGTGATGAGCGAGGCCTCTTCCGAGAGTATGGCCTGGGTCCACGGGCCGCTGTCGATTTGCACCTCGACCTTGGTGATCCCGCGGGTCTGGGCCCACGCGGTACCGCCGATTGCGACCCTTCCGGCCGGGACCTTGGCGAAGGACTTCGGCACTTCCACCCGTGCCATCGTCTTGATCGGGCCGTGGTCGGACCAGCCGCGCTGGGTCCAGTACGCCTTGTTGTCGGCGAACCGGGTCACCTCCAGGTCCACTACCCACTTGGTGGCGGACACGAAGCCGTACAGCCCTGGAACCACCATCCGCACCGGGTAGCCGTGTTCGAGCGGGAGGGCCTCGCCGTTCATGCCGATCGCCAGCATCGCGTCGCGGCCGTCCTGGAGGACCTCGAGGGGGGTGGAGGCGCTGAACCCGTCAACCGACGTGGACAGCACCATGTCCGCGCCCGCCGTGGGGCGTGCCATCTTCAGGGCGTCGCGGATGGGCATGCCCAGCCACTTGGCGTTGCCGGCAAGGTTGCCGCCGACCGGATTGGACACGCAGGTCAGGGAGACGTGGGATTCGATCAGCCGGGCGTCGAGCAGGTCCTGGAACGTGAGCCGGACCTCCTGTTCCACGAGGCCGTGGATGCGCAGTTCCCAGTCCTGGGCATTGATCTCCGGCACGCTGAGGGCCGTGTCGATCCGGTAGAAGTCCTTGTTCGGAGTCAGCCACGGTGTCACCCCGGGCGCCCTGGACTGGACACCGGCCGGGACCGCGGGGGCGGCCTGGGCGGGGGCGGGCAGTTGCAGTGATTCGCGGGCCGCGGCCACGTTGCTGCGGGCGGCGCTGAGCATCCGCCCGCCGGTGGCAGCAATGGCCGACGCGGCCGCGGTGATGCCGGCGGCGGCGAAGAACCCGCGCCGGGTGGTGGCCGGGCGTTCGGGTTCCTTGGCGGCGATGTCCGCCGCACGGTCCGGCCATTCCTGCATCCGCCACAGCCGGGTGATCAGGAGCCGCAGGACCACGAGCCCGGCCACGGTGCCGATCAGGGACGGAACGGCATCGATTGGCTTCACGCTGGCCCGCGTCACGACGCTGCCGACGATCACGGCGCCCATGAGCAGCACGCCGGCCACGCCCAGCGCCCACCGCCGGTAGGCCACGATGCCGAGCACGCACGCGAGGAGCAGGATCGTGACACCCATGCCGACGAACAGCGCCGCCTTGTCGTTGGTGCCGAACGTGGCAATGGCAAAGTCCTTCATCCACGGCGGCGTGAAGTCGATGAACGTGGAGCCCAGCGCAATCAGCGGCGTTGCCCGCGCGGTGAAGAACGCGCCGATCAGTTCCGCGACGGACAGGACGACGGCGGCGGCGGCCACTCCGGCCACCGCGGCCAGTGCTGTGGCGCCGCGGGACCGTTTGCTGGGCTTCATGCTGGGCTTGTTCATACAAACCATTCGGAGCGGCGGGTGCGGCGGATTTGTCTAGCGAGTGGACATGCTCCCCGGCACACCCCAGGCCCGGACATGCTCCCGGGCCCGGGGGGACATGCCCAGCCCTGGCGCCCTGGCGTGGGCATGTTCCCGAGCACCACGGGACATGTCCAGCCCTGGCGCCCTGGCATGGACATGTCCAGCGGCACCAAGGGACATGCCCAGCCTTGGTCTCGACGAATGGGCACGGTGGCATTGTGCCCAGTGGCCGCGGCCAGGAGCGGGCATGTCCGGCGGGAGCAGCCGGCCGAGCCGCGGACTCGGCGGCGAACCCGGTGCTGGCGGCTGGCCATGTCCAGCGGCACCAAGGGACATGCCCAGCCCTGGCGCCCTGGCATGGACATGTCCAGCGGCACCAAGGGACATGTCCAGCCCTGGTCTCGACGAATGGGCAGGGTGGCATTGTGCCCAGTGGCCGCGGCCAGGACGGGGCATGTCCGGCGGATTGTCTGGGGGCAGGGCATGTCCGGGCCCAGGGTTGGGCATGTCCAGCGGCCGACACAGCTTAGGAGCCTGCGGGGTGCACAACGTACCCTTGGAGACTGTGAAGGTACTTGTCATCGGCCCCGGCGGCCGCGAACACGCCATTGTCCGATCCTTGCTTGCAGACCCCAACGTTTCCGAGGTCCACGCGGCCCCGGGCAACGCCGGCATCAGCGCGCTCGTCCCCACATATGCGATCGACGCGAACGACCCCGACGCCGTCGCTGCGCTGGCCGTGAAGCTCACCGTGGACCTGGTGGTGGTCGGTCCGGAGGCGCCCCTCGCCGCGGGCGTGTCCGACGCCGTCCGCGCCGCCGGCATCCCGGTCTTCGGGCCCAGCAAGGCCGCGGCCCAGCTGGAAGCCTCCAAGGCCTTCGCCAAGGAGGTCATGGCCGAGGCCGGCGTCCCGACGGCCATGGCCCGCGTTGCCTCCAACGCCGAGGAAGCCGCCGACGCCCTCGACACCTTCGGCGCCCCCTACGTCGTCAAGGATGACGGGCTCGCCGCCGGCAAGGGCGTCGTGGTCACCTCCAACCGCGACGAGGCGCTGGCGCACGCCCAGAGCTGCTTCGACGCCGGCGGCACCGTGGTTATCGAGGAGTTCCTGGACGGCCCCGAGGTTTCCGTGTTCGTCCTCTGCGACGGCCGCAACACCGTGGCCCTGTCCCCGGCACAGGATTTCAAGCGCATTTTCGACAACGACGAAGGCCCCAACACCGGCGGCATGGGCGCCTACACCCCGCTGGAATGGGCCCCCGAAGGCCTCGTCCAGGAAGTGATCGACCGCGTCGCCCAGCCCACGGTCAACCAGATGGCCCACCGCGGCACGCCGTTCGTCGGTGTCCTGTTCGTCGGCCTCGCCCTGACCTCGCGCGGCACGCGCGTCATTGAATTCAACGTCCGGTTCGGCGATCCCGAAACACAGGCCGTCCTCGCCCGGCTCAAGACGCCCCTCGGCGGGCTGCTCATGGCCGCCGCGAAGGGCGAACTGGACAAGGTCCAGCCTTTGCGCTGGTCCAAGGACACCGCGGTCGCCGTCGTCGTGGCCGCAGAAAACTACCCCGGCACCCCGCGGACGGGCGACCGCATCCGGGGCCTGAAGAAGGTCGACGCCCTGGACGGCGTCCACGTGATCCACGCCGGCACGAAGCTCGATGACGAAGGCCGAGTGGTTTCCGCCGGCGGCCGCGTCCTGGCCGTCGTGGCCCTGGGCACCGATCTGGTCGAGGCCCGGGAACGGGCGTACGACGGCGTCGAACTGGTCCAGCTGGACGGCAGCCAGTTCCGCACGGACATCGGCCGCAAAGCTGCCCGCGGGCAAATCCACGTGACGGTTCCGGGAAACCCGGCCGCGTCAAAGGCGAAGGCATGATCATGACCGAACCCGCAGCCTCCGGCGCCGCGCAGCCCGACACCACGCCCGACACCACGCCCAAGGGCGGCCTGGACACCGCCACGCAGGACCTCCCGGGCTGGCAGCATGTCTACTCCGGCAAGGTCCGCGACCTCTACGTCCCCGCCGACGCAGCCATCACGGAACGCTTCGGCCAGGACTGCGTCCTGGTGGTGGCCAGCGACCGCATCAGCGCCTACGACCACGTGCTGGCCAGCGAGATCCCGGACAAGGGGCGCATCCTGACCCAGCTGAGCCTGTGGTGGTTCGAGCAGCTCGGCGTCGCGCACCACGTCCTCGCGGCCACGGTCGACGGCGGGGTCCCCGGCGCTGTCGAGGGCCGGGCAATGATCTGCAAGAAACTGGCCATGTTCCCGGTCGAATGCATCGCCCGCGGCTACCTCACGGGCTCCGGGCTCCTGGAGTACCGCGAGTCGGGCACCGTGTGCAGCATCCCGCTGCCCGCCGGGCTGGTTGACGGGTCTCGGCTCGAGGAAGCCATCTTCACGCCGTCGGCGAAGGCCGAGGTGGGCGAGCACGACGAGAACATCACCTACGACGCCGTCGTCGGCCTCGTCGGCGAGGACGTCGCGGCCAGGCTGCGCGAGCTCACTCTGGAGATCTACACCAAGGCCGAGGGAATCGCGCGCGGCCGCGGCATCATCCTGGCCGACACCAAGGTGGAGTTCGGCCTCGACGCGGCAACCGGCGTGATCACCCTGGGCGACGAGGTACTGACCCCGGACTCCTCACGCTTCTGGGATGCGGCCACGTATGAGCCCGGGCGGGCCCAGCCGTCGTACGACAAGCAGTATGTGCGCGACTGGCTGACCTCGCCGGAATCCGGCTGGGACAAGGCCTCGGACGTGCCGCCGCCGGCGCTTCCGGCCGACGTCGTGGCGCGCACGCGCAGCCGCTATGTGGAGGCCTACGAGAAGCTCACCGGCCGGACGTTCGTCTAGAGCCGCGGCGGGCACCGCTGCGGGGCCAACCCGCGGCGGGAAGCCCCGCGGCGGGAAGCCCCGCGGCGGGGCTAGGCTTCCGCGGACGCGGCCTCGGCCCGCCGCTGGGCCAGCCGGATCTCGAGCACGGCATCCAGCGCCTGCTGGACCCGGTCCGAGGCTCCGGCCGCGCTGAACTCTTTCTGGGCTTCCTCGAGGTAGACCAGGGCCTCGGCGGACTCCCCGGCAGCCTTGAGGGCCTTGCCCAGCAGCAGCGAGACCTCGCCGGCCGTGTGCCGGGCCAGCGACTGCCGCTCCGCATGGATCTCGCGCAGCTTCTGGACGGCGGCCACGATGTCGCCCGTGAGGTAGAGCCAGCGGGCCCGGATGAAGGCAACCTCCAGCTGGTCGGTCTTGTTGCCGCCCACAATCGAGAGGGCCAGTTCGGCGCGCTCGATCGAGGACAGGGTCTCGGGTTCGACGATGCCCGAGGACAGGCGGACGGCGGCGGAGGCCTTGTTGAACCGGGCCCACAGGTCGATGTCGTTGGCCGGGGAGAGCAGGCGGCCGGCCCGCTCGTGGTACTTGATCCCCTCGGCATAGTCGTGGCGCATGAAGGCCACGTTGCCGATCACCCAGGCCACCTCGCCGGCGAGCTGGGACATGGAGTGGTCATCCATCTGTTCGTTCATAGCCTGGCAGTACTCCCAGGCCTCATCCAGCCGGCCGCTCTCGGCCAGGGCGCCGATGAGCGCCCGGAGGGCGCCGATGATCATGGTGGAGCCCTTGGGCAGCCCGGCGCAGAGCCGCACGGCTTCCTGTGCATGCTCGACGGCGGCAGTCAGCTGACCCTGGCCCTGCGAGGCCGCGGCGAGCATCTGCTCGGCCCGGACGCCGAGCCCGGCCGATTCCGCGGCCATCGGGTGCTCCAGCAGGTTCTGCACCACGTCCTTGCACTCTTGCCAGAGGCCCTGCTTGATCAGGCACTCGGCCTGCATATAGGTCATGTTCCACCACGCGCTGGTGTTCTTGGCCTCCAGGGCGATCTTGGCAGCGGCGGCTGCGTGGGTGGCGGCGACGGGGTAGTCCCGGAGGTCCCACGCCTGCCGGGCGTACAGTCCGGCGAGCACATATTCGGCGTCGCTGACGGACACCGGCTGGCTCCAGGCCTCAAGCGCTTTGGGGGCCAGTTCGAGCCGGCGGGCAAGCTCTTCGATCACGTCGGCAGTGGGCTCGCGGCGTCCGGTTTCCAGCAGAGAAATGTAGCTGGGGGAGTACAGGTCACGGCCCAGCTCCGCTTGCGTCAGGCCCCGTTCGAGCCGTTCTGCGCGGAGCTTCTCCCCAAATCCGTTCCCCACGGACACCTCCTAATTCCGGACATTCTTTGTACTAAATGCTTGACAGTCTCTGTGGAAACCATTTTACAATGTGTGTCAACAAGGGTAGTGCTGACTTGGTTAAGGACCCCGACTCATATTGAGGAACTCTATGTTGAAGAAGATTGCAGCCGGCGCCGTCTTGGCGGGCGCACTGGCATTCTCCGCCGCGGCCCCGGCCGTGCTGTCCGCTGCTTCACTTACCGATGTCTCACATATTGCCGCTGTCGGCAACTGGCCGGATCCGATGCGCACGGCCCAGGCGGTGGGCAACTGGCCCGACCCCATGTCCCACCCGCTGAGTGTCGGCAACTGGCCCGATCCGATGTAAAACCCTCGATGTGACAGGTCCGGCGCACCACCGTCCCGGCATCCGCGTCACGCATATCGACCATGACTGTGCAATACGACTATCTAACACGACTATCTGACACGATTATCTAATGCGGCCCCGGGAGATTTTCTTCCGGGGCCGTATCGTTCGCGGACAACGTCCGACGCCGGGCGGGCCGGGAGCGCGGGCCGGCAGCGCGGGAAACGAAAAAGAGGACCCTCCGTGTGGAGGGCCCTCTTTTATCTCTGGTCGGGATGACAGGATTTGAACCTGCGACCTCGTCGTCCCGAACGACGCGCGCTACCAAGCTGCGCCACATCCCGATCCGCTGCTTCAAAAGCAACTTCACAAGAGTATCCGATCATGGGCCCGGATGCGAAATCGAGTGCGAATCGGGCGTGAAATCTGACGTGAGCTTGGGACTGGGCCCGTCCCCCGCCCGGCTGCCAGGCTCCGCCGCCAGCCGGATCCGGCCAGACCCCGGCCGGTATCAGCGGGCGCGGATCAGACCAGCGAGTCTTTCCACGCGCCGTGCAGGCGGGCGAAAGCGCCGCCGTCGCCGATCAGCTGTCCGGGCGTGCCGTCCTCGACGACGCGTCCGTCGTGCACCACCAGGACCCGGTCCGCCGTCTCCACGGTGGAGAGCCGGTGGGCGATGATGAGCGCTGTCCGCCCGGCGCCGGACGTGCCGGCCTCCCGCGTGCCGGCCTCCCGCGTGCCGCGCAGGAGCCCGGCGAGGCCCTGCTGGACCAGGCGCTCCGAGGGGATGTCCAGCGAGGACGTTGCCTCGTCCAGGATCAGCACGGCCGGGCGGGCCAGGAATGCCCGGGCGAAGCTGATCAGCTGCCGCTGCCCGGCGGAGACGCGGCCGCCGCGCTTGTTGACGTCGGTGTCGTAGCCGTCGGGGAGCTCCATGATGAACGGGTGCGCCCCCACGGCCCGGGCCGCGTCTTCGATCTCTTCACGGGAGGCCTCGGGCCGGCCGAGGGCGATGTTGTCCGCCACGGAGCCGCTGAACAGGAAGGCCTCCTGGGTGACCATGACGACGTTCCGGCGCAGGTCCTCGGTCGAGAGCTGGCGCAGGTCCACGCCGTCGAGCGTGAGGGATCCGGCGGAGACGTCGTAGAAGCGGGCGATCAGCTTCGCGAGGGTGGACTTGCCGGCCCCGGTCTGGCCGACGAGCGCGACCGTCTGGCCGGCGGGGATGTGTAGGTCCAGCCGCGGGATGATGACCGGGCCGTCGCCGTACCGGAACTCGACGCCGTCGAAGTCAATGCTGCCCTGCGCGTCGTGCAGTGGTACCGGTGACCGGGGCGGCCGGACCGTGGGGATCTCCTCGAGCAGGCCCGAAACCTTTTCCAGGGCTGCCTGGGCGCTTTGGAAGGAGTTGTAGAACATCGCCATCTGGTCCACCGGCTGGAAGAAGCGCTTGGTGGACAGCATCAGGGCCAGGAGCACGCCCACCGCAAGCTCTCCGCTGAGGACCCGGAAGCCGCCGGTGAGGAGCACCACGGCGACGCACACGTTGCCGATCAGCACCAGCCCCGGCTGGAAGATGCCGTTGAGATTGATGGAGCGGACGGTCGCGCGGCGGTAGTCCTCGGAGAGTTCGGCGTAGCGCGCGGCATTCTCGGGTTCCTTCCGGAAGGTCTTCACGGCGCGGATGCCGGTCATGGTCTCCACGAAGTGCACGATCAGCCGGGCCGAGACCACCCGGGATTCGCGGAAGGCGATCTGCGAGTGCTTCTGGTACCAGCGGGACAGGAAGAACATCGGCACGCCGGCGGCCAGCAGCAGCAGCCCGCTGCGCCAGTCCAGGACGAACACCGTGATGGCCGTGAACGCCATGAACAGCATGCCCGAGGCCAGTGAACTCACGCCGGAATCCAGGAGCTCGCGCAAAGCCTCCAGATCCGAGGTCTGCCGGGCGATGATGCGCCCCGAGGTGTATCTTTCGTGGAATTCCAGGCTCAGCCGCTGCGTGTGCCGGAAGACCCGCACACGGAGGTCCAGCAGCATCGCCTGGCTGAGCCGGGCCGTCGACGTCACATACAGGGCGGTCAGGCCGGCAGCGGCGGCAGCCGCAACGAGGTACGCGACGCCGGTGAGCACCAGCGGAAGGCTGTTGCCGGCGCGCAGGGCCGGCAGGGCGTGGTCGATCCCGAAGGCGATCAGCGCCGGCCCGGCCACCCGGGCGGCCTGGGACAGGACGACGGCGCCGATCGTCAGCCAGAAACGGGCCCGGACAGGGCGGATCAGGGAGCCCAGAAGGGCCAGGGAGCGCCGCCGGACGGCCTTGCTTTCGTTCCGGCTGAGGTGGGCGTTGTCCTCGTTGGCCGTGCCGAACGTTGCGCTGCTCATCGGGAAATCTCCTCGGACTGGTCCTCGAGGGCGGACAATTCTGAATCCAGGTCCCGTGGCTCCGTGTCCAGGCTGGCGATCACGTAACGGTAGTGGCTGTTCCTGGCGAGCAGTTCGGCGTGGGTGCCCACGGCGGTGATCCGGCCCTCCTCGAGCAGGGCCACCCGGTCGGCCAGGGCCACCGTGGAGGGCCGGTGGGCCACGATCAGTGTGGTGGTGTCCGCGAGGACCTCGCGCAGCCGCCGCTCGACCAGTTCCTCGGTGTTCACATCCAGGGCGGACAGCGGGTCGTCCAGGACCAGCACCGCCGGTTTGGCGGCGATGGCGCGGGCCAGGGCGATGCGCTGGCGCTGCCCGCCGGACAGGCTGAGGCCCTCCTCGCCGATCAGGGTGTCCACCCCGTCCGGCAGGGAATAGGCGAAGTGGGCCTGGGCGACGTCGAGGGCTTCCTCCAGTGCCGCGTCGCGGCCTTCCGCCGACCCGGCGCCGGGCGCGCCGAGCAGGACGTTGTCGCGGACGGAACTGGAGAACAGGGTGGTGTCCTCGAACGCGACGGCAACCACCGTGCGCAGATCCTCCACGCTGAACTCGCGCAGATCCACGCCGTCGATGGTGATGGAGCCGCCGGTGACGTCGTAGAGGCGGGGGACCAGCTGGAGCAGGGCGCTCTTGCCGCTGCCCGTGATGCCCACGAGGGCCATGGTTTCGCCGGGCCGGATGTCCAGGCTGATGTTTTTGAGAATCGGCTTGTCCGGGGCGTCCTCGAACGCGAACGTGGCATTGCGGAAGCTCAGGGCGCCCGTGAGATCGGCCGGCCGGCGCGGCTGGTCCGGGCTGGTGATCGTGTTCTTCGCGTCCATGACCTCGAAGTGCCGGTCCACCGCGGACTTGGCGGTGAGGGCCATCGCCAGCAGCATGCCGCAGAATTCGACCGGCGCGGCAACCACCGCGGCGGTGGCGAAAAAGGCCACGAGGGATCCGATGGAGAGCTGGTCCGTGGAGGCCAGCACGACGCCGACGACGAGCCCGGCGCCGAGGGCGAGCTCGGGCAGGAGCGTCACCACGAGGCTGAAGGTCGCCAGGTGCTTGGCCTTGGCGATCTCGGTCTGCCGGAGTTCCTCGGCCTGTTCGTTGAAGTTCTCCAGCGCCTCGCGGCTGCGGCCGTACGCCTTCAGGACGCGGATGCCGTGGACGGATTCCTCCACCGTCGTGGCGAGGTCCCCGGCCTGGTCCTGGCTGCGGCGGGCCACCTTGCTGAACCAGGTGCGGAAGCGGAAGCCGTAGATCATGATCGGCACGGCGGCGGCCAGGAAGATCAGCGCCAGCTGCCAGCTCATGGAGAACATCACGACGACGCCGATCACCACGGTGAGCGTGGTGACCACCAGCATGATCGCGCCGAACGCCATCCAGCGGCGCAGGAAGTTCAGGTCCGTCATGGCGCGGGAGAGCAGCTGGCCGGAGCCCCAGCGGTCATGGAAGGAGACCGTGAGGTCCTGAAGGTGCCCGTAGAGGGAGACCCGCATCCGGGTCTCCACGGTGGTGGCCGGATTGATGACGAACTGGCGGCGCAGGGCCACGAGTCCGGCCTCGGCGATGCCCAGGCCCAGGATGATGAGCGAGGCGGTCCAGACCGCGTCCGTGCTGCCCCCGGGTTTGAGGGATTCGTTGACCAGGACGCGCAGCACCTGGGGGATGGCCAGCGCCACCACGCTTGCCAGCAGCGCGCAGAGCAGGCCCATGACCAGCCGGGGCAGGATGGGCCTGACGTGCGGATAGAGACGGCTGATGGAGGTGAAGAATGAACTCTGCTTGGCCATGCCTGCTTCTTAGGACGCCCGTGCGTAGATAGCACCGTTGAATGTAGTTTCCTGTAGCAACTACCCTAGGCCATGGAGTGACCGGATTCACACGCCAGTGGTCGGTCCCATGATCTCTCCCAGTCATTGCAATCCGCAATGGAGCCCGGGCCCGCCCGTCCCGCCGCCTCCGCGGGACATGTCCAGTCCCTGGCGCCATTTCCGGTGGGACATGTCCAGTCTTGGCCTTGTGCGGTGGGCATGATGCCCATGTGTCCAGTGCCCGCGGTCAGGGGAGGGCATGGTCACTGGGCGGGGGGCACAAAGGGAGGGCATGTCCAGCATCGAGGAGCGCGGAGGAGGGCGTGTTTATTGCTTGAGCCTGGAGGGGAGGACATGTCCGGTCGCCGTGCCATTCCCGGTGGGACATGTCCAGCCCTGGCCTTGTGCGGTGGGCATGATGCCCATATGTCCAGTGCCCGCGGTCAGCGGAGGGCATGTCCACTGGGTTGGAGCATGACGGGAGGGCATTCCCCGGCGGAGGCGGTACGGGGGAGCATGTCCACCCGCTGGGCTCGGGAGGCGCCCGCGCAGGGCTAGGCGCGGGAGGTCAGCGTGAGCAGGACTGCTTCGGGACGGCAGGCGATGCGGACCGGGGCGAAGCGGGAGGTGCCGATGCCCCCGGAAACGTTCACCGGCGTCGTGCTCCCGTTGCTTTCCCACGCTTGCAGGCCCCGGGCCCGCCAGGTGGGAAGGTCGCAGTTGGTCACGAGTGCCCCGTAGCCCGGGATGCAGATCTGCCCGCCGTGGGTGTGGCCGGCCAGCAGGAGGTCGGCTCCGGCCTGGGTGAAGTGGTCGAGGACGCGCTGGTAGGGCGCGTGCGCCACGGCGACGCGCAGGTGCGGATCGGCGTCCCGGCCCTTGGTGCCGCGCGGCCAGCCCGCGTACCGTTCGAGGCGCAGGTGGGGATCGTCGACGCCGGAGAAGTCGAAGCGGATGCCCTTGAGCACGAGGGACTGGCAGCGGTTGGTCAGATCCACCCAGCCGGACATGCCGAACTCTGAGCGCAGCCGCGGCCAGTCGAGTTTCTCCGGGTCCTTGCGCTGGGCCGAGGGCCCCCGCAGGTAGGAGGCCGGGTTCTTGAAGCTGGGGCCGAAGTAGTCGTTGGAACCGGGAACGAACACGCCGGGGAACTCCAGCAGGGGACGCAGGGCCGCCACGAGGGGGTCCACGCCCTTGGCATGGCTGAGGTTGTCGCCGGTGTTCACCACGAGGTCCGGCTTCAGCTCGGCTAGGGACGACAGCCACCGGGCCTTCCGGTGCTGGCCCGGAACGAAGTGGATGTCGGAGAGATGAAGGATCCGGAACGGGCCGAAGCCGGCCGGCAGGATGGGAAGGGTCTCCTCCCGGAGTTCGAACTGGTTCTTCTCCCACAGCCCGTAGCCGGCGGCGGCCGCCCCTGCCGCCGTGCCGAGCGCGGCGGTCACGGCAAAACCGCGTCCGATGCTTCGAACGCGGCCCGCCAGATCATTCCCCCGGAGCACGGGTTACTTCTTGCTGGATTTCGTCGGCGCCGGTGCCGGTGACGGGTCGGCGGACGGTTGCGTGGCCGGCTCGGTGCTCTGGCTCGTCGGGGTGGACGTCCGCGGCGGCGCGACCGGGGCCGGCGCGTTGAGCAGGTTCGACGGCGGAGCCGGGAACGGATCGGTGCCGTAGGACGGAGCCACCTGGGCCATGTAGTTGGAGAACTGCGGCCCGGCGATCATGTAGCCGTCGATGCCCTTGTAGAACTTGCCGTTGATCGTGACGTTCTGGCCGGCCCGCTGCTGGTTGCCCAGGGGATCGCCGAACCACGTGGCCGTTGCCAGGCCCTTGGTGTAGCCCGCCACCCAGGTGGAGCTGTTGGTGTCGTTGGTTCCGGTCTTGGCCGCGATGGGGAAAGTGGTCCTGGTCGAAATCCGCGGCTGGATGAGCGAGCCGGAGCCCCGGTTGAGCACTTCCTGCATGGCGTAGGCGACACCGTGGGCCACGTCGGGACTGACCGCGTCCCGGCAGTTGGGCGTCTGGGCCGGCAGCTGGGCACCGGTCGCGTCGGTCACCGAATCAATGGCGATCGGCTCGCAGTACTTGCCGTCGTTGGCGAACGTGGCGAACGCGCTGGCCATGGTCAGCGGTGCCGTCTGGGTGGACCCGATGAGGTTGCCGAGGGTGGTCATCGGGACCTGGGGATTGGGGCTGTCCGCGGTGGGCAGGCCGCCGTGGATGCCGACGGCGTCGACGATCTTCTGGATCCCGCACAGGTCCACCTGGGCCGCGGTGGCAAACGTGATGGTGTTGATGGAGTTCGCCAGGCCATCGAGGACGGACATGTACTTGTAGTAGCCCTCCTCCGCGTTCTGCAGATCGTGGGTCCCGTTGGACGCGTCATACCAGCCGACGGTCGGTGCCGGGCAGGTGTTCTTCCAGGGGAAGTACTGCGGGTACCGGCGGACGGCTCCGTTGAGCTGCGTGTTCATGGACTTGCCCTCATTGAGCCACTCCGCGAACGTGAAGGGCTTCATCGTAGAGCCCGGCTGGAAGCCGCCGAGGCCGTTGAGGTCGTTGCCCTTGGCGTCCTGGCTGTCCACGTTGAAGTTCTGGGTCTGGTCGAACTTTCCGTCGGCCGGGAACCAGACGGTGTTCTGGGCCATGGAGACGATCTTGCCGGAGCCGGGCTGCACCGACACGAGCGAGGCGCCCCACTTATCCGGGTTGGCGCCGGCCGAAGCGTCCACCTGGGCCTGGGCCACGGCCTGGGCGTTCGGATCCAGGGTGGTCTTGATGGTCAGGCCGCCGCGGAAGATCTTCCGCTCGCGCTCGGCGGCGTCGGCGCCGTAGGCGGGGTTGTTCAGCAGCAGGTGCAGCACGTAGTCGCAGAAATACGGCGCCGTCTGCGAGTAGGCGCAGCCCTGGCGGGGCTGGGTGACCTTGGTCTCCACCGGCGTCGCGACCGCGGCATCATAATCCGCCTGCTGGATCTTGCCCTGGGTCAGCATGGCCTTGAGCACGAGGTCCCGGCGGGTTTTGGCGTTTTCCGGGTTCGTGATGGGGTCGTAGTAGGAGGGGCTGTTCACGACGCCGGCCAGCAGTGCCGCCTGCGGCAGGGTCAGGTCCTTGGCCGTGGTGCTGAAGAAGAACTTGGACGCGGCTTCGATGCCGTAGGCGTCGCGGTTGAAGAACACGATGTTCAGGTAGCCCTCGAGGATCTGCTCCTTGGTGAACTTCTTCTCCAGCGCGATGGCCAGCTTCATTTCGCGCAGCTTGTCCCCGACGCCCTTGTTGACGCCGTTGAGGAGGACCTCGTCGCCCTTGCCTTCGGCCTCCAGCGAGGAGTTGATGACGTTGTTCACGTACTGCTGCGTGATCGTGGACGCACCCTGCTTGTTGCCGCGGGCCGTGCTGACAAGGGCGCGCAGGATGCCGGTGGTGTCCACGCCGCCGTGCTCGTAAAACCGGCTGTCCTCGATGGCGATGATCGCGTTCTTGATGTGCGGGGACATCTGGTCAAGCGACACACGGGTCCGGTTTTCCGCGTAGAGATTGGCGATCACGCTGCCGTCGGAGGCCAGGATCGTCGTCGACTGGCTCGGCGGATCGACCTTCAGCTCCGCGGGAAGCGTGTCAAAGAACTGGATGGATCCGCTCGCCGCGCTGCCCGAAACGGCCGCCGCGGGGACCAGGAGGCCCGCCACCAGGACGCCGCAAATGGCGCTCACGCCCAGGAAAAGAAAGATCTTTCCGAGGGTGGTGGCCGTGTCGAATAAAGGGTTCTTGCCAGTCGCCATGTTTTCCACTTTACCGGCAACGACTAGGCTTTATGTCATGACCAAATGGGAGTACGCCACGATTCCGCTCATCATCCATGCCACAAAGCAGATCCTGGACCAGTGGGGCGAGGACGGCTGGGAGCTCGTCCAAGTTGTCCCGGGCCCCGACGGAAACGGCCTGGTTGCCTACCTGAAGCGGGAGAAGCAGTAGCCATGAGCAACCCCTCAGAAGCCGCCCCGGCCACGCCGGCCGGCTCGGAAAACATCTCCGAAAGCACTGTCACGACGGCCGGCGCAGTACCGGCCGGGGCAGCAGGCCAGGCCGGCGTCGCGGGCGCGTCATCCGCCGTCGAACAGCGTCTCGCGGAGCTGGGCCTGACGCTCCCCGATGTCGCCGCCCCGGTAGCCGCCTACGTTCCTGCCGTCATTTCCGGCAACCACGTCTACACCTCCGGGCAGCTGCCGTTCATCAACGGCAGGCTCGAGGCCACCGGCAAGGTGTCCTCCGGATCGGAAGGCGCCGCGGACGAGTCCACCGTGTCCCCGGAAGCGGCGAAGGCCTACGCCGCGGTCTGCGCCGTCAACGCCCTGGCCGCCGTCAAGAGTGTGATCGGCGACCTCGACCGCATCACGCGGATTGTCAAAGTTGTCGGGTTTGTGTCCTCCGATCCTTCCTTCATCGGCCAGCCCGGTGTCATCAACGGCGCGTCGGAGCTGCTGGGCCAGGTCCTCGGTGACGCCGGCCAGCACGCCCGTTCCGCCGTCGGGGTGTCCGTCCTGCCGCTCGACTCTCCCGTTGAAGTCGAACTGATCGCCGAATTCGCCTAGAAGGCCGGTCACTTCGTTGCCTCAGTTAGCACGCCGCCTGTTCGTTCTGCCCCCCGACCTCGAAGGAGCAGCGCGCAGCTGGCTTGAACACGGCGAGCGCACGCCCCGCGCCCCGCGCTACGCCTCCTCGGTGATCCTCCTGCGCGACTCGCCCACCGGCCTGGAGACCTGGCTCGGGTACCGGACGGGGTCCTCCCCGCTCGGTGTCCTCGCCTTCCCCGGGGGATCACTGGAGGCGTCCGACGACGACGCCGTCGGCTGGCTGGGCCCCTCGCCCCAGCACTGGGCCGAGCAGATGGGGACAACCGACGTCGGGCTGGCGCGCCGCCACGTCGTCGGCGCCATCCGTGAGCTCTTTGAGGAGACCGGCATCCTGCTGGCCGGCCCGGACCTGTCCACCACGGTGGAATCGACCTCCAGCGCCGAATGGATGCGTGCCCGCGAAGCCGTGGCGGAGCAGGAGAAATCCTTCACGGATGTCCTTGCCAAGCGCGGGCTCTCGCTGCGCACGGACCTGCTCAAACCTCTGGTCAACTGGCTCAGCCCCGATTTTGCGCACCGCCGGTTCAACACCCGCTACTTTGCCGCCACCCTGCCCGTGAACCAGCAGCCCTCACTGCTGGCCAGCAAGGGCGTGTGGGGCCGTTGGGTGTGCGTCCGCCAGGTGGTGCGCGAGCGGGACACCACCGTTCTTGGCGACGAGGTGGGGCAGGAAAACACGGTCGGCCGGACCCTGGGCGAACTCCTGGTGCCCGGCTCCGAGATCATGCTCGAGAAAATGGCCAAGGCCAACGGCTGCATCGCCTACCTCAGCTACAAGCGCAAGGCCCACGTCTACCAGCCGAAGCTCGTCGAGGAAGAGGGCCGGCTCATGCTCGAAGTCGAGGCCGCCAAGACCGTGGCCGGCGAACCCCAGCGGGAGCGCTAAAACCGCAGCGCCTGGCCTGAGCGGCCTTGGTCTGCTGCGCGGCGCCTGCCGGCCCGGGGGCATGCCCTCCGGTGGCCCTGGCCGGTGGACATAGTGGCATTATGTCCACTCCTGGCTGCCGGGGCTGGACATGTCCAGGCGATGCTGCGGCCTCCAATGGGCATGCCCCTCGCTGCGCGGAACAGCTGAGACATTCCCACATCCCCTGCCCAGTCTGGCGCCCGGCCCGCGTATCCCACGTCAGGTCAGCCTGGCACAGCCGGACTGGGCATGCTCCTCCGTATGCCGCGCAAGCCCGGGGGACATGCCCTCCGCTGCGCCGTGCGGCTGAGCATGTCCCCCTGTGCCCTGCGCCGGCCCGGGGGCATGCCCTCCGTTGGCTCTGGCCGGTGGACATAGTGGCATTATGTCCAGTCCTGGCTGCCGGGGCTGGACATGTCCAGGCGTTGCGGCGGCCTCCAATGGCATGTCCCTCGCTGCACTGCCCAATGGGGTCAGCGGCCAACGGGACATGTCCCGCGGAACGGCCGGGCGCGGAACAACAGAAGGCCGGCCCCGTAGGGACCGGCCTCCGTGCCTGCTGCTGATGATTCCTAGCGGGAACGCTGGCGCAGGCGCTGCATGTCGAGGATGACGACGGCGCGGGCTTCCAGGCGGAGCCAGCCGCGCTGCACGAACTCAGCGAGGGCCTTGTTGACCGTTTCGCGCGAGGCGCCGACCAGCTGGGCAAGCTCTTCCTGCGTCAGTTCGTGAGCGACCAGGACGCCGTCGGTCGCGGGGCGGCCGAAGCGGTCGGCCAGATCCAGCAGCGCCTTGGCCACACGGCCCGGGACGTCGGAGAAGACGAGGTCGGAGAGGGAATCGTTCGTGCGGCGCAGGCGGCGGGCCAGGGCCTGCAGCAGCTGGGCCGAAACCTCGGGGCGGGTGCGGAGCAGCGCGTTGAGGCTCTCGTTCTTCAGCCCGGCGAGACGCGTCTCAGACACGGCGGTTGCCGTGGCCGTCCGCGGGCTGGGGTCGAAGAGGGCCATTTCGCCGAAAAGTTCACCCGGGCCGAGGATGGCAAGCAATGACTCGCGGCCGTCCGGCGACGTGCGGCCGAGCTTTACCTTGCCGGAGACGATGAAGTAGAGCTGGTCGCCCTGGTCGCCTTCCCGGAATACCGAGGCACCGCGTGAAAGGTCCACCTCGGTGAGTTCGTCCGTCAGCAGACGGAACGCCTCGTCGTCGAGCGTGGCGAAAAGGGGTGCGCGGCGCAATACCTCGATATCCATGAAATCTCCTGACTAGCTGTGTCGGCTGGGGCGCTTCAGCCATTCTTTCAGAATTTTGGCGCTTCTGTGACGTAGTTGGCACCGAAACGCCCGATGGGTCCGAATGCGAACGGCCCGGGATGTCCCCGCAGTTCCCGGCAGACCCTCCAGAGCGGCGGCCGGTCGGCAAACGTTCAGCTTACACCGCTAGAATCGTGGCTTAACTGTCTGTGAGGAGCCCCGGTGTTTGGCTTGACCATTTTGGACCTGGTGTTGGTCGTGGCGCTCTTGTCCTACCTGATCCACGGCCTTCGCAACGGCTTCCTGGTGACGCTCGGAGGCATCGCGGGATTCGCAGCAGGCGCGGTCGCCGCCTTCGTTTCCGTTCCCATCGTCAGCGGGCTCGTGGAGGACAGCGGCTGGCGCCTGACGGCGATTATCGCCACCGCGGTCCTGCTGATGATCGTGGGGAACGGCCTCGGCACCATGATCGGACGGCAAATCCGCAGCGTCGTGCCTTTCAGCCCCCTGCGGGCGGCGGACCGCCTAGTCGGCGGAGGCGTGAACGTGGTGGTGTCCGCCCTCGTGATGTCGATGCTGGCCTTCAGCATCGGGGCACTGGGCGTGCCGTTCGTGTCCCAGCAGCTCGCCGAGTCCAAAGTCATCAGGTTCATCGACGGCGTGACGCCGACGCCGGTCAAGGCATCGATGGCGCAACTGCGGTCCGCCGTGATCGGCGAGGGCATACCCACCCTGCTCGACGGCTTCGGCCAGAGCCAGCCGGTCGCCGTCCCGGACACCAACACGGACACCCCGGCGCTGAACAAGGCCGCCGCGTCGGTGCTGAAGATCGCCGGAACCGCCTACCAGTGCGGCCAGAACCAGACCGGAACCGGCTTCGTGGTCGCTCCCGGGCGTGTGGTGACCAACGCCCACGTGGTCGCCGGAGTGGATGAGCCGGTGGTGGAGACGCCCGGCGGCCGGGCCCTGCCCGGGCGCGTCGTGTACTTCGACACCCAGCACGACCTCGCCGTCGTGGCCGTGGACGGTCTGCGCTCGGAGCCCCTCCCGCTGGCCTCCGACCTGCCGGCCGGCAGCGCCGCAGCCTTCGCCGGATATCCGCACGGCGGCCCCTTCCAGTCCAAACCCGCCACGGTGCAGGACATCACCACCGTGCTCGTCCCCGACATCTACGGCAACAATGCGGCGCCCGAGGACGTGTACCGGATCGCCGGCGACGTGCAGCCGGGCAACTCCGGGGGCCCGCTCCTGACCATGGACGGGCAGGTGGCGGGGGTCGTCTTTGCCAAAGCCACCACGGAGTCCTCGCTCGGATTCGCCATCACCATGAACGATCTTGGCCCCGTTGCGGCCCAGGCGCCGGGGCTCGGCAGCGCAGTGTCCTCCGGACAGTGCGTCAAGAAGTAGCCGGCTGGGCCACCCGCGGGTCTGTCACCCCGAGGCGCTAGCCGCCGCGGGCTACAGCCACTCCAAGCTCTGGCCGTGCGGGCCCGCGATGGCAGCCGGCTCACCGTCCTGGAGCAGCAGGAACCGGCCGCGGAGCCGGGCGTCGTCCATTTCCGGAACCACGCTGGACCCGTCGGCCTGGGCGAGCACCGTGTGGCCTTCGTTTGAGAGCCAGTGGCAGCCCCGCTCCGCCGCGAGATCCGCCATGGTGCGGCGGAACTGGGTGCGGCCGGCGCCGTCGAGGTAGGCCATGACGGCGCTGTGGAACACCACCAGGGCGGCGTCTTCCGGAGCCCGGGCGGCGAGTCCCACGAGCTGTTCGTTGAGGTCGCCGGACACCAGCAGCGGCGGGTCCTCCCGGGCGATGGCGATCGCCTGCCGCAGCCGTTCGAGACGGAACTCCTGCTCCGGCCAGACGAGGGCTTCCAGCCAGGCGACGTCGTCCCGGTTGCGGACATCCAAGGGGTTGAGGTCGATCCCGGCGCGCCAGACGACCTGGGGAAGTGCCGCCGGCAGCGGGACCGGTCCTGAGGTGACGCAGCGCAGGACCGGGTAGGTGCCGGGCCGTGCGCCGGCAGGATCCAGTCGCGTCGTCCTTGCCTCCGCGGCTTCCGCGACGTACTCGTAGCCGTAGCGGTCCGGGAACAGCGCCAGGCCGGCCGAGGCGCCCACCTCGATCAGGGCCAGCGGCCGGCCCTCGGTGGCCGAGATCTGGGCGAGGGACGGCAGCAGGGTGGTACAGCGTCCGGCCTCGTTGGTCTGGGTGGCACGCGACAGCACGATGTCCGAGACCGCGGCCCAGTGTCCGTCCAGGAAGTTCCGGAAGTCACGGTAGGGGCTGATCTGTGCGCCGAGGAACCGGGCCGCGGCGAGGAGCAGCAGTGGCTGGCGCTTGTTGTACGGCCACAAGTCGATCCGCCGGATCAGCTCGGCGTCCCCGGCGATCCCCACCGCCCACTCGGCATAGCAGGGGGAGGAACCCGGCGCATCGAACGTGCCAAAGTGCCTGTACCACTGCGCGGTGCCCGAATCCGTGCCCGGTTCCGTGCCTGAATCCGTGCCCGAACTTCTGGCCGGTTCCCCGGACGCCCCTACGTGCTCCGCGGCGGACATGCTCAGTCCTTGGCCGTGTGCAGTCCGGCGAGGTATTCCACCGCGAAGCGGTAGCCCAGGATCCCGGCGCCGGCGATCACGGCCTTGCTAATGTCCGAAAGGTAGGAATGGTGCCGGAACGGCTCGCGGGCGTGAACATTGGTGATGTGCACCTCGACCGTGGGCAGCGCAACGGCGGATATGGCGTCCCGGATGGCCACCGACGTGTGCGTGTAGGCGCCGGCGTTGAGCACGATTCCCAGCGCCTTCCCGCGCGCGGCGTGGATGGCGTCCACGAGAGCCCCCTCATGGTTGGACTGGAAGCACTCGACGTCCAGGCCGTGCGCGGCACCGGCGTCTTTGGCGAGCTGTTCGACGTCGGCGAGCGTCGCTGTCCCGTACTTCTCGGGTTCGCGGCTGCCGAGTAGGTTCAAATTGGGTCCGTTGAGAACCAGGATGGTGCCGCGGCCGGCAGCACTGGCGGGGGTGGCTTCAGTCATGTCTGCAAATCTATCGCGCCGCGCCCCGCCTGCGCTGTTCGTTACTGCCACTCAGTTTGTTAAAGCCAGCCGGTTGTTACAGCCACCCGGTTTGATTCTGCCGCGCCGTTCGTTCCTGCGGATGTGTCGGCGGCGTCGGTGCCGAGGGGCAGGTTCAACGACGACGGCGGCGCGGCCCGCCGGATTGGGCAGCGCCGCCGTCGTCCCTGCGCCGGGTTCCAAGCATGCCGGCGGGCCGTTCTGCCGGCTATTTCGTCAGGCTATTTCTTCAGTGACTGCGCGATCTGGGTCATGACGGTGTTGTCGGCGAGAGTCGTGGCGTCGCCGACCTCGCGGCCTTCGGCGACGTCCTTGAGCAGGCGGCGCATGATCTTGCCGGAGCGGGTCTTGGGCAGTTCCGGCACCACCAGGATGGTCTTGGGCTTGGCGATCGGGCCGATCTCCTTGCCGACGTGGTTGCGGAGTTCGGCGACGATGGCCTCGCCGGTGTCCACGGCGTCCCCACGCAGGATGACGAAGGCCACGACGGCCTGGCCGGTGGTCTCGTCCGCGGCGCCCACGACGGCGGCTTCGGCGACGGCCGGGTGGGAGACGAGCGCGGATTCGATTTCCGCGGTGGACAGGCGGTGGCCGGAGACATTCATGACGTCATCGACACGGCCCAGGAGCCAGATGTCGCCGTCCTCGTCCTTCTTGGCGCCGTCGCCGGCGAAGTACATGGTCTCAAAGCGGGACCAGTAGGTCTCCTTGAACCGTTCCGGGTCCCCCCAGATGCCGCGAAGCATGGCGGGCCAGGGTTCGCGGATGACGAGGTAGCCGCCGGAACCGTTGGGCACGGACTCGCCGAGTTCGTCCACGACGTCCACGGCGATGCCGGGCAGCGGGACCTGGGCCGAGCCGGGCTTGGTGGCCGTGACGCCGGGCAGCGGGGCGATCATCTGCGCCCCGGTTTCGGTCTGCCACCAGGTGTCCACGATCGGCGCCGGGGTTTCCTTCCGGCCGCTGTCACCGCCGATGACTTCGCGGTACCACATCCAGGCTTCCGGGTTGATGGGTTCGCCCACCGAGCCCAGGACCCGGATCGAGGAGAGGTCGGACTTGGCCGGGATCTCCTTGCCCCACTTCATGAAGGTGCGGATGGCAGTGGGGGCGGTGTAGAGGATGGAGACCTTGTACTTCTCCACGATCTCCCACCAGCGTCCCTGGTGCGGGGAGTCCGGGGTGCCCTCGTACATGACCTGGGTGGCGCCGTTGATGAGCGGGGCGTAGGCGACGTAGGAGTGCCCGGTGATCCAGCCGACGTCGGCGGTGCACCAGTAGACGTCCGTCTCCGGGTGCAGGTCGAAGACCGCCTTGTGCGTGTAGGCGCCCTGGGTGAGGTAGCCGCCGGTGGTGTGCAGGATGCCTTTGGGCTTGCCGGTGGTGCCGGAGGTGTAGAGGATGAAAAGCGGGTGTTCGGAGTCGTGGCCGACGGCGGTGTGCTCGGCGGAGGCCGTCCCGACGGTGTCGGCCCACCAGTGGTCCCGGCCCTCGTGCCAGTCCACGTCCTGGCCGTTGCGCTTGACCACGACGACGTTCTGGACGGTGTGACCGTCGTGGGACAACGCGTCGTCGACGGCGTGCTTAAGCGAGCTGGGCTTGCCGCGGCGGTAGGTGCCGTCGGCCGTGACGACGAGTTTGGCCTCGGCGTCGTCGATCCGGGACCGCAGGGCTTCGGCGGAGAAGCCGCCGAAGACCACGGAATGGATCGCGCCGATCCTCGCGCAGGCCAGCAGGGTGATGACGGCCTCGGGAATCATGGGCAGGTACACGGCGACGCGGTCGCCCTTGGCCACGCCCAAGGACTCGAAGGCGTTCGCGGCCTTCTTCACTTCCTCGGTGAGCTGGGCGTAGGTGTAGGCGCGGGTGTCGCCGGGCTCGCCCTCGAAGTAGATGGCCACCCGGTCCCCGTTGCCAGCCTCGACGTGGCGGTCCAGGGCGTTGTACGCGGCGTTGACCTCCCCGCCGACGAACCACTTCGCGAACGGCGGGTTGGACCAATCCAGCGCCTGGGTGAAGTCCTTGGACCAGCTCAGGAGCTCGCGGGCCTGCTTCGCCCAAAAGGCGGGATGGTCGGCGTCGGCCTCGGCATACTCGCCGGCGGTGACCACGGCGTTCGCGGCGAACTCGGCCGACGGCGCGAAGCGGCGGTTCTCCTGGGACAGGTTTTCGAAGGCATCGCCCTGGGGCGACTGCATTGCCGTGGAACCGGGAGTCTGCTGGGACATGGTGAACCTCATCATTCATCGATCCGTGCTGCGCGGACGTTCGTGGTGCCTCCGCGCCGGGCCGCATGCGCGGCGTCGGGCGGCGGCAGATCACGGCAGTACCGCGAGCTGTTCTGCAATAAACACTAATACGAGGGTCCGACCAAACGTGCGCCCCGTCACAAAGAGCGCCGTGAGCGGTGTTTGTTAAGCGACGAGTGGTTTGGCGGGCGGTGCGGAGGGCGGTCCGTGCGCGCCCGGGGTCGAAGAAAACCCAAAGAATTCTGCTGTGTCCGCCCTCGGCTTGTCAGCTAGTGATCGGCCAGCCACTTGGCTAGGCTGAAATCAAGTTGTGACATCCGATGGAGGCGGCGGGACCCGCTGGCGGTCCCGTTCTTGCCTGCCGTTAGACGGCACTGTCCAGAGTGCCGCCATGCTAAGGAGATACGGAATGAACGAGCAAGACAACGGGCAACTCCGGGCGCCCGCCCAACGCCAGGGCGGAACGGCTCAGCCCGGGCCCGCAGGGTTCGGCGACGCGCCACGCTTCACCGTGGACAAGAAGACCGCGAAGAAGAACGAGGCCGTCCTCGGTCCCTTCACCATCCGTGACCTCACCGTCTTCGGCTCAACCCTGTTTCTCTTCATCGCCTCCCTGATTCCGATGTTTGCCTTCGCCTACAACCTCTGGAACCTGGGCAGCCTGTTCTTCCTGGGCCTGGGCATCGTGCTGCCGCTCATCGTGACCGCCTTGTTCGTGGCACGCCGCCTGAGCCCGGCGACGAGGATCCGGATCGGATCCCTGTCGGTCGACCAGTTCGCATCCGTCGTGGCGTCCTTCACGCTGGCCTTCTTCTTCCTCGCCGCCGCCGGGGCGTTCGTGCCGAGCATGCTGATAGCCCTCCTTGGCGCCGCAGGGCTCTTCGCGGCCACGGTGCTGGCCCGCTGGATCCCGTTCTTCGCCGGCGACTTCCTCGGCCGGGAGGAAACGCCTGCCCACGTGGTGGCCCGGGAAGCTGTTGTCCCGGTGCAAAAGCCCCGTGCGCCCAAAGCTCCGAAGCAGCCCAAACCGGGCAAGGACTCCGCGGATGCAGCCAAGGCCGGCTGGGCCAAGCGTCCGGCCACCGGCGGCCAGGCCGCCGCGCCGGCGGCATCACCCGCCGTGTCACCCTCCGGAGCAGCGTCGGCCGGAGCAGCGTCGGCCGTAGCAGCGGCGGGCGCAGCTGCAGCGGGCGCAGCGCCCGCCGCGGCGCCGGGGAGTGCTGCCGCCAGTGCGCCGGAGACCCGGCTTTCCGGTGTTGTGCCGGCCGCCGCCGCTTCTAGCCCCGCCGCTTCTAGCCCCGCCGCTTCCAGCCCCGCCGCGCCGGCACCGTCCGCGCCGTCGACGTCGGCTCCGTCCGCCGGGGAACCGGCACCGTCAGGGGAACCGGCTCCGTCTGCGGAACCTGCCCGGTCCGCCGCGGCGCCCGCCGCGGAACAGACCCAGGCTGCCGAAGTGCCTGCCGCAGCCGCTGCCCCTGCTGCCGCTGCGGCCTCGGCCGCGGAACAGACCCACTCCGCCGCCACCGCGCCCGCCGCGGGTTCCCCGGGAGCCGAGCAGACCCGCGCCGCCGACGTCCCGGCGGCCTCCGGCGGGAGCGCCCCCACCACGGTCAACCCCCAGGTCCGGCCCCAGGAGCAGGTTCGCGCGCACGAGCCCATCGGCGCCACCGTCGACCCCGCCAGCCGGCCCGCGGAGGACGACGTCCACCCCGTCCACGAGGCCTTCTGGTTCGCCGTCGCACAGCCGCGCACCGCCGTCGACGAGCGCACCGGGGCTCCGGCGTTCGTCATTGAACCCGGCGGCTGGGTCCTTGCCCTCGAGGACCGCGGCACCTCATTCCTGGTCCAGCACACCGACGGACGACTCGGCGTGCTGCGGGATCTTAGCAACATCGAGCGCGGTTAGCCGGGCCCCGTGACCGTGGAATCCGGCAGCACCAAGCCCGGGACCGCCCCGGCGCCGGGGGAGTCCCTCCTGGCGCTCAAGCGCCGCGCCCGCCGGATCAACCGGGCACTCGCGGAGCAGTACCCGTATGCCCACGCGGAGCTGGATTTCCGCAGCCCCTTCGAACTCGTGGTGGCTACCGTGCTGTCCGCCCAGACCACGGACGTGCTGGTCAACCAGATCACGCCCCTGCTGTTCGCGCGCTACCCGGATGCGAGGCGGATGGCGGAGGCGGAGCCGGCCGAGCTCGAAGCCATCATCAAACCCACCGGTTTCTTCCGCGCCAAGTCCAGAAACCTCCTGGCGCTGTGCAACCGGCTGGTGGACGAGTACGACGGCGAGGTGCCGGGACGGCTGGAAGACCTGGTGACGCTGCCCGGCGTCGGGCGGAAAACCGCGAACGTCGTGCTGGGCAATGCCTTCGGCGTCCCGGGTATCACCGTGGACACCCACTTCGGCCGCCTGGCCCGGCGTTTCGGCTGGACGGAGTCGGATGATCCGGTCCGGATCGAGTCGGACGTCGCCGAGCTGTTCGAGCCCAAGGACTGGACCATGCTCTCGCACCGCGTCGTCTTCCACGGCCGCCGCGTCTGTCACTCGCGCAAGCCCGCCTGCGGCGCCTGCGCCGTGGCCAACTGGTGTCCCAGCTACGGGATGGGCGAGACCGACCCGGAGAAGGCCAGGAAGCTCTTGAAGTACGAGCTCGCGCCGGGGCAGGAGGAGCTGCTCGCGAAGCTGCAGGCCGAGACGCACCGTGCGGCCGAAATCAGGATGGAATCGCAGAGGAAGCCGCGGTGACCGCGCGCCAGGACCTGATCGATCTCGTCGCCGCGGTGGCGGCGGGCACCGCGCCGGCGCCGGATCCGCGCTGGCGGGAACTCGCCGTCGAACCCGGCGAACGCGTCCGTAAGGCCGCGGTGCTCATGCTCTTTGGCGCGCTGGACAACGTCCCGGCGGTGTCCGAGAAGTTGCTGGCTCCCGCAGATCTGGACGTCCTGCTGCTGCAGCGGGCACAGACCCTGGACGACCATCCCGGACAAGTGGCCTTTCCCGGCGGCGGCATAGACCCCGGCGAGTCCGTGATTGCCGCGGCCCTGCGCGAGGCGGAAGAGGAAACGGGCCTGAACCCGGCGGGCGTGAACGTGCTCGGGGTCATGCCTGAACTCGCACTGCCCCGGGGGAATTTCCTGGTCACCCCGGTCCTGGCCTGGTGGGCCTCCCAGTCGCCGGTCCGGGTGGTGGATTACGGCGAATCGGCCCAGGTGTTCCGCGTTCCGGTCCGGGACCTGCTGGACCCGGACAACCGGGTCATGGCGACGGTCAGCCGGGCCGGCCAGACATTCCACAGCCCCGCATTCACCGTCAACGGCGTGGTGGTGTGGGGGTTTACCGGCATGATCCTGAACCAGCTTTTTGACCAGCTGGGCTGGGCGGTTCCCTGGGACCGCGAGCGGCTGTACGGGATCGATGTCTGAGACCGGCACGACGCCGGCCTTCCTGCTGTACCGCTAGCCGGCCTTCCGGCTAGCCGGCCGCCGCGACGCTGCCTGCCAGACTGCTGCCGGCCAAGCCGCTGCCTGCCAGGCCGCTGCCGCCGAGTCTGTTGCCCTGCGAGGGAGCAATCGCCCGTGCTCCCTGCTTGGTAGCGGAGCTCCGATGTGTGCCGGACCGATCCACCACCAGGCCGGTCGCGGCGTTCTCGCGCACGGCGGTGATGCCCGCCGCCGCGCCTTTGATGGAACTGAACAGCGGGGAAACGGCCACAACCGTGCCGTCCGCTGCCGTCAGCCTGAAGAAATATGCCTTGTCTCCAGCTTGTGCGATCTCAAAAGTGCCAGCCAAACCGCTGCCTCCCCAATTTCCTTGCGTCGTTGCAATGGCCGGCGGAACTGACGGGAACTTTGCCGGCCTTTTTCGAGCCTAGCCCGGTGACGGGGGCCACACAACGCTACCGACGGGTACGTTACAGATGGTGACCGAGGTCACTCACTTGGCGTTATCGTAGGAGTCCACTACGGCCACGCTGACGGGAAATTCCACGGGTATGCGGCCAAACAGCAGTTCCTTGGCCGCAATTGCGGAGTCCTCGATCGCCCGAATGCAGTCGTCGACGGCGCCTTCGGGGCAGTGCACCATGACTTCGTCGTGCAGGAAGAATACGAGCCGACCCGCGGCCGCGCCGTCCGCCCGCATGGCGCGCAACCGCCGTCGGAGTTCCGCCAGCCAGCACGCCGCCCAGTCGGCGGCCGAGCCCTGCACCACGAAGTTGCGGGTGAAGCGGCCGCGCGAGCGGGCGATCGAGTCTGCCCGGCGCTGTTCCTCCGCTGTGGTGGAGTGCTGACTCTGGAGCCAGCGCTCCGACGGGGGCGGGCTGCTCCGGCCCAGGCGTGAGGTGACGGTCCTGCCGGCCTCGCCGTCGCGGGCGGCCTGCTCGACAAAGCCCACGGCACGCGGATAGGTGCGGGCGAGCTGGGGCATCAGCCGGCCGGACTCGCCCGTGGTCGCCCCGTAGATGGCGCCGAGGAGGGCCACCTTGGCTTTGGCCCGGTCGCCGCCGAAGCCCTGTGCGGCGATGCCGGCGTAGAGGTCCTTGTCCCGGGCGGCCTCGGCCATCTTGGAATCCTGCGCAAGCGCCACGAGCACCCGGGGTTCCAGCTGGGAGGCGTCGGCGACGATCAGCTTGTGGCCGGGATCGGCGTGGACCGCCCCGCGGACCTGGCGCGGGATCTGCAGCGCCCCGCCGCCCCGGGACGCCCACCGTCCGGACACCACGCCGCCCACCACGTACTCGGGCTGGAACCTGCCGTCCTTCACCCATGTATCAAGCCACGTCCAGCCGTTGGCCGTGTGGAGGCGGGCCAGCTTTTTGTAGGCCAGCAGCGGCTCGATCGCGGGATGGCTGGATTCCTTCAGTTCCCATTGGCGGGTGGTCTTCACCTCGATGCCGTTGCGGTGCAGGGCGCGCATGAGCTCCTGCGGAGAATCGGGGTTCAGCACCGGTGACTGCAGCCGCTGCCGCAGTTCGGCCGTGAGCGACTCGAGTTTGGCCGGCCGCTGGCCCGGAGCCGGGCGGGGTCCGAGCTGTTCCGAGAGAATCTGCTCGTGCAGTTCCGCCCGCCACGGGACGCCGGTGTGTTGCATTTCGGCGGCGATCATGGCTCCGGCGGATTCCGCGGCGAGCAGCAGCTGGAGCCGCTGCCGCCGGGTGGCGTCAGCGGCGGCGGGAGCGGCGGAGGCCGTGCCCGCCTGGCGAAGCGCCTCCTGCTGGGCGGCATACTCGGCGCGAAGAGCCTCAAGGGACCGGCCGGGATGCCGGCCGGGGGCCGGGGCATCGAAAAGCGCGCCCTGTTCGGGCGGCGGGGGTGGGGGCTGCAGGGCCCGCGGCGGCTGGTTCAGCTCGTCGTCCTGCGTCAGTTTTTCCGCCGCCTGGGCGTAGCCGGTGTGGGCGGTGAACTCCGAGTGGGCCAGGATCGAACCGCACAGCGTGAGGTCGTAGCAGCGCTCGAGCTCCACCCCGGCGCGCAGCAGTGCGGGGTACCAGTCCTGGGTGCGGTGCCAGATCCAGCGCGGGTGCCGCTCCTCGAGCCCGCGCACGACGCCGGCCAGGTCCCCGACGCTGACCACGCGGGGTTCCGGATTGGACGGTTCGGGGACGCCATCCGCCGTGAGTTCCTGGAGGACCGCGCCATCGGCGTGGGCGGCGAGCAGCAGGTACATAGGGTCAATTCTGCCCTGCTCCGGGGCGTGGTCTGTGCGCGTCTGGCGCCGGCGGCCGCAGGAATCCCCTCCGGCTTTTCCACATAGCCGACGACGGCGCTTACGTTGCGTTTCCGGCGCGGGCACAGTGGCAGCATGAACAGGCACCAGCAACCAGGTCCAGGTTCGCCGTCCGCGCGGGAGCCGGGGCCATGGATTCCTGGGGAAACCCCGGAAACGTTGCTCGTCACCGGGGTCGATGTGCTGCGCAATGAGGTGGAGCGCATTGTCGCCGCGGCCGGGGGACAGCTGCGGACGGTGCAGGACGTGTCCGATGCCGCACCGTTCTGGGACGCCGCGCTGGCCGTCCTGGTTGGCAGCGATATCCGCGAGTTGCCACTCCGGCGGAGGACGCCTGCTGTGCTGGTCGGCCTGAGGGATGACGGGGACGGGCTGTGGGAGTTGGCCGCCGCCATCGGGGCCGAACGTGTCGCCGTTCTGCCGGACGCCGCGGCCTGGCTGGCGGAATACCTCAGCCGGTCCCGCGCGCCGGAAGCCGGCGGGCTCGTCCTCGGGGTCACCGGCGGCTGCGGTGGCGCCGGCGCCACGACCGCCGCCGTCTGGATCGCGCAGGCCGCCGCCGGCCTCGGGGCCAGGGTGCTCCTGATCGACGGTGACCCCTGGGGCGGCGGCCTGGAACTGGCGCTGGCCGCCGAGGACGCCCACGGGCTCCGCTGGCCTGATCTGGCCGGGGTGAGCGGCAGCATCGACCCCGCCCAGCTGGACGACGCTCTGCCGACGGCCGGCGGATTCTCTTTCCTGTCGTGGCCGGGCAGCAGGGAAGGTGCAGCCGGTGTGGACGCAACCACAGTGGCCGGGGTTCTGGACGCCGCCCGGCGCGGCTGCGAGCTGGTCGTGCTGGATATCGGCCGGGGAGCGGCGACTTTGCGGTCCTTCGCCTGGGAATGCGACCGGATCGTCGTCGTGGTACCGGCCCGGCTGCGGGCTGCCGTCGCCACGGCAAGGTTGTTGCAGGAGCTTCCTCCGGTGGAAACGGCGCTGGTGGTCCGGGCTGGTCCCGGCGCCGCCTTGGATGCGCCCCTGATCGCCGAATCCGTCGGTCTACCCCTCCACGGGATCCTGCCGGAAATCAAAGGTCTGGCCGCGGCCACGGAACGCGGCCGTCTTCTGGAAGCCGGCCGGCAGCGCTCCGTCCGCCGTTTCATCGGCGGGCTTCTCGATTTGGACGGGGGTGACATCTGATGAGCGCCCATTCGGCCATGGGTCCCGCCGAACCGGATCCGACCACCCGCCGTGCGCGGGGCCGCCGCCGGTCGTCGGGATTCTTCGACGAGAAATTGCTGGAGTCCGTGCGTGAGTCCGTCATGGCCGATGCCGCCCCAGTAACGCCGTCGCGGGTCGCGGCGGCGGTCCAGGCTAGCGGGCGGCTGCTCGGCACGGCCGGCGCCCTGGCCGCGGTGGAGAGCATCAGCGCCGAACTCAACGGCCTCGGCCCCCTGCAGCCGCTCACCCGGGATCCCGCCGTGACGGACATTTTCGTCAACGGGCCTGACTCGGTCTGGCTGGACCGCGGCAAGGGCCTGGAAAGGGCGCCGGTGGTCTTTGCCGGGGAGCCGCAGATCCGGGCCCTCGCCGCGAGGCTCGTGGCAGCCGGCGGCCGCCGCCTGGATGACGGCTCGCCGTGCGTCGATGTCAGGCTCGACGGCGGCTACCGGGTTCACGCGGTGCTGCCGCCGATTTCCACGGCCGGGACCCTCTTGAGCGTCAGGATCCGCCGGGCCACCGTCTTCTCCATGCCCGAGCTGAGTCAGGCCGGCATGTTCGGAACCGGAACGCCCGGGCGGCTGGTCCAGTCGGTGCTCGAGCGCATGGTGGCGGCCAGGCTGAGCTTCCTCATTAGCGGGGCCACCGGCTCGGGGAAGACCACCTTGTTGGCCACATTGCTGGGGTTGTGCCATCCCCGGGAGCGGCTCGTCCTGATCGAGGACGCCGCGGAACTGAACCCTGTGCACCCGCACGTCGTCTCGCTCGAATCCCGGCACGGAAACCTGGAAGGTGGCGGTGCCGTGGACTTGTGCGAACTGGTCCGCCAAGCCCTCAGGATGCGGCCGGACCGGCTGGTTGTGGGCGAATGCCGCGGTGCGGAAGTCCGCGAACTGCTGTCAGCCATGAACACGGGACATGCCGGCGGCGGCGGCACCATCCACGCGAACGCGGCGGCGGCTGTGCCCGCCCGGCTGGCGGCGCTTGGCGCGCTCGCGGGCATGGGCCAGGAAGCCGTTTGCCTGCAGGTGGCGAGCGCGATCGACGCCGTCGTGCATGTCGAACGGACCGAGAGTGGGCGCCAGGTCGCGAGCATTGGCATCCTGGAAGCACATGAGTCGGAACTGGCTGTCATCATTGCGCTGGAAGTACTGAAGGGCCAGATCAGCTGCGGGCCCGCCTGGCCGCAGCTGGCGGACCGGCTTGGGCTGGAGCCGGGGATGGCCGGCCGGACCAGCACTGTGCCTGATGTGGCGGGCTCCGCGCAGCGGCCGGGGCCCGGCGATGAATCCCCGCTGTCGCGGGCCCCGTGATGAGTTTTCTCCAGATAGCCGCCCTGGTCCTGCTTCTGGTCCCGGTGTTGTGGCTGGCATCGCCCGCCCGGAGCGCGGCAGCCCGCCGCACCCGCAGGGCACTGCAGGACGCAGGCACGCGGAGCCCCGCAACCCGCAACCAGCCGCGCTCCGGGCCGCCGGGGCCCGGCCGGAGAGCCGTCCCGGTACCGGGCCGTTGGTTGGGCCGTTGGTTTGGCGGCGGGTCCGCCGGGACCGGGGCCGTCCCGATGACCGTTGTGGTCCAGCAGTTGGCCGCGCTGCTGAAGGGAGGACGCATCCCCGCCCGGCTGTGGGACGAATTGTGGGTGCTGTACGGCGGGGAGGCTGCGCGGGACTGGCCCCAGGTCCACACCGCGGCCCGGGGAACCGGCCGCGACGGGACCCGTGAAGTATCGCGACCGGTGCTCCGCCCCGAGTCCCTCAGGATCCTGGCAGCCGCACGGGCGGCCGCCCTGCGCGGGTCTTCCGTGGCCGCGGCCATCCGCCGGGAGGTGTCCGGGGAAGCAGCCGGCGAGGGGACCGGCGCCCCCGTTGCCAAGAGCCCCGCGGGCGTCCAGGCCGGCCGCGACACGCGGGTGTGGGGTGAGCTCGCCGCGTGCTTTGACACCGCGGAGGCCAGCGGCTGCCCGCTGGCCGACGTGCTGGCACGCTTTGCCGCCCACCTGGAGAGCGAAGATGACGCCGAGTCCGCCCGGCAGACCGCCTTGGCGGGGCCCCGGGCAACCGTCCGGCTGCTGACCTGGCTACCGCTGTCGGGACTGGGACTGGGCCTGGTCCTCGGCGTGGACCCGGTGGCGACGCTCCTTGGAAACCCGTGGGGCCTCGCGGTGTCGGCCGCGGGTGCGGTCCTGACCACCGCAGGCCGGTTGTGGTCCTCGAGGCTAGTCCGGGCCGCGGCGGGAGCTCAAGCATGACGACCCGGCCGCCGTGAGACCCGAACTTGCCGGATTTGTCGTGGCGACGAGCCTTGCCGGTGCAGCCGTTGTGGTCCTGGCGCACCCCGGTCGTGTCCGCCGTCGGCTCCGCCGTCAATTTCTGTCCCCGGCGGACGGGAACGGCCTGCGCGGAGCGATTCACGACGCCGCCCGGCACGAAGGTCCCGGCTTTCGCGGCTTGCGGGACACCGCCATGATGCTGGAACTGATCGGCGCCATGCTGGATGCCGGAGCCGGACTTGGCCGATCGCTGGAGCTCATCGCCGCCCTCGTGCCCCCGGAACTTGGCAGGCAGCTTCGGCCGGTTGTGTCAGCGCTGGCTATCGGCACGGACTGGGACACGGCATGGCGCAGCTCCGGTGCCCAGGCGTCCCAGTTACTTGTCCTGCGCGACACCCTTGCGTTCGCCGCGCTCACGGGCGCCCCGTCCGCAGCCCTCCTCTATGCCCAGGCGGCCCGGCTTCGCCGCGAACGGAACAGGGCCGCCGAGCAGCGTGCGGCAGCGCTCGGTGTGAAGCTTGTCGTGCCGCTGGGCCTGTGTTCCCTGCCGGCGTTTGTCTGCCTCGGCGTCGTGCCCGTGCTCCTGGCACTGCTACCGTCCTGACCTCCCGCATCGTCGCAGGCCCAAGGTTTATTCAAGTTGCTGGGGGATACCGTGGGGGCAGGCACCGTCGGAGTATGAGCGGTCTCGTGCGTCGGCTACTCACTGCGCTTCTGTGGCGCCTCGAAATCCTGGAGTTTCTGGGGTCTCGTACCGAAGGGAAGCCACGTCAGGGGGGCAGATCAATGATTCGACTGCAAAAAGCGGGCGCGATTGCAGCGCTCAACCTACTATTGTTGGCCGGTTTGACGGTCGGTGCCAGTCCGGCGTCCGCCGCCACGCCGACGTGTCAGCCGGGTGCGCCGCAACCGACCAACCAATATCCGGGTACCACGGTGATTGCGACCAACTTTGAGGCGGGAAGCCTCACGACCGCGGGATTCGCAGCGCCCTTCACCGCAGGGACCGGCACGGCCGATGTTTCCTCCGCCGAACAGCACTCCGGCCGCTGCTCGGCTCATGTGCACGTGACCACGGACGCCGGGTCCGTGGCCAACTTTTCCGCACCGCTTCCTGCCGGCAGCAATGAGGTCTACGCCGACGGCTGGTTCAATGTCACCAAGGAAGGTGTCGCGGGCAACAACGTCCCCTACTTCCGGTTCTTCAACGGGACCACCCGGTTCGTGGACGTCTACCGTTCCAACGGCGGCGCCGGGCCGCTGTGGCTGCGGGTGGCCGCGCCCAACGGAACACTTGGCTACACCCCGATGAATGTCAACGTCCCGCTCGGCACGTGGCACCACGTGGTCATGCACGTCATCCCCAACGGAGCCTCCACCACGGTCGAGGTGTGGTTCGACAACAAACTCGTGTACTCCAGCAAGCAGGTCGTCACCGGCTTCAACGCCGTTACCAAGATGCAGCTCGGCGCCGAACACCGGCGGCAGGCAGGCGACAGCTACATTGACGACGTCGTCATCAAGGCCGGCAAGGCGGGCGGCCAGCTGCCCGGAACCTTTAACCCCATCGCTCCCACCCGCGTCCTGGACACCCGGAACAGTTCAGCTGTCCGGGCGAATTCCGCGGTGTCCTTCCAAGTCGCAGGCGTTAACGGGATTCCGGCCAAGGTGGCAGCCGTCGTCTTCAACCTCACAGTGACCCAGCCGCGGTCCATCGGATTCGTCACGGCCTACGCGTCGGGCACCGCCCGTCCCAATGCATCCAACCTGAACTTCTCCACAGGTCAGACGGTGCCGAACCTCGTTACGGTCCCCGTGGGGTCCGATGGCAAGGTCACTCTGTTTAACAGTTCCTCGGGATCGTCACAGCTGATCGCGGACGTGACCGGGTACTACGTCACCGGAACACCGAGCACGGCGGGTTCCTTTAAGGGCATTGCTCCCGCCCGGCTCCTGGACACCAGGAACTCGAAGGCGGTGGGTGCCAACTCACCGGTATCCTTCCAGGTCGCGGGTGCCAACGGAATCCCCGCCTCGGTTGCAGCCGTGGTGTTCAATCTGACGGTGACCCAGGCGAAGTCCCTGGGTTTTGTAACCGCGTACGCCTCCGGTTCGGCGCGTCCCAACGCCTCCAACCTGAATTTCTCCGCCGGACAGACAGTGCCGAACCTGGTCACGGTCCCGGTCGGTTCTGACGGCAAGGTCACGCTGTTCAACAGCTCCCCGGGGACGTCCCAGCTGATCGCCGACGTGGCCGGTTACTACCTGCCCGGGACTCCCACCGTCACGGGTGCGTTCAAGGCGGTTGGCCCGACCCGGATCCTCGACACCCGGAACACGAAGACTGTCGCAGCCAATTCTGCGGTGTCCTTCCAGGTCGCAGGTGCCAACGGAGTTCCCACCGGTGCCCTGGGAGCAGTCTTCAACCTGACTGTCACCTCGCCTAAGTCCTTCGGGTTCATCACCGCCTACCCGTCCGGCTCCGGCCTGCCCAACGCGTCCAATCTGAACTTCGCCACCGGGCAGACGGTGCCGAACCTGGTCTCGGTCCCGCTAGGCTCCGACGGAAAAGTGACGTTGTCCAACCAATCCAAGGGGGCAGCCCAGCTCATCGCCGACCTCGCCGGGTACTTCCTCCCCTAGCAACGCGCGGAGGTTCCTGCACACGCAACTGAACCCGAGAGGCTGTGGTCGAGGCATGGACCGCAGCACCTCGGGTTCAGTTCTGTGTCCGACCGGGCCGGAGCATGGCCAGACTGCGGCAGGGTCGGGCGCCGGCCGGGCGTCCGTTGAAAATCGCTGTGGCGTCCGTGGGACGTCCACCTCCGTGTCCGGGGGACGTCATCCGGCGTCCCCTTCGGCATCCGTTGGGAGTCCGTTCCCGTCCTACGACGGCCCCTGAGTCTTCCTCCACAGGCCGCAGTGGCGCCGGCGGCGGGCATGTTTTCCACTTGGCGTGCATCGGGGCTTACCCCGCAGCGTCCAAGCCGGGAGAGTCGAATCAGCCGGCGATCCTGCCGGCGTCCCGTGGAAGGAAAGCAAATGTCAATCAATCAGGACACTCCCGCTGCGAACCGGATAGACCCTGGGGAGGGCGGAGCCGCCGAGGTGTTCGAAATCTATCCCGGCGCCAGTTCCGTGGTTCCCATCCAACCGCTTGGATACCGGAGGCCGCCCTCAGCGCAGGCCGGAATGGCCACCGCCGAATATGCCATCGCGACGCTCGCGGCCGTGGGGTTTGCAGGGGTGCTCGTGTTCATCATGCGCAGCGATGAGGTCCGCGGCTTCCTCCTGAACCTCATCCGGACAGCGCTCACGTTGCCATGAAGGGGGACAGTTTCCCCCGAGGAATCGGCAAGCGGCAGGGGTCCTCGCCATCCCCGGCTTGCCGCGGGGCCGTCACTGCGGAGTTCGCCGTGGCGCTGCCCTCCGTCGTCTTCCTGCTCGCCCTCCTCCTCGCGGGTTCGGCGGCCGGGGTGACCCAACTTCGTATCGAGGAAGCGGCCCGGGGCGGGGCCAGGGCACTGGCGAGGGGCGCTGCGGCCGCCGAAGTCGGCGGGATCGTGCGCCGGCTAGCCGGTGAAGCGGCGGGCTCGGTGGTGACGCTCGACGGCGAATGGCGCAGAGTCACAGTCTCCGGCCGCGTCCCCGGGGCTGTCGGGTCGCTCATTCCTTGGACCCTCAGCGCCAGTGCCTGGGTGCGTTCGGAGGCGCCCGGCGCGGCACAACAGCCCCGCCTGGATGGAACCACCGGCTCCCAAGGACGCGGCACATGAGCTCGCCGATAGGTGCGCAGGCCCACAGGTCGCCGCCCCGGCATGGGCACTCGCCGCATGCCCCGCACCGCTCCCGGCACCGGGAACGGGGCTCCGGGACAGTCCTGGCCCTGGGACTCGGGCTGGTCGTCATCATGGCTGCGGCCCTGCTGCTGCTACTGGCCCAGTCGGCAGCCGCGGCATCGAGGGCGGCTGCGGCCGCCGACCTCGCTGCCCTCGCTGCTGCGGACGCCGCCCGGGGAATCACGTCCGGAGAACCGTGCACCGTGGCCCGGCAGGTCGCGCTGCACAACGACGCCACAGTCCTCGCGTGTTTTCAGGCCCCGGACGCGACAGTCCAGGTCCGCACCCGGATCAGCGCCGGACCACTCCTCGGCGCGGCCACCGGGCTGGCCAGAGCGGGACCGCCTCCGGCGCCCGGGAACGGTCCCTCGCCGTAAGCCGGTAGGGGCGCCCGTGCCCCGACGGGACGCATATAGCCGCGAAACGGCAGCCAGCCGGAGCGCCGCCTGCGTGCCCTGCCGCCACGCTGACCTGCCGCTGCGGGGCAGACCGGGCCGTGCCGCTGCGGGGCAGACCCGGCACCTAGGCGCGGAGCGGTTGGGCGGGCGTTTCTCCCGGGGCCGCTGCCCCGGATCCGGCCGCCATCTTGGCGGAGTGGCCGGGGTTCATCTGCTCGCTCGCGTCGTTGAGCAGCACGTCGATCAGGGTGACTGCAGCGCCCTTGTCGAGCGGATTGTTCTTGTTGCCGCACTTGGGTGACTGGACACAAGACGGGCAGCCGGACTCGCATTCGCAGGCCTTGATCGCGTCCCGCGTGGCGGTCAGCCACAACCGGGCCTTGTCGTAGCCGCGTTCGGCGAAGCCGGCCCCGCCGGGATGGCCGTCGTAGACAAAAATGGTGGGTACCCCGGTGTCGGCATGGATGGCCGTGGACACCCCGCCGATGTCCCAGCGGTCGCTGGAAGCCACGAGCGGCAGGAGGCCGATGGCCGCGTGCTCGGCCGCATGCAGGGCCCCGGGGAACTGTGCTTCGATCAGTCCTGCACCGGTCAGCGAACGGTTGTCCATGACAAACCAGACCGCCTTGGTAAACAGGTCCCGGGCGCCCAGTTCCAGGGGCTCTTCGCCGAGGATCTCATTGGAAATCAACGCCTTGCGCTGGAAGGAGACCACCTGGGTTGTCACTTTCACATCGCCGAAATGCACGGCCACGTCGCCCCACTCGGTGGTGCGCTCCGTTTCCAGGACCTCGATCTGGGTCACGTCCCGGGCTGTGGTGTAGTAGTCGGGATTTGCCCGGCGCACCACCACGCAGTGATCGTCCTCATTCAGGTCCTCCACCACGTAGCTGTCGCCCTGATGAACATAGATGGCGCCGGTATGGGCCTGGTAGTGGGTTTGCGGCGAATCCATGGTGCCAAGCAAGGAACCGGTGTCAGCATCCACGATGCTCACCGGCCCCCCGCCGTCTGCCCGCAGGTTCACCATGGCGGCGGCACTTTGCGGGTGGGTCCAAAACCATCCGGCCGGACGCTTGCGCAGGTAACCCTGCGCAACCAGACGCTCCAGCAGCTTCTCGGCGGTGGCTCCGAAAAGCTCCAGTTCGGCGAACCCCAACGGAAGTTCGGCGGCGGCGGCACAGAGATGCGGGCCCAGGACATAGGGATTGGAGGGATCGAAGACCGTCGCCTCCACCGAGACGTCGAAGATCGCCTCCGGGTGGTTGACCAGGTAGGTGTCCAGCGGGTCGTCGCTGGCCACAAAGGCCGCGATCGCGTCCTGGCCGGCGCGGCCCGCCCGGCCGATCTGCTGGAACAACGACGCGCGGGTCCCCGGCCAGCCGGCCACCAGCACGGCGTCGAGACCGGAAATATCGATGCCCAGCTCCAGCGCGGACGTGCTCGAGACACCCAGCAGTTCCCCCGAGCGCAGTGCCTTTTCCAAGGCCCGCCGCTCTTCCGGCAGGTAGCCCGAGCGGTAGGCAGCGACGCGTTGGGGCAGGCTGGGGTCCACCTCATCCAGGAGGCGCTTCGCGATGGAGGAAATCGTCTCGGCCCCGCGCCTGGACTTGATGAAGGCAATGGTGCGGGTGCGGGAGGACACCAGGTTGGCCAGCAGATCGGCGGTCTCGGCGACCGCGGTCCGGCGCTCCTTGGCGCCGTTTTCGCCCCGGAGTTCCGTCAACGCCGGCTCCCAGAACGCGACCGTAGTGGACCCGTGGGGCGAGCTGTCCTCGGACACGGCACGGACCGGCGCGCCGATCAGCCTGCCAAAGGATTTCCCCGGTTCGGACGCGGTGGCGGACGCAGCGATGAACACAGGCCCGGGATGCGACCCGCCGGGGCTGTAGTAGGCGCAGATCCGACGCAGCCGACGCATGAGGTTTGCCACATGGGAACCGAAGACGCCCCGGTAGCTGTGGGCCTCGTCCACGATCACGTAGCGGAGGCGCCGGAAGAACCGGGCCCACCAGGCGTGGTTCGGAAGGATGCCGAAGTGCAGCATGTCAGGGTTGGCGAGGATGAAGTTCGCATGGTCCCGGATCCACCGCCGGGAAGCGGGATCGGTATCTCCGTCGTAGGTTTCGGCCCGCACGGTGGGGAGTTTCAGCGCCCGGATCGCGGTCAGCTGGTCGGCGGCCAGCGCCTTGGTGGGGGACAGGTAGAGGGTGACAGCGCCGTCGTCGTGGATTTTCCCGGGATCGGCCAGGACCCTGAGCTCGGACCGGTGGATCGCGTTCAGCGCGGGCAACTGATACGCCAGGGACTTGCCGGACGCCGTGCCGGTGGCGATCACCACGTGTTCCCCGGCATGTGCCAGCTCGGCGGCCTGGACCTGGTGGCGGTAGGGCTCGTGGATCCCCAGGGAACCGTAGGCCGCCACGAGATCCGGGTGGGTCCAGTCCGGCCACGGCGCATTGACAGCCTGACGGGCGGGGATCGTTCGCACATGACGCAGCTGTTCCGGGTCCGGACCTCGGCCCAGCAGCGGAATCAGGGACTCATGCGGGTTCACTCATACATTCTTTCATCCGGCCTCAAATCGACCGCGCTGCAGCCGCTGCGGCTTCCGTTGGGCCGACAGCCACGAGGATCGGGGAGCCGGGCGCTCCCCGGCCACCGGAACTCAGAGCGTGGCCGAATTCAGAGCGTGACCGAATCCAGATCACGACGGACGCTGGATCATCACGATGCCTGGGTCATCACGGTGCCGGGATCATCACCTGCTGGATCAGCACGGGGCCGGACGGCTTCCCGGGACAGCATCCCCGGACGGCTTCCCGGGACAGCACCCCCAGACGGCTCCCCGGCAGATGGTCCCGGCAGGTATTCCCGGCCGGCGGGCCCTCTGAGCCTCAGCCCACCGACAGATCTGCGCCTTCATCGGACGTCGAGAGCATGAGCACGTGGCAGACCGTGCGCCAGCCGAGGTGTGAATAGAGTTTTTGGCCGTCCAGCGAGGCGAGCAGCAGCCCGGAGTCGACGTCGTGTTCAAAGGCCTGGGCCGCCAGGGCCTTCATGATGAAGCTGCCCAGTCCCCGCCGCTGGTAGGCCGGCGAGGTCATGATCTTGTCGAAGATGGCGGTGTGTCCCACCACAAATACGCGCCCGCTCGCTGCGATCTCGTCTCCCGCGCGGACAACGGCATGGTGGACGCCGTCCGTCCGGGAGGTCTCCAGCTTGAGGTCGTCGTCGGAAAGCCAGGGGTCCTCCGAGTCCTGGGTCTCCATGTCCACGATCATCATGGTCTGGGAAGCGGAGGTGACATGGAGGCCGTTCTCCTGGCCCAGGAATGAGTACTTGGCCACGTCATTGGTGAGAACTGTGAGGACTCTTGCCGGAACCTCAGCCGTCTTTGCCGCCAGATCCGCGAATTCCGAATCGGTGGGATCGTAGGCGAAATATTCCCATTGGTGGGTGGTGTCCGCGCGAAAAGCCGCCGGGAACCGTCCCTCCCTGCGCGTCTCATATCCGCGACAACCTGCCCAACCGGCCACCCAGATTTCCAGCAGGTGAGTGGTGTCTTCAACCATCGCGTCAAGACTCATGTGAAGAGCGTATTCCAGCCGTGCCGCAAGCAACAGGGGCCGGGTTCGGGAACGGCACTTGCTTATCCAATTGTGACTGTCTCCCGGCCCTCCGTCGCACCCAGTACCCTTAAATGCGTGGCTTTGAACAGGATTGTGCTCTTTTACGGATTTACTCCTCTCGCTGACCCGGACGCCGTCCGGCTCTGGCAGCGTGCCCTGTGCGAAAAACTCGGATTGACCGGTCGCATCATCATCTCCAAGGACGGCATCAACGCCACCGTGGGCGGAGAACTGAACGCCGTGAAGCAATACGTCAAGACCACGCGCGAGTACAAGGGATTCCACGGCATCGACGTGAAGTGGTCCGACGGCGGCGCGGCCGACTTCCCGCGGCTCAGCGTCAAAGTGCGGGACGAAATCGTGTCCTTCGGCGCCCCCGGCGAACTCCGGGTCGACGCCGACGGAGTGGTGGGCGGCGGCACGCACCTCAAGCCCGAGGAACTGCACGAACTCATTGAAGCCAAGAAACAGCAGGGCGACGAGGTCGTATTCTTCGACGGCCGCAACGGCTTCGAGGCACAGATCGGCAAGTTCAAGGATGCGGTGGTCCCCGACGTCGCCACCACCCATGACTTCATCAAGGAACTCGACTCGGGCAAATACGATGCCCTCAAGGACAAGCCTGTTGTCACGTACTGCACCGGCGGCATCCGCTGCGAGGTCCTTTCGAGCCTGATGGTGAACCGCGGCTTCAAAGAGGTTTACCAGCTCGACGGCGGCATCGTCCGGTACGGCGAGGCCTTCAAGGACCAGGGGCTGTGGGAGGGCTCCTTGTATGTGTTCGACAAGCGCATGCACCTCGAATTCAGCGAGGACGCCAAGACCATCGGTGAGTGTGTCCGCTGCTCAGCTCCCACGAGCAAATTCGAAAACTGCTCCAACCCCAGCTGCCGGACCCTCACGCTCTACTGCGCCGAGTGTGCCTCGAGTCCTGACACCCTGCGGTGCCCCGACGGCTGCGCCGCCTGATCGGTTCGGGTCAGCCGGGTCATCCCGGGTCCGGCTCACCGGCCCCGCGCCGGCCCTCCGGCTCACAGGCCCGGCCTGCGGCGCTGCCGCTTCCCCGGGACCCGGGACTGCCTCAGAGGCGGCTCACCCGGTAGGCGAAGTTGGCCGCGGCCCGTCCGGTCACCTGGATGATGAGCACCGCATCCTTGGACAGATGGACCACATTGACCCGGGACGTCCCGCAGCGCAGGCTCAGGTCCACCAGCGACTCCTGTCCGTTCCGGACGGTGAAGGACACCCGGCCCATGCTCCGGCACGCCAGCGTCAGGGAATAGGTGCCGCTCGGCAACGGTGTGGTCGTCTCGGTGTGTGCCGCCCCGGCCTGTACGGTACCAAAGCTGGTGTGAAACACCTGTCCCGCGGCGTCGGGCAGGACGTCGTCAACCCAGTCGTCCAGCTCTTCGCCCGTCACGGGCTCGTTGCGATGAGGGTCCTGCGGCAGGGCGGCGTCAGTGGGCGGCGAGGCCGCAACGGAGGGAGATTCGTCGTCCCAGTGATCGGCGCCGTATTCATACTCACAGCCGGAGAGTGCCGGTCCGAGAAACACCGCAACTGAGAGCACCACGGCGGCCGCCGAGGTGCGCCGTCGCGGCACCCTCCGGGCCGGCACAGTTGGCATACCCTGAGATTAAGTCCGGCCGGGACCGCGCGCCAGAGGCCGAAGGCCCGGGATCGGAGGGGCCCTTCGGGGAGGCGCTGGGGTCCGACGACGGGGCCCCGGCTGCGGGCGGCTCCTACCCGGAAGCGGCCAGGTGGTAGGCGTAGATGAGCGGGGCATCGACACTGGACGTGCTGAGCGTGACCTCGCCTGCGGCGGGCACCTTGATGCGGGCGGTTTCGCGGCTGCCGTTGCAGGCGGCTCCTGCTTCGGCCAGCTGACGCCCGTCCAGGCTGACGGCGAAGAACACCTTTCCGCCGCCGTCGCAGGTCATGGTCAACGTGTAGGTGCCGGCGGGGACGCTGGAAGCGGACCGCACGATCGGGTCCCGGTTCAGGATCTTGCCGGCGTCCTCCAGCACAGTCCCGGGGGCCGGGGGGAGTGCGGTCGCCTTCCACGCCGGGACATCAGCGCTCTCAATCGAACCGGCCGGGGAACATGCCGCCGCGGACAGCACGACGACGGCGGCCGCCGCGCCGGTCAGCGTCCGCCGAACCAGCCGGGCGGCCGGAGCGTGGGAGGAAGGGAAAACCATGCGTCCAACTTACCGTCTTGCAGGGCTCCTTCCGGCCGCGCGGTATCGCCGGGCGCCTCCTCCCGCGGATGATTTCGCGAAACGCTTGACTTTGACGCAGCGTCAAAGTTTAGAGTCGAGGGGACGGGCCGGCAGCGGCCGGTCCGCGGCGGGAAGCCCTGCGGCGTCGGCACAGCACACCGCCGGGACCGCACTTCGAATGGTGGCGGAGCGGAACGACAACGGAGCGGAACGACAGCGGAGCGGAACGGCAGCGGATCGGGAGGGCGCAGAGATGGACTGGTCCGTTCAACAGATCGCGAAAATGACGGGCACCACCGGCCGGACCCTGCGGCACTACGACAACATCGGCCTGCTCAAGCCAAGCCGGACCGGCAACAACGGCTACCGCTACTACGGCCAGGAGTCGCTGGTCCGTCTGCAGCGGATCCTGCTCCTGCGCGACCTGGGGCTCGGGCTGCCGGCCATCGCGGACGTGCTGGCCAACGAGGCGGACGCGGAACATGCACTGGGCCGGCATCTGGCGTGGCTGCAGCAGGAACAGGACAGGCTGGGGCGGCAGATCGCCTCGGTCCGTCACACCATTGAGGCACTGCAATCGGGAGGAACGATCATGGCGGAGAAAATGTTCGACGGCTTCGACCACACCCAGTATCGGGAAGAAGTCCAGCAGCGGTGGGGCAAGGATGCCTATGCGAGGTCAGACGCCTGGTGGCGCGGCCTGGGGTCCGAAGAGAAGGCTGCCTGGGCGGAACAGTCCCGGCAGCTCGGCGCCGACTGGATGGCCGCCGCAGCCTCGGGCATCCCGGCGGACAGCGCGCAGGCGCAGGACCTGGCCCGGCGCCACGTAGAGTGGCTCCGGGGCATCCCCGGCACGCCGGCCGCGTCCCCCGCCGCAGGCGATGCCGGGGGAACAATCGGCACGGGGGGAACAGCCGGCGCCGAAGGCTCCCCGCCGGACATCAAGGCCTACGTGACGGGACTCGGTGAGATGTACGTGGCCGATCCCCGGTTCGCCGCGAACTACGGCGGTGCCGACAGTGCGGCCTTCGTCCGGGACGCCCTGCGGATCTATGCGGAAACCCGGCTGTAGCCCGGCCCGCACAGGCCCGGGACCAAACCCGGGACTAAACTTGTCCGGTGACTTCCTCAGCGCAAACCCCCGCCACGCAGGCTCCTTCCACGCAGGCTCCTTCCTCGCAGTCCCCTTCAGCGCAGCTTCCCGCAGCGCCCTTCACAGCCGGCGACACTCGGGAGGCTCCGCGGAGCGACCTCCCCGGCCTCCTCGAGGCCCTGGCCGCGGATCTGCGCGCCATCGGCTACAGCGTGGACGGCGTCGCGGAGCTGCTTGGCGAGGCTGCCCATTCGGCGCTCGCCCGGGACCAGCTCATCCCCGCGCTGATCGTCACCGGGCGCGCCTCCGGTGAGCCGACCACGGCTGCGCTCGCCGCCGTCGTGCGTCTCTGGCTCCTGGCCGAGCCGCAGCGCGCGGAGACCCTCGACGCCGCCCTCCCCGGCATCCGCACGGACGGGCTGCTGGAACTCGGGCTCGTGGAGCTTGCAGACCCGGACCTGGGCCCGGATCAGGACCCGGATTTGGGCCAGGGCCAGGGCCTGGTCCAGGCCAAAGTGGACCTGAGGCCGTACGGCTGGGACCCGACGGTGGGGGAGGACGGCGTCGGTCATGGCGGAGCGGATCTCTGGGTGGCCAGCGACCTCGCGGCCCACCAGCGCGCCGGAGTCCTCCGCCATGACCATGTCCTCGGGATCGGACAGGCCTCCACCACCCTGGTCCAGGTGACCGCCCGCCGGCATGTCGCCAAGGCCCTCGACCTCGGCACGGGCTGCGGCATCCAGACCTTCCATCTGCTGCACCATGCGGAGCATGTGACCGCCACGGACATTTCCGAACGCGCACTGGCGTTCACCCGGTTCAACCTCCTGCTCAACGCCGCCGAGCTGCACCTTGACCCGGCCGACCTTGATGCCCGCGTGAGCCTGAAGCTCGGCTCCCTCCTGGACCCTGTCGCGGGAGAGGAGTTCGAGCTGGTGGTGTCCAACCCGCCGTTCGTCATCACACCGCGCAGCCTCGGCGAGACCGCCACGGACCAGTTCACCTACCGCGACGGCGGACTGCCGGGGGACGAGATCGTTTCCTCACTGGTCCGCGCACTGCCCTCCGTCCTCGCCCCGGGCGGAACGGCCCAGCTCTTGGGCAACTGGGAGATCACGGCGGGTGCCGGCTGGGCCGAACGGCCGCTCAGCTGGGCCGGCCCGGCCGCCGACGTCTGGTTCATCCAGCGCGAGCAGGTGGGCCCGGAGCAGTACGCCGAGACCTGGCTGCAGGACGCCTCCGAAAACCGGGACCGCCAGCCCTATCAGGACTCTTACGCCGCCTACCTCGATGACTTCGCCTCGCGCAACGTGGCGGGGATCGGTTTTGGCATGATCTGGCTGCGGCGGCCCGCCGACGGCGCCGGGCCGGTGCTGTCCCGCTTCGAGGAAATCACCTACCCCATCGAACAGCCCGTGGGGCCGCACCTGGGCGCCGCCGTCGAACGTGCCGACTGGCTGGCCGCCCACGACCTGGCCGCCGCCCACCTGCTGGTCGCGGACGACGTCACGGAAGAGCGGCACCAGCGCCCGGGTGCGGAACACCCCGGCGTCATCCTGCTGCGGCAGGGCGCCGGGCTGCGCCGCACCAACCTGCTCAGCACCGAGCTGGCCGGCTTTGTCTCAGCGTGCGACGGCGACCTCTCCGTCGGGCAGATCATCGGCGCCCTCGAGGCGCTGCTGGGCGGCTACGAGGGCTTTGACGGCGCGGAATTCCGGGCCGGCCTCCTCACCGAAGTCGGGAACCTGGTTCGGGACGGGTTCCTGCTGCCCGCCTGAGCCGGCGGCCGCAGCCGGTGTTGCGGCCGGCACCGAGACTGGCGCCGAGACCGGCGCCGCCGCGACAGCCACCCCGGCATCCGCTCCGGCTGCCCCGGCCGCCGCGACAGCCACCCCGGCATCCGCTCCGGCCGCCCCGACACCTGCTCCGGCGACTGCCGGGACACCCACGGCTGTAGCGCCGGCGTCCTCCCGGCCGAACTTCGGCCAGACATAGGCGGTGAGGGTGAGCGCAACCAGCACCCCGACGGCCCCGGTGAGCACGAAGCTGACGCGCACCGGCACCAGCGCGCCCAGGAGCCCGCCCAGGGCTAGCGCGCCGATGGAGACGGCGCGCGTCATTCCGCCGACGATCGCCATCGCCTGGCCGCGGCCTTCTTCCGGAATCCGCAGGATCGCGATCGCCCCGAAGCATGCGTTCAGGACGCCGCAGGCCGCTCCCGTCGCGGTGTAGGCCACCAGGAGCAGTTCCACGCTGGGGACGACGCCCGTGAGGACCAGGCACGCCGAGGTCACGGCCATGGAGGCGAGCAGCACGCGGAGCCGGAGCCGCGGCGTCTTGATCCTCCCGGCCATCGCCGCACCGGCCGCCATGCCGAGGCCGAAGGCTGCGGCGAGCAGCCCGTACTGGGTCTCGGTGGCGCCAAGTTCGCCGCGGGCCAGGAACACCTCGAGCACATTCGTGGCCTCGCCGACCACGATGAAGAACATCGCCCCCAGAACCAGGGCCCAGACGAGGCTGTCGCGGCGGATCAGGCGCAGCCCGTCGAGCAGCGCGGGCTTCGCCCGGCCCGCCCGTTCGGCCGCCGTGCCGCGCCGGGTACGGATCAGCAGGGCCCCGAGCCCCATGGCGACGTAACAGCCGCTGGCCACGGAGAACACCAGCCCGGCCCCGCCCCAGCCGCTGAGCAGGCCGCCCGCGGCGGGACCGGCCATGCCCGCAATCATGATGGTCGCCTGCATGGTCCCCATGGCCCGCGGGGTGCGGCCCTCGCCGACGATCCGGGGCAGCAGGGCCTGCCAGGTGGGACCGGCCACGGCCTGGGCGGCGTCCAGCACGAAGGTCATGGCAAAGAGCACGGGCAGATAGTTCTCCACGTACTGCAGGCCCACTCCCATGCCGGCAACGGCGGCGGCGCTGACCGCGGAGGCCGCCGTCGCCAGCGTCCGGGAATCCCTGGTGTCCGCGAGCCGGCCCGCCCACGGGGCCAGCAGGACCAGCGGCAGCGCTGAACACAGCAGATAGGCGGCCACGAGCCAGGGCCCGGCGACGGGCGTGTCCCCGGCAGCGGCCGCGTTCTGCAGGTGCAGCATGACGCTGACGACGACGGCGCCCATCCCCGCCGTCGCCACGAACCGGGCGGTGCTGGCAATCAGGAAGTCGCGGTTGCGCCACAGGGGCTGTGCAGCTGCCGCCGGGCCGGCTAACTTATGAAGTATATGTTTCATAAATAGGAAGCTAGTCCTGCGGTGAAACAAATGTCAAGCATTTATTTCATAGTTTGGAACGGCTGGATACACTGGAGGAGTGAATGCAGAAACCCCGACGGCGGAGTCCTCGGCCCCGCCGGCCGCCAAGCGCCGGCACCGTCCGGAGAAGCAAGTGGAAATCACGGATCCGAAGGCGATCCGGGCTCTGGCCCATGCCGCCCGGCTGGAGGTCATCTCCGAGCTGTATTCCACCCAGGTGAGCCGGACGGCCACCGAACTCGCCGCGCAGACCGGCCTGACCCCCAGTGCCATGAGCTACCACCTGCGGGCACTCCAGAAGTGGGGCATCGTGGTTCCGGCAGCCACCGCCGGGGACGCCCGGGAACGGCGCTGGAAGGCGGCGGGCACCGATTTCACGATCCATTCGCTGGGCGGAGTGGCCAGCCCCGAGCTCGCCGTCCTGGACCTCGAGCTCGACGCCTACCGCCGCCGGGTCCTGGCGTACGCCAAGGCCCGCAACGAACGGCGCGAGAACGGCGACACCAGCGACGGCCCGTCCTCGGTGGTGCTGGCCAGCAACCTGCTGTACCTCACGCCGGACCAGCGGGCCGAGCTGACGCGGCGCGTCTTCGACCTCCTGCGGGACTATGACCTCGAGGATCCGGACCACGTTCCCGAGGGCGCCGAGCGGATGGCCACGATGTGGTCGATGATTCCTGACGACCGCGGGCCGGCTGCCGCGAAACCCGCAGCGAACCCTGGGGCGAAACCCGCAGCGAACCCCGGGGCGAAACCCGCCGTCAAATCTGCCGCGAAACCCGCCGCAGGCAAGGCCTGAGACCTTCCTCCGGCGCCGTCTGGATCCCGGTCCGAAGCTCCCTCCCGAACCGCCGGACACCCGGCTTCATTGCGGCCGGAACCACCCCCGGCGCGGCCGTCATTTCCGGCCGGATGCGCGGGAATCTGCAAAATATGGTGAACTAGGCGGGTATGGGCGCATCTGCCCGAGCCACCTTTTTCTGTAGGAGCACCGTGCCAAGCAAGGCCAAAACAGGCAAGAAACTCGTGATTGTGGAGTCTCCCGCCAAGAGCAAGACCATCGCCAAGTACCTGGGCGAGGGCTTCATCGTTGAGGCCTCCATTGGTCACATCCGCGACCTTCCGCAGCCCTCCGAGCTCCCCGCGGAACTGAAGAAGACCCCGCTGGGCAAGTTCGCCGTCGACATCGACAACGACTTCAAGCCGTACTACGTGGTGTCCGCGGACAAGAAGAAAAAGGTGGCCGAACTCAAGGCCCAGCTCAAAGACGCCGACGCGCTCTATCTCGCAACCGATGGGGACCGCGAGGGCGAGGCCATCGCGTGGCACCTGCTGGAAGTCCTCAAGCCAAAAGTTCCGGTGTACCGGATGACCTTCGGCGAAATCACCAAGGAAGCCATCCACCGCGCCATGGACAACCTGCGCGACGTGGACCAGGACCTGGTGGACGCGCAGGAAACCCGGCGCGTCCTGGACCGGCTCTACGGCTACGAAATCTCCCCGGTCCTGTGGCGCAAGGTGGCGCGCGGGCTGTCCGCCGGCCGCGTGCAGTCCGTGGTGACCCGCATGGTGGTGGACCGGGAACGTGAGCGCATGGCGTTCAAATCCGCTTCCTACTGGGACCTGACCGGCCAGTTCGGTGCCGACTCGGGTGCCTTCAAAGCAAAGCTCGCCGCGGTGGACGGCGCCAAAGTCGCCAGCGGCCGTGACTTCAACGACGACGGCGAACTCACCTCGCGCAACGTCGTCCACCTCAACGAGGAACTCGCCACCTCGCTGGCGGCAGGCCTGCAGACGGCCGACTTCCAGGTCCGTTCCGTCGACACCAAGCCGTACACCCGCCGCCCTGCGGCGCCGTTCACCACCTCCACTCTGCAGCAGGAGGCCGGCCGCAAGCTGCGCTTCTCCTCCAAGAGCACCATGCAGGTGGCCCAACGGCTCTACGAAAACGGCTACATCACCTATATGCGTACGGACTCGTCCGCACTGAGCGACGAGGCCGTCACCGCGGCCCGGCGTCAGGCGTCCGAGCTGTACGGCACGGAATACGTTCCCCAGTCCCCTCGGGTCTACACGAGCAAGGCCGCCAATGCCCAGGAGGCCCACGAGGCCATCCGTCCCGCCGGTGACTCCTTCCGCACCCCGGCCCAGGTGGCCAAGCAGCTCTCCGGCGACGAATTCCGGCTCTACGAGCTGATCTGGAAGCGCACGGTTGCCTCGCAGATGGCCGACGCGAAGGGCTCCACCGCTACCATCCGCCTCGGCGCGGTGACAGTGGACGGCGCAGCCGCCGGACGCGACGCCGAATTCTCGGCGTCGGGCACCGTCATCACCTTCCCTGGCTTCCTGGCCGCGTATGAAGAGGGCAAGGACGAAAGCCGCGGCGACGAGGACTCCGAGGAAGCACGCCGCCTGCCGAACGTGGCCAAGGGCGACGCGCTCACGGCGTCGGACATCGTCGCCGTCGGCCATGAGACCTCGCCGCCGCCGCGTTACACCGAAGCGTCGCTGACCGCGGAGTTGGAAAAGAAGGGCATCGGCCGCCCGTCGACCTACGCCTCCACCATCTCCACCATCCAGGACCGCGGCTACGTCCGGAAGCAGGGCTCCGCGCTGGTCCCGAGCTGGATCGCGTTCTCCGTGATCCGGCTGCTCGAACAGCATTTCCACGACTACGTGGACTACGAGTTCACGGCCGACATGGAAGCGGACCTGGACAAGATCGCCAACGGCGAGGCCGCCGGACCCGCCTGGCTCAAGCACTTCTACTTCGGTGAAGACTCCGAGCCCGGCCTGCTGAGCATCGTCAACAACCTCGGCGAGATCGACGCCCGCGAAATCAATTCCATTCCGATCGCCGACGGCATCACGCTGCGGGTCGGGAAATTCGGCCCGTACCTGGAAAGCTCCGTCCCGACCGTGGATCCCAAGACCGGCGAGGTGGTCGAATCCGCCCGCGCCAACGTCCCCGAGGACCTCGCACCGGACGAACTCACCGCCGCCAAGGCCGTCGAACTCATGGAGACCGCGGCACCGGAGGAGCGTGTCCTTGGCACGGACCCGCACACCGGGCATACGGTCGTAGCCAAGAACGGCCGCTACGGCGCCTACGTCACCGAGATCATCCCGGAGATGACCGAGGAACAGCTGGCCAGCCAGCCCGTCGAGTATTACAAGAACGGCAAGCCGAAGCCGGCGAAGAAGCCCGTCAAGGCCAAGCCGCGCACGGGGTCGCTCTTCGCCTCCATGAGCGTGGACTCGATCACCCTGGACGAGGCTCTGCAGCTGATGAGCCTGCCCCGCGTGCTCGGCCAGGACGCCGACGGCAACCCGATCACGGTGCAGAACGGCCGGTTCGGCCCCTACCTGAAGAAGGGCACGGACTCCCGCTCGATCGGCTCCGAAGAGGAAATCTTCACGATCACGCTCGAGCAGGCGCTGGAAATCTACTCGCAGCCCAAGCAGCGCGGCGCCCGTGCCGCGGTGCCGCCGCTGGCCGAGTTCGGCCCGGACCCCGTCTCGGAGAAGAACATCGTGGTGAAGGAAGGCCGCTTCGGCCCGTACATCACCGACGGCATCACCAACATCACCGTGCCGCGCAGCACCTCGGTGGAGGAACTGACGCGGGAACAGGCCGTAGAACTCCTCGCCGAGAAGCGCGCCCGGGGCCCGGTCAAGCGCACGACGACGGCCCGCAAGGCACCGGCCCGCAAGGCCCCCGCCAAGAAATAGCACCGCAATGCCGAATTCGCCGGAAACGTGCGGACACGCCGGGACCCTTCCGGCGACTCCGCAAGTTCCCGGCGAATTCGCGTTTGCGGACCGGGCGCGGACGTGATCGAGTAGGAACATGACTGAACAGCCCGCACACCTGGACAACCAGCCGCTGAACGAGCTCGAAGAGCAGCTTGCCCGGGGGGAGCAGCCGGACGCCAACCCCGTGGACGTGATCCTGGCCTTCCTCAACAACGAGGTCTACGTGGTCAGCTCCGACGCCCTCGAAGGCCCCGAGTCGCAGGTGGAGCCGCTGGTTCTGGCGAACTCCTCCGGCAAACCGGTCCTGGCCGTGTTCTCGCACCCCAGCCGTGTCACCGAGCAGTATCTCGCGGCCGCTCCGAACGTGCTCGGCACGCAGGGCGCCGCGATCATCGGCAACCTGGGCGACGAGCTTGGCATGGTGATCAACCCCGGGGCCGCCTACGGCTTTGAAATCGATCCGGAAGGCGTGGCCAACATCCGCCGGGACTTCAAGCCTTCCGACCAGCCTGAGGACGGTACTGCCGGCGAAGCGGACCGTCCGGCACAGGACCCGGACCAGGCCTGAGCCGCGGCCCGGACGGCGGACTTCCTCGCGGCTGCCGACGTCGCAGTTAGACCAGCCGCTTGCGCGGGGACAATAATGGCAGCATGCGTCTAGGCGTCCTCGACATCGGGTCCAACACCGTCCACCTGCTGCTGGTCGACGCCCACCCAGGCGCCCGCCCGGTCCCTTTTGCCTCGCACAAGCGGCCGTTGTCCCTCGTGCAGTTTCTCGATGCACACGGCAACATCAACGACGCCGGGCAGCATGAACTCGTCGAGTTCGTCCTGGAAGCGTGGGAATTTGCGGCCAAGCACAAGGCCGATGACCTCCTCGCGTTCTGCACCTCGGCCATCCGCGAGGCCACCAACGGCGCGGAGGTCCTGGCCCGCGTCAAGCATGAAACCACGGTCACCCTCCGGGAGCTCACCGGCAGTGAAGAGGCCTCCATGACGTTTTTCGCGGTCCGGCGCTGGTATGGCTGGGGCGCCGGGCCCATCCTAAACCTGGACATCGGCGGCGGCTCCTTCGAGATGGCCCTTGGACAGGACGAGCTGCCCGAGCTGGCGATGTCTGTCCCGCTCGGCGCCAGCCGGCTGACCCGCGACTGGCTCCCGGAGGACCCGCCCTCGGCCAAGAGCATCAAGGAACTGCGCCGCTACATCCGCTCCACGCTGAAGCCTGCGGTGCGCAAGTTCGAGAAGCTGGGCCGGCCCAACCTCGTCGCGGGCACCTCCAAGACCTTCCGGTCCCTCGCCAGGATCGCCGGGGCCGCCCCGAGCGCCGCCGGACCCTACGTCAAGCGCGAGCTTCTGGCCCTCGACCTGGGGCTCTGGGCACAGCGCATCTCGGCCATGGAGGTCGAAGACAGGCTTCACCTCCCCGGCGTCTCGGAGGCCCGCGCACAGCAGGTCCTGGCCGGCGCCCTGGTCGCGGAGGCGGCCCTGGAAATGTTCGAGTTCGCCAGCATGGAAATCTGCCCGTGGGCGCTTCGCGAGGGACTCATCCTGCGCCGCCTGGACCAGCTCGTGTTCGAGGGACCCCTGGATCCCGCACCGCATGTGACGCAGCGTCCGCCGGCCGAGCTCCAGGCGCCGGAAAAAGCCTCCTGAGCCCTTGCCCGGAGCGAACCCGCCCCCGTGTCGATCTGCAGGGCCACCGTTCGTGTAGTTGCTGAGAAGCCGGCACGCCGCCGGCTGAATCGAGAAACTGAATCGACAAACTGATCCGACAAACTGATCCGACAAGGAGGCACGAAATGTCGCAGTACCTGCTCAGCATTTACCAGCCGGACGGCCCCGCCCCGGGACCGGAGGTCCTCGAACCGATCATGCGCGACCTCGCGGCCCTCAACAGTGAGATGCAGGCGGCCGGGGCGTGGGTGTTCGCCGCCGGACTTCACCCGGCAGAGTCCGCCACGGTCCTCCGGCCACGCGGCGGCGAAATCCTCATCACCGACGGGCCGTTCACCGAAGGCAAAGAGCACCTTGGCGGCTTCACCGTCATCGAGGCCGATGACCTGGACGCTGCCCTCGGCTGGGCGCGGAAGCTGGCCGGCGCCACCACGCTCCCCGTCGAAGTGCGTCCCTTCCAGCACTAGCCGGCGGGCGGAGGGGGAGCGGCCATGGGAGACAACGCGAGCTCTGGTGCCGGCGCCAGTTCCCGTGCCCGTGACGCTGCCCGTGCCCGTGCCCGTGCCCGTGCCGGTGACAGTGCCGCTGCCGCCGGCGCCACCGAGGCGGACATCGCTCGGGTGTACCGGCACGAGTACGGCCGCGCGGTAGCCGTCCTGGCGCGCATCTTCGGGAATATCGATATAGCCGAGGACGCCGTCCAGGACGCGTTTGCGGCGGCGGTCCAGCACTGGCCCTCGGCAGGCGTCCCGCCCAGCCCGGCCGGCTGGATCATCACCACCGCACGCCGCCGGGCCATCGACCGGCTGAGGAGGGAGGCCTCCCGCGAGGACAAACATGCGCAGGCGGCCCTGCTGGCGGCGGCGCGGTCCGGAAGCGGACCCGCGCCCGCCGTGGAGGAGCAGTTCATGGCAGAACAGTCAGGAGTCTACGACGTGGACGATGACACTCTGCGGCTGATCTTCACGTGCTGCCATCCCGCCCTCGCCAGATCCGCCCAGGTGGCGCTCACGCTGCGGCTACTGGGCGGATTGACGACGGCGGAGATCGCCCGGGCCTTCCTGGTGCCGGAGGCGACCATGGCACAGCGGCTGGTGCGGGCCAAGGCGAAAATCCGGGATGCGAAGATCCCGTACCGCGTCCCGCAGGGGGCCGAACTGCCCGAACGGCTGGATTCGGTGCTGTCGGTCCTCTATCTCATCTTCAATGAAGGCTACAATCAGGGCCCCGCGGACGGTCCGGCGCGTGCGGGGCTTTGCGCGGAAGCCATCCGGCTTGGCAGGCTGCTGGCATCTCTGATGCCGGATGAGCCGGAGGCAACGGGACTGCTGGCACTGATGCTGCTCATCGAGTCCCGGCGCGCCGCGCGCTTCACCCCCGACGGCGGCCTGGTGCTGCTGGCGGGACAGGACCGCGAGCGCTGGGACACCGCCCAGGCCGCCGAAGGCCAGGAACTGGTCCGGCGGTGCCTGCGCCGGAACCGTCCCGGGCCGTATCAGCTTCAGGCGGCGATCAACGCCGTCCACAGTGATGCCGCGACGGCGGGGGACACCGACTGGGCGCAGATCCTGCAGCTGTACGACCAGCTCGTGGCCGTCGCGCCCGGACCGGTGGTGGCGCTGAACCGCGCCGTCGCCCTTGCCGAACTGGACGGGCCCGCTGCCGCGTTGGCGGCGGTTGAAGAACTGGGACTGGGGAACTACTACCTCTTCCACGCCGTCCGTGCCGACTTCCTGGTGCGCCTGAGCCGCTTTCCGGAGGCCGCCGAAGCTTACCGCCGGGCCTTGGAGCTTGCCGGCAGCACTACGGAACGCCGGTTCCTGGAAGGGAGGCTCCGGAATCTAGGCGCCGGGGAGGCGGCGGACGGTGGGCGGCCGGACCCGCTGGGATCCTAGGACAGGGCGGTTAAACGAGTAACGCCGGGCGGTTGGAGCAGGACTTGGGGGAACTCTGCTGCAAACGCCCGGCGTACCGCCGGCTCCGGCGGAACCGGCTATCATCACTCGCACCTGTTGAGGCACTTTCCAAAGTAGTGGCCGTTTATGGGCGTCCGGCGGGATTTTCCTGTGCGTTGGCTGGCAATCAGGCGGCGTGCTGCGCCGGGTGGTGAAGGCGCCCGGCTCCGCCAGCTCACGGTCCGTGGCCCAGAGTCCGCCAGCTCAGGGTCTCCGCCGGACAGCCCCCGGCACGTCCGGCATCTGCACACGTTTTGACTCATAACCCTTGTCTAAACCTTGTCCGGGATCATGGGAAGTGAACTTAAACGGCAAAGGCACCGATGGTCTGTCGCGCGAAAAATGGGAAAACCCGCTACAGACCACCGGTGCCGCGCAGGCATCCGCATGCCTGCTGCATCACTCGCACCCTCAATGAGGTAGTTACTACGTTAGGGGTCAAAGTTGTGCACTGACTGCGGTAAAGATGTGAACTGGCTGGGAATCGCACCGGACTGCCATGATGGGGAGATGAGCAACCGAATCGCATTCCTGGGCTGTGGGTCAATGAACGAGGCCATTCTGGGCGGCCTGATCGACGGCGGGGTCGACCCGGCCGATATCGTCGCCACAGTCCGCCGGGCTGAACGCGCTGCCGAGCTGGCCGAGCGGCATCACGGGATCACGGCCATCGCCGGTGAAGAAGAGCCGGAGAACAACAAGCAGGCCGTCACCGGCTCCGGCGTCGTGATCCTCGGCGTCAAGCCCGTGGGCATCGCGGACCTGGCACGGGAAATCAGCGACTCCCTCTCGCCGGACACGATCGTTATCAGCGTTGCGGCCGCAGTATCCCTGCAGCAGCTGGAGGCGGCCCTCCCCGCCGGACAGCCGGTCATCCGCACGATGCCGAACACCCCGGCGAAGCTGGGCCGCGGCGTCGTCTCCGTCTCCGCCGGCACCAGCTGCTCGGCCGAGCAGCTCCAGCACGCGAAGGATATCCTCGCCGCGGCCGGCACGGTGGTGGAGATTCCGGAAGACCAAGTGGATGCCCTCTCGGCGGTCAGCGGGTCGGGTCCGGCCTACGCTTTCTATCTGGCCGAGGCCATGGCGGCGGCAGGGGTGGAGCTGGGCCTGGATCCGGAGCTGTCGCTGCTGCTGGCCCGCGAGACCGTCGCCGGCGCGGGCTTCATGCTGGCCGAGCCCGGCGCGGATCCCACGGCGCTGCGCAAGGCTGTCACGAGCCCGAACGGTACCACGGAACGGGCCATCGCCACCTTTGACGAGCGGGGCCTGCCGGCGATCATCGCCGACGGCGTCCGGGCGGCCGCCGTCCGCGCCGCGGAAATCACCCGGCAGCTCGCCTGAGCCTGCCCGGAGGCGGCGCCGGACGTCCCGTTGGTGACAGCGTCGCCGTCGGCGGCCCCTGCGGTGACTTAGGGGCGTGCGGCGAACCGCTCCAGCAGGTCCACGTGGCCTGAAACAATGAGCATGTCCCGTGAGGAAACCTTGGTTTCCGGCCGCGCGTAGGTGAAGTCCTCGCCCGGGGATTTCACGCCAACAATCGTGACGCCGTACTTCGAGCGGACCTTGGATTCGTCGAGGGTGAATCCCACGGTCTCGCGCGGCGGGTACATCTTGACGATCGCGAAGTCGTCGTCGAACTCGATGAAGTCCAGCATGCGGCCGGAGACCAGGTGCGCGGCGCGGACACCGGCGTCGGCCTCAGGGTAGATGACGTGGTTGGCGCCGATCCGGGTCAGGATCTTGCCGTGCGAGGGTGTGATGGCCTTGACCCAGAGGTGCTCGATCCCGAGGTCCACGAGGTTCACGGTGATCAGCACCGAGGATTCGATCGAGGTGCCCACCCCAACCACCGCGGAACTGAATTCCTGGGCGCCGAGCTGGCGGAGCGCGTCGATGTTGGTCGCGTCAGCTTCCACGACGTGTGTCAGGACGCTCGCCCACTTCTGCACGAGGTTGCGGTCGCGCTCAATGGCCAGAACCTCCCTGCCCTGCTTGACCAGCTGCTCTGCGGTGGATGCGCCAAAACGGCCCAGCCCGATCACCAGCACGGGGGCGTTGTGGGCGGGGCGGTTGACGGCGCCTGAGGAACTAGCCAATGATCGGTCTCTCTTCCGGATAGTGGTACAGCTGGCTGCGCTGGCGCAGGGCCAGGCCGGCGGCAAGGGTGACCGTCCCGACGCGCCCGGCAAACATGAGCACGGCGAGGACGTACACCCCCGACGGCGGTAATTCGGCACTGAGGTTGGTGCTCAGGCCCACCGTGGCGAAGGCGGAAATGGTCTCAAACAGGACCCGGTCCAGGGAAGCCCCGCTGATGTGCAGGAGCAGCAGGGCCGAGACCGAGACGAGGGTGGCACCGGCGACGATCACCGAAATGGCCACCCGCATGGTGCCCTCCGGGATGGTGCGGCCGTAGATCTTCACGTCGGCGTCGCCGCGGGCCTCGGCGGCGATGGCCAGGAACATCACGGCGATGGTGGTCACCTTGATGCCGCCGGCCGTGGATGCCGAGCCGCCGCCGGCGAACATGAGGGCGTCGGAGAGCAGCATGGTGGTGGATTCCATGTGGTTCTGTTCGACAAGGTTGAAGCCGCCGGACCGCAGCATGACGGAGGCAAACAGCGAATGCGTGATCTTGTCGCCGAGGTCCATGCCCCCGATGGTGCGCACATTGTCCCACTCCAGGAACCCCCAGAGGAGCGTCCCGGCGGCGAGGAGGATCAACGACACCTGGATGGTCAGCTTGGTGTGCAGGTTCCATTTCTTCCAGCGCAGGCCGTTCTGGTGCAGCACCATGACGACGGGGAAGCCAAGGCTGCCCAGGAAGACGCCGAGCATGAGCGGGACGAGGATCCAGAGGTCGGTTTCGTACGGGACGATCCCGTCGGAATGGGGTGTGAAACCGGCATTGTTGAAGGAGGAAATGGCGTAGAACACGCCGTGCCAGACGGCCTGCGGGAAACTCTCTCCGAGGACCAGGAAACGGGGGATCAGGGCCAGGGCCAGGGCGCCCTCGATCACGACGGACGTCACGATCACGATCCGGAGCAGCGTACCGACCTCGCCCAGCCGGCCGGCGTTGTTCATGGCTTCCTGGGCGATCAGCTTGCCGCGGACTCCGAGCTTCTTGCTGACCATGAGCGCCAGCAGCGATGCGAGGGTCAGGGTGCCCAGGCCGCCCACGAAAATGCCGACCAGGATCACGAGCTGGCCGAAGAAGGACCAGTGCACGGCTGTGGAGACCACGGTCAGGCCCGTGACGCAGACGGCGGAGACCGCGGTGAAGAGGGCCTCATGAAGAGGGGTGACTTGCCCTGTCGCGGAGGACACAGGCAGGGAGAGCAACGTGGTGAAGACCAGGATGACGACGCCGAACGCCGAGAGCGCCAGGCGGGCCGGCGAGCTGTTCGCGATGCTGTCAATGAAGTCGCGCAGGCGTGTGAAGATCCACAGGCCGTCCCGCTCCGGCATACCTGGTTGCCAGCTGGCCGGGCTCGTGGACCTCGACTGGCTTTGCGTCATGTTTTTCCTCGGTTGAAACTGCTTCCCCCAGTAGTAAACCACTAAACACCGCGTAATGGCCGGGGGAGCACCGGTGCACGCGCGGGAAGCCGGGACCTGCTCAGGTAGCCTGTGATTGATGACATTCCTGCCCGGACTCGCTCAGACCGCGCTGCCAACGACGGTGGTGTGGGATCCCGCCATGACCGCCTACAACTTTGGCCACAGCCACCCCATGGCGCCCGAGCGTATGGAGCTCACGGCGAGGCTCGCCGGCAGCCTGGGCCTCCTGGATCTGGATCACGTCACGGTAGCCGCCCCTGACGTCGCCGCCGACGAGGAACTGTGCGCGGTCCACAGCCCGGACTTTGTGGCCGCCGTGCGGCGCGTCTCCGAAAACCCGGGCACGCCCGATGAAGCCAGGGGTCTGGGAACCGAGGATGACCCCGCCTTCGCCGGCATGCACGAGGCCAGCGCCCGGCTGGCCGGCGGCTCACTGCTGGCGGCCGCCGCCGTCCTGGACGGCAGCGCGGTGCGGGCCGTGAACTTCGGCGGCGGGATGCACCATGCCTCGAGGGACCGGGCCAGCGGTTTTTGCATCTACAACGACGCCGCCCTGGCCATCCAGCGCCTGCTCGACGGCGGTGTCCGGCGCGTGGCGTACGTCGACGTCGACGCGCACCACGGTGACGGGACGCAGAGCATCTTCTGGGACGACCCGCGCGTCCTGACGATTTCGCTGCACGAGTCCGGGCTGACCCTCTTCCCGGGCACTGGATTTGCCAATGAAATCGGCGGCCCGAACGCGCAGGGCAGCGCCGTGAACGTCGCCCTGCCGGCCGGCACCGCCGACGCCGGCTGGCTGCGGGCCTTCCACGCCGTCGTGCCGCAGCTCGTTGGCGCGTTCGAACCGGAAGTCATCGTGAGCCAGCACGGATGCGACTCGCACCGGCTTGACCCGCTGACCCATCTGAACATCAGTGTGGACGGCCAGCGCGAGGCCGCCACGGCCATCGGCAACCTCGCCGTGCGCTACTGCGACAACCGGTGGATTTCCACGGGGGGCGGCGGATACAACGTGGTCAGCGTGGTGCCCCGCGCCTGGAGCCACCTCATAGCCATTGCCGCCGGCCGCCCGGTTCCTCTGCGCACCCCGGTTCCCGAGGACTGGCGCAGCTACGTCAAAGACAAATACGGGGCCAAGTTCGGTGTGGAACCGCCCGAGGTGATGGGCGACGACGTCGACCTCTGGTGGCGGTCGTGGGAAGTGGGTTTCGACCCCAATGACGCGGTGGACCGCACCATCATGGCCACCCGCAAAGAGGTGTTCCCCCTTCACGGGCTGGACCCCTGGTTCGACTAGCTCCCGGCCGGGAATGAGGCCACGTAGCAGGGCCGTAATTTGTGGATGCCATCTGGCGTATATGTCGCTAGTGTGGAGGGCATGGTGACAGACGACGTATTTGCCGTCATTGCTGAGGCAACCAGGCGCGACATCCTGGTGGCCCTCCGCAAGGGGGATAAGGCAGTGGGGGAACTGGTCCAGGAACTTGAGGCAAGCCAGCCCACCATTTCCAAACACCTCAAAGTCCTTCGCGAAGCGGACCTGGTGAGCATGCGCGCCCAGGGCCAGAAGCGCTACTACGCGCTCAACCCGAAGCCCCTCGCCGGGATCGCCAACTGGCTGCAGGCGTTCGACGTCCTCCCTGCCGCGGCAGCGGACGCGGCGCCCGCCCGCGTCGCCGCACCCAGCCTCGCCGCACCCAGCCTCGCCGAACCCAGCCTCGCCGAACCCAGCCTCGCCGAACCCAGCCTCGTCGAATCCAGCCCAGCCGCCGCCCGGGACAGCCTGGCGGCCACGCAGCCCGTGGCAGGGCAGTCCGGCACGGGCCTGGCCGCGGCGCAACCCGCCCCGCTGTCCGCGGCCGCATTGGCGGGCCGTCCTGCCGGCAGTCCGCTGAGTCCCGCCGTCGTCATCCCGGTCGGAACGGCGGGCGAGGACAAGATGCCCCAGCAGATCGGGCGGACCGTGGGCCGCGCCGCCACCAGGGCCGCGGATCTGCTCGCCAACCTGCCGAAATTCGGCCGCAAAAAATAACCCAACTGACTCGCAGCAGGGGCCGTTCTGAGCGCTCAGAACGGCCCCTGCTGCGAGTCAGTTGGGCGGGCGGGCCGCCGGGCGGGCGGCTACTGCCGGAGGATCCGCACGTGGTCGGGGGTGAGATCCGCGAGCTTGCTGACGCCCAGCAGAGCCATGGTGCGCTGCATGTCTTTTTCCAGGATTTGGAGGGCGCGGTCGACGCCGGGCTGGCCGCCGGCCATGAGCCCGTATAGGTAGGCGCGGCCGATCAGCGTGAAGTCGGCGCCGAGGGCGAGGGCGGCGATGATATCCGCGCCGCTCATGATGCCGGTGTCCAGGATGATCGCCGCGTCGCTGCGGTCCGCCTTCAACGCGGCGGAGACCTCGGGGAGCAAGTGGAACGGAATCGGTGCCCGGTCCAGTTGGCGGCCGCCATGGTTGGAGAGCACGATTCCGTCGGCGCCGTGGTCCACCACCTTGCGGGCATCCTCGACCGTCTGGATGCCCTTGACCACGAGCTTGCCCTGCCAGACTTCACGGAGCCAGTCGAGGTCCTCGAAGGTCAGAGTGGGGTCGAACATGGAGTTGATGAGATCCGCGACCGTGCCCGTGTAGCGGGAGAGCGAGGCGAAGGTCAGGGGTTCGTGGGTGAGGAAGTTGAACCACCAGGCGGGCCGGTAGGACGCGTCCAGGACGGTCTTGAGTGTCAGGGCCGGCGGGATGGTCATGCCGTTGCGGACATCGCGGAGCCGGGCGCCGGCGACGGCGGTGTCCACGGTGACCATGAGGGTTTCGTTGCCGGCCGCGGCGGCGCGTTGGATCAGTTCCAGGGACCGGTCCCGGTCCGTCCACAAGTAGAGCTGGAACCAGTTGCGGCCCCCGGGGGCGGCGGCGGCCACGTCTTCGATGGACGCCGTGCCCATGGTGGAGAGGGTGTACGGAATGCCGGCGGCTTCGGCGGCCCGGGAGCCGGCGTATTCGCCCTCGGACTGCATCATCCGGGTGAATCCCGTGGGCGCGATGCCCACCGGCAGCCGTGACGGGCCGCCCAGAATGTCGGTGCTCAGGTCGATGCTGGAGACGTCCCGCAGGATCCCGGGCCGGAACTCAATGTCCAGGAAGGCCTGGCGGGCGCGGCTGAGAGTGATTTCGGCCTCCGCCGCGCCGTCGGTGTAGTCGAACGGCGCCCGGGGCGTACGGCGCTTGGCCATGTCGCGCAGATCCCAGATGGTGCTGGCACGGCGAAGCCTGGCGGCCCGGCTGAACTCAGGCTTCTTGAACTGCATCAGGGGCGCGAGGTCCGCGTACCTGGGCACCCGGCGCTTCAGCGCGGCCGGAAGCCCTCCGGCCGCGGGTGTATTTGGCCCCGATGCCAATGCGGATGCCGGCGCCGATGCCGTGGTGCCTGGCGCCCGGACGTCCGGCGCAGTCGAGCGGGGCGTTGTGGGAGCCTCTGGGTTGTCGGGCGGGAAAGTCTGCGTCATGGCTTCCTCCAAAGCGGTCGGATGCTCGTGCTGTGGTCCCTCACACTCTAGGGGGTGCCGGCACGCACCGAGAGCGCACTTCGCGGCAGTGCCAGCGCGGAACACTGCCGCGAAGTGCAGTCTCGACGGTGCAGGTCAGCGGCGTGGGAAGGCGGCGGGGTTGCGCAATGTTACGCACGGCGTTTGCCCCGCCCCGGCTCCGGGGCTATGGTCTTGGCTATGACTAACCGTTGGTATGCGTATTTTTCGTTGGCTCTGGAGGGGCCCGCGTCTAACTGACACGCATCCAACTTTCCTTCAGAGCCAACAGGGCAGAGATCATTCTCTGCCCTTCGCCATTTCTCCGGCGGGTTCTGATCAGGGCCCGCTCCGCATCCGGAACAGGACCCGAACATGAGCATCGAAGCAGTCGCCGACAACCAGCAGTCCACCTCGAACCTGCGCGTCAGCGAGTTCACCCCGCTGCCTACTCCGCAGGATCTTATGGCGGAGCTGCCGCTGGAGTCCCGCATGGCCGAGGTGGTGGCACGCAGCCGCGACGAGGTCCGCGCCATCATGGACGGCGTGGACGACCGGCTCCTCGTGATCGTCGGCCCCTGTTCCATTCACGATCCCAAGGCCGGACTCGAATACGCCCGCCGGCTGGTGAGCCAGGCCGAGAAGCACCGCGAAGACCTGCTGATCGTCATGCGCACCTACTTCGAGAAGCCGCGCACCACGGTGGGCTGGAAGGGCCTGATCAACGACCCCCGGCTGGATGGCAGCCACGACATCGCCGCGGGGCTCCGCGCGGCCCGGGCTTTCCTTCGGCAGGTCACTGCGCTCGGCCTGCCCACCGCCACCGAGTTCCTCGAACCCATCAGCCCCCAGTACGTCGCGGACCTCGTCGCTTGGGGCGCGATCGGCGCCCGCACCACGGAGAGCCAGATCCACCGCCAGCTGGCCTCCGGGCTGTCGATGCCGATCGGCTTCAAGAACGGCACCGACGGCGACCTCCAAGTGGCGCTCGACGCCTGCAGCGCCGCCGCGGCCGCCCAAGCGTTCCTGGGGATCGACGACGACGGCAGGGCCGCGCTCGTGGCCACCGCCGGCAACCCGGACACCCACGTCATCCTCCGCGGCGGACGCAAGGGACCCAACTACTCCGCTGCCGACGTTGAAGCAGCCTCCGCCAAGCTCGCCGCGAAGCAGCTGAATCCCCGCCTGATCGTCGACGCCAGCCACGCCAACAGCGGCAAGAGCCACCACCGGCAGGCCGAGGTCGCCCTCGAAATCGGCGCCCAGCTGGAAAACGCCGGAGCCGCTGCCGGGGCGATCGCCGGCGTCATGCTGGAGAGCTTCCTCGTGGGTGGGGCCCAGAACCTTGATGTCAACACCGACGTCAGCGCCGCAGGCACAGGCAAGACTCCCGACGCCGGAAGGGACGAATTGGTCTACGGCCAGAGCGTCACGGATGCCTGCATGGACTGGGATGTCACGGCGTCGGTACTCGGCCAGCTGGCCGCCTCCGCCCGCACCCGCCGGACCCGCGCCTGAGGCCAGAGCCCGGTGCGCCGTCACGGAGCATCGACACAGGGCATCGACGCAGTGCATCGACACAGTGCCCAACAGGCTGCATCGACACAGTGCGTCGACAACTGCATCGGCGCCGTGGGCCGGCTTCGGAGGGTTTCGGGATTCCCGCGAAACGTGCGGGGGGATTCCCGCGAAGTCTTTCACATTGGCACCATGAGCAACTAGAGTTGCTATCACATGGTTGTTTGATGGCTCAGCATCGGCACACCGCCATGTCATCAGGTGGGGCTGCCGTTCGCTTGAGCAAAGGAATAGGGAAATGTCTACGGAGGCCAACTTCTCCAAGGCCCGTTTTTTGACCGTGGCCGAAGTCGCGGAACTCATGCGGGTATCAAAAATGACTGTGTATCGTCTTGTACATTCGGGGGAGATGCCGGCCGTCCGCTTCGGCCGCTCCTACCGGGTGCCGGAAAACGCCGTCGAACAGTACCTCAAGGGTGCCGTCGTCGACCGAAGTGACGGCCAAGCCGGGACTGGCTGACCAGTCCGCACCGACTTTCACAGAGTCAACCGACTGCTTTGGGTCCCGCATGTGGCCCGCGGTCATGGGGTGCCCCGCAGAAGCGGTACCCTGTTAAGGAACGTTTTACGTCATTGTAAGAACCTGTCCGTTGTTTCAGTCTGCTGCTTAGCCCGCGGACCCTTCCCAACAGGCAGGTACTGCATCTAGCCGGTAAGGAACTTTCGTGGGTTCAGTTATTAAGAAGCGTCGCAAGCGTATGGCCAAGAAGAAGCACCGCAAGCTGCTTCGCAAGACGCGCCACCAGCGTCGCAATAAGAAGTAGCAATACTTCGCACTGCATGAAATGCCCGTTGCCTTCCAGGCGGCGGGCATTTTTCTTGCCCTCAAACGGCGGGTAGGTTTCGCACCGAAGGCGGCAGCGTCGGACTTCGCGACGGGTTCGGGCGCGGGCTACGGGTGCGGGCGCGGGCTACGGGTGCGGATGCGGGCGCCCCGGATCCGCGCCGTGCGCGTCCGCATCCGCCGCGGAAAGGTTGCGGGGCTTAGCGGCTGGGGCCGCGGAAGCGGGAGAACCCCCGCCAGAGGCCGTAGATGACCCCTCCGACCGTGGCGGCCTTGAATCCCAACGTGGCGGCGCGCCGGCCCGAGCGGAAGTCGTAGACGGGCCAGTTGTGCTCGCGGGCGTAGCGGCGCAGCTTGCCGTCGGGGTTTATGGCGACCGGGTGGCCGACCATGCTCAGCAGCGGGATGTCGTTGTGGGAATCGCTGTAAGCCCAGCAGCGCTTGAGGTCCAGCCCCTGCTCCTCCGCGATTCCCCGGACCGCGACTGCCTTGGCCGGTCCATGGAGGATATCTCCCACGAGCTGTCCCGTGTATGAGCCGTCAAGAATCTCGCCCACCGTGCCCAGCGCTCCGGTCAGGCGCAGCCGGGTGGCAATGACGGTGGCCACCTCGATCGGAGTCGCCGTGACGAGCCATACTTTGCGCCCGACCCGGAGGTGCTGTTCGGCCAGGGCCTTGGTCCCCGGCCAGATCCGCGACTCAATCATCTCGTCGTAGACTTCTTCGCCCAGGGCTTCGATATCCTTCCGCGTGATGCCGGCGGCCAGCCGCAGGGCCGAATCGCGGACGGCATGGACATCGTCCATGTTTTCGCCGCGCAGTATGAACATGAGCTGCTTCCAGGCGAAACCGGCGGCCTGCGGCAGGGTGAACGCGCCGCGCTGGTGCAGCTTGCGCGCCACATGGAAGAGGCTTGCGCCCTTCATGAGGGTGTTGTCGACGTCGAAAAATGCGGCCTCGCCGTGCTGCGTCGATGCAGCAGGCTCGCTGGCGACAGCGACGTATTTCTCCTCGGGCATGCCACGAGTCTAGTCAATGGCCGGCTCCTGACCGCCCGTCGGGCGCGCGACGCGGCGGCAAGACTGCGCTGTGGCCGCGCTGTGGCCGCTTGCGGACCGTGCAGCGCGTCGACGCCGCAGCGGCCGCCGGGCTACGGTGGATGCATGGCCAAGCCCCCGTCGTTCCCCGATGTAGTACTCATCACCAAAGCTGACTGTCACCTGTGCGCGGAGGCGCGCGCCGCCGTCGGTCGCGTCACTGCCGCGCTCGGAATCGGATGGAGCGAGCACTCGGTGGATGACGACGCCGATCTGCGCGAACGCTTCGCCGAGGAGATTCCGGTAGTGCTGGTGGACGGTGTCCAGCGGGATTTCTGGAAGATCGACGAGGCACGCCTGACCCGGACCCTGCAGCGGATACTCGGCCAGCCGTCCTGACGGCCGGCTGCTTTGTTGCGTGATGCGCGGGGGCTCTAGAGTGGGAAGCACAACGCGACGCAATGGAGCAGATAGTGACTTCGCTGGATTCATCTCCCGGGGCTGTTCCCGGAGACGCAGGGACTGCCGCCAAGCAGATTCCGCCCGCGGCCGTGGCCCGGCTGACCATCTATCTGCGCGCCCTGACCACACTGCTGGCTGACGGGGTGGACAGGGTCTCGTCCGAGTCGCTGGCCGAGGCCTCCGGGGTCAGTTCCTCGACGCTGCGCAAGGACCTTTCCTACGTCGGCTCCTACGGAACCCGCGGGGTGGGCTACGAGGTCCAGTACCTGAACCGGCACATTGCCGCCGCGCTCGGGCTCACGCATGACTGGAAGGTCGCGATTGTCGGTGCGGGCAACCTGGGCAAGGCGTTGGCCCGGTACGGCGGCTTTGAATCGCGGGGCTTTGACATTGTGGCGATATTCGACGCCGACCAGATGGTGGTGGGCAGCGAAGTAGGCTGGCTGCGCGTCAGCGATTCCGCCGACCTTGAACCAGTGCTGCAGCGGACGGGCGCCAACATGGTAGTTCTGGCCTTGCCCGCCGCGGTCGCCCAGGATGTTTGCGACCGGGTGATTGCCGCCGGTGTGCGGAGCATCCTCAGCTTCGCGCCGGTGATGCTGCAGGTCCCCCCGGGGGTCAACCTCCGCAAAGTCGACATGGCAACTGAACTTCAGATCCTGGCTTACCACGCACAGCGGGCGCAGGATCCGGAGGACGCCGACTAGGATCGGCAAGGCCTCCGGCTCCCGCGCCCGCTGCACGGTTCCTTGCTGGGTGGTTCTGTGTGCCGCTACTTCCCGTAGGGGCCCCCGGGCTGTCCGTAGGGGTTGGCAAAGGGCTGCCGCTTCTGGAAATAGGGCGATGCTGCGGGCAAGTACAGCAACACGATGGCCGCAATGCCGAGCAGGGCCGCCAGGGTGGCGAGGCTGAGCGGGAAGAGGTTGAAGATCGACAGGGCGGCGAACACGGTGCCCAGAATGCGAGCCCAGTTCTTACCCTTGCGGACATTCAACGCGACAAGGGCGTAGAGTCCTGCGCTGATCACGGCGAACACCACGATCGTTCCGATCAGGAAACCCTTGATGGACTCGAAATCGACCTTCGTTCCGCTCGTGGCCATCTGCTGCTCGAACAGATCCCGGACGGCGGGGGAGTCCAGGGTTCCCAGCGACACCAGCATGGAGATGACCCACACGGCACCGGCCGCCACGATCAGCCAGAACGAGGTATTAACAAGCTGGGGCGCCGCGGTGGGAGGCAGCGGCTGCGGCTGTTCGGACGGGTACGCGCCATAGGGGGACTGGCCGTACTGCGGGGCGTTCTGGCCGTAGGCCGGGGGCATCTGCTGGCCGTACTGCGGGGTTTGCGGGGCGTTCTGGCCGTAGGCCGGGGGTGTCTGCTGGCCGTACTGCGGGGTTTGCGGGGCGTTCTGGCCGTAGGCCGGGGGTGTCTGCTGGCCGTACTGCGGGGTTTGCGGGGCGTTCTGGCCGTAGGCCGGGGGTGTCTGCTGGCCGTACTGCGGGGTTTGCGGGGCGTTCTGGCCGTAGGCCGGGGGTGTCTGCTGGCCAAACTGCGGGGTCTGGGGAGTTTGCGGGGTCTGCGGGGCGTTCTGGCCGTAGGCCGGAGTGGATTCGCCCGGCTCGGAGCCGTTGGAAGGTGAAGGCTGGACTGGAGGGTTGCTCATGAAGCGGTCCTTTGCATGTCAATCACTGAATCGGCCACCGGGACCAGCGATCCTGCCCTGCCCCCAGCATGGTTTAGCTCCACCGTACCGCGGGGCGGCCGCCGCGCGGATCATTCCGGAGAGGTATTCTCGGCCCTCTTTCGAACTGCTGTTTTGATCCACATTTCTGGTCCACCTGCCTAGCGGCTGCTCACCTGACCGAACAGCTTCGCGATTGGTGCGAGCACGAGCGGACGGGCGGCGTACCACCCGGCCGCGGTGACGGCGATTGCGGCCGCGAAGAGCCAGAACCCGACCCAGTTCACCGCATCGGTGCCGCCGAACATATGGTTCAAGTTGCGCAGCGCACCGGTCGAGAACACCAGGAACACGTGAATGAGAATGAACAGCACGAAAAACAGCATCGTCGGGAAGTGAATCGCGCGCGCGGCCTCCACCGGGTAGATCCTGTTCAGCGTCTTCGCGTTCTTCGGCCAGAACTCGCTCATGCGCACACCGGTGATCGCCGCGAGCGGGGCCGCGATGAACACCACGAGGAAGTACATGAGCTGCTGCAGGCTGTTGTAGTTCACCCAGCCGGTCTCCACGGGCCAGTCGAGGGTCATGTACTGCAGGAGCGCGGAGAGCGCGTTCGGGAACACGTCCCAGCTGGACGGTACGATCCGCATCCAGCGGCCGGAGGCAAACAGCAGCACCACAAAGATGACTCCGTTGGCCAGCCACAAGATGTCGAGCGACTGGTGCAGCCACAGGTTGATGCTGATTTTCTTGCCACCGCGCTTGGGCGTCCAGAATGCCGGCGGCTTCTGCTGAGTGCGCACCTGATAGCCGGAGCGAATGATGAGCACCATCAGGAAGAAGTTCAGGAAGTGCGCCCATTGCGCCCACCACGGGAAGCCGGGCTCGGCGGTCTCAGGCAGGCCATATTCGCCGGGGTACCTCTTGAGGAACTCCGGCACTCCCGGCAGCGTCGTCACACCGCGCGCGGCCAGCACAAGAATCGCTGCGGCGGCCACGGCGCCGACGGCAAGGAGCACGGCGAGCTTGATCCACTGACCCACGGTGCGCGAACCGTAGAGCCTTGCTTCGGCCTTTAGCCTCACGGGCTTTTCGGCGGCTACGGGCCGGGCCGCCGGTGCCGGGGCGGCCACGACGGCGGGTGCACTTGCGGCCGCCGTCGGCTCCGCCTCGGTCTCCGCCACGCTGGCAGCCGGGGCATGGGACTCGGCGATGGGTTCGGGAGCCGCCGGCCCCGCAGGGACGGCAGTAACCGCCGGAGCAGCAGCGATCGCAGGGGCGGCAGCGACCGGGGCGGCAGCGACTGGGGCGGCAGCGACTGGGGCGGCAGCGACTGGGGCGGCCGCGACCGCCGGCGCAGGCCCGGCTGGCGGCCACGGTTCACCGCCGGGGACGCGGGGAAGCCCGCGACGAAGCGAGGTGGTTCGTGTGGCCGGGATTCCGGGGGCCGTTGAAGGAGCAGCTGCAGGCAACGCCGCTGTCGGCACCTCACGCGCAGCGGGTACTGCTTTCTCGGCAGCAGAAGCCGCGGCAGCATCTGAGGCCGGTGGGGGCGTGGCGCCTGCGGCGGGAGCCCGGGACGGAACCGCCGCTGATACCGAAACCTCGCCCGCCGGCGGCCAAGGCTCGCCGCCCGGCACGCGCGGCAGCCCGCGACGAAGCTGCCGCGCCACCGCGCCGCCTGCGTTCACTGCGCTCACTGCGGGTACTGCGTTCACTACGGGTACCGGAGCGGACAACGCCGAACCCGGCGCCGTTTCTCTGGCAACACCCGCGGAAGAGGGCATGGCGGCCGCCGGCCTGGCGGTGACCAACCCCGCCCCGGGAACAGCCGGTGACTGCGCTGCCGTTCCTGCCGGGACAACGCGTGCGGGCGCCTGGCCCGCTGCAGGCCAGGGGTCACCGCCTTCGACGCGCGGCAGGCCCCGCCGAATTGACCGAGACAGAGGTGCCATCACTTCTGCTTCCGAGCCTCAAGTGCGCTAATCAGCTGGGGTACAACCTTGAAGAGATCGCCGACCACGCCATAGTCGGCGATCTCGAAGATCGGCGCGTCGCCGTCCTTGTTGATGGCGACGATCGTCTTCGCGGTCTGCATCCCGGCCCTGTGCTGGATCGCGCCGGAAATGCCCAGCGCGATGTACAACTGTGACGACACGGAAACGCCGGTCTGGCCGACCTGATGCGCCTGCGGGACGTAGCCTGCATCCACCGCGGCACGCGAAGCACCAACGGCAGCCCCGAGAGTGTCGGCGAGCTGTCCCACGAGGGCGAACTGTTCTTCCGACCCGAGGCCGCGACCACCCGCGACGACCTTCGCGGCGCCACGCAGCTCCGGCCGCGAGGTAGCGGCAACTTCCTCGTCGAACGAGTCGATCCGCGCGGCCGGCTTCCCGGAGCGCGGCACGGCCAAGGTCTCCGACGCCGGCGGCTGGGGCGTAGCACGCGCGTCGATGGAGCCCTGGCGAACCGTGATCACGGGAGCCCCGAACGTGGACGTTGACGTCACATTGTAGGCGCCGCCGTAGACGGAGTGGTGTGCCACGACGCCCTCGTCATCACGCGACACGCCGATCGCATCGGCAGAAACCGCCGCACGCGTACGGGCGGCGTAACGGCCGGCAAGGTCGCGCCCATTCAGGGAATGCGAAATCAGGATCGCGTCTGGCTGTACCTGTTCGACGGCGGCGGCAAGCGCGTCGACGCCCGGCACTCCAAGCGCGGAAGGATCCGGAGTCTCTGCGATCAGTACGTGTGCGGCACCAAGAATCGCGGCCTCCGCGGCGGCGGTGCTTCCGGCGCCGGGCGAGGCGAGGACCAATGCAATGGGCGTGCCAACCGCGGCGGCAGCGCCGAACAGTCCGGGTGCAGCCTTTTCGAGTTCGCCGGAAGCCCGGGTTTCCACGACGACGAGGATCGCGTCACGAGGGAATTCAGTCATGTCGTTACGCCTTACGCCAGTCGGTTTTCGATGAGGAAGTCAGCGAGTTTCTCGCCGGCGTCACCCTCGTCAATGATCTTTACGCCCGCCGCGCGCGGGGGCTTCTCTGCAACGGTCAGCATGATCGAACGCGCCGCGTCCGGGTTGTCGGCCGTGATCCCGAGGTCTGCGAGGGTAAGCGTCTCAAGGGGCTTCTTCTTCGCGGCCATGATTCCTTTGAAGTTCGGGAAGCGCGGCCCGGGAAGCGCCTCGGTGATGGATATCACCGCGGGCAGGTTCGCTGATACCTTCTGCACGCCGGAGTCGACGGGCCTGGAGCCGGATACCGCGCCGTCGCTGATCTCTACGGAGCTGAGGCCGGTGGCATGCGGCACGTCAAGCAATTCTGCAAGCATCGCGGGAATCATTCCGCCGGATCCGTCGGTGGAGACGTTGCCGGTGATCACAAGGTCAAACCCGACGCGACCGATCGCCGCTGCGAGGGTTTCGGCGGTAAGTCCCAGATCCGCACCCCGGAGCGCCTCGTCAGAGATGTGAGTGGCGCTCCCCGCGCCCATCGCCAGCCCCTTGCGTATCGTTGCCGTCGCACTCTCGGGAGCGAGGGAGAGAACGGCGACCTCAGTGCCCTCGTGTGCGTCGGCGTACGTCAGGGCCAGCTCCAAGGCCCGCTCACCGATCTCATCAATGACTGTCTCGCTGGCTTCTCGATCGGCGAGGCCTGTCTCCAGGTTCAGTTTTCGGTCCCCGTAGGTGTCGGGGACCTCCTTTACTAGGACGATAATCTTCATCGATGGCTCTTCCTGTGGCGGGCTTGTCTCCATAGTGAAGACATGTCGGATCTCCATCGAGTCTACGAAAGTGGGGACCTTCCCGGCGGACAGTGCCCGTGTCGTGCAGTGAAGTACCCGATCACACTCCCTCGAACGCGTCGAAAGAGAGCTCGTCCGGTTCAGCGCTGCCAGACGGGATCCTCGCCCGGAACCCGGATCCGGGCCCGGAACCCGGATCCGGGCCCGGAACCCGGAGTTGGGGCAGGCTTTGGACATTCCGTGCGGACGGTTGGGAGAACTGACAGCGGGACTGGCGGCCGGGAGGCCCATGCGCTGCAGCTATCAGGCGGGCTTCCCGCGGACCGGCAGCCCTAGATCCGCCCCCGTTGAGCGGCAAACCAGGCCTGGGAGTTCGGCAACCACATGAGCACAGTTGCCACCAGGCTGATGATGAAGCCCGGCACGCTGCCGCCACCCCGGCCCTCGACAACGCCGGCACTGATGAGTGCCAGCAGCAAGGAGAGACCGGCAAGAATCGTGAGGGCCAAGCGGGCCCATTCCCGGCCTTCCTTCATCTTCATGGCCAGGATGATCTGGGCGGTGGCCAGGGCGAACGCCACAAGTACCAGAAGAAGCACCAGGAGCCCGATCGCCGGCGCGAAAGCGATGAGGACGAAGGATCCGAACAGACCGATGATTCCGCCGAGAAGGCCCAGGAATCCGCCGATGACCCAGATCCAATAAGAGATCTTCAGCTCGGTCGGCATTGCTGTGACCTTGAACATGCCGGAGAGGCCGCCCGCGGGCAGTGCGTCGCTGAAGTTCCTGGGCCGATCCGTAGGCATTGCGAAGCGGCTTCCGCCGGCGGGTGCGGACTGCCCCGGGTATCCGGGCGTCTGGTACCCGGGGGGAGGGGCCTGATAGCCCGGCTGCCCCTGGTACTCCGGCGGCGGCTGGTAGCCGGGCGGGGGTGCCTGATACCCCGGAGGGGACGCCGGGGTGGCCGGGGGCTGGTCCGGGCCGGCGGGCGGGACGTTGTCCGAGGGCGGGGGCTGGGCGCCCGGCTGCTGCGGCGGTACCTCATTTGGGTTGCTCATGGCTCTCACTGTAGACCGCCGTTTCCCCGTTATCTAGGGAACTTTGGGCCCTTCGCGGGGCGCGTCCAAGGGCCCGCCCCGGGGCCCTCCCGGGGGCCCGCCCGGCGACGCTTCGGCGTGCCGCGGCGCGTGAAGTCTCGGTGAAAACACCGGCCACGAAACAACAGCGCCCCGCTTCATCACGAGGACGAAGCGGGGCGCTGGAACCGGCTGTCCGGCGTCGTGCGGCCCGGCACGGTTGGTGCGGCCCGGCACAGTCCGGGCCCGGACGATACCGACCGGACCCGGACCGTACTAACTACTGGCTACGCTGCGGGAGCGATGAATGCCAGTTCCAGGTTGATGGCAACCTTGTCGCTGACCAGCACGCCGCCGGCCTCGAGGACTGCGTTCCAGGTCAGGCCGAAGTCCTTGCGGCTGATGGTGGTTTCGGCGGTGAGGCCGGCGCGGGTGTTGCCGAAGGGATCAACGGCCACGCCGTTGAATTCGGTCTCGAGGGCCACCGGGCGGGTGATGCCCTTGATGGTGAGGTCGCCCTGGAGTTCGTAGGCGTCGCCCTTGGGGACGATGGCGTTGGAGACGAAGGAGATCTCGGGGAACTTTTCGACGTCGAAGAAGTCTTCGCCGCGGACGTGGCCGTCGCGGTTGGCATCGCCGGAGTCGAAGCTTGCGGTCTTGATCGAGGCGCTGACCTTGGAGTCGGCGACGTTCTCGGCGAGATCCAGGGTGGCAGCGGCATCGGTGAACTGGCCGCGGACCTTGCTGATGCCCGCGTGGCGGACGGTGAAGCCGATCTCGCTGTGCGACGGGTCGAGGGTCCAGATGCCGGTGGTGACGGTTGCGGGAAGTGCCATGGTGATTCTCCTTGAGTCGGGTGGGTACTGCGGCGGTTCGTCTGATCGTTAGTTGAAGCCTCATTGGTTGAAATCTCAACTAACTCTTCACCCAGTATAAACATGCATTTGCATCTTTTATTCCAACTCCCGGGAACATTTTTCAAAACTCTTGAGTTCTACTTCCTGTAGAAGATTTCAGATCGACCGGCATCTTTGAGAAACTGGTAGACATGCCCCAAGCCACTGTTCATTTGCTCCGCCACGGCGAGGTCCACAATCCCGATGGTGTCCTGTACGGCAGGCTGCCGGAATTCCACCTCTCCGAACTCGGCCGGGAGATGGCCCGCACGCTGGCAGCCCACTTCAGCGAGCGTTCCGAACAAGGGGCCCGGATCGTCCACCTCGCCGCGTCCCCGCTGACGCGCGCGCAGGAGACGGCACAGCCGATCGCCGATGCCCTGGGCCTCGAGATCGCCACGGACGCCCGCATCATTGAGGCCGCCAACTACTTCGAGGGCCTCCACGTCTCCAAGGCGGAGCTGCTCCGGCCCAAGCACTGGACCCGGCTGTACAACCCGTTCCGGCCCTCCTGGGGCGAGCCGTACAAGGACCAGGCCGCGCGGGTCATCGCGGCGGTCCAGGACGCGCGCGTCCGGGCCCTGGAGCTCGGCGGCGACGGGGCCGAGGCCATCCTGGTCAGCCACCAGCTGCCTATCTGGGCCACACGGCTCAGCGCCGAAGGCCGGCCGCTGTGGCATGACCCGCGCAAACGCGAGTGCACGCTGACGTCCCTGACGTCCCTGGTGTTCGACGACGCCGGCGGCCTCGTGCGGGTCGACTACACCGAGCCGGCCGCCGCCCTACTGCCCGGTGCCGCCAGCACCCCGGGAGCCTGACCATGGGACAGAACCGCCGCGCGGAGACTCCGCTGTCCCGCCGCCGCGTCCTGACGGCCGGCGGCGCCGCCCTGGCCGCCGTGTTCGGGCTGTCCGGCTGCGCCCAGGACGATGCCCTTGCCAAGCAGGCCAAGGCCGGGGACAACAAGAACTACGTGGCCGGCGACGGATCCGTCACCGAGTTCGCCGTCGCGGACCGCAAGAGTCCCGTGGAGCTCAAGGGGACGCTGTTCGACGGCACCGCGGTCACCTCGGCGGACTTCCCCGGCAAGGTCACCGTGCTGAACTTCTGGTTCGCCGCCTGCGCGCCCTGCCGGGTCGAGGCGCCCTCCCTCGAGGCGCTCAACCAGGAGTTCAAGAGCCAGGGCGTGCAGTTTTTCGGCGTGAACCTGCGCGACGAGAAGGCCACGGCCGACGCGTTCGACAAGACCTTCAAGTTGACCTATCCGAGCTTCAACGACAAAGACGGCGCCGTGCTGCTGGCAGTCTCCGGCCTCGTGCCGCCCGGTGCCGTGCCCACCACCCTCGTGCTCGACAAGCAGGGCCGCGTCGCGTCGCGGGTGCTCGGCGAGATCCAGCAGGGCACCCTGAAGTCCCTCATCGCCGCCGCCGTGGCCGAGTAGCGCGGTCCGCCCCGTGAACAGCCCCTTTGCCGAAGCCATCCTGAACGGGTCGCTCCTGCTGGCCATTCCCGTCGCGCTCCTGGCCGGCTTCGTCTCCTTCCTCTCGCCCTGCGTCCTTCCGCTCGTGCCCGGATACCTCGGCTACGTCACCGGCCTGACCGGCGTGGACCTGCAGAAGCAGCGGCGCGGCCGGATGCTGGCCGGGATAGGGCTCTTCGTCCTCGGGTTCTCGGTGATCTTCGTGCTCCTCGGCGGGGCGTTCGGGCAGCTGGGCAGCCTCATCACCGGCTCGCAGAACAAGTGGATCACCCAGCTGCTGGGCGTCCTGGTGATCATCATGGGCGTCGTGTTCATGGGCGGCTTCGGCTGGCTCCAGCGCGACGCCAAGATCCACGCCAAACCTCCGGCAGGACTGTGGGGGGCGCCCTTGCTGGGCATCACTTTCGGGCTGGGCTGGGCCCCGTGCATCGGCCCCACCTACTCCGCGGTCCAGCTGCTCAGCCTCTCGGGCGGATCGTCGGCGGCCAAGGGCGCGTTTTTGGCGTTCGTGTATAGCCTTGGGCTGGGGATCCCGTTCCTGGTGATCGCCCTGGCCGTGCGCCGCGGCATCGGCGTGATGTCCTTCTTCCGCCAGCACCGGCTCGCCATCCAGCGCACCGGCGGCGGCATCCTGATCCTGCTCGGCATCCTGATGGCCAGCGGCGTGTGGGGAACCTGGGTCTCCGGGTTGCAGTACTGGTTCCAAACCGATGTGAAATTGCCGATCTGATGAGCGAGCGCGTGAACGTAAAGAAGAAATCCCCGAAGCCTGACGTCGTCCTGCCGTCGCTGGGTCCGCTGGGCATGCTCCGCTGGGCGTGGACGCAGCTGACCAGCATGCGCACGGCCCTGTTCCTGCTCCTGCTGCTGGCCGTCGCCGCCGTGCCCGGTTCGCTGTTCCCGCAGCGCCCCGCCAACCCGGCCATTGTCACGCAGTACATCAAGGACCATCCGGACTACGGGAAGATCCTGGACTCGCTGCAGCTCTACGATGTCTACTCCTCGGCGTGGTTTTCCGCGATCTACATCCTGCTGTTCGTCTCGCTGATCGGCTGCGTGATCCCGCGCGCCATCGCGCACTACAAGGCGATGCGCTCCCAGCCCCCGCGCACGCCCGCCCGCCTGTCCCGGCTCCCGGAATACGGCACCCTGGTGATTCCGGCCGACGCCGGGATCCCGGCGTCGGAGGCCATCACCAACGCCGCGGAGCTGCTGAAGAAGCGCGGCTACCGCGTCGATGTCCGGGACCGCGACGGCGCGCGGCCCTCCCTGGGGGCCGAGCGCGGCTTCCTGAAGGAAGTCGGCAACCTGGTCTTCCACACCGCGCTGATCGGGGTGCTGGTCTCGGTGGCGGCCGGCGGCCTCTACGGCTACAGCGGGCAGCGGATCCTGGTGGAGGGCGACACCTTCGTCAACACCCTCGTCGGCTACGACCAGTTCACGCCCGGCACCAACTTCCAGAGCAGCCAGCTCCAGCCGTATTCGGTCCAGCTGGACAAGTTCAACATCACCTTCGACCGTGAATCGAAGGGCAAGTTCGGACAGCCCATCGACTTCAAGGCCGAAGTGACCACGAAGGAGAACCCGGACGCACCCGCCAAGAAGGAAGTGCTCAAGGTCAACGACCCCCTCAGCCTAGGCGGCACCAGCGTGTACCTCACGGGCAACGGCTACGCTCCTGTGGTCACCGTCCGCGACGGCGCCGGCAACATCGCCATGCAGGGTCCCGTGGTCGCCAAACTCCAGGGCGAGAACTACTACTCCTCCGTGGTCATCAAGGTCCCGGACGCCAAGCCGGAACAGCTCGCCTTCGCCGGGTTCTTCCTGCCGACGGCCTTCATCACCGACAAGGGCGTGTCCTTCAGCGGCGACCCCGAGCTCATCAACCCGCAGCTGACCCTGAACTCCTACTTCGGTGATCTCGGTCTGGACGCCGGCTCCCCGCAGAACGTCTTCGAACTCGACGTCAAGAAACTGACGCCGCTCAACGCCAGGAACCTGGACACCAAGGGCATCGTCCTGGCGCCCGGCGGAAGCTACACCCTGCCGAACGGTAAGGGCTCCATCAGCTTCGACGGCGTGAAGCGCTACATCGGCGTGGACATCCACCACAACCCCGGCCAGCTTTACGCCCTGATCTTCGCGCTCCTGGCCGTCGCCGGGCTGGTCACCTCGCTCTACGTGAACCGCCGCCGCGTCTGGGTCCGCACGGGCACCCATGAGGACGGCCGCACCATGGTGGAGTACGGTCTCCTGGCCCGCGGCGAGGACCATCGCCTGGCCGGGGAGGCCGCGGCCATCCGCCAACTCCTGTCCGGCGAATGGCTGTTGGACGAGGACGCCGCATCCGGTTCCCAGCCCGCTCCCAGCAGGACAGCGGATAATGACCGGGCGGATAGCGCCGGCACTGCAACAGGCAGCACGGCAGACGGCGCGCACGCCACCCCTGAACAACCCGAAGAAGACTTCATCCAGTCAACAGCCGGCTCCTCCAAGTCGAAGAAGGATCAGTAATGTTGTTCTCGATCAACGAAACCATGGGCCAGTACAGCGAGCTCTTCATGCTGCTGGCGGCCGGCACGTACACGGTGGCCTTCATCGCCTTCGCCTGGGACCTGGCCAAGAGCAGCAAGGTGCTGCGCGCGGTGGACCTCAAAGCCGCGGAACTCTCCGGACAGACGGCCGAGGCCGCCCGCGTGCCCGTCGGCGTCGGTGCCGGGACCGCCGGAGACGACGTTGACCGCACCGATTCGGACGTAAGCGGACCCGCGGGACGCGCCGAGCGTCCGACGTCGGCCACCGGCCGGGGTGCCGCGGCCGGCGCGGGCCAGACCGCCGACGGCAGCATGCGCTACGGCGGCGAGCGGCGTGCCCCGGCCCGGGTCGCCGTCGCGCTGACCGTCCTGGGCGCGGCCATCCATGCGGCTGGCGTGATCACGCGCGCGCTCGGCGCGGGCCGGGTTCCGTGGGGCAACATGTACGAGTTCCTCACCACCGGCGCGTTCGTTGCCGTGGCTGTCTTCCTGCTCGTGCTGATCCGCCGCGACCTGCGCTTCCTGGGCACGTTCGTGATCGGCCTGGCCATCATCATGCTGGTTGCGGCCTCCATCGCCTTCTGGACGCCCGTGGGCCACCTTGTGCCTGCGCTGCAGAGCTATTGGCTGATCATCCACGTTTCCATCGCCGTGATGTCCTCAGCCCTGTTCACCCTGACGTTCGCCATGTCCGCGCTGCAGCTCGTGCAGTCGCACCGGCAGAAGACCATCGCCGCCGGCGGTGCCGACAAGCTCGGGTTCATGCGTCTGGTCCCGAACGCCTTGAGCCTGGAGAACCTGTCCTACCGCATCAACGCCATCGCGTTCGTTGGCTGGACCTTCACGCTCATGTTCGGCGCCATCTGGGCGGAGAAGGCCTGGGGCCGGTTCTGGGGCTGGGACACCAAGGAAGTCTGGACCTTCGTGATCTGGGTGGTCTACGCCGGATACCTGCACGCCCGGGCCACCCGCGGCTGGACCGGAACCCGCGCTGCCTGGCTGTCGATCGTCGGCTACCTGTGTGTGGTCTTCAACTTCACGATCGTGAACCAGTTCTTCAACGGGCTGCACTCGTACTCGGGGCTGTAAACCGCACCCCCAGTCCACGTCTTGCCACGAATGGCCGCCAAGCTACCCCGTTTGGCGGCCATTCGTGTCAGATGAGAGCTCTGTGGTGCGGTGTGTGCGGCTGGGGTACCAAGTTCTGGCGTGGCGGCCATTCGTGGCACGTGGGCGCTCTGTGGTGGGCTGAGGCGCTGTGGCGCGGCCGGGTCACCACGTTCTGGCGTGGCGGCACCGGGTTGCCCCGGCCTCGGCCGCCCTCCTGGGCGGGTTCTTTTCGGGACTTCGCGGGCCCGCACTTCATCGGTTCGCCACAGATGGCCGCTACGCCGCCGCCCTTAGCGGCCATTCGTGTCAGATGAGTCCGGTGTGGCGCGAGCACGGTGACGTCGTCCCGGCTCCGGAACCGAGCCGGGGGACCAGCCGCGCTCCGTCAGTGCCGCACGTACGCGGGTAACCGCAGGCGGCTCCATCCCCGGGGCGACGGGGGTCAGGTGCCATTGGGTCAATACGACGACGCGCCACCCGGCATCCCTGGCATTTTCATCCCGGAAGATGTCGCTGCGACGCTGGGCAGGACTGGCGTGATGGCCGCCGTCGTACTGAATCGCGATCTTTTCTTGCTCGTAGGAGAGGTCCGGGTCCTGGATCCAACAGCCGGCCTCGTCGAACATGGGGACGTTGATTCCGGGTTCGGGCAGCCCATGTCGAATCAGAAGCAGCCGGAGTTCGGTCTCTTTGGGGGAGTCCGTGTCGGCGCGTATCAGGGAACGGGCACGCATAGCGTGGCGGTAGCCCGCCCGGCCATGCTTCCCGTCGAGGAATGCGTCCAGCCTGTCGAGCGTGGTCAGGGGATTTCTCCGCCGCAACAGGAAGTCGCCGGCAATCACCAATTCATCGAGGCTCAGTATGCCGGCGAGATCGAACCACGTCCGCAGCGGCGAAGTACAGCTCACCCGGGCACCGGACACGATCTCCTCCGGTTCGAGTGACTGCTGATGGCCCACCACATGCTTATGCCGCACGGCCCGCCGGCCCGGCCGACTCGTCAGATGGATGACAGTCAGGTTCTCCAAGGCCCGAGGCAGGGGGAGGCCCCACAGCACTGCCGCGGACAGATGGCTCACGACTGCGCCCGTCACCGCAGTCAGGGCATGCGCGCGTTCCAGCAAACTATCCGGGGTGAGGGCGGTGACGCGCACTCCGTGACAGGGGCTGAGAAGATCCCGGGCCCGGGTCCGTCGTCGGCTCAGTCCGGCGGTGCGGGCTTCGGCCACGGTGAAGGGCTGGTTTCGAAGGTGCGGGGGTAGCTGACTGGGCTCGTGCACATGAGCATTCTGCGCCCGCACCGAGCCGGCTCGGAGGTTATCCACAGAGCGGGCGGGGTGTGGGGGAGGAGCGGGCGGTGTGAGCGGCAGGCGCGGAGCGGATGAGTGGCGGCGATCTGCCGGAGATGGCCGCTGTGAGGCGGGGATTCCGGCCATCTGCGGCGAATGGCCGCAGTTAGGATGGCCCGGGCAGCAATGCTGCTATTTAACTTCGTCGGTCCCCTGTGTTCCCGCGTCGCCGGGCTCATGGGCATCGCCGGCGCTTCCGGTGCCGCTGGCTTCCGCGGTGCCGGCGTCGAGCTTGTTCTGCTTGGCGTCGTACTCGGCCTTAAGCTTCTTGAGCCTGTCCTCCTCGGCCTGGTTGCGGCGGCGAATTTCAAGGTTGCGCAGGAATTCGGGGTCGTCGTCGGGCGCTATCGGGTGGCTGTAGACGACCGGAGCGACGTCCGTGGCGCGGGGGCGCCCAATGAGGAACCACAGGATGGCGCCGACCACGGGGAGGAGGACCTGCACGAAGATCCAGGCGGTCTTGGAGATGCCCCTGGTCAGCCGTGCGTCAGTGCGGATGAGGTCGACCAGCCCGTAGACAAATACGGCCAGTATGACGATCGGAACCACTACTCGGAGCATATCTTCAGTCTAGCCGTCAGGCGGCCCGACGGCGCCGGTCACCGGGGCCCGGTACGGGCCGGCGGCACTGCAGCCCCGCCCCGGCCGCGGGGAGTATTGCTGCCGAAGCCTGGCAGCCGTTCTGGCGGCTAAACTTGAGGGGTGGCTTTCCTCAAATACACCCTAATTCGGCTGGCGCTGTTTGCGCCCCTGTTCGTGCTTTTCCTCTACCTGCAGCTGGGGGTGCTCCTGGCCGCGCTGTGCGCCGGGATGATGGCGTTCGCCATCAGTTTCCTGTTCTTCCAGAAGCAGCGCGACGAGGCCACGGCAACGCTCCACCACCGGTTCTCGGGCAAGGCCAAGCCGCTGCGCAGCGCAGGCGAGGTGGCTGATGCCGAGGCCGAGGACCGTCTCGTGGACGCGAACCCGGAGATTGCCGTCCGCGCCGACAACCGCCCCAAAGACTCCTAACCCCCGCGCACTCCCGGCAGCCCCGGGCCGGAACCCTCGGGCCGGCAGCCTCGGGCCGGAACCCGGGCGTGCCACGGGACCGCAGGCTTTGATGCGGGGCAAGCCTGGCCGGCCTGTGCCACGGCACCCCGCGGCCCCGTTTTGGAAGGCGTGCTCCGGCGCCCCGGCACCGCCCGAAGCCCCGGCACCGCCCGAAGCCCCCGCGCCCCGGGCCTAGAAGCCGTGGCTCAGGACGAGTCCGAGTGAAAACAGCGCGGCGAAGCCGAGGTTGATGAGCCCGGTCTGCTTCAGGACCGGGATGAGGCTCTTGCGGCGACGCCCGGAAATCATGAGCCAGGACGGCATGAGGCTGGCGGGGATCAGCAGCAGCACGATCAGCATCCAGGGCCGGGCGGGGGCCAGGACGATGACCAGCAGGATCGCGACGGCCAGCATCAGCACGTAGCTTTCGCGGGCGTGCTTGTCCCCGAGCCGCACGGCCAGGGTCTTCTTCCCGGACTTCCTGTCGGTCGGGATGTCACGCACATTGTTGGCCATGAGCAGGGCGCACGCGATCAGCCCCGTGCCGATCGCCCCGATGATGGCGGCAAGGCTGAGCTGGCCCGCCTGGGTGTAGGTGGTGCCGAGCGTAGCCACGAGACCGAAGAACACGAACACGAAGACGTCGCCCAAGCCGAGGTAGCCGTACGGGTTCTTGCCTCCCGTGTAGCCCCAGGCGGCGAGCACGCAGCCGACGCCGACCAGGATCAGCCACCATGCCTGGGTGATGATCACCAGGATCAGGCCGAACAGCATCGCCAGCCCGAACGCCGCGAACGCGGCCCGTTTGACGTGCTCCGGGCTGGCCGCGCCCGAGCCCACCAGCCGGAGGGGGCCCACCCGGTCCTCATCCGTTCCGCGGATGCCGTCCGAGTAGTCGTTGGCGTAGTTGACCCCGATCTGCAGGAGCAGGGCGACCAGGGCGGCCAGCACGGCGTTCAGCAGGATGAACGAATCCATCTCGTACGCGGCTGCGCTGCCGATCAGCACCGGCGCAATCGCGGCGGGCAGGGTGCGCGGTCGGGCGCCTTGGATCCATTGTGCGGCTGTAGCCACGGTCAGTACCTCGTTGATTGGTTGAATACTCGTTGGTTTGTTGAATAGCCAGTCGGCCGGAAGCCAGGGGCAGCTTGTCTATTTTCCCTGATGCAGCGCGTCCAGCAGGACCGTCATGCCCACGCGGTCCGGTTTGCCGTTGGGCAGCATGAGCAGTTCCGCGGCGGCCAGGACCGTTTTCGGGGCCAGCGCACCCAGCGCCGGTCCCCAGGTCTCGTTCCGGCGGCCGGTGAACGCCGCCATCCCGTCGGGCGTGCTGTCGGCCACCGCCACATACGCGGCGAGGGCCTGGCCCCACTCGGCGGAGGGCACTCCGGCCACAAAAGCCGCCCGCACGCCGTCGAGCTTCTCCAACTCAGCCTGCACATGCGCGGCCGAAACCTTGACGCCGCCGGTGATGACGACGTCGTCGGCCCGGCCGAGCACGGTGAGCCGGCCGTCGGCGTCCAGTTCGCCGAGGTCGTTGGTCCGGTACCAGCGGACGCCGTCCTCGTCGGTGAAGGTCTCCGCCGAGAGCTCGGGGGCCCCCAGATACCCGGCGGCGATGGTTGGGCCGCCCAGCAGGATGCGGCCGTCGTCCGTGACGCGGACCAGGACATCTTCAAGCGGGAACCCGTCATACACGCAGCCGCCGCAGGTCTCGGCCGAGCCGTAGGTGGTCACCACGTTCACCCCGGCGTCCCGGGCGGCCGCGAGCAGCGCCGCGGGCACGGGGCCGCCGCCGAGCAGGATGGCGTTGAAACGCCGCAGCACAGCGAGCGTCTCGGCCGAGGGCGTGTCCAGCAGCCGCTGCAGCTGGGTGGGCACCAGCGAGGTGAAGCGGATCTTGTCCGTGAGCTCCAACGCCGCGGCCGTGAAGGCCTCCGGAGTGAAGCCGCCGGTCATGTCCATGACCCACGGGCGGGTGCCCGCGAAGAGCGAGCGGACCAGCACCTGCACGCCGGCAACGTACTGCACGGGCAGGGCCAGCAGCCACTGGCCCTCGCCCTTGAGCGCAAACGCGGTGGCCACTGACGAGGCCGCCAGGGCATCAACGGTGAGGACGGTGGCCTTCGGCGCGCCGGTGGACCCGGAGGTCCGCACCACGACCGCCGCGTCCTCAATGCCGGGCGTTGCGGGGAACGACAGCACCGGCGAGCCGTCCGGCCCGGCGGAAAGTTCGACGGCGGGTCCCTCGCCGTGGAGGGCAGCAGCCAGCGCCTTGAGCGCGGGTTCGATGTTCATGGCTCCGGAAGTCACAGCGCGCCTTAGAAGTAGTGCGGAAATTTGGACCAGTCGGGGTCGCGCTTTTCGAGGAAGGCTTCCTTGCCCTCCACGGCCTCGTCGGTCATGTACGCCAGGCGGGTCGCTTCGCCAGCGAAGACCTGCTGGCCGGCCAGGCCGTCGTCGGCCAGGTTGAACGCGAATTTGAGCATGCGGATGGCCTGCGGCGACTGCCGGGCGATGTCGGCGGCGTATTCCAGGGCGACGTCCTCGAGCCGCTCGTGGTCCACGGCCTCGTTCACCGCGCCCATCCGGACCATGTCCTCGGCGGAATATTCGCGGGCCAGGAAGAAGATTTCCCGGGCGGACTTCTGGCCGATCTGGCGGGCCAGCAGCGCGGAACCGTACCCGGCGTCGAAGCTTCCCACGGTGGCGTCGGTCTGCTTGAACTTTCCGTGCTGCCGGGAGGCGATGGTGAGGTCCGAGACCACGTGGAGGGAGTGCCCGCCGCCGGCGGCCCAGCCGTTGACGACGGCGATCACCACCTTGGGCATGGTGCGCATGAGCCGCTGGACTTCCAGGATGTGCAGCCGGCCGGCCCGGGCGGGGTCGATGGTCTCCTGCGTCTCGCCGTCGGCGTACCGGTACCCGTCCCTGCCGCGGATCCGCTGGTCCCCGCCCGAGCAGAACGAGTGGCCGCCGTCCTTGGGGGAGGGGCCGTTGCCGGTGAGCAGGACCGTGGCCACATCCGGGGTCATCCTCGCGTGGTCCATGGCTCGGTAGAGCTCGTCCACGGTGCCGGGCCGGAAGGCGTTGCGGACCTCGGGCCGGTTGAAGGCGATGCGCACCGTGGGCAGGTCCCGGACCACTTCTCCGTCGGCGGAGCGCTCCACCTGCCGGTGGTAGGTCATGTCCTGGAAGTCGTCGAAACCGGACACGGTGCGCCACCGGGTGGGGTCAAAGACGTCGGATACCTTGGCGGGGATTTCGTTGCTCACAGTCCGAGTCTAGTAATCGGCTCAGCTGATGCAGAACTCGTTGCCTTCCGGGTCCGCCATGGTGTGCCATTCGTGCGGTCCCTGGTTGGCGGTCCAGAGGAACGTTGCGCCGCGCGCTTCGAGGGCCTGGCGCATCTCGTCCTTGTCCGCGCCGGCGAGCCTCACGTCCCAATGGATCCGGTTCTTGACGGTCTTTTGTTCCGGGACCGTCTGGAAGAGAATGCGGCGGGCCGGCGATGCGGCGTCGAGTTCCTCGGGCGGGCGGATGGCGGCCCCGGCGCCCCACACGAGCCTGCCGTGATGGACCAGGGTGTCCGCCTCGGTGGCGAAGCCCTGCTCGATCATGGAACGGATGAATCCCTCATCCTGCGGCTCCACGGCCCAGTCCAGCGTCTCGGCCCACCAGTCGGCGAGCTCATGGGGGTTCCTGCAGTCCACGGCGATTTGGATGTTCAGTGTCATGGAAAGAACCTACGACGCCGGGGCCCGCGCCGGAAGGTGCCCGGGCCGCGAAAGTTCCCACCGTCTCCAAGCAACGCGGGGTCAGATACGGCCCATGTTGGCCCCCGGAATGGGCCGGATGTGACCCCGCGTTGCTTTGGCTAGCCTTGGACCTGCTGCAGCTGTTCGAGGACCTCCGGCGGAATCGCGTAGATGAAGACGACTGCCAGCAGGTTCTTGGAAGCGTGGACGAAGTAGGAGAACATCACGTTGTTCCCGGTCCAGACATATACGAACACCAGGACGGCGCCCATGGCGAGGTAGGGCATCAGCACCTGCAGGGTCATTTGCTCCTGGCCCACGATGTGCAGGGCCGCGAACAGGACCACCGACAGGGCGCAGCAGATCCAGATGTTGATCCGGCGGCTCAGTTTGCCGATCAGCAGGTGGCGGAAAATGTATTCCTCGACGAACGGGCCCACGATCACCAGCAGGGGAACCATGAGCCAGACCGGGACCTGCTGCATAAGCGCCTGGAGGCCGGCCTGGTTGGCGGAGGTCTGCACCGGTCCGCTGACGGCCACGAGGGCCGCAGTGAGGATGAGCATCGCCACGACGGCCAGCGGCACCATAAGTGCGGTGAACCAGGGCCTCGTGGCAAGGACGCGGAGATCCCGGCCGGCAACGCGCCGCGCGGCGGCCAGGGCCAGGACGCCGATGGTCGCATAGAAGATCAGGTTGACGGCGTAGGACGCCACGGCAGGGTTCGGCGAGATCTGCAGCATCAGGGGCACCAGCAGATCGCCGGCCACGGCAAAGAATGCGGCCACCGCCACGTAAAGCCCGGCGGTGATGAAATCGAGCCGGGAGAACCGGTAAAGCTCCGGTTGCGGCGCGGGTGGAGTGCGGAGAGCTGTGCCCATGTCCCCAGCCTAGCGCCGAGGAGGAGTGGGGCATTCAAGTACAAGAGGCGGCAGTCGCCCCAGTGCCTCGGCAAGAGTCGACGGTGCCATACTTGAGGACGCAGGCTGCCGCGGGCTGGCCGGGCACTTTATTGCGAGGACTCCTTGAGCGAACATCTGCGCCTGACGGGCGTATCCCATGGTTACGGGGACCGCCAGCTCTTTGCCGGCGTCGAAATGGCCATCACGGCCGGTGAACATGTGGCGATCGTCGGCGAAAACGGCGCGGGCAAATCCACGCTGCTCCGGATCCTGGCCGGCCTCGAGACCCCGGACGAGGGCACCGCCGTCAGCCAGGGCCGCGTGGGCTACCTTGCCCAGACCCACGGCCTGCCCGATCAGTTCACCGTCAGCAACGCGATCGACGCGGCGCTGGAGTCGCTCCGCGCCCTGGAGGCCGAGCTGGACCGGCTGGAGGACGGGCTTGCCGACGCGGAAGCGGACGAACTGGAGCGCTACGGAAACCTGCAGACGCAGTATCAGCTCAGGGAGGGCTACGCCGCGGAATCCCGGGTGGAGGCCGCGCTGGACAGGCTTGGCCTGGGCGGGCTGGACCGGATGCGGAGCCTGGGTTCACTCTCCGGCGGGGAACAGGAACGCGTGGCACTGGCCTGCGTGCTGGCCGATCCCGCGGACATCCTTCTCTTGGATGAACCCACCAACCACCTGGACGCCAGCGGCACGGCCTGGCTGGAGGCGCGGCTGGCGGCTCATCGCGGAACCGTGGTGGTGGTCTCCCACGACCGCGTGCTCTTGCGCAAAGTAGCCTCAACCGTGATTGAGGTGGATGCCGAACGCCGGACGGTCAACCGGTATGGCAACGGCTATGAAGGCTACCTGCGGGAGAAGGCTGCCGAACGCCAGCGCTGGGCGCAGCAGTACCACGGGTGGCTGGATGCGATGGCTGCCGAACGGCTCCAGGCGGACACGGTCGCGGGGAGGATGGGATATGCCCGCCAACGCGACGCCGACAAGATGGGGTTCGACTTCAAGGCCGGCACGTGGCAAAAGGCGGCTTCCAGCAAGGTCCGCAATGCCCAGGAGCGTCTCCGCAGGCTGGAGGCAAACCCCGTCGACCGCCCTCCCGTGCCCCTGAAGCTGGCGACGGATCTGCGGGCGGACGAGGCGGCGGGCCCCGCTCTTGAAGCGAAGGGGGTGGCCGTACCCGGCCGCCTGGAGTCCACGGATTTCCGGGTGGAAGCGGGTCAGAAAATCCTCATTACGGGCCCCAACGGAGCCGGCAAGTCCACGCTGCTCTCCGTCCTCGCGGGGACCCTCGAACCGGCCAAAGGCACGGTGGCCAGGCACGGCCGGATCGGCTACCTGCAGCAGGAACTGGAACTCCCGCGGCGCCCGGCATTGCGGCTCCTGCCCGCTTTCGCCGCGGGCCTGGGCGGCAACATCGATGAGCACGCCGAGGCACTGCTGCGCCTGGGGCTCTTCCGGACCAGCGAGTTCCACGTCCCGGTGGGCAGCCTTTCCGCAGGGCAACAGCGCAGGCTGGCGCTGGCCCGGCTCCTGCTGGGCGGGTTCGGGACGATGATCGTGGATGAGCCCACCAACCATCTCGCGCCCGTCCTGGTGGAACAGCTGGAGGCGGCCCTTTCCGGCTTCGTGGGCACGCTGGTCATGGTCAGCCACGACCGTGCCCTTGGGGCGTGGTTCAACACGTGCGCCGGGCACGGTGCCGGGGCCGGGAACTGGCGCCGGTACGCCATGCGGGACGGTGCCGTGGCCCAGCAGAACGACGTACCGGGATTTCCGGACTCCAAATAGAACATTATTCGGCCATTTCCCGAATCATGCGCCATTAATTAGGAATACTGCCCCTTCGGTGTTGCCCGCGTCACGGTCCGGCCCGGAATTCTAGTACGATGGATGAGCCGCGCGAAGCTTTGACTTTGTGAGGTTCGGTACACGCTGCCGCCCCGCCGGGGCAAAAACGCATGTTGTGTAGCCGAATCCCGGTCCCGTCCCGGCCCTAATCCGACCTGCAAGGAACTGTTGTGCCACCAAGTACTTCCACCGAACTTCAGAGCGCGCCGGCGCAACCCGCCGTCGACTCGACTCTCAGCGCCGAGGGCTACAAGAAGACCCTGAGCGGCCGCCACGTGACCATGATCTCGATGGGCGGCGCGATCGGCGTCGGCCTGTTCATGGGTGCCGGCGGGCGCCTGGCCTCCACCGGCCCGGCGCTGATCTTCTCCTACGCGATTGCCGGCGTGATCGCCTACCTGCTGATGCGGGCACTGGGCGAGCTCATCATGTACCGCCAGACCTCGGGCTCCTTCGTCAGCTACGCCGGCGAAATGTTCGGCCGGAAGGGCGCCTTCATCTCCGGCTGGATGTACTTCATCAACTGGGGCATGACCGGAATCGCGGAACTGATCGCGATCGGCCTGTACTTCCAGTTCTTCTTCCCCAACGTGCCGGTGGAAGCCTCTGCGATTGCCGCCCTCGCGCTGCTGGTGGCCGTAAACCTGTTCAGCGTCAAGGCGTTCGGCGAGTTTGAATTCTGGGCTTCCTGCCTCAAGGTCGGCGCCATCCTGATCTTCCTGGCCGTCGGCACCTTCATGGTGGTCACCAACGCCAAGGTGGGCGGGGGCCACGCCTCCGTGGCCAACCTCTTTGCCGACGACGGCGGGATGTTCCCCAAGGGCGCCCTCGTCATGGTTCTCGTCCTCAACGCCGTGATCTTCGCGTACAACGGCATCGAACTCGTCGGCATCACCGCCGGCGAAATGGAAAACGCCAAGCGCGAAGTGCCCAAGGCGATCCGCGCCGTCGTGCTGCGCATAGTGGTGTTCTACGTCGGCTCCGTGCTCCTGCTCGCCATGCTGCTGCCCTCGGACCAGTACAAGGCCGGCGTCTCCCCGTTCGTCACCGTCTTCGGCCAGATGGGCCTCGGCTGGGTGGGCGACGTCATGAACATGATCGTCATCACCGCCGCGCTGTCCTCCTGCAACTCGGGCCTGTACTCGATCGGCCGGGTGTTCCGCACCATGGCCAACAACGGACATGCCCCGCAGTGGCTCACCAAAATGTCCAAGCGCCACGTGCCCTACGCGGCCATCCTCGCCATCGCCGCGTTCTACCTCGTGGGCATCCTCCTGAACATCTGGCTCGGCGGCTCGCACGCCTTCGACCTCGCGCTGAACACCGCCTCGATCGGCGTGATCTTCACGTGGGGTGCCATCTTCGCCAGCCAGATCGCCCTGCGCCACCAAAAGGGCCGCGTCTCCAGCCTCCCGATGCCGGGCTCGCCCTGGACCAGCTGGGCCGGTCTCGCCGCGCTGCTGGCGATCACCGTGCTGATCGGCTTCGACACCATGACCAGCAAGACCGGCGAGGTCTTCCACCTGGGCCTGTGGACCCTGGCCACCGTTCCGTTCTTCGCCCTGCTGCTGTGGCTGGGCTGGCAGAAGGTCAAGAACAACGGCCCCAAGAGCGAGCTCTTCAGCTAGGACCGCCGGACCGGACGCGCACCGCATCCAACTGCACCGCGTTCAACTGCACCGCATCCAACTGCACCGCGTTCAACTGCACCGCATGACGACGGCGGCAGTCACCTCCAGGAGGTGGCTGCCGCCGTCGACGTTTAACGCTGCGTCTCGCCTTGCGTCAGTAGCTGGCGGGGCTGCCGCCAGACTCAACCGCCGGGTCAGCCGCCGGGGCCGGCGGGATGTATGCGGCGGCGAGTGCCTCGGAGCCGCGGGCAAGCAGCGCCACGTCGGCGCCCACCAGCACGAAGGCGGCGCCCGCGGCCAGGTAGGCGCGGGCCGTCGCCGGGTTGAAGGCGTTCACGCCGGCGGGTTTGCCGGCCGCTGTGGCGGCGGCGAGGCAGTGTTCGACGGCGGCGCGGACCCGGGGGTGTTCCTGCTGGCCCAGCAGCCCCAGGGAGGCGGCGAGGTCGGAGGGGCCCAGGAAGATCGCGTCCACGCCGTCCACGGCGAGGATCTCCTCCACCGCGGCCACCGCGGCTTCGGATTCGATCTGCACGGTGACACTCACGGTTTCGGTGGCGCGGGCGAGGTAGTCGGGAATCCGGTTCCAGCGCGCGGCCCGCGCCAGGGCGGACCCGACCCCGCGGACGCCCTGCGGCGGGTAGCGGGTGGCGGCCACGGCGGCCTGGGCCTCGGCGGCGGAGTTCACCATGGGGATCAGCAGGTTCTGCACGCCCAGGTCCAGGTACTGCTTGATGAGCACGGTGTCGTTGACCGGCGGCCGGACCACCGGGTGGACCGGGTAGCCGCGGACGGCCTGCAGCTGGGCCAGGATGGATTCCAGGCCGTTGGGGCTGTGTTCGGCGTCGATCAGGAGCCAGTCCAGGCCGGAGCCGGCGCAGAGTTCGGCCACGAGGGGGCTTCCGGAGCAGACCCACATCCCGGCCAAAGGGCGGCCGGCAGCGCCCGTCTGGTTGCGCAGGGCATCCCGGAACGTGGCGTCGGGTTCTACTCGAAGCGGCATGTCACGACTCCCAAGGGTCCGTAATCGGCGTGGACGGTGTCGCCCTGGTACACCCAGAGGGGCCGGGTGAAGGAGCCGGCGAGGATGATGTCGCCGGCCTTCATCCCGTCCCCATGGGCGGCGATCTTGTTGGCCAGCCAGTGCACCCCGTTGGCCGGGTGGTCCAGGACCCCCGCCGCGACGCCGGTCTCCTCCACGGTCTGGTTCTTGTAGAGGATCGCGGAGACCCAGCGGAGGTCGACGGCGTCGGGCTTGACCGGGTTGCCGCCGATCACCATGGCGCCCATCGCGGCGTTGTCGGCGATGGTGTCCACGATGGTCCGGCCCTCCATTTCGATCCTGGAGTCCAGGATCTCCAAGGCCGGGACCACGTAGTCGGTGGCGTTCAGGACATCGAAGATGGTGCAGCCGGGCCCGGCGAGGTCCTTCTTCAGCACGAACGCCAGTTCCACCTCCACCCGCGGGTGGGTGTAGCGGTCCCACTGCACCGAGCAGCCGGTCTCCAGCACCATGTCATCGAAGATCGCGCCGTAGTCCGGCTCGGTGATGCCGGTGGCGGCCTGCATGGCCTTGGACGTGAGGCCGATCTTGCGGCCCACCAGCTTCCGGCCGGCGGCCTCGTTGCGGCGCCGCCACAGCTGCTGGACCGCGTAGGAGTCCTCGACCGTCATCTCCGGGTAGCGGGCCGTCAGCCGGGGGACCGGTGTCCTGGACCGCCCGGCTTCCAGCAGTTCGTCGGCGATGGCCTCAATGGTCTTGGCATCCAGCACGCTAGACCTGCGCCCCGAGCTTGAAGCCGCGTTCTTCGCCGGGTTCGCGGGTGTAGGCGAAGCCGTCCGCTCCGATGGTGACGGCCATTTCTGAGACGTCGGTGCGTTCGATGACAGGCTGCGGGTTGCCGTCGAGGTCCAGGACGAGGGAGGCCTCGGTGTACCAGGACGGGACCACGGGGTTGCCCCACCAGTCGCGGCGCTGGTTGTCATGCACGTCCCAGGTGATGGTGGGGTTGTCCGGATCGCCGGTGTAGTAGTCCTGGGTGTAGATCTCCACGCGGTGGCCGTCCGGGTCCAGGATGTAGAGGTAGAACGCGTTGGAGACACCGTGCCGTCCGGGGCCGCGTTCGATCCGGTCGCTGATGCGCAGGGCACCCATCTTGTCGCAGATCTGGATGATGTTGTGCTTCTCGTGAGTGGCGAACGCGACGTGGTGCATGCGCGGCCCGTCGCCGCCGGTCAGTGCGGTGTCGTGCACGGTCTGCTTGCGGTGCATCCACGCCGCGTAGGTGACGCCGTCGGAGTCCTTGATGTCCTCCGAGACGCGGAAGCCCAGGTCCTCGAGGTATTTGCGGCCGCGCGGGACGTCGGGGGTGACCTGGTTGAAGTGGTCCAGGCGGACGAGCTCCCCGGCGGAGTAGAGGTCGTAGCGCTGGGTGAGGCGCTCGACGTGTTCGGTCTCGTAGAAGAACTCGTAGGGGAAGCCCAACGGGTCCTCGACGCGGACGGAGTCGCCGATGCCCTTGGTGAAGCCGTCCTTGCGGCGTTCGGTGCGGCAGCCCAGTTCCTTGTAGTACGCCTCGGCGGCGTCCACTTCGGCGGGGGACTTCACCCGGTAGGCAAAGACTGCGACGGCGGCGATGGGTCCCTTGCGGAGCACCAGGTTGTGGTGGATGAACTCCTCCAGGGAGCGGAGGTAGATGACATTCTCGTCCTCCTCGGTGACGTGCAGGCCCAGGAGGTCAACGTAGAACTCCCTGGACTTGGCGAGGTCGGTGACGACGATTTCCATGTAGGCGCAGCGGACGATGTCCGGAGCCGGGACGGAAGGGGTGGGGACGAAGTTGGTCATGGTCTTCTCTCTTCTTTGAAAGGGGGTCTGGTTAATGTTCGACGGCGGTGGCTGGCTCGGGTGCCGGACGCCACCCAACTGACTCGCAGTAAGTGCCGTTTTGGAGCCTCATAACGGCCGCAAGTGCGAGTCAGTTGGGCTACGCGCCGAACTTGGGCGTGTGGACGGTGCCGAGGGTGATGTGGACGGCCTGCTGGTCGGTGTAGAAGTCGATGGAGCGGTAGCCGCCCTCGTGGCCCAGGCCGGAGGCTTTGACGCCGCCGAACGGGGTGCGCAGGTCGCGGACGTTGTGGCTGTTGAGCCAGACCATGCCGGCCTCGACGTTCTGGGAGAAGTTGTGTGCCCGGGTGAGGTTCTGGGTCCAGATGTACGCCGCGAGGCCGTATTTGGTGTTGTTCGCCAGGGCGAGGGCTTCGTCGTCGGTGTCGAAGGGGGTGATGGCAACGACGGGGCCGAAGATCTCCTCCTGGAAGATCCGCGCGTCGGGGGCCACGTCGGCGAACACGGTCGGGGCGATGTAGTTGCCCTCGGGCAGGTGATCCGGGCGGCCGCCGCCGGCGAGCAGCCGGCCTTCGGACTTGCCGATCTCGACGTAGGAGGCCACCTTGGCGTAGTGCTCCGGGTGGACCAGGGCGCCGACCTCGGTCTTCGGATCGTGCGGGTCACCGACCACGATGTTCTTCGCCCGGGCGGCGTACTTGTCGCAGAACTCTTCATACACGGCGCGCTCCACGAGGATGCGGGAGCCAGCCGTGCAGCGTTCGCCGTTGAGGGAGAAGACGCCGAACAGGGCGGAGTCGATTGCGGCGTCGAGGTCGGCGTCGGCGAACACGACGCACGGGGACTTGCCGCCGAGCTCCATGGACAGGCCCTTGAGGTTGGCCGCGGCGTTGCGGAAGATCGTCTGGCCCGTGGTGGTTTCGCCGGTGAAGGAGATCAGCGGTACGTCCGGGTGCTTGACGAGGGCGTCGCCGGCTTCCTCGCCGAGGCCGTTGACGAGGTTGAACACGCCGTCCGGGAGCCCGGCGTCCTTGAAGATCTGCGCCCACAGCGAGGCCGAGAGCGGGGTGAACTCGGCCGGCTTGAGGACCACGGTGTTGCCGGTGGCCAGGGCCGGGGCGAGCTTCCAGGACTCGAGCATGAACGGGGTGTTCCACGGCGTGATGAGGCCGGCGACGCCGATCGGCTTGCGGTTGACGTAGTTGATCTGGGCGCCGGGGACCTTCATGGCGTCGTCGAACTGGGCGACGATCAGGTCCGCGAAGAAGCGGAAGTTCTCGGCCGCGCGCAGCGCCTGGCCCTTGGCCTGGGTGATCGGCAGGCCGGTGTCGAAGGTCTCGAGCTCGGCGAGCCGTGCCTCCTGGGCCTCGACGGCGTCGGCGATCCGGTTCAGGACGCGGGCCCGCTCGCGGGGCTTCATCCTCGGCCACGGGCCGTTGACAAACGCTTCACGGGCGGCGGCGACGGCGAGGTCGATGTCCTCCTTCTGCCCGGCGGCGGCGGTGGCGTAGTTGGTGTTGGACACCGGGTCCAGGACGTCGAAGGTCTTCCCGCCCACGGAGTCGACGAATTCGCCGTTGATGTAGTGCTGGATGTGGGTGGGAAGGTCCTGCGGAACGTAGTGCGTGGTGGTAACAGGAGCAGTGAACGTCATTGTTGTCTTCCTAACTAACTGATAATGCAACGCGGGGTCACTTACGGCCCATGAATGGGGCCTTAATGGGCGCTAAGTGACCCCGCGTTGGTTTGGGCGAGGTACGCGTCCAGGGTGGCGGAGCGATGGAGTCGGGCGGCTTTTTCGATCTCGTCCGGGCTGGAGCCGGTTTCGATGAGCCGCAGCAGCGCCTCGTGCTCGTCGACGGAGTCGTGGGCGCGTCCCGGGACGAAGCGGAACGTCGAGGACCGCAGGGATGCGAGCCGGTTCCAGCCGCGGTGGACGAGGTCCAGAATGTGCGGGTTGGGGCAGTGCTCGAACAGGACGCTGTGGAAGTCCTGGTTCAGCCGGGTGAACCGGACGGGATCGAAGTGTTCCAGACACTCCCGCATTTCGGCGTTCACCGCCCGGGCGCGGGCCACATCCGCCTCCCCGATCAGCGGAGCCGAGAGGGCCGTGGCGGCGCCCTCGACGATGCTGAGGGTCTGCATCGTGTAGAGGTATTCGGTGGGGTCGATCCCGGCGACGGTGGCGCCGACGTTCCGCTCGAACGTGACCAGGCCTTCGGCTTCGAGCCGGCGGATGGCTTCGCGGACCGGGACCACGCTGACGCCCAGGTCCTCGGCGATCTTGGCCAGCACCAGCCGGTAGCCGGGGGAGTAGGTCCCGTCGACGATCCGGGATTTGACGGCCGCGTAGGCCTGCTCGGACTTGCTCGCTGTCTGAGTGCCTGCGGCCGCGGCCGTCTCAGTCATTGGCTTTGCCTGCTTCCCATTCCTCGTAGCGGGTCCGCCATGCGGCGTTGAGCGGGTAGAGCCCGTCCACGCTGTGGCCCTGCTGCACCATTTCGGCGATGAAGGTTTCCTCGCGTTCCTGGGCGATGGAGTCGTCGGCGAGCTCGTCGGCGAGGGCCGGCGGAATCACCAGGATGCCGTCGGCGTCGGCCACGATAATGTCCCCGGGCTGGACGGTGGTGCCGCCGCAGGCGATGGTGATGTCGGTGTCCCACGGGATGTGCCGGCGGCCCAGGACGGCGGGGTGCGGGTTGGCGTAGTAGGTGGGCATGTCCATCGCGGCGACGGCGGAGAAGTCGCGCACGCCGCCGTCGGTGATGATGGCCGCGGCGCCGCGGACCTGGGCTCGGAGTGCCAGGATGTCGCCGATGGTGCCGGTGCCCTTTTCGCCGCGGGCTTCCATGACCAGGATCTCGCCCTCGTTCACGGAATCGATGGCCTTCTTCTGGGCGTTGAAGCCGCCGCCGTGGGTCTTGAAGAGGTCCTCGCGGTTGGGCACGTAGCGCAGGGTCCGGGCCAGTCCCACGATCCGCTTGTCCGGCCGGGTGGAGGTCAGGCCGTCGATGCTGACGTTGTTCAGGCCGCGCTTGCGCAGCTGGGAGGACAGGGTGGCGGTGCAGACGCTTTCGAGCTTCGCCTTCAGTTCCGGGGACAGGACCGGAGCCGGCGCCTCCGGTGCGAGAGCAGCAAGGCCGGCGGCTTCGCGGGAGCCGTACGCTTCCTCCCGCTGGAGATCATCGGTCTTGGGCCGGGCGCCGAAGTCCGCGAACGGCGTCGTGCCTTCCTCGATCCGGGTGGCCAGACGGCCGGTGGTGAGGCCGGAGGCGGCGGCGCCCGCCGTCGTCGTGCTGACTTCAACCTCGACGACGTCGCCCGGCCTGGCGACCGAGGCCCCGGCGGGGGTGCCGGTGAGAATGATGTCGCCCTCTTCGAGGGTGAGCAGCTGGGAGAGGTCGGCGACGAGCCGGGCGAAGGGGAAGAGGAGGTCTTCGGTGGTGTCGTCCTGGACGAGCTCGCCGTTGTGCCACGTGCGGATCCGCAGGCTGGCCGGGTCCACGGTGTCCGCGGCGATCAGGCCCGGGCCCACGGGCGTGAAGCCATCGCCGCCCTTGGAACGGAGGTTGGAGCCCTTGTCCGCGTAGCGGAGGTCGTACACGCCGAGGTCGTTGCTGGCCGTAACCCACTCGACATGGCTCCAGGCGTCCTCGATGCCTACGCGGCGGGCGGGCTTGCCGATGATCAACGCGATTTCGCCCTCGTAGCCGAGGAGTTCGCAGCCGGCCGGGCGTTCCACCACGGAAGGGGCTTGTGCCGAACCGACTGCCAGGGAGGAAGAGGGCTTCAGGAAGTAGGAGGGCTGTTCCGGCGTCCGGCCGCGCTGGGCGGCCCGGCTGGGGTAGTTGATGTGCACCGCGATGACCTTGCGGGCCGCGGCCAGGATGCGGTCGGTGACCAGTTCCAAGAGTTACTCCTCATCGAGTACGAAATCGTATACGAAAACTATCACCCCGGAGAGGCGTGCCGTCAACCCCTCTGCTCCAGTGTTTTAGGGGGCCCTTGTAACCCACGCCATATCTGCCGTACAGTGTTGGATCAACGTTCGAGTTCGATTATAGAACTATGAATTCTAATATCGAACACCTTAGCGACGGCGACAGTCCGCCACACAACGAAGTGAGGAAAGCCCGTGCAGTTCCACCATCACGGTTACGTATCCGGTGACCCGCGAGTCCAGCCGGCCGCCGGCACCGGCATCGACCGCCCCGCCCAGCTTCCCGACGAGGTCGATGTGCTCATTGTGGGCACCGGGCCCGCGGGCGTAGTCACCGCCGCGCAGCTGTCCCAGTTCCCGGGCGTCACGACCCGGATCGTGGAGCGCCGTGGCGGGCGGCTTGCCATCGGCCAGGCTGACGGCATCCAGGCCCGGAGCGTCGAGACCTTCCAGGCCTTCGGCTTCGCGGAGCGGATCATCGCCGAGGCCTACCGCATCACCGAGATGGCCTTCTGGAAGCCGGACCCCGCCGACCCCGGCCGGATTGTCCGCGCCGCCCGTGCCGTGGACGACACGACGGGAATCAGTGAGTTCCCGCACCTGATCGTCAACCAGGCCCGCGTGCTGGATTACTTCGGCGAGTTCATGGCGAACTCACCCGCCCGCATGACCCCGGACTATGGCTACGAGTTCCGCAGCCTCGAGGTCACCGGTGAAGGGGAGTACCCGGTCACCGTGACGCTCGTCCGCACCGCAGGACCCGACGAGGGCCAGGAGCGCATTGTCCGGGCGAAGTACGTCGTCGGTGCGGACGGCGCACGGAGCAAGGTGCGGGACTCGATCGGCTGCACGCTCGCCGGTGACCAGGCCAACCACGCGTGGGGCGTCATGGACGTGCTCGCCTCCACGGACTTCCCCGACATCCGGCTCAAGTGCGCCATCCAGTCCCATGACGGCGGCAGCATCCTGCTGATCCCGCGTGAAGGCGGGCATCTCTTCCGCATGTACGTGGACCTCGGCGAGGTCGCGGCGGATGACAACGGGGCCGTCCGCAAGACCACCATCGAGCAGATCATCGCCAAGGCCAACGCGATCATCCACCCCTACACGCTCGAGGTGCGCAACGTGGCCTGGCACAGCGTGTACGAGGTCGGCCACCGCCTCACCGACCGGTTCGACGACGTCCTGCCGGAGGAGCTCGGCACCCGCACGCCGCGCGTGTTCATCACCGGCGACGCCTGCCACACGCACAGCGCCAAGGCCGGCCAGGGCATGAACGTCTCCATGCAGGACGGCTTCAACATCGGCTGGAAGCTCGGGCACGTGCTGGAGGGCCGCAGCCCCGAGAGCCTGCTGGCCACCTATTCGGCCGAGCGGCAGGTTGTCGCGAAGAACCTGATCGACTTCGACAAGGTGTGGTCCACGCTCATGGCGAAGAAGCCCGAGGAGTTCGAGAACCCCTCGGAGCTCGAGGACTTCTACGTGCGCACCGCCGAATTCCCCGCCGGCTTCATGACCGAGTACTCGCCGTCGATGATCGTCGCCGAGGCCACACATCAGAACCTGGCCACCGGCTTCCCCGTGGGCAAGCGCTTCAAGTCCGCCCCGGCTGTGCGGGTCTGCGACACCAACCCGCTCCAGCTCGGCCACCAGGCCACGGCGGACGGCCGCTGGCGCATCTACGTCTTCGCCGACCCAGCCGTTGCTGGAGCCCCGTCGCCGACCACGGACTTGGCCGCGTGGCTTGCCAACGCGCCGGACTCGCCGCTCGCCGCCACACCGGAGGGCGCTGACGGCGACGCCTGGTTCGACGTGAAGGTCATCTACCAGCAGGACCACACGGGCATCGATATCGGCGCGGTGCCGGCGGTGTTCAAACCGGAGGTCGGCCCGTTCAAACTCACGTACCTGGAGAAGGTCTACGGCACCGATCCCGAGGCGGACATCTTCGAGCTCCGCGGCCTGGACCGCGGCGGCGTCGTCGTGGTGGTGCGCCCGGACCAGTACGTGGCCAACGTCCTGCCGCTGACGGCGACGGCGGAACTCGCCGCGTTCTTCGCACCTCTCCTGCAGGCAGGACAGCCCCAGTCGGTGTGACCGCGCTGTCTGAGACGTCCCCTGCGTTCACCGCGCCGGGGAGTTCCAGAACCACACGGGCTAACCGCCGGCATACGGGTACCCGTCCGATGACGCACTGACGCACTGACGCTCCCGCCCAGTTGCTGCTGGCCTCACCTCTACGCACCCGCGAAAGTCCGGGGGTGCCTAGAGGTGAGGCGGAGTCCGGCATCGAGTCGCCGGGATGGAGCGTCCGCACACACGCGGGGAGCGGGGGCGAACCCGGACATCCCGTTCACACTCCGGCCTGGTTCCGCTACGGAAAACCTTCCGCGACAAGGCAACGGCCTGGCGCTACGCGTAAACCGGCGCGTCGGGTAGATTGCGCGTCGTCGATCCGGGTCCGTAGCGAAATTGCGCTCCGGCCTGGTTCCGCTGCGGAAAACCTTCCGCGACAAGGCAACGGCCTGGCGCTGCGCGTATACCGGCGCGTCGGGTAAATTGCGCGTCGCCGATCCGGATCCGTAGCGAATTGCTGCGGACGCTCAGCCGGGGACTGCTTGCCCGGTCCGGTATTCGGCGGCGGCATAGACCCCCAGGATGCGCACTTCGATGGTGAAGAAGTTCAGCTCCTCAAGGGCCAGCCTGACGGGCAGGTCCTCGGGGTGGCCTTCGACGTCGGCCATGAACATGGTGGCAGCAAACTCGTTGCCCACCATGTAGCTCTCCAGCCTTGTCATGTTCACGCCATTCGTGGCAAACCCGCCCAGCGCCTTGAAGAGTGCGGAGGGGACATTCCGGACTCGGAACAGGAAGCTGGTCATGACCGCTCCCGGCAACGCCTCCCGGGACGGCAGGTCCTTTTCCGGCGCCAGGACCACGAACCGGGTGGTGTTGGACGGGTCATCCTCCACTCGCGACGCCAGAACCTCCAAGCCGTAGATCCGGGCCGCGAGCGGGGGAGCGAGGGAGAGCTTGGCTGGATCGTTCCACTCCCGCACCTCACGGGCGGAACCCGCGGTATCCCCGGCAATAACAGGCTTCAGGCCTGCACTGCGGATCAACTTGCGGCACTGACCCAGGGCGTGGATGTGGCTGTGGACCTCGGTGGCCCCCTCGATGGTGCTGCCGGGGATGCCCATCAGGTCGAAATGGATCGGAAGGAAGTACTCGCCCACTATCTGCAGACGGGATTGGGGCAGCAGGACGTGGATGTCAGCCACCCGGCCGGCGATCGAGTTCTCGATAGGAATCATCGCCAGGGCGGCCTCGCCGCTGGAGACCAGCTCCAAAGCGTCCTCGAAGCTGGCGCAGGGGACACTTTCCAGCTCGGGAAACATCTGCGAGCAGGCAATATTGGAATTGGCGCCGGGCTCACCCTGATATGCAATCTTCTGGACCATGGTTGGCATGGTGTCATGCCGGGAGCCCACGTACCCAACCGGCTCGCTTTTGGCGTCCCATTCGGGGATTCCGCGAAGGCACGCGCCCGCCGCGCCCGTCAGATGGGGGTGAGCGCCCGGCGCGCCCGCCGGGCTGGCGCTCAGGCCTTCAGGTGTTTGGCGAAGTGGTCCTCGATCCGCTGCCATGCCTCCGGCGCGGACTGCGGATCCGGCTTGATGCCCATGACGCGGAACAGCGGGCGCAGGGGCCTCGGGCCGGTTTCCACATCGTTGAGGAAGGCATGCCCGGCGTTCGGGAACTCCTTGATGTCGTTTTCCACGCCCATCCGGTCCAGCACGGCCGATAGCTTTGCCGCCTCATCAGGCAGGCTGCGGTCCTTGCCGCCGAAGTTGGCCACGATGGGGCAGGCGCCGGCCAGTGCCTCCTCGGGGTTTTTCGGGCGCCGGCCGTAATTGACGGCCGCCGCATCAAAGTCGTCGTTGGCCAGGAGCAGGGCGAAGCCGCCGCCCATGCAGAAGCCGATCACACCGATCTTGCCCGTGGTCCGGCCGGATTCCTGCAGCCAGTCCCGTGCTGTCGCGAGATCGGTGAAGGCCCGGCCCTCGCCGGCCGCCAATGCACGCATGGTGGCCACGAGGCACCGGCGGGCGCCGCCGTCGCTGAACAGGTCAACGGCCAGCGTCAGGTAGCCGGCCGCCGCCAGACGGTCGGCGTGGCGGACGGTGATGTCGTTCAGGCCGAACACTTCGTGGATCATCAGGACGGCCGGAAAGGGCCCTTCACCTTCCGGTGTTGCCAGGTAGCCGCGCAAAACGGGCGAACCGCCGGCCGCCGCGCTGGCCTCGCTCAGGTCGACGTTGCTGAGGTCCCGGCTGGCGGGCTTGCCCTGGTGTGCCGCTGTCCGTGCCATGCTGTCTCCTCCGTCGGCTGGTGGGAGCCATTCTTGCAGGGAAATCCCGGCGCCACGGAGAAAAATTCCCGGCGCCGCGGGCCGGGCACAAAAAAGCGGCGCCGGACATCCCCCAAAGGAAAGTCCGGCGCCGCCTTTCAAGAAGGACTAGTCCTTCTTGAAAGCGTCCTTGACGTTTTCGCCGACCTTCTTCGCGTCGGCCACAACCTGGTCGCGCTGGCCCTCGGCCCGCAGCTGGTCGTTGTCAGTGGCATTTCCGGCAGCTTCCTTGGCCTTGCCGCCAAGGTGCTCCGCTTCGTTCTGAATCTTGTCTCCGATACCCATGGTGCAGGCCACCTTTCGTTTCCGGTAGAAAATCAACGTTCACTCAGAATAACACAAAGCATGCTTACTATTTCAAGGGGCCGAGCAGATTGGCCGGGGACCAGCAGGTTGGCCGGCCCGCGACGGGATGAACTTTTCCCGGCAGACGGGCCCGCGGGCTAGGCTCGAGGGCATGGACCACAAGACCACTCTCACGCAGCACATCAATGCTCCGGCGGACTCGGTCTGGGCGGTGGTGTCGGACATTCCCGGATCCGCCGCGACCTTGTCCGGTGTTGATTCGATCCAGATGCTCACCGACGGACCTTACGACGTGGGCACCCGCTGGAAGGAAACCCGCACCCTGATGGGGCGCTCGGAAACGGTGGAAATGTGGGTTTCCCAGTGCACGGCACCGTCACCGGGCCGGACCGGCAGCACCACTGTGAAAGCCCTCCAGGGCGGCGCCGACTACACCTCACGGTTCGCCCTGGCAGAGCGCGACGGCGGCACCGACCTCACGCTGACCTTCGCCGCCGAGCTCACCAGCCCCACCCGGCTCAGCAGGGTCATGCTCGCTGTCCTCGGCCCGCTCGGGATGCGCATCACCCGGAAGGCCCTGTCGAAAGACCTGGCGGAAATCGCGGCCAAAGCCGAGTCCCTCTGATGGTCCGGCACGCCGCGGCGGCCAAAGCCTCCAAGGTCACCGCCCCGCGCCTCGTGCCGGTTCGGCCGGGAGAGCTGCGGGACGACCCCGCCCCGGACCTCCATAGCGGCGAACGGTACGACGGCGTCCGGTACAGCCGCGCGGCGGCTGACGGTCTGGAGCTCAACGGCACGGTCTTCGCCGAATGCGAATTTACGGGCGTGTCCTTCAACGAGACCCAACTGCGCGGCGCCACCTTCCGCGACTGCATCCTCACCGACGTCTACGCCCCGGTGTTCACTGCCGCCCGGGCCAGCCTGCGCGATGTGGAGATCGGCAACCCGCGCTGGGGATCGGCTGAGCTCTACGAGAGCGGCTGGCAGTCGGTGCGGATCGACGGTGGCAAGCTCGATTATGTGAACCTGCGCGGAGCCAAGCTCACCGACGTCCAGATCAGCGACTGCATCATCAGCGAGCTGGATCTGGGCTCCTGCACGGCCACGCGGGTCGCCTTGAAGAACTGCACGATCGGGACCCTGGACTTCACCGGCGCCAAGCTCAAGGACTTCGACCTCCGAGGCGCGGACTTCCGCACGATCAGCGGCCTGGGCAGCCTGACCGGCCTTGTGGTTGACGACTACCAGCTCACCTTGCTGGCACCGTTGCTCGCGGCCCATCTGGGCATCGTCGTCGCGTAATCCGGCGGCATCCGGTTGACCCGCCTGCCCCGCCGTGTAATCTTTATAGAACGAACGGTCGGTAAATTACTCTTCTGCCGGCCCCGCTTTCTTGGTGAAGGATGTTCTCATGGTCGAGGCTTTTCTTGTTGGCGGTGCCCGCACCCCGGTCGGCCGCTACGGCGGCGCCCTCTCCGCAGTCCGCCCCGATGATCTGGCCGCACTGGTGGTCCGCGAGGCCGTGGTCCGCGCCGGCGTCGACCCGGACAGCATCGACGAGGTGATCCTCGGCAACGCCAACGGCGCCGGCGAGGAGAACCGCAACGTGGCCCGGATGGCCACGCTCCTGGCCGGGCTTCCCCTCCACATTCCCGGCATCACCGTGAACCGGCTCTGCGCCTCGGGCCTGAGCGCCATCATCATGGCCAGTCAGATGATCAAGTCCGGCGCCGCCGACATCGTGATCGCCGGCGGCGTCGAATCCATGAGCCGGGCACCGTGGGTCCAGGAGAAGCCGCGGACGGCCTTCGCCAAGCCGGGTGAAATCTTCGACACCTCCATCGGCTGGCGCTTCGTCAACCCGCAGTTCACCAAGGGCGAGCTCGCCCGCGACGGCAAGATGACCTACTCCATGCCGGAGACGGCGGAGGAAGTGGGGCGCGTTGACGGGATCTCGCGGGAGGACGCCGACGCCTTCGCCGTCCGCTCCCACGAACGCGCCCTCGCCGCCATCGCCGCCGGACGCTTCGCCGAGGAAATCGTCCCCGTGACCGTCGCAACCCGCAAGGGCGAGACCGTCGTGGACACGGATGAAGGCCCCCGCGCCGGTACCACCATGGATGTCCTCGCCGGGCTGCGGCCGGTGATCAAGGGCGGTTCGATCGTCACCGCCGGCAACTCCTCCACCCTCAACGACGGCGCCTCCGCCATCATCGTGGCCTCTGAGGCCGCGATCCAGAAGCTTGGCCTCACCCCGCGCGCACGGATCATCGACGGCGCCTCGGCCGGCTGTGAGCCCGAAATCATGGGCATCGGCCCGGTTCCGGCCACCCAGAAGGTCCTCAAACGCAGTGGCCTCAGCGTCGGTGACCTCGGCGCCGTCGAACTCAACGAAGCATTCGCCACCCAGTCCCTGGCCAGCATGCGCCGGCTCGGCCTGGACCCGGAGATCGTCAACCGCGACGGCGGTGCGATCTCCCTGGGCCACCCGCTGGGCTCGTCCGGTTCGCGGATCGCCATCACGCTGCTGGGCCGGATGGAACGCGAGGACGCCAGGATCGGCCTCGCCACCATGTGCATCGGCGTCGGCCAGGGCACGGCCATGCTGCTGGAGCGCGTCTAGTGGCGGCCCCGGCATTCGACCCGGCCGGCTTCGGCACGCTCCTGGTCGACGAGCGCGAGGACCGTGTGGTGGTGGTGCTCAACCGCCCCGAGGTCCGCAACGCGATCGACCAGCAGATGGTCGACGAACTCCACGCCGTGTGCGCGCATCTTGAGCAGCACCCCAAGGTCCTGATCATCGCCGGCGCGGACGGGGTGTTCGCCTCCGGCGCGGACATCGGGCAGCTGCGCGAACGCCGCCGCGATGACGCCCTGCAGGGGATCAATTCCACGATCTTCGTCCGGATCGCCAAGCTGCCGATGCCCGTTATCGCGGCACTGGACGGCTTCTGCCTCGGCGGCGGCGCCGAACTGGCCTACGCCGCCGACTTCCGGATCGGCACCCCGTCGGTCCGGATCGGCAACCCCGAAGCCGGGCTCGGCATCCTGGCCGCGGCCGGTGCCAGCTGGCGCCTCAAAGAGCTCGTCGGGGAGCCCGTCGCCAAGGAAATGCTGCTCGCCGGCGCCGTGCTGCGCGCCGAACGCGCCCTCGCCGTCAACCTCATCACCGAAATCCACGAACCGTCCGAGCTGATGACCGCGGCCCACAAGCTCGCCGACCGGATCGCCACCCAGGACCCGCTCGCCGTCCGGATCACCAAATCCGTGTTCCACGCCCCGGCCGAGGCGCACCCCCTCATCGACCAGCTGGCACAGGGGATCCTCTTCGAATCCCAGGCCAAATTCGACCGCATGCAGGCGTTCCTGGATAAGAAGGCCGAAAAGAAGGCCGAAAAGAACGCCGCCAAGAAATCTGACCAGAACCCCGCCAAAGAGTCCGAAGAGAAGAAATAGACATGGGCAACTCCGCACTCCCCGCCAACCCTCCCGCAGATAACCTCCCCGGCAGCAACCTTCCCGAGTTCGTCGGGGTTCTCGGCGGCGGCCGCATGGGCGCCGGCATCGCCCATGCCTTCCTGATCAAGGGCGCCAACGTCCTGGTCGTGGAGCGCGACGACGCCTCGGCCGAGGCCGCCCGCGAGCGGGTCGAGTCCGCCGCCGCCAAGAGCATCGAACGCGGCGCCCTGGACGGCAACCTGGACGAGATGGTCTCCCGGCTCACCGTCACGGTGGACTACGACGACTTCGCCGGCCGCCAGCTGGTGGTGGAGGCCGTTCCGGAGGACTGGGACCTGAAGGTCACCGCGCTGCGCGGCATCGAGGAACGGCTCGACGACGACGCCTACCTCGCCTCCAACACGTCATCGCTGTCCGTCAACGGGCTGGCCCGCGAGCTGAAGCGGCCGCAGAACTTCCTGGGCCTGCACTTCTTCAACCCCGTGCCCGCGTCGACGCTGATCGAAGTGGTCCTCGGCGAGCAGACCTCCGATGCCCTGGCCCGGGCCGCCCGCGGGTGGGTCCAGGCCCTGGGCAAGACCGCCGTCGTGGTCAACGACGCCCCCGGCTTCGCCTCCTCCAGGCTGGGCGTCGCGATCGCCCTCGAAGCGATGCGCATGGTCGAAGAGGGTGTGGCCACCGCCGAGGACATCGACAACGCCATGGTCCTGGGCTACAAACACCCCACCGGCCCGCTGCGGACCACGGACATCGTGGGCCTCGACGTGCGCCTCGGCATCGCCGAATACCTGCAGTCCACGCTGGGCGAGCGCTTCGCCCCGCCGCAGATCCTCCGCGACAAGGTGGCCCGCGGCGAACTGGGCCGCAAGACCGGCAAAGGATTCTTCGACTGGAACGGCTAACCCCGGACCTGACCGGACCTGACCGGCCAGGCAGGCGGCGGGGGCTAACCCCGGACCGGACCGGTCAGGCAGTCGGCGGGGCTAAACCCCGGGCCGGCTGACCCCGGGGCGATGGCTACTTCGAAGCCATCGAGTCGAGAGTCCTCTTCATGCCGTCCATGGCCGGAGCCGCCAGTGACTGGAATGCGGGCTTCACGAACGGTTCGGCGAACTTGAGCCATCCTTTGAGCTGGAATTCGGCCGTATACCGGACTTCGGATCCAGATCCCGAGGGCTTCACATCGATGGTGTCCACGGAGATGACCGTCTTGTTCTCGCCGCGCAGCTTGATAATGGTTCCTGCCAGCTCCACGACCTCGTAGACCAGCGTCTGCCGCTTGCCGCGGAAGTCCGCTTCGGCGTGATAGCGGTGCCCCACCGCCACGGGGCCTTCGGTGAGCTTCTTGACCACCGGCGTCCCGGGGTCCCACTCCGGCGTGTGCTCGAAAGCTGAGAGGTACCCGAAGGCCTTGCCGGCCTCCAGGCTGGAACGGACCGTGCCGGTGACTGTGATCATGGGCCCAGCCTACCCAGAAGGCCCGACGTCGGGACCGGCCCAGGCCCGGCCCCGGCCCGGACGGTCCGGCACGGCCCGGCCGGGCACGCCGCCGGATCCCCCTAGGATGGTCCCGTGAACCCCATTCATCCCACCACGCTTACCGGCAAATACGTCGTCCTGGAACCGCTCAGCCAGGCCCACCATGACGGCCTCGTTGATGCTGTGCGCGACGGCGAACTGTGGAAGCTCTGGTACACCGGGGTCCCCGCCCCAGAGGCGATGGCCGCGGAGATTGACCGCAGGCTCGCCCTCCAGGAGCAGGGTTCCATGCTGCCGTTCGCCACGCGGCTGATCGATCCGGCCACCGGCGCCCCGGGCGCGGTCATCGGCATGACCACCTACATGAACATCGACGCCGATACGCCGCGCGTCGAGATCGGATCCACCTGGAACGCCGCCTCCACCCACGGCAGCGGGACCAACCCGGACTCCAAGCTCCTGCTGCTGCGGCACGCGTTCGAGGTGCTCGGGTGCCCGGCGGTCGAATTCCGGACGCACTGGCTCAACCACCAGTCCCGCGACGCCATCGCCAGGCTGGGCGCCAAGCAGGACGGCGTCCTGCGCAGCCACTCCCGCAGCAGTGACGGTGCCCTGCGGGACACGGTGGTCTTCTCGATCCTCGAACACGAGTGGCCCATGGTCCGCAACGGCCTCGAGGCCCGGCTGGCGAAGCGGCGCTACGGCGCCGAATAGACGTCGGCGTCCCTCAGCGCCGTGTAGTACGCCCAGTAGCCCTTGGCATTCGGGTGGAAGCTATCGGGGCTGCCGGTGGCGCCGTTAATCCACGGGCTTTCCGAATTGATGCCGTGGCCGGCGAATGCGGTCCGGACGTCGACGTACTGCGCCCCAGCCGCCCCCGCGGCGATGCTCTCGTTCAGTCGGTCAGCCAGGGCCGTGGCCTGGTAGATGAAGGGGGTCATCGGATCGGTCGGATCGAGGTTGAACGGGTCGAAGAGGTACGGGTAGCCGGTCACCACAATCTTGGCGTTCGGCGCGGCCGCATGCACGCTCTGGATCATCGCGGCCACATCACGGGCCAACTGTCCGCTGACGAGCAGGGCAGTCGCGGTAGCGCTGGCTCGGGCGCACGCCGCAGCACGGGCGGGATCGGCGGAGCCGCAATTGGTGACGATATCCCCAAACCCGAGGTTGTTGCCGCCGGCAGTAATGGTCACGAGCTGTGTGGTTTTGTTCAACTGGAGCAACTGGGCGGCAACGACATCCTGCGTCGTGTTGCCGCTGCAGGCCGCGTTGGTGACCAGCTTGATGGCCTTGGTATCAGCCGCGAGTTCGGAGTAGCTGTTTTCGCTGCGGTAACAAGTGTCGTTCTTGTAGGGCCCGGCGCCCTGTCCGGCGGCGTAGGAGTCGCCGAGCGCGATGTACTTGGTCTTGTCCACGGCCTGCGCCGGGGCCGCCGCCAAACCGACCGCCATGGCCAGGGTGGCGAGACCGGCCGCCAGGACCGTTCGCCGGCGTCGAAGTTTCAGAGTTCCCATAGCGTTCCCCTCAGTAGCACGCAGGTTTCAGGGCCCCGTGCCTCGGAAGGGTGTGAGTCCTGGCGGCAGGTGAGCTGAAAAGCCCGGCAACTGCCGGGTTCACAGCCACCCTATGCGGCAGCCCTAGTCAGCCACCATGCCAATAGTCCCGTTGTGGATATCTTTCGTGAATCCTGCCGTGGATCGGCGCCGGTGCGTGTGCTTAGCTTTCAGGATGAGGATTCCTGCCGCGCCCGGAAGCTACGCCAGGGGGATGGCCGCGCCGGGCGCCATGGCGTGGGATGGGGCGGTCAACGCCTGGCACGTCGCCGGCAGCGTGTTCCGGATGGGACGCCGTGAGTGGCTCACCGAGGCCGGCTGGCGGCAGGTGTACGACGGCGGGATCCGGACCGTCGTCGATCTCCGCAACGAAGCGGAAATCCGGCGCCGGGAGACCGATCCGCCGGTGACAGAAGCAGCGCTGGCGGGATTCGACGTCGTGCTGGCCCCCACCGAAGACCCCGCCAACAGCGAATTCCGCGAACTCTGTGTGCCATACCTGAACGACCCCGCCTCCTATGCCGACAACGCCAGATTGTTCCCGCACCTGCTGGCGGGCGTCTTCAAAGCAGTGGCGGCCGCGGACGGCGGGGTGATCATTCACTGTTCCGCCGGGCGGGACCGGAGCGGCATGATCGCCGCCATGCTGCAGGACCTCGCCGGGGACAGCGACGAGGCCATTGTGCGCGCCTACCAGTGCTCCATGCGGGGCATCAACGAGCATCTCCGGGTATCGGGGGTCCCGCATCCACATGAGCGGTATCTGCCCGAGGAAGTTCTGGCTCCGCTGCTCGAAACGCGGTCGGAAAGCCTCCTGCGGTTCGTGCGCCACGTGAAGACCGGCGATTTCTTACGCCACAATGGCATAACGGACCGGGAGTTGACTGCCATTCTGGCCAAATTGGGGCGCTAGAGTAACCGGGTGAAGACTCCGAGGTATCAGCTGACAGTGCGGGCGGTGGCGGCTGCCGCCCTCGCGCTTGCGGGATCGTTCTACGCCGTTCCTGCCCTCGCCGAAGCCGGGGGAACGGAACCCGCGCCGGCAGTGTCGCCGTCGGCTACGCCACCAGCTTCGCCAATCGCAACAGCTTCGCCAACGGCAACCGGCAGCCCGGCAGCACCTCCGGCAGCGGCCGGCCCGGTGGCGCCGGTTGACACGACCACGACGGCGCCGGCGGCAGGCGCGACGGCAGCGGCCCCGCTCATCAGCGATGCCGGCCTCGCCGAGGCCGTGCAGCGGGACCTTGGGATGACCCTGGCGGAATTCAACGCCGCGGGAGCGCTGGCACGGCGGGCCGCCGACGCCGTCCCCTCCCTGCGCACCCTCCCCGGCTACGTGGGGATCAGCCTCGGCGGCGGCAAGATTTCGGTCGAGGGCAACGGCCCGGAGCTCCGGGCCCGGGTGGACCAACTGAACCAGGCCGGCCCGGCCGACTTCGTGCTGGCCGCCCCTGCGGCCGTTCCCGCAGCCGCCGGCCCCGCCGCGGTGCCCTCGGCCGCGGAGCTCCTGGCCTCCAGCACCCAGCAGCTGTTCGAGGCTTACGTCCGAGAGGTCGGCGCGGCCGGGCTGCAGGCCGTTACTTACACCGGCGGCCACTTCGTCATCCGCACCGGCGGCACCACCACCGCGCAATCTCTCCCAGCCTCTGTCCCGGCGTCCGTCCCGGCCTCCGCCGGCGCCCCCGTCTCCGGCCCGTCGCCCGCCACCGCGCCGGGCGCCAAGCCGAAGATGTCCGCGGCGGAGTTCGTCGCCCGCTACGCCAACGTCGCGCTGGAAGAGGGGGCGCGGATTTCCACGGAGGAGGACGTCTTTGGCGGCCAGGGGTACATCATTGACGGCCGCACCGTGTGTTCGGCCGGATTCGGCGCCTTCGGCCCCGCCGGCGAGCCCCTCGTCCTGACGGCCGGACACTGTGCCGACGACGGCGCCGCCAAGCAGGCGGAGCTCGAAGATCCGACCCGGGCGCCGGCAGCCGGCGGGGCCGGTTCGGGCCCGGCCGCCGGAATCCTGGGCACCTTCGGGTTCAGCCAGTTCGGCGGCCCGGGCAACTCCAAAGTGGCGGCGGACGGTACCAACGTCGGCACGGACATCGCCGTCCTGCAGGGCATCAGGAGCGGCCTGGACCTCCAGCCCGCCGTCACCCGGTGGGACAACCCCGCCGATCCGGGTCCCACGTCCGTGAAGATCGTCGGCACGGTGGCACCGTTCCAGGGCCAGCCCGTGTGCCGCTCCGGCCGGAGCCTCGGGTGGTCCTGCGGCACCGTGGACTCCGTGGGAACGTGGGTCATCGCCGGGCCGAACTCCCTGCCCCCGGACTACGACAACGATCTCCGGGCGCTGACCGGCTTCGACTCCACCACGGTGAAGTCCCGGCCGGGGGACTCCGGCGGGCCGTGGATCAGCGGAAACTTCGCGGTCGGCATGCACACCGGGGCGGAAAGCGAGGGCGGCGTACAGACGCGAGCCATCGCGACCACGCTCGAGGACGCCACAGGCCGGGTCCCCGGCGGTGTCCAGCTGCAGCTGTTCCTGACCAAGCCGACGCTCACGGCGGACGCCGGCGGAACTGTTACCGCCGGGGCGCCGATTAAGGGGCATGTGGGTGCCGGTTCGGCGTCCGTCGTGGCACCGAATTCCAAGGTCCGCATTACTGTTGTGGACGCGGCATCAGGCCGGAAATCCGGCGAGCCGCTGGAAGTGCCCGTGGACTCGTCGGGAAATTGGCAGTTCCCCGCACCGGCGTCGGCCGGGCAGTTCAAGTTCTCGGCGGAGACCGTGAACGGCTTCAGCCGTTCCGGGGCCGTCTCCCTGTCCGTGGACGTGTCACGTCTCGCGGCTCCGGCCATCACCTCACCGGCGGACAGCCAGGCGGGCGGCACAGCGCTGACCGCCATTGACGCGATCGAGGGCACCGGGGAGGCCGGCCGCACGGTGCGGCTTTCCGGCGACTTCACCGGGACCGGGCTGGTCGACGCCGACGGCCGTTGGAGCATCAAGGTGGCCGATCAGCCGGTCTTCGGAAAGGTGTCGGTCACGGCGGTGCTCACGGCCCCCGGCGAGGCGGACAGCCCCCCGGCCACCGGCAGTTACACCGTGATTCCACCAGCCCCGGCCGTATCGAGCATCCGGGACGGCAAACACCTGCCCCAGGACGCCCTGCCCTCGGCCATCTCCGGCACCGGTGTGGACGGAGCCAAGGTGAGCGTGTCCGTGGACGGCGTGGCCGTGGGATCCGCGCAGGCCGGCTCCGCCGACGCAGGGTCCGGGACGGCAGGGTCCAGAGCCGCAGGGGCCAGGGCGGCTGGAGCCAGTGCGGCTCTTGACGCGCGGTGGAGTGTTCCCTTCCCCGCGGGCCTGGCCGCCGGAGCCCACACGCTGACGGTCACACAGGCCGTTGATGCTGTCGCTTCGGGTCCGGCCGACGTGGCGTTCACGGTCGACCCCGCGTCCGTTTCGGCCGGTACCCCCGACGAGACGCCGGCCGCCCAGCAGCCGGCTGCCCAGAAACCGGGTACGCCCGCTCAGCCGGCTGTCCAGCAGCCCGCCGCCCCGCCGGCGGACCCGGCGCAGGTTACCGTCGCGCCGTCGGGAAGTGCAGACCAGCTGGCCAGCACCGGTGCCGGCGGGCTGCTGCCCGCCGCCGGTCTTGGTGCCGGGGCCCTGCTGCTCGGTGCGGCGTTCGTGGCGTTCGGCCGGCGTCGGGCGGTTCGTTAGCCGGCGGACTCCAGACCCGGTCTCGCCGGAAAGCTCCGGTCTCGCCGGAAAGCTCCGGGCTTGCCTGGAAGCTGCGGGGCCGCCGGAAGCTGCGGGGGTCGCCGTACGGCTACGGCGACCCCCGCATGGTTGGGGCGATCCCGCGGGTGCGGGTCAGGATAGCGGGCCGCGGCTACTGGAAGTCGGCCAGCCAGAGATCCGGGCCGAACACCTCGTATTGAATGTCCTTGGCCGGCACGCCACCGGCAATCAGGGCGCTCCGGACCGATTTCAGGAACGGCAGGGGACCGCAGAGGTAGTACTCGGCGTCGTCCGGGAGATCCACCTGGCTGACATCCATGAAACCGGTGAACACGGATCCGGCTGCATCTCCGGCCCCGGCCGGGGTCAGGAACCACGTCTTCAAGGTCCCGTCGGCCAGTTTCGCGAGATCCTCGGTGACCTGCGCGCGGAGCGGGAATGATGCCTCGCTGTCATCGGCGTGCAGGAGCACCACCTGGCGCTGGGAACCGGACTGCACCAGGTGGGAGAGCATCCCGGCCATCGGAGTGATGCCGATTCCGGCGCTGGCCATGACCAGGGGTCGGTCCGTGTACTCGAGCACGACGTCGCCGAACGGTGCCGAGAGCACCACCTCATCGCCCACCTGGACATTGTTGTGGAGCAGGGTGGACATCTCGCCGTCGGGAGTCTCGAGTCCATGGACGCGTTTGACCGCGAACTGCCGGTGGTGGCCGTCGTCGGCCTTGGTCAGGCTGTACTGGCGGGGCTGCTGCACGCCGTCGGGCATGGTCATCTTGATGGTCACGTACTGCCCCGGCAGGGACGGCTTGACGTCGCGCTCGTCGGTACGTTCGACGACGAAGGAGACGACGTCGTCCGTCTCCTGGATCCGCCGCACCACCCTCCACGTCCGCCAGATGGTCTCGGGGGAGAGGTGCACGGCGTTGTACAGCCCGCGCTCCTTGTTGATGAGCAGGTTCGCCATCAGCCAGTAGACCTCGTCCCAGGCGGCGGCGACCTCCGGAGTGACGGCATCCCCGAGCACGTCCACGATCGCCCACATGAGGTGGTCGTGGACAATCTGGTACTGGTCCGGGCTGAGCCCCAGCGAGACGTGTTTGTGGGCCACCCGGGAGAGCAGATGGTCCGGCACCTGATCCGGATGCTCCACGAGCATGCCGGCGAATGCCGCGATGGATCCGGCGAGCGCCTGCTGTTGGCGGCCGTCCGCCTGGTTCCCCCGGTTGAAGAGGCCGTCCAGGAGATCCGGCCGTGCCTCGAACATGTGCATGTAGAAGCGCTTGGCGATCTCCTCGATGTGCTCGCCGACCACGGGCAGCGTTGCCTGGATAACGGGAAGTGAAGTGTCTGAGAGCATGGTGGACCCCTTCCGGTGCGACCGGTATTACCCGGCGGTGCCGGGCGACTCAGCATTTCCACGCTAACAGCCGGGGCGGCAGGCCTTCCGGGCCGATCGGCCCTACATCGGCGGGGGAGACCGGTGCAGGGAGCCCGGGGCCACGGACCCGGCGGTCAGGCCTTGCGGTCCAGCAGCAGGTTGGTGATCCGCAGCGTGCAGAGCCGCTGGCCGGTCTCGTTGGTGATCAGCACCTCGTGGGTGGTCAGCGTGCCGCCCAGGTGGATGGGGGTTGCCGTGATGGTGATGGTCCCCTCCCGGGCCGACTTGTGATGCGTGGCCGAGACGTCCACGCCCACCGCCGTCTTGCCCAGGGTGCTGGCGTGGATGACGGCGGCCCAGGAGCCCACGGCCTCGCCCACGGCCAGCGAGGCGCCGCCATGCAGCAGCCCGAACGACTGCCGGTTGCCCTCCACCGGCATGGTCGCGACCACCCGGTCCACGGACTCCTCGACGATCTTCACGCCCATCTTCTCGTCGAGTTCCCCGAGGGTGATCTTCCACAACTCGGTGCTGCCGGTCTCGGGCGTCATAGTGTCTCCTTTGTTGCCGGCCGGCGGCGGGTCCGGACGGTCGGTGCCGCCGCGGCTAGTGTGCGGCAGGCCTCATTCATGTACTCTAGATCATATTACCGAACGGACGGTCAGTAATGTTCCGGCCGTGTTGATCTTGCTCCCCGTTGGAAGGACCCGTCAACGATGACCGCCACAGCCGCACCCGCAGTAGACACTGTAGAGATCGTTCCCAGCTTTATCCGGGGTTCCTGGTGGACTCCTGACGCCGCCTCCGCCGCGGGCGCCGCGCCCGTCCTGGACGCCAGCACCGGCGAGCTCCTGGCCAAGGTGAGCACCGAGGGGCTCGACCTCGCCGCCGTCGTGGACTACGGCCGCACCACCGGCCAGGCGGAACTGGGCAAGCTGACCTTCCACCAGCGCGCCCTCAAACTCAAGGAACTCGCGCAGTACCTCAACGGCCGCCGCGAGGAGTTCTACGAACTCTCGGCGCAGACCGGCGCCACCAAGATCGACTCCATGATCGACATCGACGGCGGAATCGGCGTGCTGTTCACGTTCGGGTCCAAGGGCCGGCGGGAACTCCCCAACGCCCAGGTGGTGGTGGACGGTCCCATGGAGGTCCTGTCCCGGGACGGCTCGTTCGCCGGCGAGCACATCTACACCCGCATCCCCGGCGTCGCCGTGCAGATCAACGCCTTCAACTTCCCCGTGTGGGGCATGCTGGAAAAGCTCGCCCCGGCCTTCATCGCCGGCGTCCCCACCATCGTCAAACCGGCCACGCCCACGGGCTACGTGGCGGCTGCCGTGGTCAAGGCGATCGACGAATCCGGCATCCTGCCCAAGGGCTCCCTGCAGCTCATTTCCGGCTCCGTCCGCACCCTGCTGGACCACCTGGACTACCGCGACCTCGTGGCCTTCACGGGTTCGGCCTCGACCGCCAACACGCTGAAGTCCCACGTCAACGTGGTCAAGGGCGGCGTCCGCTTCACCTCCGAGACCGACTCCCTCAACGCCGCAATCCTCGGCCCGGATGCGGTCAAGGGCACCCCGGAATTCGACGCCTTCATCAAGTCCCTCGTCACCGAGATGACCGCCAAGGCGGGCCAGAAGTGCACCTCGATCCGCCGCGCAATCGTCCCGCAGGACCTGGTGTCCGACGTCGTCGCCGCCGTGGGGGACCGCATCAAGGAGCGCGTCGTGCTGGGTGACCCCCGCGCGGAGGGTGTCACGATGGGCGCCCTGGCCTCCCTCGAGCAGCTCGCCGACGTGCGCGCCGCCGTCCAGTCCATGCTCGACGCCGGCGGCGAGCTTGCCTACGGCACGCTCGATGCGCCGAAGGTCACCAGTGCAGACGGAAGCGTCGGCGTCGTCGACGGCGGCGCCTTCATGTCCCCGGTCCTGCTGAGCTGGGCCGACCCGGAGGCCGAGGAGGTCCATTCGCTTGAGGCTTTCGGCCCGGTGTCGTCGGTGATCGGCTACACGGACCTGGCCGACGCCGTCCGCCTCGCCGCCCGCGGCGGCGGTTCGCTGGTCGCATCGGTCTGCACCAACGATCCCGCCGTGGCGCAGCAGCTGGTCACCGGGATCGCGGCCCACCACGGCCGCGTGCTCATGCTCAACCGCGAGGACGCCCGCAGCTCCACCGGTCACGGTTCCCCCGTCCCGCACCTGGTCCACGGCGGACCGGGCCGCGCCGGCGGCGGCGAAGAGCTGGGCGGCATCCGCTCGGTGATGCACCACATGCAGCGCACCGCCATCCAGGGTTCGCCCAACATGCTGACCGCCGTCACCGGGGTCTGGCACACCGGGGCGGACCGCAACTTCACGCTGGAGACCGAGGGCCAGCACCCGTTCCGGAAATCCCTGGCCACGCTGCACATTGGCGATGCCATCCGCTCGGAGCTGCGTGAGGTTTCGCTGGAGGAAATCACCAAGTTCGCGAACTCCACCGGTGACACCTTCTACGCCCACACCAACCAGGAGGCCGCCGCGGCCAACCCGTTCTTCCCGGGCATCGTGGCGCACGGCTACCTGCTCCTGGCCTGGGGCGCCGGCCTGTTCGTGGAGCCCGCGCCGGGCCCTGTCCTGGCCAACTACGGCCTGGAGAACCTGCGCTTCATCACCCCCGTGGCCGCCGGCGACTCCATCCGGGTCACGCTGACGGCCAAGAAGATCACCCCGCGCGAAACCGACGAATACGGCGAGGTGGCCTGGGACGCCGTCCTGACCAACCAGAACGACGAAATCGTGGCCACCTACGACGTCCTGACCCTCGTCGAGAAGTAGCCCGGCGCTTCCTCAGGCCGTGCGGCTCCGCTGCCGGCGCTCCTCATCCCGCGGGGAGCGCCGGCAGCCGGCTGCTGGCAGCCAGCTGCCGGAAGCCAAGGCGCGTCCGGCGTCCGCGGCGGAACTTGCAGGTTCTTTCCGGCCCGCTCCGGCGTAAAATCTTGCTCGTAGGAGGTGGCGAAATGTCCCTAGTACTCAGTAAAGCCACAACAGTCCTGCCAGTCGATGATGCAGAGCGTGCCCGGCATTTCTACGAGGACACTCTTGGACTCCCGCACCGTGGCGTGGCAGACGACGGAAGTGAATTGTTCGGCTCAGAAGGCGGCCCGATGCTGCAGCTGATGCCTGTCAAGGACGGAAAGCATTCAGAGCACACCGCCTTGAGTTTTGAAGTCAACGAGATCGAACGCACGGTTCACGAGATGGAAGCCAAGGGCATCACGTTCCAGGACTACGATCTCCCGGATCTCAAGACCGAGAACCATATTTGTACGACGGATTCCGAGAAGTGCGCCTGGTTCATGGACTCCGAGCACAATATTCTCTGCGTGCACGAGAACATCACCACGGTAGCCGACTACCAGCTCTGAGGTTCGATCATGCCCTGAAATGGGACCGACGGAATCGAGGCGGGTAGATGGACGGCGCTCCGGCTCAGCGGGGCGCCTTTTCTGTGCCCGGTTAGCGATCTCGCGGCGCCGCAGGCTGCCGCGTGATCCCTGTCCTGTGTTCCCCTGTCCTGTGTTCCCCTTCCGGTGTCCCCTAACCTGCGCCAATCAGGTGTAGCTTGAGTTCTGAGTTCTGAGTTCTGAGTTCTGAGTTCAGAGTTCAGAGTTCAGAGTTCAGAGTTCAGAGTTCAGGCCGGCCGATGCGAGGTGCCCGACATGACGGATTCCCGGCCTTGGCCCGGGCCGGCGCCCAAAGCCCGGATCCGCCGCGTCGCCTGGTTCCCCACCACCCGAAGCGGCAAGGCGGCGCTGACGCTGGCGTATGTCACCGTCTTGTCTCCCGCCTGGGTCTTCCTGCTCCTGGGGCAGGGCATCTACATGGCAGGCGCGTCCGATGACGTGGTGATAGCCCTGCTGGTGGGCACGGTCGTGGCGCTCTGGAGTTCCCTGCTCTGGGCGAAGGAACACTCCATCCTCGTCGCGGCGTTCACCGTGGTCCTGTCGGCCGCGCTGATGTACTTCCTTTGGTGGGTCACGACCGCCCCGGGGTCGGCGGCCTGATGACGGAGTCGTCGAAGCCGCGCGGCCGCAGCATCGCCTGGCTGCCGCGTACCAAAATCGGCAAGGTGGCCCTGGGCCTGGACCTGGCCATGGTGTGCTTCCCGGCCTGGGTCCTTCCGACCTGGTTTCTCGTCACGTTCCTGGCGGGTGCCGGCGGCATGTTCGAGTCGCCCCGGGCGGTGGCCGCGAACAGCATCTTCCAAGCACTCGTGGTCGCCGGCACCCTGGTAGTCAACCTGACCGCGCTGCTCCGGGCCAAGGATTATTCGATGCTGCTCGGTCTGGCCGTGCTCGCCCTGTCGGCAGTGCTGCTGTACATGGGCTGGTTCGTGGCCGAGAAGGGTATTCCCGGCAGTGCCGGGGCACTTTGAGGCTGACGGGTCGCGTCAGGCCTGGCTAGGGACGTGGAGGCCGTGGAAGGCCATGGTGATGACGTCGTCCGCCAGCTTCTCCGGGGACAGCGAGCCGCCGGGCTTGTACCACTCGACGATCGAGTTGATGGTGCCGAACAGCAGCCGGGTGACGGTGCGCGGGTCGATGTCCTGGCGCAGCGAGCCTTCGTCGCGGGCGGCCGAGATGAGCGCCGCCACCTTGTGGTCGAACGTGCGCCGGCGTTCCAGCGCGTCCCGCTCGATTTCAGTGTTGCCGCGCAGGCGCAGCAGCAGCGTGACGAACGGCAGCCGTTCCACCAGCACCGAGATGGTTTCACGGACCACGAATTCCAGCCGGGCCTCGGCGGACCCGGACTGCGCCCCGGGCCGGTCCAGGATGGCCTCGAGGCCGCCGAGGGCGTGGTCCAGCGCGAGTTTGAGGAGATCGCCTTTGGACGGCACGTGGTGGTAAATCGCGGACTTGGAGATGCCCAGGTTCTCGGCGAGGATGCCCATGGACGTGGCGTCGTAGCCGTGGCGGTTGAAGACGTCGACGGCGATCAGCAGCACCGACTGCTGGTCATAGCCGGGCCGGCCGCGCTTGGTGTTTGTCTCTGAGGTGGGCATACTCGCTAGTTTCTCATGAACGGTCGGTCAGCCCGGCCAGCGTGGCCTCGAAGGACACGCCGGCCGGGCTGACCGGGTGGCTGATCAAGCGGGGCGGGTCAGCCCTTGGGGCGCATGTCGTAGATCCGCCGCAGCTTGCCGTTGGACCGCTCCAGCGAGCCGGGCTCGACGACGTCGACAGTGCAGGAGGAGCCGACGTGGATCTTGATCTGCTGCTGCAGGACCTTGGCCGCCGCAGCACCGCTCTCGATCGTGACGGTGTCGCGGCGTTCAATTTTGACGGTCATCTGGTCCATCCGGTGGCCCTCCGGCCGCGTGAGTTCCAGCTGGAAGTGCGGGCTCAGCTCCGGGATGCGCAGGGCGATTTCCTCGATCTGCGACGGGAACAGGTTCACGCCGCGCAGGATGATCATGTCGTCGCTGCGGCCGGTGATGCGGCCCATGCGGCGGTGCGCCGGGCGCGCGGTGCCCGGCAGCAGCCGGGTGAGGTCCTTGGTGCGGTACCGGATGATCGGCAGGGCTTCCTTGGTGAGCGAGGTGAAGACCAGCTCGCCCGGTTCGCCGTCGGCCAGGACCACGGAGGGGTCGAAGGCGTCGATGATCTCGGGCCGGAAGTGGTCCTCCCAGATGTGGCTGCCGTCCTGCGTCTCCACGGCTTCGCCGGCGACGCCCGGGCCCATGACCTCGGAGAGGCCGTAGATGTCGCAGGCCTTGAGGTTCATGGTCACCTCGAGCTCGTGCCGCATTTCCTCGGTCCACGGCTCGGCGCCCAGGACCGCGTACTTCAGCGAGGTGGAGGCCGGGTCGATGCCCTGCTTGATCATGGCGTCGGCAATGGTCAGCAGGTAGGTGGGGGTGGCCAGGATGGCATCGGGCTTGAAGTCCTGGATGAGCGTGATCTGGCGTTCGGTCTGGCCGCCGGAGATCGGGATGACGGTGCAGCCGAGGGCCTCGGCGCCGGCGTGGGCGCCCATGCCGCCGGTGAACAGGCCGTAGCCGTAGGCGTTGTGCACTTTCATGCCCGGCCGGACACCGGAGGCGCGCAGCGAGCGGGCCACGAGCTTGGCCCAGTCGGCGAGGTCCTTCTTGGTGTAGCCCACCACGGTGGCCCGGCCCGTGGTGCCGGAGCTGGCGTGGATGCGGGCCACCTCGTGCTGCGGCACGGCGAACATGCCGAAGGGGTACTCCAGGCGGAGGTCTTCCTTGGTGGTGAAGGGGAACTTGCCGAGGTCCGAGAGTTCGCGGAGGTCCGTGGGGTGGACGCCGGCCTCGTCGAACTTGCGCTTGTACAGGGGAACGCGGTCGTAGGCGTACGCCACGGTGTGCTGCAGGCGGCTCAGCTGCAGTGCCTCGAGCTCGTCGCGGGAGATGGTTTCTTCGCGGTCCAGGACAGCATCACTGGTGGCGGCGACGGTTTCTTGGGTCATCTGGGGTTCCCTGTTTCTATTTCTTGGAGATGGTGCGGCTGCGGCCGCGGAACTCGGCGACGAGTTCCCATGTAGGGGCATCGGTGGCGATATCGGAGGGGAGTTCGCCCGGGATCGTGGCGGCGGGCGCCGAGCCGGCGCGGGCCGGCTGCGGGCCTGTGCCGGGATCAGCGGCGTAGATCTGGACGTCGTAGAGGCCGCTGCGCCCGGTGCTGGCGCGGCGGTTGGCGACGGCGGTCAGCACCTGGCCGCGGAAGGCCGGCTTGAGGAAGTTGATGTCGACGCCGGAGGCCACGGTGATGGTGCCTGTGTCGAGCCCGGCTTCGCCCGGTTTCGGGTGGGCCGGGTTGCATGCCAGCGCGAAGGCTGTGTCGCCGAAGGCGAAGATCATTCCGCCGTGGGCCATGCCGAATCCATTGAGCATTTCCTGCCGGAGCGTCATGCGGATCGTGGCATGTCCGTCGTCCAGTGCCACCACTTCGATGCCCATCCACTCCGAGGCATAGTCGTCTTTGAGGATGGGGTGGGTGTCACCGGAAATCGTCACTTCAGCCATGCGTCGTTGCCTCCAGCTTTATTTACCGAATGTTCATTAGGTAATCCCATTTGGGTGCCTTCTGTCAAGAGCCGGCGACCGCGTGAGGCGCCTGCTGCGCCGGCACCGCGGACACATTGCAGGACCAGTCCTGTGCGCAGCCCCGGGTGCCGCATGGAGAAACCGCGGCAACAAGTGAAAGTATGGAGGGACGGAGCACCACCACGACACGACCTAAGGGCGGATCATGGCCAAGGGGATATACGTCAGCGCGACCACACCGGGATCCGGAAAGTCGCTCATCGCACTGGGGCTGGCTGACACGCTGCACCGGCATGCGGACCGCATCGGCTTCTTCAAGCCGGTGGTTCACGGCAACGACGTCGCGGCGGACCCGATGGTGGCACTGATGAAGGCCCGGTTCGATCTTGATGACCAGCGCTGCCGCGGCGGCCTGACGTTTGCCGAGGTCCGCGGGCTGCTGGCCGAGGGGAAGAGGGCCGAGATCGACGCCCGCTGCGTGGAGATCTTCGCCGAGATGTCGCGCCACTGCGATGTGGTGATTGTGGAGGGGACGGACCTCACCGGCCAGGATGCCGCCGTCGAGTTCGACCTCAACGCACGCCTGGCAAACAACCTCGCCGCCTCGATCGTGGCCGTGGTGGGCGCGAAGGGGCGCTCTGTCGCGGAGGCCGCCGACGCCGTCGAGGTCGCCCGGAAGGAACTCCTCGCCGAACGCTGCACGCTCCTGGCCATCATGGTGAACCGGGCCGACCCGGAGGACCTGGACGGCATTGCCGCGGCCGTGCGCCCCGGCGCCTCGGGCCGGCCCGTGTACGTCCTGCCGGAGCTGGACTCGATCGCCCGGCCCACCACCGGCGAGGTCGCCTCCGCCCTTGGCCTGGGCCAGGTGGCCGGGCTGCCGGACCTGGAACGCGACGTGCATTCGGTCAAGGTGGCCGCCATGAACGTCGCCAACTTCCTGCATGTGCTCGACGACGGCGCCCTGGTGATCGTTCCCGGTGACCGGGCGGATGTGCTGGTCGCCTGCCTGGCGTCGTCGTTCTCGCCCGAGTTCCCGGTCCCGTCCGCGCTGATCCTGACCGGCGGCCTGGCGCCCGATCCCACCATCTACTCGCTGCTGGCGCAGGCCCCGTTCCCCATCTTCGCCGCCCCGGATGACACCTACGTGACCGCCAAACGGGTCTCCGAGGTGCGCAGCGAGATCTGGTCCGGGCACCGCCGCAAGGTGGCCTCCGCCCTGGGCCTGTGGGCCAAGCGGGTGGACGAGGCCGAGCTGCTGGAGCGGCTGCACCTGCCGCGGCCGGAACGGATGACGCCGCTGCGGTTCCTGCACGACCTCATTGAGCGGGCCCGGCAGCAGCGCCGGCACATTGTCCTGCCGGAGGGGAACGACGTGCGGATCCTGCGTGCCGCCGAGATCCTGCACCGCCGGGACGTCTGCGACCTCACCATCCTGGGCAACGAGTCCGATGTCCGGGAGCTGGCCTCCACCCAGGGCATCGACCTCTCGGGCATGAGCATCGTGGACCCCGCGACGTCGGAGCTGCGCCAGCGGTTTGCGGAGAAGTATGCCGAGCTGCGGGCGCACAAGGGCGTGGACCTCGCCCGCGCCCTGGAAGTCATGCTGGACGGCAGCTACTTCGGCACCATGATGGTGCAGCTGGGCGTGGTGGACGGCATGGTTTCCGGTGCCGCGCACACCACCGCCCACACCATCCGTCCCGCGCTGGAGTTCGTCAAGACGCGCGACGGCGTGAAGATCGTCTCCTCGGTGTTCCTGATGCTGATGCCGGACCGGGTGCTGGTCTACGGCGATTGCGCGGTCAATCCGGACCCGAACGCGGAGCAGCTGGCGGACATCGCGCTGGCCTCGGCCGAGACCGCGGCCCAGTTCGGCGTGGAGCCGCGCGTGGCTATGCTGTCCTACTCCACCGGCGGATCCGGCACCGGCGAGGCCGTGGACAAAGTCCGGCAGGCCACCGAAGTCGTGAAGGCCCGCCGCCCGGACCTCGCCGTCGAAGGCCCAATCCAGTACGACGCCGCCGTGGATGCCGCGATCGCGCAGTCCAAGATGCCCGGCTCGTCCGTCGCCGGGCAGGCCACCGTGTTCATCTTCCCGGACCTCAACACCGGCAACAACACCTACAAGGCGGTGCAGCAGTCCTCGGGGGCGGTCGCCGTCGGGCCCGTCCTGCAGGGGCTCCGCAAGCCGGTCAACGACCTCTCCCGCGGCTGCACCGTGGAGGACATCGTGAACACCGTAGCCATCACCGCCGTGCAGGCGCAGTCCGCGCCGGCACCCGAAAAGGCACCCGAACAGCCCGTCGAAGCCAAGGCCTAGGAGGCCCTCCATGCTCGTGCTCGTCATCAACTCCGGCTCGTCCTCACTCAAGTACCAGGTGCGGGACGTGGCTTCCCACAGCGTGCTCACCGAAGGCCTGGTCGAGAAGATCGGGATGGGGACCGGGGGTGAGGGGGACGGCCAGATCGAGGGCCCGCGCGACCACGCCGAGGCCCTGGAACTGGTGGACGCGGCCATCCACGCGGCCCTGGGGGACCGGGCGCTCGACGCCGTCGGCCACCGCGTGGTGCACGGCGGGGAGCGCTTCGCCGAGCCGGTGCTGGTCAACAACGAGATCACCCGGGCCATCGAACGGCTGAACCCGCTCGCGCCGCTGCACAACCCCGCCAACGTCCTTGGCATCCGCGCGATCTCGAAGAAGTGGCCGGAGCTGCCGCAGGTGGCCGTGTTCGACACCGCCTTCCACCGCACCATGCCCGAGCACGCCTGGCGCTACGCGGTGCCGGACGAGCTCTACACCAACCACGGGATCCGCCGCTACGGGTTCCACGGCACCTCGCACGAATACGTGGCGCACCGCGCGGCGGCGCTGCTGGATGTTCCGGTGGAGGAGTTCGACGCCGTGATCGCCCACCTGGGGAACGGCGCCTCCGTCACGGCGATCCGCGGCGGCCAGTCCATCGACACGTCCATGGGGTTCACGCCCCTCGAGGGCCTGGTCATGGGCACCCGCTCCGGCGACCTCGATCCGTCCATCCTCGTCTTCCTGGGCCGGGCCGGCTGGTCGCCCGAGGACCTGGATGCGATGCTGAACCGGCAGTCCGGGCTCAAGGGCCTGACCGGGAACAATGACATGCGCTCGGTGGTGGAGGCCGCGGAAGCCGGGGACGCCAGGGCGGCCATGGCCCTGGCGGTCGCGTCCTACCGGCTCGCGAAGTACATCGGCGGGTACCACGTGGCCGTCGGCGGCGCGAAGGCCCTCGTGTTCACGGCCGGGATCGGCGAGAACTCGCACCAGTTCCGGAACCTCGTGGCGCAGCGGCTCGGCGCCCTGGGCGTGGAGCTCGACGCCGGGCTGAACCGGGAGCGGTCCAAGGAACCCCGCGTCATTTCCGTCCCGACGTCGGCCCTGCCCGTCCTGGTGGTCCCCACCGACGAGGAGCGGGCGATCGCGGAGGCGACGGCCGCCGTCGTCGCCCGGGCATCGGTCGCCCCCTAACCGACCCAACTAGCTAGCAGCAGGGGCCGTTTTGAGCCCTCAAAACGGCCCCTGCTGCGAGTCAGTTGGGTGAGGGGTAGCGTTGGGGGAATGACTGACCCCAAACCCCTGCCTCCGCTGCCCATCCGCACCGAACGGCTGGTGCTGCGGCGCTTCGAGGCCTCCGACCTCGAAGCCTTCCACGCCTACCACTCGCTGCCCGAAACCGCCCGGTTCCTGCCGCGCGAGGCCAAGAGCTACACCCAGTCGATGGAGACCGTGGGACGGTACGCCAACTTCGAGTTCGAGAAGGAGGGCGACTGGGTGGCCCTGGCCATCGAGGGCCAGGACTCGCCCGGACTGCTCGGCGAGGTGGTGCTGAAATGGCTGGAGGGGTGCGGGCAGGCCGAGGTCGGCTGGAGCCTCGCGCCGGAGGCCCGGGGCAAGGGGTTCGCGGCGGAGGCTGCCGCCGCGATGCTGAAGCTTGGCTTCGAGGACCTGGGCTTCCACCGGATCGACGCCAAGCTTGATGCCCTGAACACTGCCTCGGCGGCGCTCTGCGAACGGCTCGGCATGCGCCTGGAATCACGGCAGGTGGACAAATGGCACTACAAGGGCGAATGGGCCACGGAGGTGGTGTACGCCATCCTCGCGGACGAATGGAAGGCCCGCTAGCCGGAGTGCCGCGGCTGAGGGCGCCGGGAAGCACCGATCTGACGGAAGCACCGATCTGACTGAATTTGGATCTGACCGAAGCGCCGATCTGACGCAAATGGCCGGAATGAAGCCCTCATTCCGGCCATTTGCGTCAGACCGGGCGCCGTTCGGGTCCGCGCCTACGGCGCCGGCGGGGTGGTCTCCGCCGGAACTGGCGTGGCCGTGCCTGCGGCGGGAGCTGTGGAACCGGCCGTCGCCGATGCCGCGGGCTGCGTCGGTTCCTGCGCTGCCGGCGCCGTGGAACCTGAACCCGAGCCCGGAGCGGTCGACGCCGTACCACCGGTCGGCGCGGGGCCGCCGGCCGGCGCCGTGGTTCCGGCAGTGGCTTCCGGGGACGGGGTGGCCCCTGAACTAGCGCCAGATGTGGCCCCAGGCGTTGCCCCCGGCGAACTCCCCGGCGTGGCGGCCGTGCCGGAGGACCCGGCCGGGGTGGCGCTGGGATCGGCCTTGATGAGGTTCATGATCTGTTCCTTGTACGCGCTGAGCCGGCCCTGGATCTCCGAGAGCGGCTGGTCCCGCAGGTCCTTGCCGTAGGCGGCGATCTCCTGCCACAGCGCGTTGAGCCTGGCGGTGCCGTCGCGGCTCAGGGGCCCGTCGAGCGTGAGCACCAGTTGGCTCGCCAGGGCGTAGGTCAGGCAGCGGACGCAGTTGTAGTTGGCGGATGCCGAGAGGTTTTCCGGGACGATCACGTCGGTCTGGCCCACGATCAGGACCACCTGGAAGCCCACGGCCACGGCGGCGCAGTCCGCGCAGCTGGCGAAGGCGTAGGCCTCGTTCTTGGTGTCCACGGAGTCGCCGTCGTCGGCCCAGACCAGGGCGAAGGCGACGTCGTAGACCACCGAACCGTCCGTGGTGGTGACCGCGAGGGACTGGTTGCCGTCGTCCTCCGGCGCAGCCGGCTTGTCGAACGGGAAAACCCAGGAAGGAGCAGTCGGCGCCGCCGCGGCAGAACCTGCGCCGGCCTGCCGGGGCACCAGGACCATGCTCAGCTGCGGATCGTCGCGGGTGGGCTTCCGGGCGCCTTCCGGCCACAGGGCCACGGTCCGTCCCGACTGGCCCTCGGCCATCCGGCCCGTGCTCGAGGCCGGGAAGACGGCCGTGGTGGTGTCGGCCAGCGTGCCGCGCTCGTAGGGCTGGACAGGGCGGTAGGTGTCGGCGCGTGGCCACCAGGCCCAGGCGAGACCGGCGGCCACGGCCGTGATGGCAACGATGGCCGTGGCGCGCTGTACGGCCTTGCCGCGGGTCTTCCGCCACAGCCCGGTGACCAGCTGACGGGCCAGGCGCTGCAGAATGTAGCCGATGCCCAGCACCGGCAGTGCCAGGCAGGCGAGTGCGATCACCCGCACGGCGGCGTCGGCAAAGTCTCCGGTGGAGAGGCTGTGCGAGAGCATCGCCTGCTGCTTCAGGCCGTTGTCCCAGGCGGTGCCCAGGACGCGGGGCAGGGTGAACACCATGGTGGCCATGCTGAAGACCAGCAGGGGAACCGTGACCAGCACCCAGACGGTGACCACGGCCCGCGCCCACGGCTTCAGGAGCCGGGCTTCGGGGTCGGCCGGACGCCACGGCACCAGGGCCATCAGGGTGGGCTTGATGCGCTGGAACAGGTCCGGGACGCCGGTGGCGTCGGCCAGGATGTGATAGCCGTCAAAACGGACCATCGGCATCAGCTGCCGGACCATCTGCAGGATCTGGGTGACCACCACCAGCAGCAGGGCATCGAAGCCCGTGGCCCACCAGATGCCCATGATGGCGACGGCCACGATGGCGTTGAAGTACAGTCCGCCCAGATCGGTGCGGAGGCGCCCGCCCCGGCCGAGCCGGTAGGAATCGGTGACGTCCGTGTAGAAGGCGGGCCACATCAGGTACAGGCCCGTGCCCATGGCGCCCGGCGTCGCCCCGCCGCGGCGCGCGCCGGCGGCGTGGCCGAACTCATGGAAACCGGCCGACAGCACTGTCACCACCAGGATCAGGAGCACCAGGCCGGGGTTGGCGAATGCCTCGTGCGTGGCCGATGCCAGTCCCTTGACCATCAGCACCCACCAGCACGTGCCGAGGAACGCAACGGTCACGGCCGCCACGATCAGGGGATTGAACAGCCTGGCGAACGGCGCCGTGAGCTTCCGGGTGCGGTCCGGATCGGTCACCGAGTACCGGAAGCGCATGCCCAGCAGCGGATCCGCCTTCTTCACCTCGGGCTCGGAGCCGTCCGCCAGCCGGAGCAGCCCGAGGGGAAGGAGCTGCGAGGTGATCAGCGTGCGGACGTTGTCGGCACTGACCAGCCGCCCGAAACCGGTGCTGGCGTGCCGCGCGATTTCCTCCGGGCCCCGGCGGCCGTCGATCGCCTCGAGCACGAGGTAGAGCAGGCGGGTGAGCTGGATGGTCTGGCCGTCGGCGCGGCGCACCAGGGACGGGGCTTCCTTGTAGCCGGAGCCCTTGGCCTCGCCGATCAGCTGGACGCCCGCGGCCCGCACCGGAACCGGCTGCTCGCTGACCGCCACGGACGACGCCGGACCACCAGTAACGCCGGCAGGGCCGGCGGCCGCGGCGGTACCGGAAGCGCCGCGGGCCGAAGCGGCGGCAGAATCCCCGCCGCCGGCGGGCAGGACCGAAGGACCGTCCTGTCCGGACGGCCCTCCGTGCACAGTGCTCATCTAGGTGCTACTGCTTCAGGTCGGACTGCTGGTCGGCCGAAGCCGTGGCGTCGCCATGGATGTCCTGGTTGATGATGGCGTCCTGCTGTGCGACGGCGAACGCGTTGCTGTCGATGGAGCCGATATTGGCGCCGACTGCCGCATCGATCGGTGCGGCCACGTTGGCGTTGGCGGCCACCGCACCGTTGATCGGGGCCGCGATCCCCGCATTGGCGTCCAGGTTCACGTCGACGTTGAGCAGGTTCCCGCTGAGGGCGCCCGCGCCGCCGGCAGCTCCGGCGATATCGGTCGGCAGCGCGCCGCCCAGGTCGGGGGCCGTGCCGTCCGGCAGGCTGCCGGTGGCATCCGCAGGAACAGCACCCGCATCCACGGCGCCGCCAAGGTCGGTCGCGGCCGGATCCGTTGCGGCCGGATCCGTTGCGGCCGGATCCGCGGCGGCGGGTTCGGAGGCCGCGGTCCCGGCGTCGGCGCCCTGGTCGATGACGCTGTCCTGGGTGGAGTCTGCCGTGGCGTCGCCCGTGACGCCCTGGTTGATGATCGTTCCCTGGTCAGCGAGGGCCTGCGACTCGGACCCGACTGAGAGCACGTTGGCCGACGCACCGGCGTCGATCGGGGCGGCCACGTTGGCATTGGCAGCGACGCCAAGATCGATCGGCGCCGCGGCGCTGATGCCGAGGTTCAGGTCCGCGTTCAGGTCCAGGACGGAGGCCACTTCCTTGTCCGGAAGGGCCGTGCCGCCCTGCGCCATCAGCTCATCATCAGTCAACGGGGTCATTCCCTGCTCAACGCTCATAACAAACTCCATCTCCGGCACCCTGTGCCCGGTCAAGCCCTGCGACGCCCCGCCCCCAGCGGCCGGGTTCCACGTCGAAGTGCCCATCATGCCAGTAAATAGTAAGCATGATGACCAATTTCTGAAGATCTTGAAAAGAATCCGCATGCGAAAATGACGGCATGACCCACGATCTGCAACAAATCGACCCTCCGGAACCACAAGCAGCCCTGGACCCCGCCTTCGAAGCCGCCTATCAGGCCGCCCAAAAGAGCCTCAGCGAAGGCGGCATCCCCATCGGCGCGGCGCTCGCCCGTGACGGCGTGGTCATCGCGAGCGGACACAACGTCAGAGTCCAAAATGGCGATCCCATCGCGCACGGCGAAATGTCCGCACTCCGCGCGGCCGGCCGGCAGAGGAGCTACCGTGACACCACGCTGTACACCACCCTCGCCCCGCGTGCGATGTGCACCGGAACCATCATCCAGTTCAAAATCCCCCGTGTGGTGGTGGGTGAAGCGCGCACGTTCGACGGCGAATTCGAGCTTCTGCGCTCACGTGGCGTTGAGGTTTTGGTGCTGGATGATCAGCGTTGCGTGGACATGATGCGTGCCTTCCAGAACGACAACCCGGACCTCTGGGCGGAGGACATTGCCGAGTAGGCCGGGACGAGCAGTCGACGTCACCACGGACGTCGCGGGTTTGCCGCCCACAGCAACATGGCGCTGGGAGTCATCGCCGCAGCCCATCGCGCGGGGGTCACCGTGGCCCGGGAACCCGCTTCTCCCGGGACAGCCCGATCCCCAAGACGATGAGGACCGTCACCGCCAGCAGGGGCGCTATGTACGTGCCAGGGTAGATCCCAAAGCCCATGGCCACGATGAAAGACGCCATGAGCGCGTACAGGGTCCAGCCGAGCAGCAAGAAGGGCGCCGCGCGGAGCCGTTGGCCCTGCTTGACCAGGAGCAAGATAGCCGAGGCGAGCGTGCCGATCGCCGGAAGTAGGAATAGCAACGGAGCGAAGCCACCCACCTTTGAGACGCCGACGAGGAACTGTAAGAAGAGCCAGACTCCCAACACAATCGCCACAATGCCCGAGGCAAGCCGGTAAGCGGAGGACCCGGGCTCCGTGGGTGCAACAGGAACCCACTGACCAGCGGGCGGGAACTGCTGCGCAGGCGGATAGGGAATGTACTGCCTTTGCTGGTGGTTCGGCTGCTGAACGTACGCCGGCGGAGCATAGGGCGCCGGCTGCTGAGCGTACCCTGACGGAGCGTAGGGCGGCTGCTGAGCGTACCCTGGCGGAGCATAGGGCGCCGGCTGCCCATAGTCCGCCGGAGGCTGCTCCGGGCTCTGCAGGGCCGGCTGGACCGGCGGTATGTTCTCAGTCAATGGTGCCCCCCATAGTTGTGGTTCAAGTCGCCCACAGAGTACACCCGGCTCTCGTCGGGATCAGGCCACGGGATCAGGCCACTTACGGCGCGCCCCGACGCGCCCGACGCGCCGTGGGGCTCGCCTTACTTCAGCCCGGCTCCCGGCAGCAGTTCGGTGGCGCCGAGGGAATCGGCCACGAACGCGTAGTCCCAGGCCCGTTCGCGCCACTGCACGTACCGGCCCGAGGCGCCGCCGTGGCCGCCCTCCATCTCGATCTTCATGACGATCGGCTCGCTGCCGGTGTTCACCTCGCGCAGCCGCTGCACCCATTTGGCGGGCTCCACGTACAGTACCCGCGTGTCATTGAACGAGGTAACCGCGGCGATCTTCGGGTACGCCACGGCGCGGACGTTCTCGTACGGCGTGTAGGACTTCATGTAGGCGTAGACGTCCGGGTCCGTGATCGGGTTGCCCCATTCCTCCCACTCCAGGGCCGAGAGCGGCAGTTCGGGGTCCAGGATGGTGGTCAGCGCGTCCACGAACGGGACGGCCGCAACAATCGCCGCGTACTTTTCCGGGGCGAGGTTGGCGACGGCGCCCATGAGCAGCCCGCCCGCGGAGCCCCCCATCGCCGCGATCCGGGCCGGGTCCACCCAGCCGGATCCGGCAAGCCAGTCCGTGGCCGCGATGAAATCGGTGAAGGTGTTCTTCTTGTGCAGCTTCTTGCCGTCGTCGTACCAGTGCCGGCCCAGCTCGCCGCCGCCGCGGATGTGCGCGATCACGAACACGACGCCCCGGTCCAGCAGGGACAGCCGGGGGATCCCGAAGCCCGGGTCCATGCTCATCTCGTAGGAGCCGTAGCCGTACACCAGGCCGGCCGCCGTCGAATCCTGCCGGACCGAGGCGTGGCGGAGGACGGAGAGCGGAATCCTGGTCCCGTCGGAGGCCACCGCCCACTCGCGGGTGGCTACATAGTCCGACGCCGTGTAGCCGCCCAGCACCGGGCTTTCCTTGCGCAGCAGGAGTTCACCGGCCGGAAGCTCCGGGGTGGGGAGGACGAAGTCGTAGACCCGGGACGGGGTGAAGTAGGAGGTGTAGCCCATCCGGATCACGGGGGCCTCGTAGTCCGAGCCCGCGACGCCGGCCGTGTACAGCTCCTCGTCGAAGGCCGGTTCCACCGCGGCGCCCTGCTCGGGGGTGCCCAGGCCGGCCAGGGGCAGGACCTGGACGCGTTCAATAGTGTCCTTGCGGACGGAGACCACCGCGTGGGTGGACGTCACCCCGGCGCCGTTGACGCGCACCTCGTCGGAGTGTTCGACGACGGTGCTCCAGTGCTGCTCGGCGAGCGGCTTGCCGAGCTCGGCCGGGTCCACGAGGGAGACCATGGAGTTGATGGCGTCCTTGTTGTGGGTCAGCAGGATCCGTTCCACGCCCTGGCCGGAGGCGTCCGGCAGCAGGAACGGTTCGGCCTCGTACAAGATGCGCTCGTCGCGCGAGATCACGGTGCGGAGACCGGCGTCGGGGTCATCAAAGCGCAGCAGGCGCGTTTCACTGAACTCGGAGCAGCCGATGCTCAGCACCAGGTGGCGCCGGTCCGCGGAGAGCTCGAAGCCGAGCCACATGGCGACGTCGTCCTCCTGGTAGATGACCCGGTCCTCGCCGACAGGCGTGCCGAGCACGTGGGACTTCACCTGGTAGGGCCGCCAGGAATCGTCCACCACGGTGTAGAAGATCCGGCTGCCGTCGGGGGAGAAGGAGATGCCGTAGAAGACGTTCTCGATCACGTCCGGCAGCAGCGCGCCGGTGCGGAGGTCCTTGATGCGCAGCGTGAAGCGCTCGTCGCCGGCGTTGTCCACGGCGTAAGCGTAGAGGGTGCCGTCGATGGTCGTGGCCGCGCCGCCCACGGCGAAGAACGGCTTGCCCTCCGCCTCGAGGTTGCCGTCGAGGAGGACTTCCTCGCCGGGGATGCTGACGCCGGCCTCGACGGCGGGGGGAGTCCAGTCCGCGACGCGGTCCCCGGTGTCCTGGCCCCGGACGCGGCAGTGGATCCCGTATTCCTTGCCCTCGACCGAGCGGGTGTAGTACCACCAGCCGTCCTTGCGGTTGGGGACCGAGAGGTCTGTTTCCTGGGTGCGGCCCTTGATTTCCTGGAAGATGGCCTCGCGCAGCGGCTCCTGGTGCGCGGTCACGGCCTCCTGGTAGGCGTTTTCGGCCTTGAGCAGGTCCACCACCTCCGCGGATTCCTTGTTCCGCAGCCATTCGTAGTTGTCCTCGAACGTGTCGCCGTGGTGTGTGCGGAGGGCAGGGATCTTCTTGGCGACGGGAGGCTGCGGGGACGGCTGCACGGGAGTCTGGGTCATGGAACCCAATCTACCGAAGAGCGGCGCCTCAATTGCCGTTCTGCAGCTTGTTGGCCGCCACGTATGCGGCGAGCGTTCCCGAGCCCAGCGCGGCGGAGACAGCGGCGGTCGCGGCAGGGTCCTGCCGGACAATGGACTGGCCGTCCCGGCTGAACCCGGTGCCGGCGGTCGGCAGCGTGAAGAAAACAGCCTGTCCGGGGGCCGTGTGGCGGAGGCTGAAGGCGAGGTCCTCGAGCGACTTCTGGCTGGAGCTTGCGTCCACGGTCACGTGCGGCAGCACCGTCGTGATGAGTTTCCGCACGGTCTCGAGGTCCGCCAGCCGTCCCTCGGCGGCCAGCTTGGCCATCAGGGCCTTCAAGAACGTCTGCTGGTTCCGGACCCGCTGGTAGTCGCCGTCGGCGAAGGCATGGCGCTCGCGGACAAAGGCCAGGGCCTGCAGCCCGTTGAGCCGGTTGACGCCCGCCGGAAAATACACCTTGTCATCGGCGGTGCTCGTGAAGGACTGCTTGACGTTGACGTCGACACCGCCCAGCGCGTCCGTCATGGCCGCGAACCCCTGGAAATCAACCATCACGGTGTGGTCGATGTGCGTACCGAGCAGCGCCTCCACCGTCTGCGTCATCAGGGGCAGTCCGCCCAGCTCAAGTCCGGCGTTCACTTTCGCGGCCCCGTGGCCGGGGATGTCCACCCACAGGTCGCGCATGATCGAGATGCCGTAGACGCTCTGCCGGTCCGCCGGGATGTGGATCAGCACGAGGGTGTCCCCGCGCTGGTCGGAGGCGCTGCCGGCGGCCGCTGCGGCCCGTTCGTTGACCCGGCTGTCGCTCCCGATCAGCAGGATGTTAAGCGCGACGGCGGGTGGTTCCGGCGTCGGGGTCGGGCTGGGTGTGGGGGCGGGCGGCGTCGAGGGCGCGGCGGCCGGGGCGGCAGCCGGTGAGGCGCTTCCCGCCGGCGCGGGGGCCGCGGCCCGGGGCCGGGTGAGGACGAACGCGACGGCCGAGACGGCGATCGTGAGGACGAGCAAGGCGCCCACAAGCAGGAAGATCCGACGGCGGCGGCCCGCCTCGGGCGGCGGGGCAGGGGGACCGGACGCCGCGGAAGCCGCGGCTGCTGGCTCCGGAGCGTTCCCCATGACCGGACGCTACCACCGCCGGCCGCCGCGGACTATGGGTCCAAGGACCTCCCCGGCCGCCTCATGCGCCGCGGGTCAGTTCCCGTTCTCCAGCTTGTTCGCCGCGACGTACTCGCCCATGGTGCCCTTGGCCATCGCCCCCGAGATGTCCTGGATGGCGTTCGGGTCGGCGAGCACGATCGACTGGCCGTCCGCGGACGTGCCGGTGCCGCCGGTCGGCAGCGTGAACATGACCGTGTTCTGTGCCCGGATGTCCCTGAGTTCGAGCGCCAGCCCGGCCACGGCTCCCGAATCCAGGGACTTGTCCACGGTGACGAACGGCGAGACGGCGCCCACCATGCTGTTGACTGTGAACGGGTTGCTCAGCGTCTGGCCGGCGGTGGATTTCTTGATGATGGCCCGCAGGAACTCCTGCTGGTTGCGCACCCGCTGGTAGTCGCCGTCCGCGTAGGCGTGGCGTTCGCGCACGAAGGCCAGGGCTTGGGTGCCGTTGAAGGTGTGCTGGCCCGGGGCGAAGGACTGGCCCGGCAGTGCGGTGGACGTGAACGGCAGCTTGATGTTCACGGTCACCCCGCCCAGCGCGTCCGTGAGGCCCTTGAAGCCCTCGAAGTCGATCATTGCCACGTGATCGATGCGCTGCTGGAAAACTGACTCGACGGTCTGCACCATCAGGGGTGTGCCGCCAAGGGCCAGTGCCGAGTTGATCTTCGCCTCGCCGTGCCCGGGGATGTCCACCCAGAGGTCGCGCATGATTGACATGGTGTAGATGTTCTTGCGGTCCGCCGGGATGTGCATGAGCATCAGCGTGTCCGCGCGCTGGTCCGCGGGCGTGCCGGCGGTGTCAGACTCGGCGGCGCCACGGCTGTCGCTGCCCATCACCAGGATGTTGATCGAGTTGTCCGTCTTCTTCGGGCGCGTGGACTCGTCCGGGAAGGCCTGGTCAAGCTTGCTGCTGCCGGAGTCGAAGGTGTGGGCGAGGTTGAAAAGGTAACCGCCGGCCACGACGGCGACGAGCGCCAGCACGGCGGCGACGGCGATCAGCACCTTGCGGCCGCGGCGTTTCTTCACGGGCCGCCGTCGCTCGCTGAAGTCTTCCCTGCCGGCGTCGTTTGAGCTGTCGAAGGGGTGTGTCATGTGTTCCTCTGCGTCGGCCGGGCACCGTGCCCGGAGTCGATCTGGGCCAATGCCAGGTGCCGGGCGGGCGCCGTGGCGGCCTCCAATACAGTACACCGGGCCCGGCAATCAACACTTGCCGGCCAATAAAGCGGCAGATAACGCGAGGTTTCCCGGATATGAAGCGAAGTGTTGCCTACGTCACACTCCCTGCCTAGGCTGAGGTCGGTCGCAGCGTCGCGGCCAACCCGGTCGCAGCGTCGCGGCCAAGCGGTACATGCACGAACAGGGGAATCGTTTTGAACCACAAACTCCGGGTTCTTGTCAGGCTTGACCTCGATTGCGGTCAGGCGGAAGTAGCGGCCCAGGGCCATGTGACGGCCCAGAGCCTCCAGGCCCTGTATGTGGTGGTCAAACGGGCGAACCACCTGAAAGAAGGACTCCGCCTGGTGCTGGACGTCAGCCACGCCCGCGTCGAGCCGGCGGCCCTTGAGCAGCTGCGGGAGTGCTCAGCCTCCCACCACCTGCCGGCAGCCATTGATCCGCAGCAGGCCGAATGCCAGCTCAGCATCGTCGCGCCGGCGGAAGATGCACCCGCTCCCCGTCTCCGGAGGCTGGTGGCGGCCTAGATTCAGGTACCGGCCTGACTCAGCCGTGCTGGCGGGCGAACCGCAGGATGGCGAGGATGGCCGGGGCCAGCTCGTCCTCCATCTGCTCGTAGAACTCCGGCCCGCGCCGGTAGGGATCCACAACGTCGTTGTCGGAGGCGTCCGGGGCCAGCGCCAGGTGGCGCACTGACGCCGCACGGCCGGGGAGTTCCCGCCAGAAGGCCGGAATGTCGCTGGCGGGGGACGGAGTGGGCGACTTCACAGGGGACGTGACAGCCGGCGGCGCGGTGGCGTCCGCTTCGCGCTGCTCAAGGATCTTCAGCATCCGGGCAAACTCCCGGATAGTAAAGGTCCGCTTCAGCAACGAGGCATCCATCTGCATCACTTCGCCGCGGTGTTTGGCGGTCATCGCCAACACCAGATCGGACTCCCTGAGGATCTTTGGCGTCAGTTGACGGGCCGCAAAGCCGTCCGGCGTTCCGCCGTAGGTCTTGATGATGTCGGCCGAGAGTGGCTGGATCGGATCGCCCACCATGGCCCGCGTGCCGGCGCTCCGCACCTCAAAGGCGCCAGATTGCACCTGGTCCAGGCCTGCCTGCAGCAGGCGCTCAGCCACCGGCGACCGGCAGATGTTGCCGGTGCAGACCGTGAGGATCCGGACGGGGCGGGGCGTATCCAAGGTTTTCCCAACTTCCATTAGCGAGACTCGTGCCAGCGGCGTGGCTTCCGAGTCTATCCGCGCAGGGCCCCGTCAAATCTCCGGGCGGAGATAGGGCCGGATTCTGTCGTTCTTGAAAATAAAGCATCTTGATATTGAAGATTCATGCTTTTCTGCGTACAGTCGTCCAAAGATGCCGAAACGCTCGGCAGGAGCTGGCCCGACTGGGTTCTCCGCCGCACAAGAACTTGGGGTAAAAGATGTCGGAGACAAAGAGCCTGGCCGCACCTAAAGCGAGTTTCGACCGCCGTTCCGTCGTGAAGGGCGCTGCGTGGAGCGTGCCTGTTATTGCGGCAGCTATCGCAGCGCCGGCCGCGTCGGCGTCGGAGAAGGGCGCGACGGTAGTTTTTGCATCGGTCCCTGCGGCAGGGTCCACTTCGTTCGTGCGCGTCGGCCAAGAACAGAGCCCCGGGCAGACCAGGCACGGAGCAGCCGCACCAAAGTTCACGATTGCGAACCCCACCCCGGGCGGCATTTCGGGCGACATAACTGGTCTTATAACCATCACGCCCGATACTCCGGCTGCAACAAAAGCCCCGGGAGTGGGATTCACGTCGCTTACGGAGTCGACAACGTTGTATTCCGGTAGTTTTTCGGGAACGACTTACTCGGGCTCTTTCACCCAAACCGGTGGTCTCAAGAGCGGCGGTTCTATCGAATTTTCCCTTGGCGGTTTTCGCTACAGCTACACCGGAAACGGAACCGCCGCCGGCGGCAAATACACCATTGCCGTCGCGGTTACCTTCCCAGGCGGGCGCAAGGTGATAGCGACATCACCGATTACCTTCACCTAATAGCACTCGCACTCGCCTCCAAAACGATGGCTCGGGTGGCACTCCAGCAGTGATCTAATGGCCAGAAGTAAGAGGCCGCGGAGTTCGTAGGGAGTGCCATTTTGGAACAAGTTTGGTGGCGTGTGCGTGTGCGGTTGATGGCGGAGAGCAAGAACGTCCGAAAGCTTTCCGGGATTGGTGAAACTAGTTGAAGGTCTCGAGCGAGTTGGCCATCGATGTTTTGGGCACAACCTTCGCCGTCCACTGGGGTGGGGCCGTCACCCCCGATCAGCAACAAGCTATGTCAAAGGCCTGGAGCCGATGTCTCAGCGATGTGACGGGCCCAATCACACCGAGGAGTCAGCCCCGCACATCAGGGTTGCCTTTCTTAGCCTCCATCTACTTCGATTCGAAGCTCCCAGGCGATGGCGTGCGGCACCTTGGCTCGGACACCTTTGAGGACCTGGCGGAAGCCGTGACCTCGGAGGTGACTATCGCGGCCATTTTGGAACGCGCCGGCGAGCTGACAATGCTCCACGCTTGTGGCGTCGCGGATCCCGAAGGCGCCGTCATTGCATTGGTGGCGAAATCCGGCACGGGCAAAACAACCGCCTCATCGCAGCTCGCCCGGACCTTCGGCTATATAACGGACGAGACCGTCGCTATCCGGGCTGATGGAAGCGTTGTCCCGTACCCCAAGCCCTTGTCCGTTAAGCAGGCCTTGGCCGCTGCCGCCAAACTGCAGGTGGGCCCGGATGAGTTGGGCCTGCAGGTCGCGCCGGACCAGCTCCGCATTGCGGCCATCGCTTTGCTCGACAGGGTTGCCGGCGGGGACTATCGGGTGCCCGTCATCGATCCGGTCCCTCTGGCGGATGCAGTGCTTGCGCTGATACCGGACACGTCCTCCCAAGCGGCCGTGTTCCAGCCGCTTCAGTCCCTCTGCAAGCTAATTGACAGCGTGGGCGGAGTGTTCCGCGTCAGCTACTCCGAAGCGGCCGACCTGGCGGACGGCTTGGCGCCGCTTTTCTTGACGAAACCCGGTAACCCGCAGGAAGTCACTAGAGAATGGTCACCGGCGCTGATCCAACCGGAAGCAGAGCTAGCGGCGGATCAGGCCGATGAGCAACCACCAGAGCCAATCCCCGCAGGTTGGCTGCGACGGGCCGAACCCGTCGACGCGGTAGAGATCGGCGAGGACTTGCTTGTGCTGACGGATTCCGAAGTCATTAGGCTCAGCGGCATCGGACCCGTCATCTGGAAGTCCGCCCGCAGGCCGGTCTCAATGCAAACTTTGGCGGGCCACCTCGAGGCCGAACATGGGCTGCCTGGGGGCTATGAGGCCCTGCTAAATGCGGCTGTTGACGGGCTCGTGGACCGCGGAATATTCCTGCGCGGTTAACGCAGTTAATATGCACACCAACGCGGTCACCGTACCGTAAAGTAACTTTTCGTGTGGGTCGTTGGGACCAGGCACGGGGGAGAGGACCAACGCGTGACTGGTTTTGATACGGCCGAGAACAACGGGCAGACACCGGCAGGCCTTGCCCTGGAGGACTACCTGCGCATTGCCCGGGCCCGCTGGAAGGGCATACTGGCCTTCACACTGGCCCTGACCGTACTCGCCTTCTGCTGGACCCTCTTGCAGCCGAAGATTTACGCCGCACAGTCCACTGGGATTGTGGTGGCAGGCGGTTCAGGCGACCTTAGCCTTTCGCTCATGAGCGAGAACCTGGCCCAGACCAAGGCCGCCAAGTATGAGTCCGTGGCCAAGTCCCGGCTCGTGGCCGAGCGCGTCGTCACCTCGCTTGGCCTCGCAACCTCGCCGGACGCCCTGCTGGGGTCCGTCTCCGTGACCGTGCCGAAGGAAAGCGCCCAGCTTGCCGTCACTGCCACGTCCACTGACCCCGCAATGGCCCAGCGGGTAGCAGATGCCTGGGTCAAGGGCCTGGCCGAGCAAGTTAAGGAACTGGAAAGCATCCAAGCGGTGGAAGGCTCCACCGTCGTCCCCGTACCGGTCATCCGGGTGGTTCCGCTGGGCGAGGCCGTCCTGCCGACAGCCCCGACATCCCCTAACGTAAAGCTGGCTCTCGGCATCGGAGCCCTGGCCGGTCTGGCTCTCGGACTTCTCTACGCGATGCTTCGCCACCGTCTGGACCGCAGGCTCCGCAGCGCCACGGCGATCGAACGCCGGTTCGGCGTGCCGGTGCTGGGCACGCTCCCGGTGGATCACCGCTTGGACGGGAAAAGCACAGTGCTGGACGACGGGTTTAGCCCGGTCGCATCGGGCGAAGGCTCGCATGCCATCACTGAAGCGCTGCGGGAACTCCGGACGAATCTGCAGTATGTCGACGTCGACAATCCCCCGCGGATTATTGTCGTGACGAGTTCAGTTCCGGCCGAGGGCAAATCAACGGTGACGGCCAACCTGGCGGTCACCATGGCCGCCGCCGGCGAGAACGTTGTGGTCGTCGACGGCGACCTGCGCCGCCCCACGCTGGTCGATGTCTTCAACCTGATCCCCGGAGTCGGTGTCACCGACGTCCTGAGCGGCCATGCCGAGCTGGAGGACGTGCTGCAGGAATGGAGCGCGATGCCAAACCTGCGTGTACTCGGATCCGGCCGGATCCCGCCGAACCCCAGTGAGCTGTTGGGCTCGCAGGCCATGAAGACGTTGCTCAAGACGCTCGCCCAGGACGCCATTGTGCTCGTTGACGCCCCGCCGTTGCTCCCCGTGACGGACGCCGCCGTCCTCAGCCGCATCGCCGACGGAGCAATCGTTGTTGTCAGGTCCGGCAAAACCACCGATGAGGAGCTTGGCAAGTCGCTCGGCAACCTCGGGCGCGTGAACGCCAACGTCTTCGGCACCATTCTCAACCGCGTGCCCGTGACCGGCGCGGACTCGTACAGGTACTACACCTCGTATCAGTCCGCCGAGCCGGTGGCGGCGCGATAGACGCCAACTGGCACTAAAGAGATCCCCTTGGAGCACCCGCTCCGAGGGGATTTCTTCTTCCTGGGAGGGTCAGCCCACGCCGCCGGCGCGCTCCAGCGGCCAGAATCTCGCCGCCACTTGCCCGACAACGGCTGAGGACTTGATCGTCCTCATGCAGTCGCCCGCCACAACAGTCAGGGTCCGGCAGTTGATGGCGGAATCATTCGAGACCGAACGGTGGTCCCCCAGCACCACGAGCTCTCCCTTGGGGACGGAAAACGCGGGAAAACACCGGAGCGACCGGGGGCTGGTCTGGCAGTCAATGCTGCCTGGCTCAAACGGCAGATCTTCAAAGATGTAGGGCTCATCGAGGGGTTGGCCGTCGATGAGCAGTTTGCCATCCTGTCCGCAGCAGCTGATGGTTTGGCCGCCGGTGGCAACTACCCGCTTCACCAGGAATTGCTCGTTGGAGGGCCCGATCCCTGTCACGTCTCCGAAGGACCGGGCCAGCCCGGCGATGCCGCCGCCGCGTGCCACCGCCGATTCGGCCTGCCAGCTGTCCGGCCGGGTGAACACCACGATGTCGCCGGTGTGCGGTTCTGAGCCGGCGTAGGCAATCCGGTTGACCAGGATTCTGTCTCCGTCGCCCGCAGACCCCTGGAGCGTCGGCTCCATTGATCCGGACGGTATCCGGTAGGCCTTCATCAGGAACCCTTGCACCAGGGCGACGGCCACCAGGGCAATCAGCATGTTCAGGGCCATGGAGGCCCAGAGGGGGAGCTTCTTGCCGGCAGCGATCTTCACGAGTTCAAGCTATCACCGGCGATCTTTCGGTGTAGACGACGGGGATACAGGTTCTACGAGCAATCCGACGGTTGGCTGTCTCGTCTCGGCAGGGATCTCAGCACCACGTCCAAGTTGCTGCCTTTCGTGGACTGGGCGACGGTCTGCTCCACCGGCTGCGCTTCGTCGGAAGTCACATCCAGCCCGGCCTTGGTTGCCCTTTTCCCGTTAGTGGCCCGGTGGGCCGGCTCACGGTTCTGGTGTGTTGAACGTGCGTCGTGCTCTTCGGCGATCGTTGAGATCAGGATGGCACTGTTGTCCGCGACTTGCTGCCCTGCCTGTACCGGGGCGATCGCCGCTGCGTAGCTGGCCGCCCCCAAGAGGATGGAGCTGATGGCCAGGAGTGACGCACCACGCTTATGAGCATTCATTGTGACCTATCCCGAATCCGGAGGCCGGCCCCTCCAGGATGTGGCCCCGTGGAGAGAGACGCTTTCACTTCGAAAGCTACGCCTACTCTTCGGCAACAAATAGCCCTCATTACACACTGTCAGGGAACTCACAGCTTTTGCAGGTGGAAGGCCGTAAAAACCCAGCACCGATACGCAGTCCTCCGGAACCCTACGCGGGTCAATTTCCGGAGTTAAGCGTCGGCCGCTAGGTATTTAAACGGAGGCGTATAGGTATTTCTTTTCCGGTGTGCGTAGATGAAGTAAGTAGATGAATTCGCGTCACTGCGTTACGCATGTGAAGTCCTGTTGCGCGAGTCCCCTCCTGATGTGAAATCAGAAACAAAGGCGAATTTTCAAGCCAAAATCACCTATTCCGGACGAAGTCAGCATGTTACCGTTCGCGCATGATATTGGGTGGCCTGGCCGCGGCCCTCGCGGCGGTACTCGTAGTGACGAGTAATGCACTTGGCCCCGTCGAAGTTCGGAGCCAACTTCCAGTTGCGCTGGCACCCACCGTGTTGGCCGCCAACACTCTTGTCTGCAACAAGGACCGCGGGGTTCCCGGTGACTCTAGCGGGTCGCCCACGTACCGTTATTTCTCCACCACCCAGGTCGGCACCACATGGGCGGGCCAGCCGGTGGGGCAGGACATCCTGGTCGACGGAAGCAGGCAGTACGTGGGCTACTACGACGGCCACCGCAGGCTCATTATCAAGAGTCGGGTGGGCACCGGCGGCTGGACCACCAAGGTTCTAGATACCAGCGTTGACTGGGACAGCCACAAATACATCACCATGGAGCTGGACATCAATGGAAATCTGCATGTGGCCGGCAATATGCACGACTCAAGCCTGAACTACTACATGACCTCCACACCCGGGAATATCGCCACCCTCGCCCGGGTTCCCACGCTGGCTAATTCAACGCTCGAATCCAGGGTCACCTATCCCCAATTCCTGAAAAGTGCCTCGGGGGAGTTATATTTCAAATTCAGGTACGGCCGCAGTGGTAATGGCAGTGAATACATCTACCGCTTCATCGCGCCGAGCAGAAAGTGGCAGGTTGTCGCCTCCAGGGGCATATTGGATGGGCAGGGAAATAGCAGCGCCTATTCCACTTCTCCGATCCCCGGGCCTGACGGCTATTTCCACATGGCATGGATGTGGCGAGATACAACGGACGTATCCACCAACCATTCGCTTTCATATGCGAAGACCAAGGATTTCATCCACTGGCAGAATGTCCAGGGAGCAAACTTGACCATGCCCATGACAAAACAGAGCCCCGCCACGGTCGACCCCGCAACCGTGGGTTCGGGTTTGGTCAACGGAATCGTGGGCATTGGCTTTGACAGCGCCAACCGGCCCATCATCAGCTACACGCGCTACGACGCCGCGAGAGGGAACCAACTCTTCCTCGCCCGGGGCGACGCCTCAGGGACCTGGTATCGAACGCGGATCACCCGCTGGAACGGCGTATTTCCTGTCCAGGGCACGGGCAGCCTGCGCTTCCCCTTCTCCGTCGGGGCCGTCAAGAGAGCAGCAAACGGCACTCTCCAGCTCAACTACACCTGCAACAGCAATACGCGCACTATAGTCCTGGATGAAAAGTCACTCGGCGTAAAGTCGGACGCCCCGACTCCGTCACCGCTCGTTGGCTCACCGGTCCTCCCTGTGCTGAGAGACGATCCCCAGCTGGTGACCAACAAAACCACGACAAAGTCCGGCAAGAGCGTCTACATCCTGCAGTGGCGCTCGATGCCCGTGAACGGTGACAAGCCCCGGGCAGTGATCCCGCCATCTGAGCCGCTCCTCATCCTGGAGTACAGGGCTCCATAGCTGCCCCCTTCACGCCTGGGCTCCACCCTGGCCACCTTTGCGGTCAGAACCGCTTGACGCGTCTGCGCCCTTCCCCATATCCTGAACGAACGGTCGGTAATTATTTATCGGAAATTCATAGGAGCAACCATGGCATCGCAGACCCTGCAGTCAGTGCCCGCCGAGCCATCGCCGGCACGGCATGAACAGAGCCTCGAGGACGCGGCCCGGCGCGACGCCGAGGGCCAGGCCTATTTCGACAAGGTCATGGCGGAAGATTCCCGGATCGAGCCGCGCGACTGGATGCCCCCGGCGTACCGCAAGACCCTCCTGCGCCAGATCTCGCAGCATGCGCACTCGGAAATCATCGGCATGCAGCCCGAAGCCAACTGGATCTCCCGCGCCCCGAGCCTGAAGCGCAAGGCCATCCTCATGGCCAAGGTCCAGGACGAGGCCGGCCACGGACTCTACCTCTACTCTGCCGCCGAGACTCTCGGCCAGCCGCGTGACCAGATGATGCAGGACCTGATGGACGGCAAGGCCAAATATTCCTCCATCTTCAACTACCCCGCCCGGACCTGGGCGGACATGGGGGCCATCGGCTGGATGGTCGACGGCGCCGCTATCGCCAACCAGGTGCCGCTGTGCCGCGCGTCCTTCGGCCCCTACGGCCGCGCGATGGTCCGCGTCTGCAAGGAAGAATCCTTCCACCAGCGCCAGGGCTTCGAGATCCTGCTGGAACTCTCGCACGGCACCCCCGAGCAGAAGCAGATGGCCCAGGACGCGGTGAACCGCTGGTACGCCCCGGCCCTGATGATGTTCGGGCCGCCGGATGACGATTCGCCCAACTCCAAGCAGTCCATGGCCTGGAACATCAAGCGCTTCAGCAATGACGAGCTCCGCAACCGGTTCGTCGGCATGATGATGGAGCAGGTCAAGGTCCTGGGACTGACGCTGCCGGACAAGGACATCCGTTTCAACGAGGAAACCAAGAAATGGGAGCACGGGCCGCTGGACTGGGATGAATTCCACGAAGTCCTGGCCGGCCGCGGCCCCTGCAACGCCCAGCGCCTGGAACGGCGCCGCGAGGCACACCAGAACGGCGCCTGGGTGCGCGAAGCCGCCGCAGCCTATGCCGACAAGCAGCGCCGCAAGCAAGCAGAGAAGGAATCCGCAGCATGACAACCCCCGAACCCCACGCAGGCAACGTCTGGCCGATCTGGGAAGTATTCGTCCGCTCCAGCCGCGGCCTGTCCCACGTCCACGCAGGATCCCTGCACGCCCCGGACGCGGCCATGGCCCTGCGGAACGCCCGCGACCTCTACACCCGCCGGAACGAGGGCGTGTCCATCTGGGTGGTCCCGGCGGACGCCATCGCGTCCAGCGACCCCGATTCCAAAGGGTCCTTCTTTGAATCCCCGCAGGGCAAGGACTACCGGCACGCCACGTACTACACCAAGAGTGAGGGCGTGAAGCACCTGTGAGCACAACACCTGAAACAGATCTGCACGAAGGCGGCCACGGCGATATCTCCGTTGGCGTGTCCGGTGCCGGAGCCAGCGGCGACGGTACCGCCAGCGCCACTCGCATCACACCAGGCAACGCCCTCCGCCCCGAAGACATCGCGCTGGCCGTCAGCCGCGGCACCGCCAAGCCGAGCGAGGACGTCGCCGAGTTCGCCCTGCGGCTGGGCGACGACGCCCTGATCCTGGCCCAGCGCCTTGGCCACTGGATCTCCCGCGCACCCGAACTCGAAGAGGACATCGCCCTGGGCAACATCGCCCTGGACGAGCTCGGCCACGCCCGGTCCTTCCTCAGCTACGCCGGCGGCGCTCTCGGAGAGGACGGCACAGCCCGCAGCGAGGACGATCTCGCCTACTTCCGCCGCGAACACGAGTTCCGCTCGGTGGAGCTCTTCGAACAGCCCAACGGGGACTTCGCCGTCACCATCGCCCGGCAGTTCGTGGTCAGCCACTACCAGTTCGAGCTCTACCGCCGGCTGACGTCCTCCACCGACGCCACCCTCGCCGGCATCGCCGCCAAGGCAGCCAAGGAAGTGGACTACCACCGGGACCACAGCACCCAGTGGGTCCTGCGCCTGGCCCAGGGCACGGACGAGTCCCGCCAGCGCATGATCCACGCGTTCAAGGTCATCTGGCCCTACGTGGACGAGCTGTTCCGCGACGACGAACTCACCGGGCGCCTCAACGACGCCGGCGTGGCGCCGCAGCCCTCGAGCCTGCGCGCGGACTTCGACCGGCTCACCGGCGAGGTCCTGGCCGAGGCGGAGCTCGACGTCCCCGATGTGCAGCCCGCACCCGGCGGAGGCCGGCGGGGCCTGCACTCCGAACACCTCGGCTACATCCTCGCCGAAATGCAGGTGCTCGCCCGCGAGTACCCCGGGGCCAGCTGGTAAGCATCATGGAAATGTTTGTGTCCGATCCGGAAACCGCGGAGCGCCGCAAGGTCGCCCAGGGCAACACCGCCCAGGAGAAAGCCTGGGCGGTGGCCGCCACGGTCTGCGACCCCGAAATCCCGGTCCTCACCATTGCCGATCTCGGCATCTTGCGCGACGTCCAGCTCTACGACGACGGCGGGATGGTTCCGGCCGTCCAGGTCACCATCACCCCGACCTACTCCGGCTGCCCCGCCATGGACGCCATCCGGGACGACATCACTGCGGCCTTCCACCGCGCGGGGTACCCGAGCGTCCGGGTGGAACTCGTCCTCTCCCCGGCCTGGACCACGGACTGGATGAGCGAGGACGGCAAGGCCAAGCTGGAGAAGTACGGGATCGCCCCGCCGTCCGGCCACTCGGCGGCCCTCCGCCACGCCGGCCCGGTCCGGCTCTCGCTCGCCGTCAAATGTCCCCAGTGCTCATCGCTGAACACCAAAGAACTCACCCGCTTCGGTTCCACGTCCTGCAAGGCCCTCTATGTGTGCCAGGACTGCAAGGAACCGTTCGACTACTTCAAAGTTTTGTAAGGAACAGGTGCCTCCATGACTGTTGTCCGCCAGACCGCCGCGGAGTCGGCCGCAGCCACCGGCCGCCGTCGGGCGTCCTTCCACCCACTGACGGTGGACGAGGTCCGCCGGCTCACCGACGACGCCATCGAGGTGACCTTCGCTGTCCCGGCCGAGCTCGCCGGCCAGTTCGACTACCTGCCGGGCCAGTACGTCGCCCTGCGCACCACCCTGCCCGATGCCGACGGCCAGCCGCACGAGATCCGGCGCAGCTACTCGATCTGCGCCGAACCGCGCAGCTTCGAGGATGGCAGCAGCGAAATCCGCGTGGCCATCAAGAAGGACCTCGGCGGCATCTTCTCCACGTGGGCCAACGCCGAACTCAAGGCCGGCGACGTCCTGGACGTCATGAGCCCCATGGGCGCCTTCGTCTCCAAGCACGGCCGCGACGGCAAGCCCGTGGAACAGAACGTCATGAACTCGATGAACCATCCGGAAGAGCTGGCGGGGGAGCCCGGCTCGTTCGTGGCCATCGCCGCCGGATCCGGCATCACTCCCGTGATCGCCATCGCCCGCACCCTGCTGGCGGCCCACCCCGAAACCCGCTTCGACCTCATCTACGCCAACAAGGCCGCCATGGACGTGATGTTCCTCGAAGAACTCGCGGACCTGAAGGACAAGTACCCGGCCCGGCTGGCACTGCACCACGTGCTCTCCCGTGAGCAGCGGATCGCGCCGCTGCTCAGCGGCAGGATCGACGCCGAGAAGCTCCAGGCGCTGCTGGGTACCGCCATCCACGCGGACGACGTCGACGAATGGTTCCTCTGCGGCCCGTTCGAACTCGTCCAGCTCTGCCGGGACACCCTCGCCGCGCGCGGCGTCGCCCCCGAGCACGTCCGCTTTGAACTGTTCACCTCCGGCAAGCCCGACCGGCCCGAGGGCAACATCGGCCGGCCCGTCATTGCCGACGAGTCGCAGGACACGTACAAGATCACGTTCAAGCTGGACGGCCTGCAGGGCGAAGTGGCGAGCCCCACCCACGCCCGGGAATCCATTCTCAACGCCGCCCTCCGGGTCCGGCCCGATGTGCCGTTCGCCTGCGCCGGCGGCGTCTGCGGCACCTGCCGGGCCAAGGTGGTCACCGGCAGTGTCACCATGGACGAGAACTACGCCCTGGAGCAGGACGAGCTGGACAAAGGCTACGTTCTGACCTGCCAGTCCCACCCCACCACCCCGGAAGTCACGGTCGACTTCGACGTCTAGGTTTTTCGACGTCTAGGCCGTTTCCGATCCAAGGAGCCCCATGATTTCCCTTTCCATCGCGGACGGCGTTGCCGAAGTAGTGCTCGACGCCCCGCATAAGTTGAACTCGCTCGACGAACAGGCGCTGGCGGATCTGTCCAAGGCGTACGATCGTGCCGCTGACGCCGCCGCACGCGGCGAGGTGCGGGCACTGCTGCTCCGCGGCGAAGGACGCGCCTTCTGCGCCGGCCGCGACATTGCCGGCGTGACCCCGGAGAGCGACGACGCGCAGGCCTACCTGGGCGGCCTAGTGCAGCCGCTGCTGAAGAAGATGAGCGCCTTCCCGGCGCCCACGTTCGCCGCGGCCCAAGGCGCCTGCCTCGGCGTGGGGCTCGGCCTGCTGCTGGCCACTGATGTGGTCTACGTGGCGGAGAATGCCAAGTTCGGCTCACCGTTCGCCAAGCTCGGTGCCACCCTCGATTCCGGCGGCCACTGGTATTTCACCGAGCGCCTTGGCATGCACCGGACTCTGGACCTGATCTATACCGCCGAGCTCATGAGCGGCGCCGATGCCGTGGCCCAGGGCCTGTTTAGCCGGGCCATGCCTGCCGCGGAACTGCTGGAGAACACCCGGTCCATCGTCGCCGCCGTAGCCACCGGCGCCACGGGTGCCTTCAACGCCAGCAAGGAGCTCGTGGCGCACATCCGGGACCAGCGCCTAGGGCTGTGGGAGGCCATGGAAGAGGAGAACGCCGAGCAGGCGCGGCTGTGCAAGAGCGAGGACTACGCCGAGGGGTTCCGTGCTTTTCAGGAAAAGCGCGCCCCGGTGTTCAAAGGTCAATAAGCTTTACACGCCGGTCACGATTGCCACTTTGCTCCATTGATTTGTATGGTTCAGCTATGACTTTGGGGAAACCAATAAGAAAAGCCGTCATTCCTGCTGCCGGACTGGGGACACGATTCCTGCCCGCCACCAAGGCAATGCCGAAAGAAATGCTGCCGGTGGTTGACCAGCCGGCCATCCAGTATGTAGTGGAAGAGGCCGTCAACGCAGGTCTTACGGACTTGCTGATGATCACAGGGCGCAACAAGCGGGCGCTGGAGGACCACTTTGACCGCGCTCCGGCCCTGGAGCGGACGCTGGAGCTCAAGGGCGATCTGAGCCGCTTGGAGGCAATACAGCACGCGTCCAACCTGGGCCCCTTGCACTATGTCCGCCAAGGCGACCCCAAGGGCCTGGGCCATGCCGTCCTGTGCGCCCGCCAGCACGTGGGAGACGAGCCCTTCGCCGTCCTGCTGGGTGATGACCTGATCGACGACCGCGACGAGCTTCTCAGCACCATGATCGAGGTCCAGGCCAGAACCGGCGGCTCGGTAGTCGCCCTGATCGAGGTGGATCCGTCCCAGATCAGCGCCTACGGCTGTGCCGATATTTCCGCCGTGGAAGGCGAGGACTACTTCCGCGTGAACCGCCTCGTGGAAAAGCCTGCGGTGGCAGACGCCCCCTCCAACCTCGCCGTGATCGGGCGGTACGTTCTTCACCCCGAAATCTTCGACGTCCTGGAGGAAACGGAACCGGGCCGCGGCGGGGAGATCCAGCTGACGGATGCCCTCCAGACCCTGGCCGTCTCCGACTGCGAGGGCGGCGGCGTCTACGGCGTGGTTTTCCGCGGGCGCCGGTATGACACCGGGGACAAGCTCAGCTACCTGAAGGCGGTCATTTCCATCGCCTCAGAGCGGGTGGAATTCGGCGAGGAGCTCAAGTCCTGGCTGAAGGAATTCGTGAACTAAACCGCAATCTAAGCTCGAGACTCCGGCAGGCCCGGCGCTGACAGGCGCCGGGCCTGTTGGTCATTTACGGATCTGATTGTGGCGGCTGCCATCAGGGTGCCTGCCACGCAGCCTGCGGTGTTGGTAATAATATCCAGCGGGCTGGCGAATCGGCTGCTGAGGAACAATAGCTGACCGAGTTCCATGCAGGCGGACGCCAGCATCCCCAGGGCCGCGTTTTGCCACCATTTCCTATTCGGGAAAGCCAAGGTGGCCGCGATGCCCACGGGAATAAAGAGCACGACGTTTGCGGTGGCTTCTACAAACGCGTAGTTGATCCAGCGAGGAATTCCGTGCGAATGGAGCCAAAGCAGGGTCCGGGCAATTTCGCCTTGGACGGGCCGGTCCACGGGACTGGGCCAAAAACCGATAAGCGCCAGCAGGATAAATGCTCCGCCCAGGACACCTTGCCAGACCCGGGGCCGTTCCAGCGTCCTCAAACCAGCCCTAGGAGGTCTTCAGGACGGCCAAGGCCGCTGTTCCGAAGGCGGCAGCCGCCAGGAGCACTAAAAGGATGTAGGGGAGTGCCCGCGGCGTTGGCAACGGCACGGAAAAGTGCGGCTGCCGTCGCCGTGTTCTTGTGCGCCAATGTCTCCCCATAGCCGAAGTCTCTACCACAGCACATCCTAACCACAGTTCATCAGGAAACAGGGTCCGCGCCGCTCCGTGCAACAATGCAAAGGGTGGGGGTCTCCGGAATACCGGAGACCCCCACCCTTCGTGCTTGTCATTTACTGCTTAGACTGCGACGTCGGCCTTGGCGCGGCGGCGAACCACCACAACAGAGGTGATGCCGGCTGCCAGTGCGCCTCCGCCAACCAATGACCAGATCATGAGGTTGGAGTCAGCGCCGGTGTTGGCCAGTCCGCTCGTGGAAGCGGAGGTGGAGGTCGAGGTGGTCGTGGAGGCGGGCGCTACTGCGGCGCCTGCCACGGTGACGCTCGAGGTGGCGGTAATGCCAGACTCCAAACCGGTCGCGGTGATCGTGTAGACGCCCGGCTCGCTGATGCTGAGCGGGAGGGCGAAGGCGCCACTGGCGTCTGCACGGGCGGAGAGCTGCTGCGGTGCCAGCGGCAGGATGATCTTGCCGGTAACGCTCATGCCGCGGCCGTTGACGCTTGCGCCCGTCGATGCAGGCTTGGTCCCGGGTGTGACCTTGATGATGAGCCCCTCGCCGGCTTTAAAGCCCTTGCCGCGGAAAACGAAATCCGCGCCCGGGCCAACAACGCCGTCAGAAACGGCGGCGTTTGCGGGCGGTGCCGGGTAGTGATCGGCTGCCACGGCCGGAAATGCGCCGATGAGCGCGATGGAGCCCGCGAGTGTGATTGTTGCAAGTGTTTTTTTCATGTGTCCCCCTGAGACCGTAAATTCCTGTGTCACGCGATTGTGGAGACTTCCGGCCCCCCGAGCGGCCGCGGATTGAAATCTCATTTGATAAGCCCATGCAGAGACTAGCATCTAAAACGAGTGCCACCAAAGTGAATCAAGTCGCTTTACATACTGTTAACGCGGTGTCTACTTGCCGGGAACGCATTCAGCCGGCTTCGTGGGTATGACAACATCTTTGACGGCTTGAACGCTGGGTGTGACAACTACGTTAGGTTCCGTGTGCTGGACGATTTTGCCGAAGGCCAGCTCTACCGTGCTGCTCTGGCCCGGGGCCAGGGCGACGGTGACGGTTCCCACGGGCCTATCGGCGTGGCGGTGGGCGGCGAAGTCGGTCTTTGTGCCGTCCACTGTGGCTGTTTCCACGTTGGCCTGGACAGGACCATAGGCAATCACATTGGTCTGGACTGTCCCGGCCGGCACGCCGAAGATACCTCCGGCGGTGACGTAGGCCGGCAGCGACGTCGCAGCGTCTAAGGGTGCCGTGTTGGTGCTCGTGATGCGGACCTTGACCTGCCCGTAGCCGTCACTGGTGCATTCCTTCACGAGCTGTACGGTCCGCTTGACGTAGTAGTCCATTTTGGCCCCGGTGCCATCGTTGAAGTAGACACCGAACTGCGCGGGTGTGACGCTCTTGCCTGTGATTGATCCGCTGAGTGGATAGTTCGCGATGATGTTCTGTTCCGTAGCCGCGGCGGACCAAACGAGGACTCGGCTCTCCGCCGCTCCTCGCGTGATGCCTCTGATCAGGCCTTTGGCTTCACCCTTGCCGCTGGACATCGCTCCGAAGATTTCCTTGGCAACGCCCGCAAAGTAGGCATCCTGATCTGTTGGCGACGCAATTTTGGCATAGACATCGGACAGCAGAGTTGGGACCACGTTCTTGCCATTCAGCTCTGTAGGCAATCTATCTTTTGCGCGGGACAGGAGCTCCGGGCTGGTGATCTTGACCGGCCCGGTCGCGTCGAGGATATAGCCCAGCGCTACCGGGTCCAGGGAGAGTACGCCGTCCACGTGCTGTCCGGTCTTCCTTTCCCACATGGCCTGCGCGGTGGCTGCGGCGGTGGGGAAGTCAGGGGTCAGGTTGACGTCTTGCATGTACTTGCCGAGTCGTTCGGAATAGATCTGTTGTTGTTCCTCATCCACGGGCAACACTGGTGACATGATGCCGACATCTCCAGCACTGCTTTGTCTACCAAGTGTCAGCTTGCCTTTGTCCAGCGTCAGTATTGCTAGTGCCCCGGGAATGCCGCCTGAGGCGCGAGCCTCTGAATTGTTCTGGATCATGAGCAAGTAGTCCCGCTTCCCATCAGCCCCCAACATTCCAGGGACGATTTGGGCTGCATTCGCGGATGCATCCAGCGCACCCGTCACTGTTTGGAGTTGCTCCCTGGCGCGCGCCAAAGGCTCAGCCACCTGAGGCCACAGATTTCTGGCGTCGATTCCGTCCAGCCGCTCGGCCGATGCCCGCACGGCGTGCGCAGCGGACGAAACGCTAGGGGAAGCCGCTCGCAGGGGTTCCAGGTTCGTCCCCGTGGGGCTGGGGAGGAGGCTGTCCCAGTCGAGGGAATCGAAAACCTGCACTAAAGGGGCAACGCCCAAAGCGGCAACGTCGTCTGCTGATCGAGCCACTTCTGCGACGGCGCTGAAATTTGTACCGATCCAGGGAAGCGACGCCGCTAAGGTCCACAGCGGATCTTCCGCAGCATTGCGGGCGGCGGCCGCATGGGACCGTAGGCTATCCGACGTTTCTTGGGCCTCCTGTGGTCTGCCTCCCGCGATATCGTCTTTAAGTGCGGGGATGAGTTGTGCGGCGGCCTCAAGTTGATCCTTGATGATAGTGGCTCGTGTACCCAACCAAGTCACGACACCAACCAACAGTGCCGCAGTGATGACTAGGCAGGCGCCAGAAATGACGTAACGGCGACGGCGACGGCGGCGCGCTGGATGCGCAGGTGAATCAACCCGATGGCGCTGCTCACCTTCCTCCGGTTCCTTGAAGTTGGGTTCAGTCATGAAGCAGGGTGTCCTTCCCCGACGGGGCATAGGGATAAGACCCGCGAGGGGCCAGTGGTCAAAATGCCGATTTTCTAGTACGCGCCCGTGCTGCGGAAAACAGCCCTAGCGGTTTTCAGGATGATGAGTAGGTCGCCTGCCAGGGACCAGTTTTCGACGTAATAGAGATCAAGGCGCACTGAGTCTTGCCACGACAGATTCGACCGGCCGCTGACCTGCCAGAGGCCGGTCAGGCCGGGCTTCACCAATAGCCTTCGACGGACGTCCTTCTCATAGGCTGCAACTTCGCTCGGGAGAGGCGGACGCGGGCCCACGAGGCTCATAGAACCCGCAAGGATATTGAAGAGTTGAGGCAGCTCGTCGAGGCTGAATTTTCTAAGGAATCTTCCGACCGGGGTGATCCGAGGGTCGCTCTTCATTTTGAAAAGAACGCCGTTGCCCTCGTTTTTATGTTGAAGTTCTACAAGGCGCTGCTCAGCGTCAATAACCATGGACCGGAACTTCAGCATGCCGAAGTGCGCTCCTTGAATCCCGACCCGTTGCTGCTTGAACAGTACCGGTCCAGGATCGGTGAGCTTGAGCAATAGTGCAACGACAATCATGACGGGCGATGAGAGGACTATTAGGATCGCCGAGACAACGATGTCGAAAAGCCTCTTGGCCACACGCTGCCCGCCGTCAAGGGCTGGTGTTGTGACGTGAATGAGAGGAAGGCCGGCCACTTGCTGGGTGTGAATACGCGGACCTGCGATGTCAGTCAGCGCAGGGGCCATAATGAGTCCAACGTTTCGTGCAGCCAGTTCCCACCCTAGGTGCCGGAGAGTCTTTGGGCTCAACTGAACGCCTGCCGAAACTGCGACCGCATCAGCCTTGCACCGGTCTATGGCGTTCAAAATCGCTTTGGCATCTACTTCGTGACCAAGGACAGGTAGCCCGGATTCGGGTTCAATCGATAGCTTCTCATGCGCTCCGGGTGTGTACGCGGCAATCGGAAGATATCCTGCGTGCTTAGCGGCTACGAGGCTCGACGCTAAGTGAGCTACGGCGCTCGGACCGCCCAGGAGCATCAGCCGCGACATGCTCGAACCGCCTTGCCGGTTCACGCTTAGATGTTGTCTGAGCAGCCACCGTCCCAAGATAAGTCCCAGCAGACCGACCGGCAGTGCAACCCCTACATAGCCACGTGCAGTTTCGACCTGGAAGACGTATGAGAATATCGCCACCAAGCCAAAGAGCCAGAGCGAAGCCGCGGCCACTCGCTTGTACTCATCGGGCCCCGAACCCAAAATCCTGCTGTTCCTGCTGTTCCATGCTTCCAACATGAGCCACCAAGCAACGCACAATCCTACTGAAAACCAGAAGTAATTTGGCTCGGCACCTGAGACAACGAAGCTGGGTTCTACTCCGAATCTGATCACGTATGCGCCAGCTACGGACCATATGACCACGAATCCATCCACAAAGCGCAGTGTTCGTGCCGTCTTTACCCGCCAATCCACCAACGCCCCCCCAAAAAAATCCATATCGCCAGCCGCGAGATGCCAGACGACAGGTTACAGCCGGACAAGCCTGTCGCTGTAATTTGCTGCTCCACAGTCTCGCAACGTGCAAGTGTCGGCTAGCTTCCAATTGATACGGCAAGGAGCGGCGCTCCAGAGAAAGTTCCGGAACAGGGAGTGTGTCCCCGGGCAATCCTTACCTCGACCGGAACAAGGTGCCTATACGGGGATACTCCGCTCTTGTTAATGGTCACGACTAGTGCGTCGCGCATGATATCGTCAGGTGCGGCACTGTACATGGGCCTTCGAATAGTGTCAAAAATGGGGGGTTGCGTGCGTCGATCAGTTGCGATTATTGGGACACGGGGATATCCCAGCTATTACGGCGGGTTCGAAACTGCCGTGAGGAAGTTGGCTCCCTATCTTGCAGATTCCGGATGGGACGTCACTGTCTATGGGCGTCCCGGAGCCACGAAAGTGGACGACGCCTCGAAGGATCCCCGGATTCAGACGCCTACAACCATCGGCATTGACTCAAAATCCCTTAGTACGCTCACTTTCGGTCTCTCCGCGGTCATTAACGTTGTCCGAACAAAGCCAGACGTTGTTCTCGTAATGAACGTCGCTAATGGGTTCTGGCTTCCTCTGCTCAAGCTGCGGGGCATCCCCTCTCTTGTTAATGTTGACGGTATCGAGTGGGAACGAGCGAAGTGGGGCCGGCTTGCCAAGGCTCTTTTCAGGAATGGGGCACGTGCCACTGCGCGCTGGGGGTCACGAATGATCTACGATGCGCATGCCATTGCTGCAAGGTGGAAGAGCGAGTTTGACCTGGACGGATACGTGATCCCCTACGGCGGCGACAACCCGGGATCCTTGGAGCCCGTTGAGGGCCTCAAATCCCGCTCTTACGTGCTCCTAGTCGCGAGATTCGTACCTGAAAATTCGATTAGGGAGTTTATCAACGCGGTGGGACTCCTGCGCAAGACCATTCCTGTTGTCATTGTAGGGTCGTCTGGCCACGGTGGCGAGCTCGACGAGGCTGTCCAAGAACTGTCGCAAAACCACTCGAACGTCCGGTGGCTGGGCCATGTGGACAACCACCAGCACCTCCTAGCTTTGTGGCAGCATGCCGGAGCCTACTTCCACGGTCACAGCGTCGGCGGAACGAACCCGGCTCTAGTGCAAGCCATGGCTTGTGGCGCTCCAACTGTTGCCAGAGACACGGTTTATAACCGTGAAGTTCTTCAAGCGGCCGGCATTTTTGTGCAGACCTCACCGCAGCACATCGCAGATACTTTGCACGGTCTGCTCGACGACCCTGTTAGGCAGTCCTGGCTCTCTATCGCGGCAGTGAACCGAGCAGAGGAAGAATACACTTGGGATGCCATTTGCTCGGCCTACGAGAGCGCTCTGCAAGACGTATGCGATGGGGATACCAGCAAAACGGTACTTCCTCGGAAACCCCAACCTTCGATGGCAGCAAAGTGAGAATTTTCCGTGAATCAAACCATCCTTCTCGACCAGTACTCTCTTTCGGAACCAGGTTCTGACCGAGGACTTGGCAGATATGCTGCCATGATGGCGGTCGGAATTACGGAGTTATCAGATGTGGCCGTCGAGAGGCTCATCCGAACCCCCTATGCGCTTAAGGCCCCAGACGCATTCCTTATCCAACGAGATATTTGGAGGTTGCGGCTGGACAGGGGCGTTCCATATCACTCAACTTCGGTCTATCACCTGCCGATAGTCAAAGACCGTCCTTGGATTTGCTCGATTCAGGATGTGATCCCTCTTGATTTAGATGATTATAAGAAACTTGGCATAAAATCCAGAATGTTATTCGCTAACGCAAGGCGTTCCGACATGATTTTGGCTAATTCAAAATATACAAAAAGCCGCATCGCTTCTAGGCTTGGCATTTCCCCAAATCGCATTAAGATCTGCTCACTTCCTATTTCAAAGTCGTTCACTGCTGATGCCTCTGGTGAATCACTGTCCTTCGTAACCCGCCTGTTGAGTGAAGCCGGAATTGACTCTGCACGTCCGTTCGTCGTTGCCCTGGCTGATCTGCGAACTCCGGATCCGCGGAAGCGCTACCACTGGATCGACGAAATCGCAGAGAGCCTAGCCGCGCGCAACGTACCCATGCTTGTGACTGGAAGAGGCATTTCCCAGGAGGACTTTCCAAATAGTGTTGTGGTGCCTCCGCTAACAGATATAGAGCTCTCGGCCTTATATTCGTTGGCCGTCGCAATGTACTACCCAACCGCATACGAGGGTCAGGGGCTGCCGCCCCAAGAGGCCATGGCCTCTGGATGCCCGGTGATCGCGTATAGGAATACCTCTGTCGAGGAGGTTGTAGAGTCCTCCGAGTTCCTTCTGGATGACCCTTTGCCCTGGGAGCTTCAAGTGCTTGCGGATCCCCTGCCGTCAGCCGCTCGGAATGAGGTCGTGTCGAAGATATTGATGTGGACTGACTCACCGGAAGACCTCCTGCTGGCGCGCAGACTTGCTGTGAAGTTGGCGGGAAAATATTCCTGGGAGTCTTTCTCCAGTAGTCTGGAAAATTTTTATGAAAGCTATTTCAAGGGTCGTGCGTTATGAGGATTGTACTCAACGACTTTATAGGTGTTAGGGGCCGGAGCGGCTCCAGCAGAGGTGCAGCATTGATCGCTGCCGCCATTTCTGCAGAAGGCGCATTAGTCGACACTATACGCCCACGAGGTGAACCTAGAACGAAAGTCCTTCGGCTGCTGAACATGATTTTATGGGACTTTGTTCGTATTCCATTTAGATCTAGTCGCTTAAATGCTGATATCGTAATTCATGCAACGAATACAGGTATCTCGTTTGGTAAGGCGAAGTCCGTCGTAGTGTTGCACGATACAATGGTTTTGGACCATCCGCGGATGTTCAATCGCTATTTTGTGATGTATGCCACGGTCTGCATGTGGGCTTCAGTCCGAAAATCTTGGCTGGTTGTTACCCCGTCAGAGCACAGCGAACGACGCATAAAGAGCCGATGGCCAAAAGCGCAAGTGCGTGTAGTTCCCTGGCCCTCCTATTCGGAGGAGGGAATAGCACAGTCAGTGGAGGGACTTCCTTCGAGTCCACTGAGTCAGACGGTACTCGTGGTTTCTTCTGTAGATCAACATAAGCGACTTCCGCTGGCTGTCGAGGCTGTACGTGCTGCCAGAGTTCAATCGGGCAAGGACCTGAAGCTCGTGTTTGTTACTCGGCCAGGCAATGATGATGCCCAGTTTAGGGCGAGTGTCGCTTCCTCGGACCCCGAACGACAGTGGATAAGTCTTCACTCCGGAGTCGAAGATGAGGCGTTGACCCTCCTATACAGACAGGCCCTTTGCGTTCTGGTTTCTTCAGTTGATGAAGGATTTTGCTTGCCCGCGCTGGAGGCGAGCGCGAACGGTGTGCCAGTCGTGCATACAAATAGAGGCGCCCTTCCTGAGGTTATACCCCGGAGTCACCTACCCAGCTCGGACTTAGCTGATGATGGCGACCTGCTCAGCAAACAAATCATCGAACTACTCGATGATGAGACTTGGCGAAAGTATCGTGATGCAGATCGCTTGCATTCAGCCAAATTTAGTAAAAGCAATTTTACCGAGAAGTGGGCATCTGTTTTGCGCGAGTCGGAGAAGAATTGAATATCACAATAGTCCATGGAAGCAATGACACTTATGGTGCGAGTCGTGTGCTGATCCATGAGATCAAGTGCCTGATTTCACTTGGACATTCGGTCCACCTTCTTGTTCCATCCTCAGGTCCGTTGAATGATGAAGTTGCCGGTCTAGGTTCTGAGGTACAAATAAGCGTGCATCCCAAGTTGCTCGTCTTGCGGCGCTCGAACTTGACTCATATACTGCGATCACCAAGGCTCCCGCATGCTATGCGGACTGCAGATGTCGTAGTCCTGTGGACCCTAGCCGTTTCTGCCTATGTTCCCTTGCTTCGTTTGACCCGCCGGAAATTTTACGTGGCTGTTCACGAGTTACTCGAAGATCGTCGAGCCAGACTGTTCTTTGCGATGTTGTTGGTTGGGTCGTTCCCTTTGACTACATGCAGTAAGGCCACATCAGCGTGGCTACGTTCGTTGGGAGTGAGGGAGTCTCGAATCTCTGTCACGTATCCGGTGATTAACATTCCGGCTCAACGTAATCATAGAGATACGGTTCTGGCAGTCAGCGAAAACGCCAGACAAACATTTACTGTTGCAGTTTTTGGAAGGGTCAATGGCCATAAAGGCCACCTCGAAGTTGTAGAGGCCTTCGGCCAACCGTCAATGTCCGACCCGGACTGGCGCCTAGTACTTGCCGGCGCACCGTTCCCGGGCCAGGAGTCGGCATTAGATGATGTCCTTCAACTCGCATCAATGGATTCACGAATCTCATATTTGGGAGAGCTTCGTTCAATGGAGGAACTCGGTGACGCTGTAGATTTAACGGCAGTATTTCCGACGAAGCCGGAGCCGTTTGGTTTGGTACCTATAGAGGCGTGGTCGTTCGGTATTCGCAGCGTAGGATATGGCGACGGCGGCGCCGCAGAAGTGCTTCCGATGGTGGGTGGGACCGCGATTGAACGCGGAGCTGCCCCGGCCGCGGCGATCGCTTCTGCGTTGGTGGTGGAAAGGCGGACTTGGGAGCTAAAGCCAGACCTTCCTCCGGTGGATGAAGTTGCATCCAAATTGTCTTTCGAGAATCGAGTTAACAGCCTTAGCGGTGTCTTAGCCGCCTTGCGTTCAGGGGCTGCTAGTGACTAAAGGTAGCTGTCATAGGGACTCGAGTTCGGGAGCAAATTGTTTTTGCTGTCACGATCGCCTGGGTGAGATATTAGTTGATTTGTCATGACTGATATAACTAACATTTTTGTACTTCTTCTCGTGGCCATGGCAGCCGTCTATTTCATATCTTCGAATCGCCGCATGGCATTGTTGATAATTATTGCCGCGTTCGTCACACGACCTACATTCGAAATTTCCGGTTTGACCGTCAGGCTTGAAATGATTGTGGGTGCCATGACGCTACTGCGACTCATCCACGACGGGCTTGGGAGGAAATCCCAGAGATTTTCGAGTGGTGTTCGATGGTCGTTGAGCTTCACGCTGGCTTGGATCGCCTTCGCTGTGGTGACATCTCTCAACGTGCCGCCATATCCTCAGCGGTCTATGACAGTGCTTATCTGGTGCTTTCTCAACATAACAACTGCAGTTTGGATAGCTCGGACGCCAAGTTCCTGGTATTGGATTCTGCGTTGGGGAAGTTCAGCGGCGTTATGTTGTTCTGTTCTCGCCATTGTGTTCTGGCTTGGGTCAACCTCACAGATTTTCAATTTCGGTGTTCAGGTCGATCCAACTTATGGGGGATATGCGGCCTATGTATTCTCTCTGGAGGCTAACATTCTTGCGGGATTGCTCAGCCTGTGGGCTCTGGTCGCGGTTTCGAACCCCATGGGTGCAGTCCCGCAGTGGATCAGATTGACATTAGCCTTTTCCGCACCAATGGCCATCCTAACTACTCATACGCGAGCGGCGCTCGTTGCATACCTGGTGGGCCTAGTGGCTTGCTTGATACTGAAACCTGCGGCACGAAGGGTGGCGGTGGCGTCAATTGGGGTTGGTGGTCTGGGGGCGTTGCTGTTGCTTCTTGGCGGGGGTGACTCGGGCTTCAGCAAGTTCATGGGAGTCTTCGACATCGACGAAGGAACGGGGGGACTACGCAACCGGGTCGGCAACGTGGCCATTGCAGAATGGTGGTCGTCGCCAGAACGAATGATTGGTCTGGGATGGAACAGCTTCGGTCAGAGACATATTGATGAGACGCAAGCTGCACTCTCACTTCCCGGATACATCGGGAATCTTCCGATTCAGATTCTGTATGATTCCGGTATTGTTGGTGGATGTCTTGTCGTTTTGTCTGTGTTAGCGATTGCGGTGGCGTTGTGGCGAGTGCGGAGATTCGATGGATTGGCGGTCTTTCTGCTGCCGTATATTCTCTTCTCTATTGCGACCATGGTTTTGTGGCTTCTTGAAACATGGATATTTGTAGGCTTGGCGTGGGGGTTGTGCGCAAAGTACGGAGCTATTCAGGGATCTAGGTTGAGCCAGGGTGGCTTTGGAACCGCTCCGGAACCAGAGACGAAAATCGAATATGCGACGTAAGTTCGTCCGTGACGGGGCCCTTCTTTTCTCCGGTGAAATCGTTTCAAAACTGCTGGCTTTTTCGGTTTCTTTTGTTCTGGCGCGACAGATTGGCCTAGAAGCCTTGGCTCTCCTCGCGCTTGCCCAGTCAATAGTTGCGTATGCAACTGTGGTAGGCGACGCAGGACTTGGGACCGACGCAGTTCGAAGAATCTCTAACGGGGAATCGGCCGAAGCTGTAGTGACTCAGACGGCGCGCGTTCAAGTAATGTTTGCGCTGCTGGCCAGTTTGGTGGTTGTGCCCATCGCCGTTTCTCAGACCGACTCAAGCGTGGCGATCGGGGTTTCGTTAGTGCCGATTTTTTTTGCGGCATCGGCGACTTACGTTCTCTCTGGCCGGCTCGATGCAAAGAATCTCGCAGTGTCACGTGTGCTCGGCAATGTCGTTGTTTGCGTGGCTGGCATGACATCTGTCTTTTTGGGTTATCCCATAGGTGTGATTGCATTTTCTTACAGTGCGGGTGCCATGGCCTCGATGCTGTACGTAAACTACATTGCCGGGGTACGAATCAAAGACTTTATAGGCCCCTTGCCGTGGCGAGCACTCAAGGCCACGAAGTCTAAGTACCTGGCCCTCGCGTCGTACACGCTGATTGTCCACGCTTATTCGTCTGCCTTGATTATTATGGCCCAGAACTTTGGTGGCGGCTCGCATCTTGTTGAGGTCGCTTTGTCGACGCGTGTGCTATTGCTCCTGTTCATCCCAGCCCAACTTCTGGGCTCTCTTCTTCTGCCTCGTTTTTCCCGCGGGACCGTTTCAATGAAGATTATGGCGGCATGCATTGCTGCGGCCCTGATTTTCGGTGCATTGATGTCAACTGCCGTACATCTCACTGCGCGTTGGTTCGTACCTCTCATGTTTGGCCCTGACTCGCAAGGTAGCGTCGCGTCCATTGAGCAAATTTCACTCCAACTTCCTCTATTTCTCGCAAGTACTGTTCTAATCGCATATTTCCTTGCGGCGGCCCGCTACGGGCTGCTGGCTCGCCTTTACTTTCTCGCTCTCCTGGTTCAGATTGCGATTGGCTATCTTTTGCGCGATTCTGAGGCCGCAGTCTTCGTTCTGAGTGTTGTATTTAGTGAGTGGATATTCGTTATGTCGTTGTTAGTGGCGCTTCTCATGTCCGGGTCAAGTCCCCGGCCAATTAAGGAAACGGTGAAGATCAGGCGCGCCTCGATTCTTGCGGGAGACCCAAGCCGGACCTAAACGGCGTGCTTGCCGAGGCGCAGACCGATGGAGACATTCGCGGTCTCGTGGTTTGCGATCACCTTTGCTGGCTCTTCGTGGTTGATGGGGAATTGAGTTCGTGTCGTTGAAGACAAGGGGGCCCGTGGCCCTGTTGGGATGAGTGTGTCTAAGCATTCAACCTGGAACAGGACCACGAGCCTTGATCGAGCCTACCGGGGTCGCAGCCGACGCTGCCACCATCCTTTTCAACCTGCCCGACTACCACGTCATTTCCACCACCATCACTGCCGGCCGCCGGCAGGTCATCGTTGAAACCGACCAGCCGCCGGGCTGCCCAAGCTGCGGTGTGATCGCGTCCCGGCGGAAAGAGCGCCGGCTTCAACGGCTCCGCGATGTTCCCGTTGCCGGGCCGGTGGAGGTGCTCTGGTCCAAGTACCGCTGGTACTGCGAAGAAGTGGCGTGTGACCGGCTGTCGTTCTTTGAATCCACGCCGCAGGTGCCGCGCCGTGCCCGTTCGACGGGCCGGCTGCGGGACCAGCTCGTGGACGCGGTCATTCGCTCTGGCAGGGCTGTGTCCGAGACGGCTGCCGGTTTCGCCGTGTCCTGGTGGTTGGTTCGTGCGGCGGTGACCGAGGCCTGCTTGCTCAGGCTGCCCGATGTGGACAAGCTCAGTCCGCGGATGCTGGGCATTGATGAGCACCGGTTCCGGTCCGTGCGCTACTTCCAGGACCCGGGAACGAAGGCGTGGACACGGTTCGAGCCGTGGATGACAACCATCGTGGACCTGGACACCGGTCAGGTCCTGGGCGTGGTCGACGGCCGCGATCACAAGGGTGTCGGGGACTGGCTGTTCGCCCGCCCGCTGGAATGGCGGCTGGCCGTGCAGGTCGTCGCGATCGACCCCTCGGCGGCGTTCCGTAAAGCGTTGCGGATGTGGCTGCCGCGCACGGCAGTCGCGGTTGATCATTTCCACCTGATCTCGTTGGCCAACCAGGCCATGACCGAGACTCGGCAGAACCTCTCCCAACAGGTCAAGGGCCGCCGCGGCCGGGCCATCGACAAGGCCTGGGCGCACCGCATGCTCCTGCTGCGAGGCGGCGACAACCTCAGTTGCAGGGCCGCCCTCCGACTCGAGGAAGTGTTCACCCTGGACGATCCCACCGGCACCTTGGAGGCCGTCTGGAAAGTCAAGGAACAGCTCAGGGCACTGGTCCGCACCGGTTCCCTGGAAGACGCCGCGGTGGCCAAGAAGGTGCTCGAGGAGCTGGTCAAGGCAGCCGGACGGCCGGAAACCAACAGGCTCTACCGCACCGTCTGGCGGTGGTGGAAGGAGATCGAAGTCCTCATCGTCACCGGCGCCACCACCGGCAAGGTCGAAGCCAACAACACCGGAATCAAGCACATCAAACGCACCGCCCGCGGCTACCGCAACGCAGGGAACTACAAATCGATTATTCTCATGAGAAGTGCCGTCCGGACGGCGGCATGACACTCATCCGGGAATCAATTTCCCCATGAACCTTGAAGAGCCCCTTTGCTCCGCCCAATCGCGGTCAACTGGTGGCGGATTCAACTGCGAACGCGGGATCTTCCGGCTGCGGGGACCGGGGCGAAGGGGCTCTTCAAGATGGGGAATTGATCCGTGTCGTAGACAAAGACGGGGCCCGTGGCCCTGCTGGGATGAGTGTGTCTAAGCATTCAACCTGGAACAGGACCACGAGCCTTGACTGAGCCTACCGGGGCGGCGTCCGACGCTGCCACCAGCATCTTCAATCTGCCCGAGTACCGTGTCATTTCCGCGACTGTTCTGGACGACGGCCGGCGCCGGGTCATTGTCGAAACGGATCAGCCGCCGGGCTGCCCCAGTTGCGGTGTCGTGGCGACGCGGCGGAAGGAACGACGCTTCCAGCTGAGTATTTGAAGGTTTGGAAGCCACTCGATATTGCCTTTCGGGGCCAGTGATATTGCCGGTGGGGGCCAGCGGCCGGGGTTGTGGGGGGCCACCGGCCCCCACCGACGTTTTCTTAGTGCTTCATGGTGGCGTGTTGGCGCATGTTGTGGTTGCCAGTATCGACCCAGATGGTGTTGTGCACGATGCGGTCCATGATCGCATCGGCGTGGACCCCGGAGCCGAGCCGCTGGTGCCAGTCTTTCTTGGCGTACTGGGTGCAGAACACGGTTGATGCTGTGTCGTACCGGCGTTCCAGCAGTTCCAGCAGCATGCTGCGCATGCCCTCGTCGGGGTGGTCGAGAAGCCATTCGTCGATCACGAGCAGGGTGAAGGCCGCGTACTTGTTCAGGAATTTGGTTTGTCCCTGTGGCTTGTCCTTCGCCAGCGCCCAGGCTTCCTCAAGGTCGGGCATGCGGACGTAGTGGGCCCGGATCCGGTGCTGGCAAGCCTGCTTGGCCAGGGCGCACCCCAGGTAGGACTTCCCGGATCCGGTGAATCCCTGAAACACGACGTTCTGCTGCCGTTCTATGAACGAACAGGTGCCGAGTTGGGCGATCACGTTCCGGTCCAGGCCACGCTCGTCCACGAGGTCGAGCCGGCGCAGGTCCGCGCCCGGGTAGCGTAGCCCGGCGCGCCGGATCAGTCCCTCGATCTTGGCGTGGTTGAACCCGGAGTGGGCCTCGTCCACGACCAGCCGGAGCCGTTCCTCGAAGGCCATGCCGAGTACGAGCGTCTCGTCCTGGGCCTCGAGCGCCTCCAGCATCGGGGCGGCACCCATCTCGCGGAGCTTGCGTTTGGTTTCGATATCGATCCCGCTCACTTGGCACCACCTGCGTAGTATTCGGCGCCGCGCACGTATCCGCCGTGTTCGACCGGTTCATCCCGTGGTGGCCTGAGCCCGGCGGCCTTGTCCTGCTCGGTGGCCAGGATCGGCTGCAGATGCGCATACCGCGGGGACCGCACCCGGCCTGCCAACGCAAGCCGGCAGGCTGCCTCGACCCGTTCGGCCGAGTAGCGCCGGGAGAGCCGCAAGACGGAAAGTGCCGCGTCCAGGCCCTGCTCGTCTACCGGGACGGACTCGAAGATCCGGTTGACCACGGTCACCGCTGCCGGGCCGATCCGTCCGGCCCACTCCCGCACCCGAGGTGCATCCCACTGCCGGTATCTCTCGCCGGCGGGCAGGTCGGCATCGTTGGTGCGGTACTCGTTGGCCGCGCCCTCGGGCAGCAGCAGGTGGCTGGTCAGCCGTTCGGTGCCCCGGTAGGCCTGAATCACCCGATCGGTGATTCGCAGGTCCACCGTGGTGCCGATATTGGCAAAGGGCACCGAGTAGTAGTTTCTCTCCCAGACCACGTGCCCGTTCCGGCCCACCCGGCGCCCGTAGACCCACCTGCTGATCTCGTAAGCCGCCGCCGGCAACCCCGTCAGCAGCGGCTGCTCCTCGGCTGCGAACACGCTGGCCCTGGACCCGGGCCGCTTCTGGAACGGCTCCGCATTGTAGGCCGCCACCCGCACGATGATGGCGGCCCTGAGTTCCGGCAACGAGGTGAACTGCCGCTGGCGCAGCCCGGCGATGATCCAGGTAGCGACGTGCGCGACCGTGTTTTCCACGCTCGCCTTATCCTTCGGTGCTCTGACACGTCCGGGCAGCACCGCCGCCGAATAGTACGCCGCCATCTCGCGGTAAGCGTCATTGAGCACGACCTCGCCCTCGCGGGGATGCTTGATGACACCGGTCTTCAGATTGTCCGGCACGATCCGCGGCACCTAGCCCGTGAAGGCCTCGAACATCGCCACGTGGGCCCGCAACCAGGTGTCCTGCTTCATGTCCAAGGCAGGTTCAACGAACGCGTACCGGCTGAAAGGCAGGCATGCCACGAACAGATACACGGTCCTGGCCTTGCCCGTGACCGGATCGGCCAACTGCATCGTCGGCCCTGACCAGTCGACTTCCACCGTCTGCCCGGCTTTGTGCCCGACGCGGGATGCCGCCCCCGTTACCAACACATGCCGCTGGTAGGTCCTGCAGAACCGGTCATAACCCATCACCGGCTCACCGGCGGCGGCGCATGAATCGGCGTACTCGCCATGGAGCAGCTTCAGCGTCACCCCGACCCGGGCCATCTCCCGGTGGACCTGGTCCCAGTCCGGCTGCGCGAACACGCTTTGATGCTCACCGCGGCCCGGGAACAACCGGGCATACACCTCGCGGTCCGAGCTGTCGGCGATATCGTCCCAAACCACACCGGCCGCATCGGCAGCCTCCAGCACCGCCGTGATGCTCTTCCGCGACATTCCCTGCGATGCCGCGATCGCCCGCCCGGACAGGCCCTCGGCGCGCAACTGCAACACGAGCTTCGCTCTGATCTTCCGTACCATTGATGATTACTCCTTCCGCCGTGCGCCCTATACACACGACGGAAGGAGCCTAAACTTGGTGGCCCCCAAGCACGCCACTACCGGCACCCAAGACCGCCAATGCGCGCTCTGCCCACCGGCCCCCAAACACACGACAGATGGACCCCAAAAGCGCAAATATTCATCCAGCGGATCCGGGACATCCCCGTGGCCGGCCCGTTGGGGGTCCTCTGGTCCAAGTACCGCTGGTACTGCGAGGAACCCAAGTGTGCCCGGCTCTCGTTCTTTGGATTCACTGCCCAGGTCCCGCGCCGTGCCCGATCCACCTCCCGGCTTCGGGGCCAGGTTGTTGATGCGGTCATCCGGTCCGGGCGGGCCGTGTCCGAGACGGCGGCGGCGTTCGCGGTGTCGTGGTGGATGGTTCGCGCCGCGCTGACCGAGGCATGCCTTCTGACTCTGCCGGACGTGGACGAGCTCAGGCCGCGGATGCTGGGGATCGACGAGCACAGGTTCCGGTCCGTGCGTTATTTCCGGGACCCTGACTCGGCATCGTGGATCCGGCATGAGCCGTGGATGACCACCACCGTGGATCTGGACACCGGGCAGGTCCTGGGCGTAGTCGATGGCCAGGACCACAGGGGCGTCGGTGACTGGCTCTTCGCCGGCCCGCTGGCCTGGCGGCTGGGAGTGCAGGTCGTGGCGATCGACCCCTCGGCGGCGTTCCGGAAAGCGTTGAGGATGTGGCTTCCAAGCACCGCTGTCTCGGTCGATCATTTCCATCTGGTCTCCCTGGGGAACCAGGCCATGACTGAGGCCCGCCAGAACCTGTCCCAGCAGGTCAAGGGCCGTCGCGGCCGCGGCGTGGACAAGGCTTGGGCCCACCGCATGCTGCTCCTGCGGGCCGGCGACACGCTCTCGGACGAGGCAGCGCACCGGCTGGATGAGGTCTTCGCCGCCGACTGACGCGACCGGCAAGCTGCAGGCTGTATGGAAGGTCAAAGAGCAACTCAGGCTTCTGCTGCGCATCAATTCCTTGGCCGACGCGCCAGCGGCGAAAGAGGACCTCAAGGTGCTCGTGGACGCCGCAGGTCGGCCGGAGACCAACAAGCTTTACCGGCCCTGCGGCATCGCCGCCGACCCCGCCGGAGCCCGCAGAAAACGAACCAGCTATCCACCCAGACCCCCAACCACGACAAACACCGACACCTCAGGTGTCAACGAAGCCCTGAGACATCAACCGTCCACGAAGTCATGAGACATGACAGCGTTTGATTGCGGTAGGAACTGCCGTGCACTTGAAAGTGATGACGTCGTTCGGTGATCCGTCCACCTGCGCCTACACCGAACGGAGCACGATAGGAGGAATAGCGGCCCTTCGAAATCCGCCGCTGACTCATGCGCGGCATCGCCAGATATTCCTTCCGCCCCGACACTCACGGTTTGGTCCGCCACCTGAGGGAGGAAAAGGAATGGGAATGCTTCAGGCTGCTACCGCCGATGAGTGCCGGGAAAGACGCTCGGGGCCCGTGTCGAGCTAGGCTCTTCAAGGGCATCACTTTGCCACACGCCGACGTCTAGAGATGCATCCCCTTCACGAAGGTGCGACGAACCGCTCGGTTTGAATGGTTTGTCGGAGCTGTGATAGGCATATTCGTACGCGTCGGAGGCCTTGGCCGGTAGCCGGTTCAATACGGCGCCGAGAACAGTAGCCTTGACTAAATCCAGCGCACTCAATGCCTTCTCAATGTCGTTTTTCTTGACCTTCTGCGCTCCAACCACAAGCACAACTCCTCCGACGTGTTGGGCCAAAACGGCGGCGTCCGTAACAGGTAGGAGTGGCGGTGCATCAATAATAATTGTATCGAATGAGGTTTCCAGACGCTGCAGGAGTCGATCCATCTGATCTGACCCCAGTAGCTCGCTCGGGTTGGCAGGTATTTGACCAGAGGCAAGAACGTACAGTTGGTCAGTGCCCCAAGGCTGGAGAACATCCATTACATCGGTCTGTCCGACCAGGGCAGTTGTGAGTCCCGCATTTCGTTCCAAGCCAAGGTATTCACTAACCATTGGTCTGCGCAGATCAGCGTCAATCAAGCAGACCGTCTCGCCGGCCTGAGCTAAGGAAAGAGCAAGATTGGTTGCAGTCGTGCTTTTGCCCTCGCCAGGCAATGACGACGTTACCAAAACAGTTTTTGCCTTACCGGAAATATTAGCGAACTGAAGGTTTGTACGAAGTTGCCGAAATGACTCCGCTCGAGGACTTTGGGCGAGAGTTTGCGTCAGGAGCGGTTTCTTCATTGCGTCCTGATCGAATGCTATTGTGCCCAAAATGGGAGCATCTGAAGTCTTACGGAAGTCTTCCTCCCCGCGAATACGGTGATCGAGGGCAGTTCTCAGCACGGCGATGCTCAAGCCAACGACCAGGCCGGCAAAGAGCCCCAAGATGAGATTCAAGCGCGTGTTGGGCGCCGAAGGTACGGACGGAGCAGTGGCGGGGGTAATAACCGAGAGGCTTACCGGAGTGGTTCCACCTGCCCTGGGCCGTTCCAGCGAGTCAAGACCACGGATAAGGCTATTGGCCACTGCCTGTGCGATAGCCGCAGCCTGCACGGGCGATGCATCGTCAACTTCGATATCGATCAAAACCGTGTTCGGGTCGGATTTTGCCCTGATGCGAGGTGCCAGTTCCCCAGGGGTTTCAGTTAGGCCCAGGGCATCGATAGCGGGCTGCAAAATCACGGGGGTGGTCACGGTCTTGACATAAGACTGAACGCGCGCCTGGCTAAATGTGTTGCCTTGTTGGAGTTCGGTTACGGTGCCTGAACTCTGGATCGCAACGAAAAGCTGAGTGGCAGAGGTGTAGGTTGGCTTCACCAAGATGGAGGCCGCTCCTGCAGCCATGAGACCGGCTAGGACTGATGCAATCAGGAGAACCCAGTTGCGACGCAGAATGCGTAGATAGTCGTGCAAATCCAAACCGGGGTCCCCCTGTGTGATAGCTGGCGTATGCCGATTGGCACGCAACCCGAACTGCAATATTCGTGCGCTAGTGGCAATTATAACGTGACATCTAAGCCTGCTGCAGACGGTCCGTCTGTCGGGGCAGTTGGAGCGATGCTCATCGGAGTCGCCCTGAGTCGACGACTATGTTCTCGTCCCTTCGGAAACGGCATGTGACATCTTAGTCGCAGGCATTTGCCCTGGAAATTCTTCGTGCACGCCCGCGCGTAACTAAATCCTCAAACCCCAAGCACGCCAGCGGTTTCTGAATCCTCAAGCACCAGACACGCTAGAGCGTATCCACGTCTTCAAACACCAGGAATGTCTGGGTGTCCAGGACCCCGGGCATGGACTGCAGTTGGTCAAAGATCACCCGGCGCAGGTCAATGTTGTCCACCGCGCGCACCAGCAGGATGACGTCGAAGTCCCCGCCCACCAGCGCAATATGGTGCACCTCGGGGATGGCGCGCAGGAGTTCGCGGAGTTCGCGCCAGGAATGCTGGCGCACTTTTAGCGTCACATAGGCCGAGGACTTGAGGCCGGCCTTGATCGGATCCACCAGCGCGGTGAACTTGGTCAGGACGCCTTCTCCGGTCAGCCGGGCAATCCGCGTGTACGCGTGCGCGCGCGAAATGTGGACGTTCTCCGCTACCTGCGTCACGGACATCCGGCCGTCCCGGGTCAGCTCCGCAATGATGTTCCGGTCCACATCGTCCAGCGGCATCGCCGCCTGGTCCGGCTCAAGCTCTGCCATTCGTCTACAACTCCCGCCGGTAATCCAGCTCACACTTACGATTCGTCTTCCAGATTAGGCCAAATTCGTTGACTTCTCCATGATTTCCGACGGGGCTGGATACGAAACATCGGCTGACCGCATACTGGGAAAGATAAGTGGCTACAGAAGGACGGACCAATGACGATCTCCGCAGACCACGCTGCGCACCAGCCCGCTCCAGCGGAGCCGGGACCGGCGGATGCCGGACCGAAGGACGCAGCCAGCGAGGCCGTGCGCAAGTTCGGCATCACGGTGGAGGACTACATGCTCCCCGCCCGCCACCAGATCCAGATGGTCGGGCCCGACGGCACGCTGAACCCCCACACAGAGCAGGGCACTCAGCCCGGGCACGAATACAGCCTGCCCAGCGACGCCGAACTCCTGGCCGCCTACGAGCAGCTCGTCATCGGCCGCCGCGTCAACGACCAGAACTCAGCACTCGTCCGGCAGGGCCGCATGGCCGTCTACCCCTCCAGCCACGGCCAGGAGGCCTGTCAGGTCGCCGCGGCCCTGTGCCTCGCCGGGGGCGACTGGATGTTCCCCACCTACCGCGACTCCGTGGCCGTGATGGCCCGCGGCGTCGACCCCGTCCAGACCATGACCCTGTTCCGCGGCGACTGGCACGGCGGCTACGACCCCGCCAAACACAAGGTCGGCATCCAGTGCACCCCGCTGACCACCCAGCTGCTGCACGGCGTCGGCGTGGCCCACGCCGCCAAGCTACGCGGCGAGGACACCGTGGTCCTGGCCATGTGCGGCGACGGCGCCACCAGCGAAGGCGACTTCCACGAGGCCCTGAACTTCGCCGCCGTCTTCCACCTGCCCGTGGTCTTCTTCGTCCAGAACAACCAGTACGCCATCTCCGTGCCGCTCGCGCACCAGTCCGTCGCGCCGTCGCTCGCCCACAAAGCCGTCGGCTACGGCATGGCCGGCGAACGCGTGGACGGCAACGACGTCGTCGCCCTGCTCGCCGTCCTGGGCCGTGCCGTCAAGCTCGCCCGGGAAGGCTCGGGCCCGCTGCTCGTGGAGGCCCACACCTACCGGATGCAGGCGCACACCAACGCCGATGACGCCACCCGCTACCGGCAGGACAGCGAAGTCGTCGAATGGGTGGCCAAGGACCCGCTGAGCCGGATGAAGACCTACCTGACGGACCGCGGCATCCTCGACGACGATCGTGCATCCAGGATCGCCGACAAGGCGGAAGCGGTTGCCACGCAGCTGCGCGAAGGCCTCAGCGAAGAGGTCCCGGTGGAGCCGCAGGACCTCTTCAAGTACGTGTTCTCCACGCCCACCCCGCAGCTGAAGGAACAGTCCGCCATGCTCGCCGACGAACTCGCCCGTGACGCCGCATCCACTTCAGCCGCATCCACCGCAAGGGAGGCCGGGAAATGAGCCCCACCGTCACCACGTCCTCCGAGGCCAACGGCAACGTCAGCGCCGCCACCGCCCGCGCGGCCGCCGGGGCTGCAGTTGAGGCCGAAAGGACCGGCCCGCAGAGCATCACGCTGGCCAAGGCCCTGAACACGGCCATGGCCGATGCCATGCACGCGGACGAGTCCGTCCTGGTCTTTGGCGAGGACGTCGGCATGCTCGGCGGCGTCTTCCGCATCACGGACGGCCTGACCAAGACCTTCGGGCAGAGCCGCTGCTTCGACACCCCGCTGGCCGAATCCGGCATTGTGGGCATGGCCGTGGGCATGGCGATGAACGGCATGCGCCCTGTCATCGAGATGCAGTTCGACGCCTTCGCCTACCCGGCCTTCGAACAGATCGTCAGCCACGTCGCCAAGATGCACAACCGCACCAAGGGTGCCGTGAAGCTGCCCATGGTCATCAGGGTCCCGTACGCCGGCGGCATCGGGGGAGTGGAGCACCACTGCGACTCCTCCGAGGCCTACTACGCCCACACCGCCGGACTGAAGGTCTTCACCCCGGCCACCGTGGCCGACGGCTACCGGATGCTCCGCGAAGCCATCGACTCCGACGACCCCGTCATGTTCATGGAGCCCAAGAAGCTGTACTGGTCCAAGGACCAGGTGGACCTGGACGCGCTGCGCGCCGAGCACGCCGCGAACACCGAACGGGGCACTTCCTCCGAGGGCCGCGCCGCCGTCGCCCGCCCCGGCACCGACGCCACCCTGATCGCCTACGGGCCGTCCGTCCCGACGGCACTCGCCGCCGCTGCTGCCGCCGCCGAGGAAGGCCGCTCGCTGGAGGTGATCGACGTCCGATCGATCGTGCCGTTTGACGACGAAACCGTCTGCGCCTCGGTCCGGAAAACCGGCCGCGCCGTGGTCATCGCCGAGGCCCACGGCTTCGCCTCGGTGGCTTCGGAAATCGTGGCCCGGGTCCAGGAACGCTGCTTCCACCACCTGGCCGCGCCGATCCGCCGCGTCACCGGCTTCGACGTGCCGTACCCGGCACCGAAACTCGAGCACTACTACCTGCCCGGCGTGGACCGCATCCTCGACGCCGTTGACGACCTCCAGTGGGAAGACTGACCATGAGCGAACCGCAAGTATTCCTCCTCCCGGACCTCGGCGAAGGCCTCACCGAGGCGGAACTCGTCAACTGGCTCGTCGCCGTGGGTGACGAGATCCGCGTGGACCAGCCGATCGCCGAGGTCGAGACCGCCAAGTCCATGGTGGAGGTGCCCTCTCCGTACGCCGGCACCGTGGCCGTGCTGCACGGCGAGCCCGGCCAGACCCTCGACGTCGGCAAGCCGCTGATCTCGGTGACTCCTATCGGTGCCTCCGGGGCCGCGCTCACCGCCGCCCCGGAGGCCGCACCTGCCGACACTCCGGCGGCTGAGCCGGCCGGGACGGAGGACGCCGCGGCCGAGGTGTACCGCGAGGAGGAGAAAGCCGGGTCCGGGAATGTCCTCATTGGGTACGGAACCCCCGGCGGGCACGGGGTTGCCCGGCGGACCCGGGCACCTAGGGGGACTGCCTCGGTAGCTGCTCCGGTGGCCCGGGTGTCGGAGGCCGAGAAGGCATCCGATGACCTGTTGCTCCTGCGCACCCGGGTTCCCGGGAAGCTGGGGGCCGTTATTTCTCCGCTGGTCCGCCGGATGGCGCGCGATCATGGGGTCGATTTGGGGGGACTCCAGGGGTCGGGGGCCAGCGGGCTCATCATGCGGCGGGACGTCGAGGCCGCCATCAACCCGGCCCCTGCGGTGGCGTCCCCGGTAGCAGAGCCTGCCGACCTGCCGGTTCCGGCGGTGCCGGCGGTCCCCGCCATGGCATCCGGGGCTGCCGATGCCCGCACCGGGCTCGGCATTACCGGCCGCACCGCCGTGCGGGGCGTGCGGAAGGCCGTCGCGGCGAACATGACGCGCAGCCGCTCCGAGATCCCCGAAGCCACGGTGTGGGTGGATGTGGACGCCACGGCGCTCGTGGAGATGCGTGCGGCGTTGAAGAAGTCGGACCCGCACAACACGCCGGGCCTGCTGGCGTTCATCGCCCGGTTCGTCACTGCCGGGCTGAAGAAGTACCCCGAGCTCAACACCAGGATCGTCACCACCGAGGACACCACCGGTGGAGCCAGCCAGGAGATCGTGGCGTTCGACGGCGTCAACCTCGGTTTCGCGGCACAGACCGACCGCGGACTGATGGTGCCCTCGGTGCGCAACGCGGACAAGCTCAGCGCCCGCGAACTGGACAGCGAGATCCGCCGGCTCACCGCGGTCGTCCGCGAGGGCAAGGCGACCCCGGCGGACCTGGGCAGCGGCACGTTCACGCTGAACAACTACGGCGTGTTCGGGGTGGACGGCTCCGCCGCGATTATCAACCACCCCGAGGTCGGCATCCTGGGCGTCGGGCGGATCATCGACAAGCCCTGGGTGGTCAACGGGGAGCTCGCGGTCCGCAAGGTCACCGAACTCACGCTCACCTTCGACCACCGGGTCTGCGACGGCGGCACGGCCGGCGGCTTCCTCCGCTACGTCGCCGATGCGATCGAGAATCCGGGGTCGGTGCTGGCGGATTTGTAGCCGCTTTCGGTTAGTGGTGCGACTCCGGCACTTGTCTGATCCGCTGGATTGCTCCCGGAGCCGCCGGACGAGAGGTTGGCGCTGGGCCTGCGTATCGGCGTGCCACGTGCCTGGTCTTTAGTCCCCGAGGCTGGACCACGGGGCCGCAGGCGCCGGGTAGTTTGTTCTGGACGGGCTTCTTGATTTGAATGCGGCCGCAATTTTTTGCGCCCCGCTTTTTTCAAAATCAGCATCCAGGGATATGGTCGCGAATCCGAGTAATTCTCCCTGTTGTGCCACTTTGGGGTCATAAGCCAGGCCTATTACCTGACGGGAGTTGCGAACGCCTAGCAGGCATGCGTGTAGTCGCATAGCAAGCACGGACTTGGACTCGCTGATAACCGCCTCCACCTGACTGGGTGAGCAATCATAGAAAGTGCTCACTGTCGCGGCCAGTCGCGAGTTGAGCTGGTCAAGCAATGTTGAGTCGTCATCGCCAGGGTTTGAGCTCATGGACACGAGCGCTATCTTGGCTTCCGGACCATAGCAGCCATTGATCATCTGCGCGACAGACTCCACAACGGTGGCGTCAATGGGACCTTCGTACCCCTCCACGGGTCGGCGTGGAGAGTGCCAGTTCCGTAGGTTCACGGTCAGGTCATACTCCTGGGCGGCTCTTGGCTGAAGGTCAACACCCCATAGAACAGGGTCATTCACGATATCTATCTGCCGGCTCACTCCGCAGTCTAGGAGCCGGTCCTTTGATGCTTGATCGCGAACGTATACTCTGTGTGCCCCTTGAGCGGCCGCAAGGTATGAGGCCTTCGATGACTCTAGTTGTATCGGCCCTACACCGATGCCTGCGAACGCGTAGGGGGTTCGAAACAGCCGGCAGGCAAGGGCTGCACGCGTGAATGGCCGGTAGAACAGTTTAGCCCTATCGTCCAGAAGGCCACCACCGCCGATTAGGACATAACCTGCCCGGGCAATGTTCCAAAGGAGCCTTAGTTTTGATGGCAGACTCCCGTCCATCGTGAGATGCCGGCTCCCCTCGAGGTTCGGCCGCGGACCCCCGACGATCTGCGTCCGGCAACCTTCCGTTTGCATCCACTTTTTGAGTGAAGAGGCAATCAGGTCGTCCCCTACGTTGCTCCAGCCTGCGCCGCCGATAATTAGTACAGTTTTCGGTTGACCTAAATTACCCATATCGGCACTATAAATGCCGGCTTGTTGTTTGTCTTGTCAAGCAACTGCATGCTATAGCCAAAATTCGGCCGCGCGACGTTGACATGTTACCTCGACGTTACGATGGGACTTTCTTCGATAGTGAAGTTCAATCGAAGGGACCTGAATGCAGTCCGGCGGCCCCGAAGTGCTGGGTTTGGCCCGGACACGGACAGCCTGTCAGACAACGACGAATGCACGTTCGAAGACAGGTCCACCACTCCCCAAGCAGACCCGCTTTAGTGATCCCACTGGTGATAACCCCAAGGATTATGGGATTGCCGGGAACGAAGTCGGTGCCGGGCCTCATACGACTATGGGTACGCCGGCTGCTGCCAGTTGCGCTTCGGTTACGACGGCGGCCTGAACTGTAAAGCTAGTTTCGGTGCGGACGCACCCTGAACCCGTGCAGGCGCCGAGCGAAATGACAAACCCACAGCGCAGTGCCGGCTTCCAGCTTCCGGCCAGCTCCGCGGGTAGAATCGAGGCTTGTACAGCGCACCAACAACGCCGGAAAAGCGTCGGAAATACGGAGAGATTCAATGTCACGATGGCTCGAAGTCGGTCCGGACAACTACGTACTGACAACTCAAGATTCTCTGCTCAACACGGGCCTGGTGGTCGGCAGTGAGCGCGCCATGGTGATCGACACCGGTGGCGGCCCCCGGCAGGGACGTGAGATCCTGGCCGCAGTTCGTGAAAAGACCCAGCTGCCCCTCGTAGTGGTCAACACGCACGCCCACTACGACCATTTCTTCGGCAATGCGGTCTTCGCCGGCGCCGGCGTCACGGAGTTCTGGGCGCACGAGAACTGCGCCGCGGAAATAGAGGAGAATGGCGACGAGCAGCGCCGGTTCGTGGCTCCGGCGGAGCCGGAGATGGCCGCCGGAGAGGGCGCTGACGTCGAGCTGGTGGTTCCCAACGCGATCGTGAAAGACCAGCCGGTCCTCGTGGACCTTGGCGGACAGACCGCCACCTTGTTCTATCTGGGCCGGGGACACACCGACGGCGACCTCCTGGTCGGCACGGCCAGCACGCTCTTCGCTGGCGACCTCGTGGAACAGGGCTCCCACCCGTCCTTCGAGGATTCCTTCCCGGAGGACTGGGCCGACGCACTCCGCCACCTGTCCGCGCTGCGGCACCGCTACGAGTTCCTGATTCCCGGCCACGGCGAGCCGTGCAGCGACCAGTTCGTCAAGACCATGGCCAACACCATGACCACCGCGGTCCGCCAGGCCATTCAGGCCACCCGTGAAACCCCGGACGATGCAACGAAAGCCATCCCGATCCTGCCGTACGGGCCTGAGCAGTCGCGCTGGTTCATCAAGCGCCTCCAGGACACGCGCGCCCACCGCTGAGGCTGGCGGCCTCCGGGCGCGCCGGGTGGACAACGCTTGTAACTCGTGAGTAACCTCGTGGGGACCCGCAACCCGGGTCTAAGCCCGCTAGCGCTCAGCTCGCCCGGAGGATGGGGATCCTAAGGCTCGCGTCAATGATGCCGCTGCTTCCAGGAGGTCTCACCAATGACTCTGCCCGGCTATTTCTTTGCCCTATGCATTCTGTTGGGAAGCCTCGGGTTTCTTTCGGCCGTGTTCTACGTGCTGCTTCGCCTCAGGCGCCCCAGGCGCGGGCCCATCCTAGTCCCTATCCCTCAGCGCCGGGAGTCATGACAGTGCCGTACGTGGACATCAACCCCCATCGCAGGCGGCCCCGGTGGTGGTCCTACGTGGGCTTGGCGCTCCTAACGGTCGCCACCGGCTGTGTGGTTCTGTTGGCCCTAACCGACTTGTAGCGTCGGACGCGGTCGGTTGCCGTCAGCAAACCCGGCCTTGCCCTCCCCGCTGGTCCGGCGCAGACCACCTCTGCGCCTAGACTTGCTATTTGGACCAATTCAAACAAGCAACGCAGCGGCCTGCGCTGTGATCCCTGGGGGGAACAAACATGTCCGAACCGGTGGACACCAAAACTGCCAACGATACGGTGGACGTAGAGCAGCCGGATCTCCGGCGCCGGCGTGACCGCCGTGCCGACGGCTCCGATGCCTGGACGGGAACCATGCCCATCATCACGCCCAACGAAGCAGACGGCCAATCTGTACGTACCGCTCCGAGCAGCTCATGGGCAGAAGCGGCCGCCGCGGCGGATGCGCCCGCTGCACCCACGCGCGCACCCTCCGGCGGAGCGCCGGGTGCATTGCCCGACGCTCCCGGCGCAGCGCCTTCGGTGCCCGCGCAGCCGCCCCGCTCCACACGTTCGGCCGGCCGGGCGGCCGCCTTGGCCGACGCCCCGGTGCCGGACTTCATCAGTTCCCCGGGCCTCTTTGTCCGCGAGCAGAAGCCCCGGCCGGTGGGCGGTTTCCGCGGCGCCCTCTACAAGCTGACCGGCGGCGGGCTGAACCTTGGCCCGAGCGCCCGGCAGCGCGAAGAGGACGAGCTGGCCCGGCGCATCTCCCGCCAGCTCCAGGGCAGCTACAACACCGCCGTGCTGAGCCTCAAGGGCGGCATCGGCAAGACCTCCACCACGGTGGGCGTCGGGCTCACCCTGGCCGAGTTCCGCGGCGATCCGCCGTGCGCGATTGACGCCAACCCCGATTCGGGCGACCTCGTGGAGCGCGCTCTCGGTGAGGGGATCTACCAGCAGCAGAGCCCTCGGACCATTACAGACTTGCTCAAGAACATCGAGTCCGTCGACTCCCTCACCGCACTGGCCCGCTACATGCATCATGCCGGCAGGCTCCACCTCATTGCCGGCGAACAGGACCCCGAGGTGTCGGATTCGCTGACGGCCGAGGAATACCTGCGGATCCGCAGGCTTATCTCCGCCTACTATTCGGTGGCGCTGATCGACTGCGGCACGGGCGTGACGCACAACGCCATGAGCGGCATCCTGCAGTCGGCGGACAACCTGATCATCGCGGCCGGCTACGCCGTCAGCGGCGCCAAACGGGCCCGCAGCACCCTGCACTGGCTGGCCAGCCATGGCTACGAGGACCTGGCCCGGAACGCGATCGTGGTCATCACGGACAAGGACGAAGTGTCCTCCCGGGTGGACAAGGACGCAATCGAGGAACACCTGTCCGGCATCTGCCGCCAGCTGATCGCGGTCCCGCACGACCGCGGCGTGGCCGACGGCGACCTCGTCACCTTGGACGTGCTCCGCCCCGAAACGCGACGCGCCTACCGCGAGATAGCGGCTGCAATTGTGGACGGGTACCAGTAGAGGCTTCACGCCATCCTCTAGAGCTGTGGAAAAGCACTGCGATTCCCCGTGTGGGGGTCTCCCGTGAGTGCAGTAGGGCATGGGCGCAAAACAGGAAGCTGGCAAGTGCTGCGTGATCCTAGAGATAGGTATCTACTACTCTGGTGTTCAGGTATAGCTGCTTCGTAGGCTCAAGCATGACGAATCTGATGTACATCAGCCCCTGGCGTCGCCCGCGGCCCGAACGTCGGACTGCAGATATTGTGCAGGATGCGGCTTGGACCAGCTTGTCCATCGCCGCCGGAATCATCTTGCTTCCTGCAATCGGCCTTAGTGCTCTGGGCCGCACCATATCTCCAAGACGTTCGAAGGAAGACGCTGGCGAGTGTCCAGGATGTCTTGGATGCTGCCCATAGTGATTCCACTCGCAGCGATGTAGTTGGCCATTCGATCGCTGGAAGTAGCTAGGCTTCCTCGGATCCGCACGCTCGTGGATGGCCACGCGCAGAACGCCGTCGTGCGGGGCGACCTGCAATTCGCCCACGGCCTCGTCGTCGCGGCAGGATCTGCGGTCAGCTGAATTTCTAGCGCACGAGCTCGGCTTAGCCGGCGGCGAGCTGCTCGCATTGCCCCCGTTCTGTGCGGAGAGTCGCCAAGCCAACCGGGAGATGCTGGTCGCAAAGCTCTGAATGGCTGTGCACAGGGGATCCCTACCGCAGGCGTGAAGCTCTGATCTTCCGTGCTGCCGTCGGCAGGCCAACGAGTCCGCGGCGCCATCGCGAAAGGTGGGCTCTGAGGAGGCCGGCGACGGATTCATCCAGGTAGAGGTTATCGTGGCGTAAGCTCTGCCGCGATGGGAAAATCGCGCGGGCCAGCACACGCGGCTTGGCTCGCCAGGGACCTTCCATGAGCTCGACCAGATAGGCAGTCCCCGTGCCTTGTACGGAAGTACGGTAGCGCCACTCCTCGCTGACAGCCCCCGGCAGCATCGGGAGATTTGCCATGCCCAGATCATCGAGGAGCGGCTTCAGCGCTGCTGTCGCTCGGAGCTCCGCGCTGAGATCCACGAGGTCACGGTGAACAGTGGCGCCGATGCGCTGGAGCAGCCCTAAGTACTCATCTACATGGCGTGGATCACCCATGTTCCGGAGGCTGTGCAAAGCCTGAATGATTACGGCTGCAGGAATGGAAGGAACGGGCACGCTCCTGGTTGCCATGAGCAGGTATTGCCGGTCGCGCCAGAGTGCGTCGAAGGCGCTGCGGGGCGGGGCCTCCATCCCGGGAAACCGATCGTGTATGTCGATGTCGCAGTTCCACTGCGGATGGTAGAGGGTTTTGGAGTGCTGGTACTCGCGAACGACTGACACGCCGGACGGCCTTTCGAGCCAGCCTCTTCCGCCCAGGAGTTGAACCACTCTGTCCAGGTCCTCCGGGGGGACCAGGACGTCCACGTCCGCGGAGACGTGAGGCCCGCGGAGTCCCATCATGGTGGCCGCCGGACCCTTGATGAACAGCGCCTGGAGACCGGCTGACGCCGCGACGTGGTCCACCAGGGCGGTGGCCAGGAGGACGGCTTCGTCTTGGTGCAGGGTCTCTGCGCCGACCATCAGCTAACACCGTCCTCGCGCGGAGACGCAGTGATCATGCCGCTGCTGCTCAGGGAACGGATCAGTCGGATCACGTCCTCCTCGATCGCCCCGGCCTCGGTGTCGTATTCGCCGGCAAGGCGCTGGATGAGCTCTGTTTCGGTCCGGACCCCGTCCAGGCCGTTCCACACGGCGGCAGCTGGACCGACCAGGATGACCGGGACCTGTTGTTCCAGGTGCAGGACGGCGACGCGGCCGCCGTCGCCGCTGTGGACGCAGGCGACGTCGGCACTGACGCGCCACACCTGTTCCGTCATGAGACCTCCACCGACACTAGTCAGGGCTTCAAGCATCACGCGGGGCCCTCGCCAGGCTTCATGGTACCGCGGCTGCCAGGTTGTTTCGCGCCGGTGACCGCCTTAGATTTAGGCATGACCAACAGCGCGGGGAACGAAGCCGCCCTGCACCTGCAGGACCTCCTGATGGGAACCGAAAACGTTGAGGACTTCCTTGGCCGCCTCGCTGAATTCTCCGCAGCTACGCTCAGCCACGCCGCCGGCGCGGAGATCGAATGCGGCGTGACGCTGCAGCGCCGCAAGAAGACCATGACGGTGGCGGGGAGCAGCCCCCGGGCCGTCATTCTGGACCGCATCGAGCAAAGCCTCGGCGACGGGCCGTGCATCGCGGCGCTGCGGACCAAGTCCGTTGTCCTGCTGGCCGACGTTGACGCCGATCCGCGCTGGCCGGCCTACCAGCTGCAACTCGCGGCGCAGGGCTGCCGCAGCACCCTCGGCGTGCCCCTGGAAATCGGCGAGGACGCGATTGCCGCACTGAACTTCTTCGGCTCGGACACCGGGATCTTCACCGAGGACATCATCACCGAGGCCTCCGGCTTCGCCGACCTCGCCGGCCGCTCGCTGCGCCTGGCCGTCCGGATCGGCACCGCGCAGTCCCGGGCCGAAGACCTGCAGGCCGCCATGGAGCACCGCACCTCCATCGACCTTGCCTGCGGAGTCATCATGGCGCAGAACCGCTGCTCCCAGGACGAGGCCATGGCCATTCTCACCCGGGTCTCCAGCAACCGGAACCAGAAGCTCCGCGACGTCGCGGCCGGTGTCCTGAAGAGCCTCACCGGCGGGGAAGTCCGCACGCACTTCGATGCCTGAGCTCCCGGCCGCCGGATCGGTTTCTTCATCAAACAAGTAGTCCGGTGGGGCGAAGACAAGTACTCTCCACCCTGTCCCGGCGCCTTCCCAATCTCGCAGGCTTAGTCCGTGGGTGAGATGCCCGCGCAGCCGGGAACGGCTTGACGCTGAGTTTGGGGAGATCAGATGAGCACCAGCAACGACCTTTATGCACTTGAGGACCTGCGGTACCACTCAAAGCGGCGTGCTTGGCGATTGGCGCAGCTTTCCGGGCTGGCTGTCCTCGCTGCCGTAACGTTCACGGTTGTCTACCTCGCTTTAGCCCGTCAATTCTAGGGCCGACAACTTGGGTTATCCGGCTCCAGGGAGCTGTAGGACCCGAGCGTTGCGTTGACCACGCACTTCGGCGCCTGAACGGCCCTGCCCGGGGGCCGTCCTAGGATGAAGGGGATGACCACCACACAGACCGCACCCTTCAGCCTGAGCAGCATCGCCGTCCCCGCCTTCGGCCCGGCCCTGCTGTTTAGCATCGGCGAGGGCGCCATCCTGCCCGTGGTGGCACTGTCCGCCCGCGACCTCGGCGCCTCCGTGGCCGTCGCCGCGCTGGTGGTCACCCTGATCGGACTTGGCTCCTGGTTCTTTAACCTGCCCGCCTCGCTCATCACACTGAAGTTCGGCGAACGCTGGGCCATCGTCGGGGCAGCGGCGGCCAGCGCCGCCGCCCTCGCCGCCGCGGCACTGGCACCGCTGGTGCCCGAGGGCCTCTGGCTGCTCGCGGCGGCCATGGTCGTCGTCGGGATGGCCGCGAGTGTCTTCAGCCTGGCCCGGCAGAAGTACCTGACCGAGGCCGTGCCGGTGATCCTCCGGGCACGGGCCCTGTCCACGCTCGGCGGCGTCAACCGGATCGGCATCTTCATCGGCCCCTTCATCGGCGCCGCCGTCATGCAGTTCGCCGGCATCACTGGCGCTTACTGGGTGGGCGTCGTGGCCATGGCAGCTGCCGCCGTGCTGTCGGTGACCATCCCGGACCTCGTGGCCGCGCCGGCGGCGGACGACGGCGGCCCCGTCCGGCAGGCGACGCTGCGCAGCGTGGCCGTGTCCCACGCGGGCGTCTTCCTGACGGTCGGCATGGGTGTGCTGCTGCTCAGCGCGCTGCGCGCGTCCCGGCAGGTGGTGATCCCGCTCTGGGCCGAGCACCTCGGGATGGACGCGACGCAGGCGTCCCTGATCTACGGGCTGTCCGGCGCCATCGACATGCTCGTGTTTTATCCGGCCGGCAAGCTCATGGACCGCAAGGGCCGGCAATGGGTGGCCATTCCCTCGACCCTCATCATGGGCACGGCCATGCTGCTGATCCCGCTCAGCAGCGGCTTCGCGGGCCTGCTGCTCGCCGCGCTCCTGATCGGGTTCGGCAACGGCATCAGCTCGGGCCTGAACATGACGCTGGGGGCCGATTTCTCACCCAACAACGGCCGCGGCCAGTTCCTGGGCATCTGGCGGTTCATGGCCGACGCCGGGGCCACCGGCGGCCCGGTGCTGCTCTCCGGCGTCACCGCCGTCGCCTCGCTCGGGGCAGGCGTGGCTGCCACCGGCGTGATTGGCTTCGCCGCCGCCGCGGTCTTCGCCGTCACCATTCCCCGGCTCAAGCACCGCCGGAACTACTGAGCGCTGGCGGACCCGGCGGCGATACGCAGGTAGCCACAAAACAAGTAGCGGCTACTCGGGCGAAGACTAAGTGTGCTTAGTAGGGTCGGGCCAGTGCGCCGGTGCATTCAGGCCGGCCCTACGTGGGGCGGCAGGAATGCCGCCGTCAGGGTCCGCCCGTGATTATTGCAGCGCATGGTCTCCGCCGGATGGGTGATGCGTTCAGACGCAAAGGTTTGAGGAGATGCTCATGTTTGGAAAACCGTCCCGCTGGTTCGTGCCCCTGGCTGCAACGGCAGCCGTACTTCTAGCGGCTTCGCCCGCGGGTGCAGCCGACCCCGACCCGAATAAGATTGTCATACCTGCCGCGGACTCGTGCGTCACCTTTGACCTTGGTCTCACGTCCAATGGAGGCACGATCAGGGAAATCAACTTCGACAACGGCAACCTCTACAAGGTTGGCACCGGGGTCGTGCTCACCTGGTCCAATGAAACCACCGGGAAGTCGTACACCGTGAAGACTTCCGGCTCCGTGAGCAGGTACGTCAAGAACCCGGACGGAACCTACACGTTCACCGCCACCGGCCACAACGGATTTATCTACTTCCACACGGATGCCGGAGGGCCCGGGGCCTACCAGTACACCGGACGGCTGGTTCTCCAGGTTGACTCACCCACGGGCAATAACGTGATCTCCGTGGACGCCAGCGCAGGAAAAGCCGTGGATCTCTGCGCCCTGCTCAAGTAGCCACCACCGACCCCGACAGCCCGGGCGCCCTGGGTGGCTCCCGGGCTGTCGGGTGCCCGGCTGCCTTTCCGCTGCCCCGGCCTCGTCCGCAGCCAGCGGCACCAGTCAGCGGCATCATTCAGCGGAGGGGTGCGCGCCGCCGTCGGGCTGCATGCCCGAACAGCCAGATGCCGGCCACGGTGGCGAGGTAGCCGGCGACCACGATCAGTGCGGTCCCGGCCCAGAAGTACGTGGTGGTGCTGCCGTCCTGTCCGGCGCCGGAAGCGGTCTGCAGCAGCGAGTACCCGGCCAGCGCGGCGGAGGCGAGCCCCGCCAGGACCGGCAGCGCGAGCCACAGCCGTGCCGCCGCCCAGTGCTCCCCGAAACCGTCCCAGACGTTCCAGCGCGGGCCGGTGCGGATAATCAGCCAGCCGGCAGGGAGCATGAACGCCCCCACCACGAGGAACGCCGCGACGACGTCGGCCGGACGGTGCCACTGGTTGATGAGGGTGGACACCCCGGTGGCGACGGCGAAGCTGCCGCCCAGGAATCCGGCCAGCGGCCGCCAGCGCGGCGAGACCATAAGGAACACGGCGGCCGCGGCCGAGGCGGCCATGGTGGTGTGGCCGGACGGCAGCGAGTTCAGCTCCAGCGTCTCCACCCCGCGGTACGGCCGGACGGGCACGAGGTCCTTGAGGATCTGGGTGGCCACGTTGGCGCCCACGCAGGCCGCCAGGGCAATCCCGGCCGCGGCCCAGCGCCGCCGCAGGATGGTGACAAAGAGCACCACCACGGTGGAGATCACCACGGACAGGGCGGGCAGCCAGTCGAGGAGCTTCGTCGCGGCCTTGCCGGCCGTGCCGCTCATTGCCACGGCCTCGACGAGCGCCGATTCGTCGATGAACTGTCCCGTGGTGGTGCGGACAAAGACGAAATACGTGGCGGCGAGTGCGGCCAGGCAGGCCAGCGTGGCTAACAGGAAGACCGGGCCCGTCCCCTTGCCGGGGGTCCCGTCCGGGCCTGCCGGGGCAGGGCTGCCCCCCGCCTCCGTGTACCCCAAAGACGGGCTGTTGCTGGTGCGTTCCTGGCGAAAACTCATCGCTAACAGGCTCCCACAGAACTCTGCGAGCCGCCTGAAGGCCGGCTGCACGGCGGGCTAAACGGGTGCGGCCGGGTGCGGCCGGCGTGCGCGGCGGTGCCGGTGCGCCGGACCCGGTATGGGAGGATATTCCGGTGACTTCCCGCGACCCCGCCCAGCTCCGCCGCCCGCGCGGCCGCTGGTCCGTGGCACTGGCCGCGGCGGTCCTGCCGCTGGTGATCGGCATGTCCGCGTGTTCCGCCCCTTCCCCGACCGTGTCCTCCGGGCCGGCGAGCGAGGCCCCGGCTGCGGCTGCGGGTTCCCCCTCCGCGGCGCCGGCCGGGACATCGCCGTCCGCGACTGCGGCTCCTTCCGGCGTTCCCCATGCCGTGGAAGCGGCCCTGCAGACCCTGCTGGCGTCCTCGCCGAAGCCGAGCCGCGAGCAAGTCCGCGCGAGCCTTTCCGCGGCGGGGTTCGCCCCGGCCGCAGTGGAGGTCTCCGCCTCCCGCACACCCACCGGACTGGACGCCGACGCCGTGGAAGTCGGCGTGCTGAGCGGCACCGACTGCGTCATGGCGCAGATCCGGTCCGGGACCGTGGAATCGTCAGTCCTGCCGGTTCTTCCGAACGGGCGATGCTTCATCGGCAGCGTCCAGCGGTAGTCACCAGGAGTGCCATGACGAACGTACTGAACCGCCGCGCCACGGTTGCGCGGGAAACTCACCGCACCCGCCGGCGTCGAACCCTGCTGGCTGTCCAAGTGGCGGGCGAACTGCTGATCACTCTCGGCGTGATTGCCGTGCTCTTCGTCGCCTGGCAATTGTGGTGGACCAACGTCGAAGCCGACGCGGCCCAGGGGGCTGCCGTGAAGCAGTTCGTGCAGCAGCACCAGGCACCCGCAGCGACTGCCCCGGCCGCGCCGGCACCCGGGTCCGGCGGCGGATCCGCCGCGGGAGCCGCCGGGGGAGCCGGCGCCGTGCCGGTGGGCAAGGCGCCGGGCCACGGACAGGCGATCGGGGTCATCTACGTTCCCCGGTTCGGCGCCGACTACAGCCGGCCGATCATCGAGGGCACCAGCCAGGACGTCCTGGACACGCTCGGCCTGGGCCGCTACTCGGGGACGGCCATGCCCGGGGCCGTGGGGAACTTCGCGGTCGCCGGCCACCGCCAGACGCACGGCGCGGTGCTCGACAACATCCACACCCTGGTGCCGGGGGACAAGATCTATGTCCAGACCGCCGACGGGTTCTACATCTACGTCTTCCGGAACCAGGAGATCGTCCTGCCGGACCGGTTGGATGTCCTGGCGCGGGTGCCGACCCAACCCGGCGCAGAGCCGCAGCAACGGATCCTGACCATGACAAGCTGCAACCCGCGTTTCGGCGCCCAGGAGCGCATCATCGCGTACTCCGTTTTCGATTCATGGCAGCCGCTCAGCGCCGGGCCGCCGGCGCCGATCGCGAAGCAGATCGCCGCACTGCAGGGGAAGGGCTAGACCATGTACCTTTGGCTTTTCCGGCAACTGCCCGGGCCCCTGTGGCTGAAGATCCTCCTGTCCCTGGCGATCCTCGCGGGGGTCCTGGTTGTCTTGGACCAGTTTCTGTTTCCCTGGCTGGCCGACGTGACGCACCTGACCGACGCCACAGTCGGGCAGAACTGAGCGAGGCATGAACACGCTTCCACCGCCGCCGGCCGGGTCTTCACCGCAGCCGGCAGGGTCTCGTCCGGAGGAACCCCAGCTCCGCGCGGAACCCCGGTTCCCCGCGCTGGAGGAACTCCTCGCCGGCGCCCGCGTGGTGAGCCTGCCGATGCGGGTGAAGTTCCGCGGAATCCTCCAGCGCGAGGCCCTGCTGCTGGACGGCCCGCTGGGCTGGGGCGAGTTCTGCCCCTTCCCGGAGTACGGCGACCAGGAAGCATCCCGCTGGCTCGCCGCCGCGATCGAGGCCGGCTGGCAGGGCTTTCCCGAGCCGCTGCGGACCAGCATCCCGGTCAACGCCACGGTCCCCGCCGTCGCCGCGGACCGGGTCCCGGAGATCCTGGCCCGCTTCGGCCGGGTGGACGCCGTCAAAATCAAGGTGGCCGAGCCCGGACAGAGCCTCGACGACGACGCCGCCCGGGTGGCCGCGGTCCGCGAGGCACTCCCGGACGCCGCAATCCGGGTGGACGCGAACGGCGGCTGGGACGTCCCGGCCGCCGTCGGGGCACTGACCCGGCTCGCCGCCGTCGGGCTGGAATACGCCGAACAGCCCGTGCCGGACATTGCCGGGCTCGCCGAGGTCCGCCGCCGGCTGCGGGCCGCCGGGGTTCCGGTGCTGATCGCCGCGGACGAAAGCGTGCGCAAGGAGGACGATCCCCTCAAGGTGGCCCGCGCCGGCGCGGCGGACCTGATCGTCGTGAAGGTGGCACCGCTCGGGGGAGTGCGGCGGGCCCTGGACATCGTGGCGCAAGCCGGGCTTCCCGCCGTCGTCAGCTCGGCCCTGGACACCTCCGTGGGAATCCGGGCAGGACTGGCGCTCGCCGCCGCCCTGCCCGAACTGCCGTATGCCTGCGGGCTGGGGACCGTGTCCCTGCTCGCCGCCGACGTCACCCGGGACCCGCTGGTGCCCGACGACGGCACCATCCGGGTCCGCGAGGTCGCCGCCGATCCGGGGCTGCTGGCCGAATACGCGGCCGCCCCGGAGCGCCGCGACTGGTGGCTGGACCGCCTGCGCCGGGTCCACGCGGTGCTGTCGGCCAGCCGGTGACGGACATGGATGAGAGTAAAGTGAATGCGGACGCGGCGAAGTAGCCGCCGAACATAGCTTTGGAGCGGAAGATTCGTGATGACCACCTCGGTACCCCGGCAAGTTGACGCGCCGGCCACGGCACGGCCTGCGGAGGGCCAGACGGTGGCCCAGAAGGACGGGCTGCTCCGGATCGTGCAGGGCCTGCGCCGGGTGGACACGGGCACCTATGCTCTCCGCATCCGGCTGGCCGAGAAGCTGGGGATCGGGACGATCGACATCAACGCGATGGCCTTCGTGGGCGAGGTGGACGGCCTCACGCCCAAGGACCTCGGCAAGGCACTGAACATCACCACCGGCTCGGTCACCGCCATGGTGGACCGGCTGGAATCCAAGGGCTTCATGGTGCGCAAGCCCAACCCCACGGACCGGCGCAGCGTGCTCCTGCACCTGAGCCCGGAGGGGACCGACGCGATGCAGTGGGCCAACGACCACTTCGCCGCAGCCGCCGCGGCCCTCCTCCAGAAGTCCTCCGAGGACAGCATTGCCCAGATCGCCGAATTCCTGGAAGGCATCGGCCAGCGGCTGATGGCTGCCGCCAGCGACCCGGACGAGGCGGAGAGCTAGGCTCGGCTGCCCGGGGAGTCCGGCCGGGGGATTACGGCCGGGGGGTTACGGCGGGGAGTCTGGTTGCGGGAGTTCGGCCGCGGGAGTTCACCGGAACTTCATGTGAGAGTCGGCTCCGCGTAGCCGGAGGGTGGAACGGTGGGCAGGCCCGCATTCCACCCCATGGAAGGTCTCTCCATGTCTGTTTCTTCCGGACGCAAATTTTCCCTGCTCCCCATGCTCGGCCACACCAAAGGCAAGAGAAGCCCCGTCACCTGCGCGCTGAAGTGCGACAACGCCTGCTCGGGCGAGGTCTGCAACACCAGCACCAACAGCTACTTCCGTGACATCGCCTCCGCCACGATGTCCCGCCGCGCCGCCCTGGGCTTCGGCGCCGCCGGCGCGCTCGCCGTCGTTCTTGGCAACGCGGTGACCTCTGCCGGCACGGCAGTGGCCGACGGCGGCCCGGGCCTCGCCGCCGCCGCGAAGGACGGCTTCGGGGCCTCGAAGCTGAAGTTCAGCGCCATCGCTCCAGTGGGCGCCGCCGTCGACGCCCTGACGGTCCCCGCCGGGTTCACCTGGCAGCCGGTCATCCGCTGGGGCGACCCGCTCTTCAACGACTCCCCGGCGTTCGACGTCGACCGGCAGAGCGCCACGGCCCAGGCCCGCCAGTTCGGCTACAACAACGACTACACGGACATCTTGCCGATCGAGGGGTCCAAGGACCGCCGCGCCGTGCTCTTCACCAACCACGAATACACCAACGAGAGCATCATGCTGCCGGCCGGGTTCGACGCCGCCGAGACCCGCGCGATCGGCCGGGCCGCCCACGGGCTCAGCGTGGTCGAGCTGGAGCGGGCGAACAAGAACAAGCCCTGGAGCTACGTCCGGGGCGCCGGGCTGAACCGCCGCTTCCTGACCGACACCACCTACGAGCTCGACGGCCCCGCCGCCGGGTCCGCCCTCCTGAAGACCGCCGCCGATCCCTCCGGCCGGGCCGTCAAGGGCACCCTGGGCAACTGCTCCGGCGGCACCACCCCGTGGGGCACCATCCTCTCCGGCGAGGAGAATTTCAACGGCTACTTCGCCGCGCCCGGGACCTCCGACGCTGACAAACGCTACGGCCTGACAAGCAAGCCCACCGCGCGGCAGTGGGAACTGGACGACCCGCGCTTCGACACCCGCAACCCCGGCTACGAGAACGAGGCCAACCGCTTCGGCTGGATCGTGGAGGTCGACCCGTTCGATCCCACCTCCACGCCCCGCAAGCACTCCGCGATGGGCCGCTTCAAGCACGAGGGCGCCAACGTGATCGTCGCGAAGTCCGGCCACGTGGTGGCCTACATGGGCGACGACGAGCGCTTCGACTACCTGTACAAGTTCGTCTCGGCCGGCAAATACGTGGAGGGCGACCGCAAGCACAACCTGGGGCTGCTCTCCGAGGGCGACCTCTACGTCGCCAGGTTCACCGGCAACTCCCCGGCGGCCGGGTTCGACGGCTCGGGCGCTGTCCCGGCCGACGGTGCCTTCGATGGTTCCGGCGAATGGCTGCCGCTCGTGGTGGGCGGCGCGTCCAAGGTGCCCGGGATGTCCGTGGAAGAGGTGCTGGTCCACACCCGCCTGGCCGCCGACAAGGTGGGCCCCACCAAGATGGACCGCTGCGAGGACGTCCAGCCCAGCCTGCACACCGGCAAGGTCTATGTTGTCTGCACCAACAACGCGGACCGCGGCAAGCCCGGCAAGGAAGGGGCCACCGAGGTCAACCCCCGCACCCTCAACCGCGACGGCCACATCGTCGAAATCACCGAGACCGGGGATCAGACGTCCACCACGTTCGGCTGGAACCTCCTGATGGTCTGCGGTGATCCGGCCAAGAACTCCGCCGCCTACTTCGCCGGGTTCCCGGCCAGCCAGGTCTCGCCCATCTCCTGCCCGGACAACGTGGCGTTCGACTCGGTGGGCAACCTGTGGATCTCCACCGACGGCGCGCCCTCGAGCATCGGCTACGCCGACGGGCTCTTCAAGGTGACCCTGGACGGCGCCGAGCGCGGCAGGGTGGAGCAGTTCCTCGCCGTCCCGCGCGACGCCGAGACCTGCGGCCCGGTCATCCACGACGACGAACGGACCGTCTTCGTGGCCGTGCAGCACCCGGGGGAGGAAGGCACGTTCGCCGAGCAGCACTCCTACTTCCCGGACTACGTCGCCGCCGGAGCGACGCCGAAGCCCGGCCAGGCGCGCGCCCCGCGCCCGTCCGTGGTCCAGGTGTTCCGCACCGACGCCTAGCCCCTCCCGCCTAGCCCCTCCCGCCTCCGCCAAAGCAACGCGGGGTCACTTCGCGCCCATGTTGGGCCCCGACATGGGCGCGATCTGACCCCGCGTTGCTTTGGAAGGCGTTGCTCCGGGCGGCGGGCGGGCATCGGGGCAGGGCCCGAACTGATAATTTGGGACTGTGAATAATCCGGCCGAATTGGTTGTCCCCAAAGTCCAGGCTGCAATTGCCACCGCGTTCGGCGAAGAGTTCCGGCAGGCGGACCCGGTGGTCAGGCCCTCCCAGTTCGCCGACATCCAGATCAACGCCGCCATGGCCCTGGCCAAGAAGGCCGGGCTGCCGCCGCGGGAGGCCGCCGCGAAGATCGTCGAGGCCCTGGACCTGGACGGCATCTGCACCGGCGTGGAAATCTCCGGGCCCGGCTTCATCAACCTGAGCTTCGACGGCACGTGGATCGAGGAACTGCTCAACGCGGAGTCGGCCCAGGCGGCGTCCCCGGCCACGGCGGTCACGCCAGCCGCAAAGCCGCAGCGCGTCGTCGTCGACTATTCCTCCCCGAACGTCGCCAAGGAAATGCACGTCGGCCACCTGCGCACCACGGTGGTGGGGGACAGCCTCGTCAAGGTGCTCGAGGCCCTCGGCGACACCGTGATCCGGCAGAACCACATCGGCGACTGGGGCACTCCCTTCGGCATGCTGATCGAACACTGGCTGGAGATCGGCGAGGACTCCCCGGAAGCCGCGCTGCTGGTCGATGACCCCAGCGCCTTCTACCAGGCCGCCCGGGCCAAGTTCGATTCCTCCGCCACCGACGCGGACGGCTTCGCCACCCGGGCCCGGCTCCGCGTCGTGGCCCTGCAGGGCGGCGACGAGGAGACGTTCGCCGTCTGGCAGCGGCTGGTTGCCCAGTCCAAGCGCTACTTCAATGCCATCTACTCCATGCTGGGCATCAGCCTCACCGACGACCACATCGCTGGCGAAAGCTCCTACGACGCGCATCTGGCACAGCTGTGCCAGGAACTGGAAGAACGCGGCCTCGCCCGGATCAGCGACGGCGCCCTGTGCACCTTCCCCGAGGGCTTTTCGGGCCGCGACGGGCAGCCGCTGCCGCTGATCATCCGCAAGTCCGACGGCGGCTACGGCTACGGCACCACGGACCTCGCCACCATCCGCTACCGGGTCCGCGAGCTCGAGGCCAACCGGGTCCTCTACGTTGTGGGCGCCCCGCAGAACGTCCACCTGCGGATGGTCATGGCCACCGCCCGGGACGCCGGCTGGCTTCCTGACACGGTGGAGGCCGTGCACGTGCAGATCGGCAACGTGCTCGGTGAGGACGGGAAGATCCTCAAATCCCGGTCGGGCGCCCCGGTGAAGCTCATGGCCCTGCTCGAGGAGGCCGTGGACCGCGCCCGCGCCGTCATCGACGCGAGCCGGCCCGAGCTCAGCGACGAGGAACGCGCCGTGACCGCCCGCCAGGTGGGCATCGGCGCCGTCAAGTACGCTGACCTCTCCACCGGCCACGACACCGAGTACGTCTTCGACTTCGACCGCATGCTCGCCCTCAGCGGCAACACAGGGCCCTACGTGCAGTACGCCGCCGCCAGGATCCGCTCCATCCTGCGCAAGGCCGGAGTGCTGGAACTGTTCACCGACGGCGGTTCGCTCGACGGCGGTTCGCCGGATGGCGGTTCGGCCGCCTCCGCCGGTACAACGGCCGCCGGAACTGCCGGAACCCCGACGGCTGCCGGGCCCGCGACGGCGATTGCCGTCGTCGAACCGGCGGAACGCGCGCTGGCCCTGCACCTGCTGGAGTTCGACACCACACTGAACAAGGTGCGGGATTCGCTCGAACCGCACCGGCTCTGCGGCTACCTCTTCGAGCTCGCCCAGCTGTTCACGACCTTCTACGACCAGTGCCCGGTGCTCAAGGCCGAGGAATCCGTCCGGGATTCGCGGCTGGCCCTGTGCGCGCTGGTCCTGCGCCGACTGTCCGGCGGCCTGGAGCTCCTGGGCATCGAGACGCCGGAGAACATGTGAGCCCGGCGGATTCCGCTAACGGGTCGTCGACTGGCGGCAGCCTGTTGGCGGTGGAGGCGGCGCGCATCGCCGTCGACACGTTGCTCGACGCCGGGGTGCGCCACGTGGTGGTGTCCCCGGGGTCGCGCTCCGCGCCCATGGCCTACGCCCTGGCCGAGGCCGAAGCGGCCGGCCGGGTGGAGCTGCTGGTCCGGATCGACGAGCGCTCGGCGGGCTTCACGGCCCTCGGCCTGGCCCTGTCCACCGGTGCCCCGGCCGCCGTCCTCACCACGTCCGGGACCGCCGTCGGAAACCTTTTGCCGGCCGTGATGGAGGCCAACCACGCCGCGGTGCCGCTCGTGGTCCTCTCCGCCGACCGGCCGGAGGAACTCCGCGGAACCGGCGCCAACCAGACCACCGTGCAGCTGGACCTGTTCGGCGAGCACGTCCGCTTCGCCGTCGACGTGCCGGCCGGCAGCGATCCGCGGCGCGCGGTGGAAACCGCCCTCAGCGCCGCCACCGGAGCCTTCGAGGACTCGCCTCCGGGGCCTGTCCAGCTCAACCTGGCCTTCCGCGACCCGCTGGTCCCGGCCGCGGGCGACAGCCTGCCCGCCGCCGGACGCGGCATTTACCGGGCCGCGCGGAACCCCCTCGCGCTGGACTTCCCGGCCGCATCGGCGGCACTGCCGGAGCGGCGCACCGTGGTCCTGGCGGGGCACGACGCCGGGCCGGTCGCCGAGGCATTCGCCCGCGCTCACGGCCTGCCGCTGCTGGCCGAACCGTCGTCGAACGCCCGGTTCGGGCCCAACGCCGTGGGACCTTACCGGCTGCTCATTGAGCACTTCGGCGCGGACTCGGCCCAGCCGATCGAGCGGGCGGTCCTGTTCGGCCGGGCCACACTGTCCCGCCCCGTGAGCGAGCTGCTGGCCCGGGCCGACGTCCCCTCCGCCCTGTACCAGCCCGTCCCGGTGGCCTGGTACGAACCCGGCCGCCGCACCGAACTGCCGCTGGAGACGCTGACAGACCTGGCGGAGTTCGCCGGCCGCGGATCCGCCGCGTGGCTCGATGCCTGGTTGCTGGCCGGCGCCGCCGCGCAGCACGCCGTGGACCTGGTCCTCGCCGCGTCGCCTGCCGCAACCGGCCCGTCCGTCGGCGCCGCGGTCTGGAAGCACGCCCGCGGACAGCTGGTGCTCGGCTCCTCGAACGGGATCCGCGACGTCGATCTCGCCGGGGCGCCGCCGTCAGAACCGCACGCGACCATGTTCGCCAACCGGGGCCTCGCCGGGATCGACGGCACCACGTCCACCGCCACGGGCATCGCGCTCGGCGGACGGCAGGAAACCACGGTCCTGATGGGCGACGTCACGTTCCTGCACGACGCCGGCGGCCTCCTGCTCGGCGCCGGGGAGGCCGAGCCCGAGCTGCGGATCGTGGTGCTCAACGACGCCGGCGGTGCCATCTTCGGGCTCCTGGAGCACGGCGCGGTGGCCACGGCGGGACGCTACGGCAACGCCGTCGAACGCCTCTTCGCCACCCCGCAGCGGGTGGACCTCGCCGCGCTGGCCGCGGCCTACGGCGTGGCGCACCACCGGGTGGGCACGACGGCGGAACTCGCCGAGGCGCTGGCCCGCCCCTTGGAGGGCCGCAGCATCATCGAAGTCAGCACGGACCGGCACCGGCTCGGGGAACTGCACCGCGCCATCCGGGCCGCGGTGGCCACGGCCGTGCAAGGCCTCCCGCAGACGTACTGGCCACGGCCCTCGAAGACGTAGCCCCGGTTTCCATCGGGCACGACGCGCTCCCCACCCGGCGCCGCGCAAATTACCCACCGACGCCCGAATACCCGCGCCTCAGGTAATTCGCGCGTCGCCGAGCGGATCCCGCGTCGCCGGACGGATCCCGTGTCGCCGAACCGATCCCGCGTCGCGGTGGCCACGGCTCTCGCAGACGTAGCCCCGGATTCCGCCGGGCACGACGCGCTCCGTGCCCGGCGCTGCGCAAATTACCCACCGACGCCCGAATACCCGCACGTCAGGTAATTCGCGCGTCGCCGAACGGATCCCGCGTCGCCGGACGGACCCCGCGTCGCCGGACGGACCCCGCGTCGCCGGAGGGGCTGAGCGTCGCCGTGGCCACGTCTCTCGAATAAGTAGCTCTGGTTTCCGCCGGGCACGACGCGCTCCCTGCTCGGCGCTGCGCAAATTGCCCACCGACGCCCGAATACCCGCACGTCAGGTAATCCGCGCGTCGCCAAACGGATCCCGCATCGCCGAACGGAATGCGCGTCGCGGTGGCCACGGCTCTCGCAGACGTAGCCCGGCTTCCGCCGGGCACGACGCGCTCCGTGCCCCGCGATGCGCAAATTGCCCACCGACGCCCGAATACCGGCACGTCAGGTAATTCGCGCGTCGCCGGAAGAGCTGCGCGTCGAGGAAGGGAGTGTGCGTCGCCAACGGATCCCGCGCCGCAGGAGGGGCTGCGCGTCGGGTTTTCCACATCCGGGCGGCCTGGCATGGTGCCGCTGCTCCCTTGCTGGGATCTTCGTTCCATGAGCGACTTACCGAGACTGATCCTGGCCCGCGAGCACGTCCAGCAGGGGCTCACACCGAACGAGCTCGCCAAACGCTGCCGGTCAGGGGCGCTCGTGCGCGTGCGTCAAGGCGTCTACGTCGACGGGTCGGCGTGGCGGGCGCTGCAGCCTTGGGAACAATACCGGCTCCGGGTTAGCGCCGCGGCGGAGTCGTTCACGGCACCGACAGTCTTTGCCAGGCACTCCGCCGCGTCCGTGTGGGGCGTGCCAACGATTGGGCTGCGTCATCCGGTCCATGCGTTGACGCTTCAGAACGGTGGCGGACGCTCGCGTGCGGGAGTGCGGCGGCACTACGCAGCCCCGGACGGTCTGAAGGTGTTCCGGCGCGATGGCCTGCTGGTCACGGGGAGAGTCCGCACGGTGCTGGATCTTGCTGCTTTCACACCGTTTGCCGAAGCTATTGTTCCGTTGGATCATGTGCTCAGGCCGGACGCAGCGCTTGGGTTGCCCCCGCTCTCGAAGGAAAAGCTGCTGGCGGGGGTGGACGGCAATTACACGGCTGCGGCCGCGCGGCGGATCAGGACTGCCGTGGAGTTCGCGGATCCGCGGTCGGGGTCCCCGGGGGAGTCTTACGGCCGCGGGCTCATGTGCGTGGCCGGATTCCAGCCGCCGGAACTTCAGCACGAAGTCCGGGACGACGCCGGTCTCGCGGGCTACACCGACTACTACTGGGACACCGTGCGGCTGGTGGGCGAGTTCGACGGCGAAGAGAAGTATGTGAAGTCCGAATATCTCCGGGGCAGGACCGCGTCGCAGGTGGTCGTGGACGAGAAGGAGCGGGAAAACCGGATCCGGGCCACGGGGCTCCGGGTACTGCGGTGGGTCTGGGCGGACCTCATGGAGCCCGGCCGGCTGGAACGGAAGCTGGCAGCGTTCGGTGTGCCCCGCCGTCGGGCCCGTTCCGCAGCGTGGCCCTGACAGGAAATCTGTCCCACGACGCGCAAATGCCCTGCCGCTACCCGAATACGGGAGCGACAGTGCATTTGCGCATCGGCAGGAAACCTGAGCGTCGGCAGGATACTCCCGCGTCGACCTACAGCACGCGGCTCAGGAACTCCTTGGTGCGCGGGTGCTGCGGGTTGGCGAGGACTTCGCGCGGGTCGCCCGATTCCACCACGACGCCGCCGTCCATGAACGTCAGGCGGTCACCGACTTCGCGGGCGAAGCCGATCTCGTGGGTCACCACGATCATGGTCATGCCGGACTTGGCGAGGTCCTTCATCACGTTCAGGACGTCGCCCACGAGCTCAGGGTCCAGCGCGGAGGTGGGCTCATCGAAAAGCATGAGCTCAGGGTCCATGGCCAGGGCCCGGGCAATAGCAACACGCTGCTGCTGCCCGCCGGAGAGCTGGGAGGGGTAGTGGCCGGCACGGTCACCGAGCCCCACCCGGTCCAGCAGCTCCAGGGCACGCTTCCGGGCCACTGCCTTGGACTGGCCCTTGACCTGGACCGGGGCTTCCATGATGTTCTGCAGCGCCGTCTTGTGCGGGAACAGGTTGAAGCGCTGGAACACCATGCCGATCTCGCGGCGCTGGGCGGCGATTTCCTTGGCCTTCAGGTCATGGAGCCGGCCCTTGACCTCGCGGTAGCCGATCAGCTGGCCGCCCACGGAAATGCGTCCGGCGCTGATGGTCTCGAGCAGGTTCACGCAGCGGAGCATGGTGGACTTGCCGGAACCGGACGGGCCGATCACCACCGACACCTCGCCCTGGTTGACGTTCAGGTCGATGCCGCGCAGCACGTGGTGCTGGCCGTAGTACTTGTGAAGGCCCTCGATCTTTACCAACGGGTTCTCAGTGATGACCGTCATTTCGCCTCCTCCTCGGGGAAGTCCATCTTGAGGGCCGGCTCGGCGTCGGCACTGGGCGCCACCGCCGCGGCAGCCTTGGCGGCAGCGGGGTTGATCGTTGCGGGAGCGCGGTTGTCCACGCCCTTGCCGTAGTAGGCCTCGATGAAGTGCTGGCCCACCATCAGCAGGCTCGTGATGATGAGGTACCAGATGGCCGCCACGATCAGCAGGGGAACCGGCAGGTATGTCCGGTTCGCCAGGGCGTTGGTGGCAAAGGTCAGGTCCAGGGTGAACGGCACGGCCAGGACCAGCGAGGTCGTCTTGAGCATGCCGATGGTTTCGTTCCCGGTGGGCGGCACGATCACTCGCATCGCCTGCGGCAGGATGATCCGCCACATGATCTTGGTCTTGCCCATGCCCAGGGCCTCGGCGGCTTCCATCTGGCCACGGTCCACGGACTTGAGCCCGGCCCGGAAGATTTCCGCCAGGTAGGCGGACTCGTTGAGGCCAAGGCCCAGGATCGCGGCCACAGTGGCCGTGACGACCGTGCTGGTGTCCACGGAAAACATCTCCGGGCCGAACGGTACGCCGGCGCTGATTTTGGGGTAGAGGACCGCGATCAGGCCCCAGAAGATCAACTGGGTGTAGACCGGGGTGCCGCGGAAGAACCAGACCCAGGTCCAGCTGGACCACCGGAATACAGGGTTCTCCGACTGCCGCATGAAGGCCAGGAGGATGGCCAGAATGATGGCCAGGACCATGGAGGCAACCGTCAGGACCAAGGTCCAGGCGACACCCTGGACCACCTTGACGTCCAGGATGTAGGCGCCCACGACGTCCCAGCGGAAGTTGGGGTTCGTGAACAGGCTCTGCAGGAAGATGGCCAAGGCGCCGACAATGATCACGGCGCTGATCCAGCGGCCGGGGTGCCGTACCGGTACTGCTTTATTCAGTACCGGAGCGGCGTGGTTGTCCTGATGGCTGTCCATCTGTGCACCTGATTTTTGATTGGTTGCTGGGATACTCATTAGCCGACAGCCGGGTTGACCTCGGACTTGGTGATGGCGCCGTCGCCGTTACCCCAGCCCTCAAGGATCTTCTTGTACGAACCGTCTTCCATCAGCTTGGTGACGGTCTTCTGGATGACATCTGCCAGGGCGGTGTCGGACTTGGCAACGGCGATGCCCTGCGGTGCGGAGTCATAGACGTCGCCGAGCTTCTCAAGCTGGCCGTTGGTCTGGGTCAGCGCGTAGCCGATGATGGGGGAGTCGGCCGCCATCGCATCGATGCTGCCGTTGACCAGGCGGGTGGTGATGTCCGTCTGGGTCTTGAGCGTCACGATGTTGATGGGCTGCTTGCCCGCGTCGACGCACTTCTTGTTGCGGCCCGAGAGGTCCGGATCTTCCTGGACGGTGCCGGTCTGGACGCCAATGGACTTGCCGCAGAGGTCATCCAGGGAGACCTTCTTCGGGTTGCCCTTCTGCACGGCCCAAGCGGTGCCTGCGTTGAAGTAGCTGACCATGTTCACCGCGGAGAGCCGCTCCGGGTTGATGGTGAAGGAGGAGATCCCGAGGTCGTACTTCGGGCCGAGGGCCGGGAGGATGCCGGTGAATTCGGACGTCTGGACCTGGACCTTCAGGCCGAGTGCGGCGCCGATCGCCTTGGCGATGTCAACGTCGTAGCCCACGGGGGTCTGGCCGTCGGTGCCGAGGAATTCCGCGGGGGCGTAGGAGGTGTCCGAGCCCACGGTCAGGGTGCCCTTTGACTTGATCGCCTCAGGCACCATGGCCGCCAGGGCGTCGTCCTTCTTGACCGTGCTGGGGTCAAAGCTGGCGTTGGCGCTGCCGGACGGCGACGCTGCCCCCTGACCGCCGGTTTCGGATGCGTTGGTGCAGGCCGAAAGGGCCAGGGCGCCGACGGCCAGGACGGCTGCCGTCTTAAGCATGGAATTGCTCAGGAGCGAACGGGGAATCTGCATTTTCTTACCTTTTGTTGCCGGAGGGATGGTAACGAGGCCGGTTATAGTGTAGCGCCGAACATGAGATGTGCGTCACAGAAAACTTTGTTTCACTATTGGATAACTAAACCAGACCCAAAAGCAATATCTCCAGCGCGCGACTTGTCTGTAATCCCGGAATCCACCCGATTTGCCGGCTCCGCCAGCACCGCGGAACCCCCGCCAGCACCACACGCACCGCCTGCCACGGCACAGCGGCATCCCCCGGCACCCACGCCACGGCGGCATCCCACGGCACCCGGCACCCCACGGCACCCGTCGCCGGCGCCGCACGCTAGCTGCTGATGCCCAGGGACTCCAGCATCGGGCGGAACTTGGCCCAGGTCTCGGCGAGCTCGGTCTCGGGCACGGAACCGTCCACTACGCCGCAGCCCGCGTACAGCCGGACCGTATTCGGGGACTCGATGACGGCGCCGCGCAGCGCGATGCCCCACTCGCCGTTGCCGGCCGCGTCGAGCCAGCCGACCGGGCCGGCATAGGGCCCGCGGTCCAGGTGCTCGAGCTTGCGGATGAGTGCGCCGGCCACGGTGGTGGGCGTGCCGCAGACCGCGGCGGTCGGATGCAGCGCGTTGATCAGGGCCAGGCACGTGGGGACGTGGCCTTCCACTTCGGCCAGTTCGGCTTTGACGTCCGAGGCCAGGTGCCAGACATTGGGCAGTTCGAGGATGAACGGTTCGCTGTGCGCGTTCATGGCCTCGGAAAACGGGGCCAGCTGCGTGGTGAGGGACTGGATCGCGATGTCGTGTTCGTGCCGCTGCTTCTCGGAGCCGGCCAGCACGCGCTCGGCGAACTCCATCGGGGAGCCGTCCATGCCGTCGGCGTCGCGGCGGTCCAGGGTGCCGGCCAGGACGCGGGCCTGCGCGGTGCGGCCCTCCACTTGGATCAGCATCTCCGGCGTGGCGCCCACCAGCCCGTCCACGCCGTACGTCCAGCATTCGCGGTACCGTGCGGACAATTCGCGCAGCACCTGAGCGGCATTGACGCCGGTCGGGACGGTGGCCACGACGTCGCGCGCCAGCACCAGCTTCTCCAGGGCCCCGGTCCGGATCTCCCGGACCCCGGCGGCGACGGCGGCCATCCAGTCTTCCTCGCTCAGCGAGCCGGTGTGCAGCGTAGCCCCCACGGCCAGCGGCGAAGGGCGTACGACGGCGCCTCCCGCCCGGGCGGCGCCCGGCACCGGGTCGTCCCCCACAAAGCCGGCCCCCACAAAGCCGGCCCCCGACGTCGGACCGCCCGCCATAGCGCGGCCGGCACCGGCACTGTCACCGGCGCGGCCGGCACCGGCACTGTCACCGGCGCGGCCGGCACCCAGCCAGCGGTCCAGAGCGGCGCGGGCGCCCGCCTCGGTGAGGTCGCCGTCGTCGAGCGTGAGCTGGGTCAGCCAGGCCTGGCCGTCACGGAGGCCCACGACGATTTCGGGGACCAGCAGGCGGGACTCGTGGGCGGACGCTTTGGAGAAGGCGAAGGAGCCGAAGGCCACCGGGCCGGTGCCGGGGCAGTCCACCGCGTCCTCGATGTCCGCCTCCAAGACCAGGTGGCGCCACCAGATGTCCGCTTCCAGGAACCGTTCGGGGCCGGTGGCGGTGAACCGGGCGATCTCACCGAAGCCCACAAGACCGGCCTCGCGGCGGGTCCAGCAGAGGACATCGTCCCGGACCAGAAACGACGGCAGGCCCCCGGGGAAAGTTTCGGCATCGAGGGGGACTGTCAAGGTGCGGAACGTGCTCGTCATGATGGCATAACACTAGCCCGTGATCGCCTCCGCCGTGGATATAGGCGGATATACAAGGGCCGGCAGGGGCTCCACGCCGCGGGACCGGCCGTTGCCGCAGGTGAAAGCGGCGCCCGTTCGTGGGGGAGCCGATCATTTGAGACAATGTCATGGTGAACCGAGCATCCTTGGATAAGCGTCCGGACGAAGTAGCCACGATGTTTGACGACGTCGCCCCCAAATACGACGTCGTCAACGATGTCCTGTCGATGGGGCAGACGCGCCGTTGGCGCAAGGTAGTGGTGGAGGCCGTGGGTGTCTCGGCGGGCCAGCGCGTGCTGGACCTCGCCGCCGGCACGGGCACGTCCAGCGAGCCGTACGCAGACGCCGGCATCAACGTCATCGCCTGCGACTTCTCCCTTGGCATGCTCAAAGTCGGCAAGCGCCGCCGCCCGGACATCGACTTCATCGCCGGGGACGCCACCCGCCTGCCGTTCGCGGACAACACCTTTGACGCGAGCACCATCTCCTTCGGCCTGCGCAACGTCAACGAGCCCAAGAAGGCCCTGGCCGAGATGCTGCGGGTCACCAAGCCCGGCGGCAAGTTGGTCATCGCGGAGTTCTCCCAGCCCGTGGTGCCGCTCTGGCGCACCATGTACACCGAATACCTCATGCGCGCCCTGCCGGCCATCGCCGTGAAGGTCTCGTCCAACCCGGACGCCTACGTCTACCTCGCCGAGTCCATCCGCGCCTGGCCGGACCAGGACCACCTGGCCGCATGGCTGCAGGAGGCCGGCTGGGAATCCGTAACCTACCGCAACCTCAGCGGCGGCATCGTCGCCGTGCACCGCGCCCAGAAGCCGGCTGACCCCGCAACGGGAGCCGCGGGAGCTGCGGCTCTGGCGAACCACACCGGACCCGTGGCCAAGCTGCGCCGCAACATCACCCGGCCCGGGCGTTAGCCGATCGCGTCGTGAATGTACTGATCGTCGGAGCAGGCCCGGCCGGATCCACCGCCGCCTACTACCTCGCCAAGGCCGGCATTGACGTCACGGTCCTGGAGAAAACCAGCTTTCCCCGCGAAAAGGTCTGCGGCGACGGGCTCACGCCCCGCGCCGTCCGGGAGATCCAGAAGCTGGGACTTCCGCATCCCGAAACCGAGGGCTGGCGGCGGAACAAGGGCCTGCGCCTGATCGCCGGCGGCCGCACGATCGAACTGCCCTGGCCCGAGGTCGCCGACTTCCCGCAGTACGGGCTGATCCGGACCCGCCTCGGCTTCGACGAGCAGCTGGCCCGGCACGCCCAGTCCGCGGGCGCCGTCGTGCTGGAACGCCACAGCGTCACCGAAGCCCTGCGCGCCGGGGACGGCCGCGTCACGGGCGTCCGCGCCGCACTGCTCGATGACGCCGGGCGGAAGACGGGCGAAACGCGCGACTTCACCGCCGACGTCGTGCTCGCCGCGGACGGCAACTCGACGCGCACCGCCGTCTCGCTGGGCATCGGCAAGCGTGACGACCGCCCGCTCGGCGTGGCCGTGCGGACCTACTTCACCTCGCCCCGGCACGAGGACGACTGGATGGAAGGCTGGCTCGAGCTTCCCGGCCGTGACGGCAAGCTCCTGCCCGGCTACGGCTGGGTGTTCGGCGTCGGCGACGGCACCTCCAACGTGGGCCTGGGCATCCTGAACTCCTCCAAGGATTTCGGCAAGCTGGACTACAAACAGGTGCTGCGCGAATGGACCGCCGGCATGCCCGCCGAGTGGGGTTTCACCCCGGAGAACCAGGTGGGGGAGATCCGCGGCGCCGCGCTGCCCATGGGCTTCAACCGCACGCCGCACTACTCCCCGGGCCTGCTCCTGCTCGGCGACGCCGGCGGCATGGTGTCCCCGTTCAACGGCGAAGGCATCTCCTACGCCATGGAGTCCGCCCGCTTCGCGGCCGAATTCATTGCCGACGCCGCCGCCAGGTCCGCCTCGGCCGGCTGGACCGCGGACGACGCCGATGCGCACCTTGCGCGGTACGCCGGCTACGTGCAGGAGCAGTGGGGGTCACACTTCACGCTGGGCCGGGCGTTCGCCGCCCTGATCGGCAAGCCGGCCGTGATGAAACTGGCCCTCCGGACGGGCATGCCCATCCCCGTGCTCATGCGGTTTGTGGTGCGGATGCTGGCCAATCTCACCGATCCTGCCGCCAAGGGCTTCGAGGACCGGGTCATCCGGGTCCTGGAATCCCTGGTCCCCGCCACCTCCAACCAGGCCACGCCCACCACGGACAGTGTTCCGCACTCCGGCGCCAACTCCGCGGTTTCCGCAACAAAAAGTTAGGGTTAACCCGTGACCAACTCTGCAGACCAAAGCTGGACGCACGCCGGGCACGGCCTGCCGAGCTCTGAACCCAGCCTCAACACCACTGCCATCGCCACCGGCCTCCAACTGCCGGCAGGCTTCGCGGCCATTGCCGGCGACCCCGAACTGGGCCCCGCGATCACCACCAACCTCGCGCGGGTCGAGAAGAAGCTGCGCGAAGCCATTGCCAACTCCGATCCGCTGGCTGACGCAACGTCGCGTCACCTCGTGGAAGCCGGCGGCAAGCGCATCCGCCCTCTCCTGACCCTCCTGTGCGCCCACCTCGGCGACGCGTCCCTGCCCGCGGTGGTGCAGGCCGCCGTCGTCGTCGAACTGACGCACCTTGCCACCCTGTACCACGACGACGTCATGGACTCCGCGCCGTTCCGCCGCGGTGCGCCCACGGCCCACGAGGTCTGGGGCAACTCCGTCGCCGTGCTGACCGGCGACCTCATCTTTGCGCGCGCCTCCATCCTGGTCTCCGAACTCGGGTCCCGCGCGCTGGGCATCCAGGCGCGGACCTTTGAGCGGCTCTGCCTGGGCCAGCTGCACGAGACCGTGGGCCCCCGGCCGGACGAAGACCCCCTGGCGCACTACCTGTCCGTCATCGCGGACAAGACGGGCTCGCTCGTGGCGGCCTCCGGCCAGCTCGGTGCCATCTTCTCCGGCGCCGACGAGGCCTACGAGTCCCTTCTGGTCGAATACGGCGAGAAGGTGGGCGTCGCCTTCCAGCTCGCCGACGACGTCATCGACGTCACCGGGATCAAGATCAAGTCCGGCAAGTCCCCGGGAACCGACCTGCGAGAAGGCGTCCCCACCCTGCCCGTGCTGCTGCTGCGCAACGCCGCCCGCGACGGCGACCAGTCCGCCGTCGAACTGCTGAAGCTGATCGACGGCGACCTCAGCTCGGACGAGGCCCTGGCCGCCGCCGTGGCCGGCCTCCGGGAACACCCCGTCACCGCGGAGTCCTGGGTGGTGGCGCGCGCGTGGGCCGACGAGGCCATCGCCGCCCTTGCCCCGCTGCCCGAAGGCGTCGTCAAGGCCTCGCTGACCAGCTTCGCCCACGCCGTAGTGGACCGCAGCAGCTAACACTGGTCCCCGCCGTCGCAGGTCCCCGGCCTGCGCTGCTGGGTGCTGCCGCCAGGGTGCTTCCGGATTGCTGATTCTTAAACGGAATGGCCCCGGTTCCTCACAACGTCCGAGTCTTCCGTTGTGCCGAACCGGGGCCATTTCTCCGTTCGCATCAGATCCACCGGAGGCATTTGGTGAACCCAAGAAAGAGACTATGACAGTTTTGTCATGCTGTCTAGCGTTTTTGTAAATTGACTGTCACGGGTTTTCGCTGATGCCGTTTTTTACTCGGACCCTTGGAGGAGTCTCCCCAACTTTTGACCCGGCGGCCACGGAAACGGGCGGGCCACGCCGTGCGGATGCTCCAAAGCCGGGGAGAACCGGCGCCGGAAGTTTCCACATAGGCGCAAACGTAGCTGTCGGAGGGTCCGCTTCGGGACTGTGCTGGGTTCATGGACGTCAACAGTTACCTGCAGTACGCAGGCTCCGTGGCCCGGACCGGAACTCTGCTGCAGGCGGGCTTCTCTGAGCGGAGTATCAGGAACGCGGTCACGGCAGGTGACGTAGTGCGGCTGCGCCACGGAATCGTGGCACTGCCGGGCGCCGGGCCTGATCTGGTTGCCGCGGTGTTGGCCAACGGCCTGTTGTGCTGCGCCTCGGCGGCCCCGCACCACGGGCTGTGGCGGCTCCACCCGCCCGAGCGGCTGCATCTGCTGTGCCGGCACGGCGCGGCCGCCGGTGCAGTAATCCACCGCGGCAGCGTGGTGCCGCCGGAGTTCCCCCGTCCCGTAGCAGGACTCACCGATACCCTGCTTCATGCCCTGCGATGCTTGCCGCCGGTGGAGGCCGCCGTCATGGTGGAGAGTGCCCTGTTGCAGGGACGCACCACACTGGACTACCTCAGGCAGAGGTTGCCCGGTAACCGGAACGGGGCCGCCCGCGCAGTCCTGGAGCTTGTGGACGGCACGGCGGACTCGGCGATTGAAGTCGTTGCCAGGCTCCTCTTCAGGAGCCAGGGAATCTACACCCGGACCCAGGTGGCACTGCCGGGGATCGGCATCGTGGACTTCCTCCTCGAGGGATTCCTGATCGTGGAGATCGACGGGAGCAGCCATCTTGAGCGCGCGCAGGTCAAGAAGGACCGGGGGCGGAACAACGCGAGCACCCTGACGGGCTACGCCGTCCTCCGGTACGGGTATGCCGACGTCGTCTACAACCCGCAGAAGGTCCTTGACGAGGTGTGGCAGGTGCTGCGCGGCCGCGTCATCCGCTGAGTTTCCCCAGGTATGAACGCCCGACGCCGCAGCACGACGGCGTTTCGGCCCGACACTCCGGTGAAGGCCGCCAAACCCGGGGAGAATCGGCGGGCGGGAGGATCGGCGGGCGGGGCGGGCGGCGAGTGGCAGGAGGTGGCGGCAGGGGAGCCGCCGGCGGCCTAGTCGTCGTCCTCGTCGTTGAAGGCCCACTCGAACATGTCGAAGACGAATTCCGAGAAGGTCCCCTCTTCGCTCTTCCACTGGCCGCGGGCGTTGTTGCGGCGGTACACGATCGGATCCGGGACGCTGAGGTCGCCCACGCGGAAGCCCCAGGTGAACTGCTCTTCCTCGTCCTCGAGGAACATCAGGAAGCCCTCATCATCGACTTCGAGCTCTTCGGGGTCCCAGAAGTAGTGGTAGGCCTCCATGAGGTCCTCGCAGCCGCCGATGGCCAGGTAGAACTCGCGCAGCACCAGCGGGATCTCGAACTGGTGTTCGGCGAGGGCGGCGTCGAGCTCCTCGGCCGGGAGGCCATCTTCTTCCTGCCATTCGTCTTCGAGATACTTCGGGACAAGCGCGCGGAATTTCTCGAGGAACATGTCAGTCATGGTCTTATCCTAGCCAATCCCTAGCTGTCGTTTTCCGCTGTGCCCACGCCAAGCCGGTGCCAGCCGCGGACCGCCAGCGGAACGTACCAGTGCCGCCGCCAGGCCGTGACCCGGAAAGCGAAGACAAGGGCCGCGACGGCGCAGGCAGTCACCGCGGTGAAGGTCCCCGTGAGGGACAGGATCACGGTGGACGCCGCCCCGGCGAATGCCGGAAGCGCGTACAGATCCCCGGGGTCGAAGAGCTGCGGCACCTCATTGGCGGTGATGTCCCGCAGCAGGCCGCCGCCCACCGCCGTCGTGACACCCAGCAGGACGGCGGCCACGGGATTCATCCCGGCGGCCAGGGCCTTGAGCGTGCCGGTGATGCAGAACAGGGCCAGCCCGCCGGCGTCGAACAGGATCAGCAGCGAGGTGAAGCGCTGGACACTGGAGAACAGGAAATACACCAGCACCGTGGCAAGCAGCGGCGGCGCCAGGTAGGCCGGGTTGGTGAAGGCCGCGGGCGGGCCCGCGTTGATGATGATGTCGCGAATGACGCCGCCGCCCAGGCTCACCACCGAGGCCAGGAGCAGCGAGCCGATGATGTCGAACTGCTTCCGCGCCGCGAGCAGCGAGCCGGAGACCGCAAAGAAGAACACGCCGGCGAGGTCGAGCCAGACCAGGACAATGCTGAAGGAGAAGGTCACGAAGCGTCCCGGTCGATAACAAGGGGGCGGATAGGGCGGCTCCAAGGTTACGCTAACGGCTATGAATAGCCCCATCCTGATCGCCTGCGCCCACGGCACGTCCAGCCCGCTCGGAGCCGCGGAGGTCCACGCGCTCCGGGACGGCATCGCCGCGCTCCGTCCCGGACTGGACGTCCGCGAGGCCTACGTCGACGTGCAGGATCCGGACCTGCCGGCCGTCGTGGCGGGCCTCCCGGCGGGGGAGACCGCCGTCGTGGTTCCGCTGCTGCTCAGCGTCGGCTACCACGTCAAGGTGGACATCGCCCGGGCCGTCAAGAGCAGGCCGGACACCCTGGCCGCCGAGCCGCTGGGGCCGGATCCGCGGCTCGCTGCGCTGCTGGACCAGCGCCTGCGCGAGGCCGGCGTGACGGACAACGACGCCGTAATCCTCGCCGCCGCCGGGTCCTCGGACCCCAGCGCCTCGGGCAACGTCGAGGAACTTGCCGGACAGCTCCGTGCCCTGCGGTCCAACCGGATCGTGGCCGCCTACGGCGCCTCCGCCAAGCCCTCGGTTCCCGACGCCGTCGCGATGCTCCGCGAGGAGGCCGCCGGCGGTGCCGGCGCGGGGGAGTCGGCCGGCGCGGTGTACCTCGGCGGACGCGTGGTCATCGCCTCCTACCTCCTGGCGCCCGGCTTCTTCCACGACCAGCTGGCCAAAGCCGGCGCGGACCTCGTGACGGCTCCGCTGCTGCCCTCGCCGGTCCTCGCCGAGATCGCCCTGGAACGCTACGACGCCGCGCTCGCCGCAGCCCCAAAGACCAGGGGCTGACGGTCCGGCCGATGCACAGGCGCGCCGCTTCTTCAAGACCTTGCGGCGGTTCGTGACGAAATGTTGCCCTAGGTGACTCAACGTTTCTGACCCTTTGTGACGGCATTACGGCCACCCCTACAGTCGATGCATGACTGATACAGCTCTAGCCGGAGCGTCCACGGACGAGGCTGCCGCCGGCCGCACCAAGCGCCCCTCCCGCCCCGCCGCGAAGCCGCACGGGCAGTGGAAGGTGGACGGCACCGCGCCACTGAACGCCAACGAAACGTGGAAGCAGGAAGACAACGGCCTCAACGTGCGCGAGCGTATCGAGTCCGTTTACGCCAAGCACGGCTTCGATTCGATCGACGGCACGGACCTGCACGGCCGCTTCCGCTGGTGGGGCCTCTACACCCAGCGCAAACCCGGGATCGACGGCGGCAAGACGGCCACGCTTGAGCCGCACGAACTCGAAGACAAATACTTCATGCTCCGTGTCAGGATCGACGGCGGTGCGCTCACCACCGAGCAGCTGCGCGTCATCGGCCAGATCTCCGTGGACTTCGCCCGCGACTCGGCCGACCTCACGGACCGGCAGAACATCCAGCTGCACTGGATCCGGGTGGAAGACATGCCCGAGATCTGGCGCCGGCTCGAGGGCGTGGGGCTGTCCACCACGGAAGCCTGCGGCGACGTCCCCCGCGTGATCCTGGGCTCCCCGGTGGCGGGCATCGCCAAGGACGAGATCATCGATCCCACGCCCCTGATCCAGGAGCTCGCCGAACGCTTCATCGGCGACCCCGAGCTCGCGAACCTGCCGCGCAAATTCAAGACCGCCATCACCGGCCACCCCAGCCAGGACGTGGTGCACGAGATCAACGACGTCGCCCTGGTGGGCCTGGTCCACCCCGAACTCGGCATCGGCTACGACCTCTGGGTGGGCGGCGCGCTCTCCACCAACCCGATGCTGGGCAAGCGCCTCGGCGCCTTCGTCCGGCCGGACCAGGCCGCCGACGTGTGGCTCGGCGTCACCAGCATCTTCCGCGACTACGGCTACCGGCGCATGCGGACCAAGGCGCGCCTGAAGTTCCTGCTGGCCGACTGGGGTCCCGAAAAGTTCCGCCAGGTCCTCGAGGACGAATACCTCGGCTACAAGCTCAGCGACGGCCCCGCCGCGCCCAAGCCCTCCACGCCCGGCGACCACATCGGCGTGCACGAACAGAAGGACGGCAAGTTCTTCATCGGCGCCACCCCGCTGGCCGGACGCCTCTCCGGCGGCCAGCTCGTCAAGCTCGCGGACACCCTCGAAGCCCGCGGCTCACACCGCCTGCGCACCACCCCGCACCAGAAGCTCGTGGTCCTCGACGTGCCCAAGGACCAGGTGGAGGCGCTCGTGGCCGAGCTCGACGCCCTGGGCCTGTCCGCCCGGCCGTCCGTGTTCCGCCGCGGCACCATCGCCTGCACCGGCATCGAGTTCTGCAAGCTCGCCATCGTGGAAACGAAGGTCACGGCGGCGACGGCGGTTGCCGAGCTGGAGCGCCGCCTGGCCGACCTCGCCGAGAGCAAGCAGCTGCCCCAGGCGCTGTCCCTGCACATCAACGGCTGCCCCAACTCCTGCGCCCGGATCCAGACGGCGGACATCGGCCTCAAGGGCATGATGCTCCCCACGCCCGACGGCGACCCCACCCCGGGTTTCCAGGTCCACCTCGGCGGCGGGCTGGCGTCCAACAACCGCGAGGAGGCCGGCCTCGGCCGCACCGTCCGCGGCCTGAAGGTCACGGCCGGCGAGCTGCCCGACTACGTCGAGCGCGTGGTCCGGAAGTTCGTCGCGGACCGCTCCGAAGGCCAGAGCTTTGCCGAGTGGGCATTCGCCGCGGACGAAGGTGATCTCCAGTGACCGCAGCACTCCGCACCCACGAGGAGCTCAAGGCCCTCGCCGAGGCCGGCGCCGCCGAACTCGGCTGGGACGCCCCGGCCCGCGATGTCATCGCCTGGGTGGTCCGCAATTTCGAGCTTCCCGCGGTCGCCGTCGCCTGCTCCATGGCCGACGCCGTCCTGCCGGCCCTCGTCGCGGACCAGCTCCCCGGCGTCGACGTCCTGTTCCTGGAAACCGGGTACCACTTCCCGGAGACGTACGCGACGCGCGACGAGGTCGCGGCCAACCTCCGCGTCAACGTCGTCGACGTCCTGCCGGAGAACACCGTGGAGCAGCAGGACCGGCTCCTGGGCAAGGACCTCTTCGCCCGCGACGCCGCCCAGTGCTGTGCCCTGCGCAAGGTGGCGCCCCTGCGCCGCACCCTCGCCGGCTACGAGCTCTGGTTCACCGGGGTCCGCCGCGACGAGGCTCCCACCCGCACCAACACGCCGCTGATCACCTGGGACGAGGCCAACGGCCTGGTCAAGGTCAACCCGGTGGCCGCCTGGACCTTCGACCAGCTGGTGCAGTACTCCGACGACAACCTCCTGCCCGTCAACCCGCTGCTTTCACAGGGCTACCCGTCCATTGGCTGCCAGCCCTGCACCCGCAAGGTGGCGCCCGGCGATGATCCCCGCGCCGGCCGCTGGGCAGGTACCGACAAGACAGAATGCGGACTACACGTATGAGCACTTTCCTGACTGAGGAGCCCACACAGGTGACCGACGCTCCCGTTTCCACACGCCTTTCCAGCCTGGACACCCTTGAGTCCGAGGCCATCCACATCATCCGCGAGGTGGTTGCCGAGTTCGAGAAGCCCGCGCTGCTGTTCTCCGGCGGCAAGGACTCCGTGGTGATGCTGCACCTGGCCACGAAGGCGTTCTGGCCCGGCAAGGTTCCCTTCCCGGTGCTGCACGTGGACACCGGCCACAACTTTCCCGAGGTCATCGACTTCCGTGACCGCACCGTGGAACGGCTGGGCCTCAAGCTCGTCGTCGGCTCCGTCCAGGAGTTCATCGACTCCGGCGAGCTGGCCGAGCGCGCGGACGGCACCCGCAACCCGCTGCAGACCGTCCCGCTGCTGGATGCGATCCAGCGCAACAAGTTCGACGCCGTGTTCGGCGGCGGCCGCCGGGACGAGGACAAGGCCCGGGCCAAGGAACGGATCCTGAGCCTGCGCGACGAGTTCGGCCAGTGGGACCCCCGCAACCAGCGCCCGGAGCTGTGGAACCTGTACAACGGCCGGCACACCGTGGGCCAGCACGTCCGGGCCTTTCCGATCAGCAACTGGACCGAACTGGACGTCTGGCGCTACATCGAGCGCGAGAACATCGAGCTGCCGGGCCTGTACTACGCCCACGAGCGCGAGGTCTTCGCCCGTGACGGCATGTGGCGCGCCGTGGGCGAGGTTTCCCAGCCGCGCGACACCGAGGAAGTCATCACCAAGACGGTCCGGTACCGGACCGTCGGCGACATGTCCTGCACCGGCGCCGTGGAATCGGCCGCCGCCACCGTGCGCGACGTCGTCATTGAGGTTGCCGCCTCCACCATCACCGAACGTGGCGCCACCCGGGCCGATGACCGCATCTCCGAGGCCGCCATGGAAGACCGCAAGAAGGACGGCTATTTCTAATGAGCACCGACATCGACACCGCCCGCGCGGCGGCCCTTCTTGACGAGGCCCCCCTCGCGCACGCTTCGCTGTTCCGCTTCGCCACCGCCGGCTCCGTCGACGACGGCAAGTCCACCCTGGTGGGCCGGCTCCTGCACGACTCGAAGGCGATCCTCGCCGACCAGCTCGATGCCGTCGCCCGCACCTCCGCGGACCGCGGCTTCGGCGGCTCCGGGGCCACAGGCACGCAAGCGATCGACCTCGCCCTGCTGACCGACGGCCTGCGTGCCGAGCGCGAGCAGGGCATCACCATCGACGTCGCCTACCGCTACTTCGCCACGGACCGCCGCAGCTTCATCCTCGCGGACTGCCCCGGGCACGTGCAGTACACCAAGAACACGGTGACCGGCGCGTCCACCGCGGACGCCGTCGTCGTGCTCATCGACGCCCGCAAGGGTGTCCTGGAGCAGACCCGCCGGCACCTGTCCGTGCTGCAGCTGCTGCGCGTGGCGCACGTGATCGTCGCCGTGAACAAGATCGACCTCGTGGACTTCAGCGAGGACGTGTTCCGCGAGATCGAGGCGGACGTGCAGCAGGTCGGCCGCGAGCTGGGCCTCGGCCGTGACGACTCAAATACAGGCGTGATCACGGATCTTTTCGTCATCCCGGTGTCCGCGCTCGACGGCGACAACGTCGTGGACCGCTCGGACCGCACCCCCTGGTACGACGGTCCGGCGCTGCTGGAGGTCCTGGAGACCCTGCCGGCCGCCGACGAACTCGAAAGCCACCTGGAAAGCTTCCGCTTCCCGGTCCAGCTGGTCGTCCGGCCGCAGGGCGCACTGGCTCCCGACGCCGTCGCCGGCGGCCTGGACCCCGAGGCGTACCGCGACTACCGCGCCTATGCAGGCCAGATCACCGAGGGCTCCGTGAAGGTGGGGGACCAGGTCAGCGTCCTGACGCCGGGCCAGGCCCCGCGCACCACCACCGTCACCGGAATCGACTTCGCCGGCCTCGAGCTCGCCGAGGCGGCCGCCCCGCAGTCCGTGGCGCTGCGCCTGGCCGACGAGTTCGACGTCGCCCGCGGTGACACGATCGCGGCCGCCGGAACCGTGCGCGAATCCTCGGCCGACGTCTACGCCGCGCTGTGCTGGCTCTCGCCCAAGCCGCTCCGCGAGGGCGCCAAGGTGCTGGTCAAGCACGGCACCCGCACGGTCCAGGCCCTGGTCCGGAACGTGACGGGCAAGCTGGACCTCGCCAGCTTCCGGCTGGAGCCCACTACGACGCTGGAACTGAACGACATCGGGCATGCGCAGCTCCGGCTTGCCGCCCCGCTTCCGCTGGAGAACTACCTGCACCACCGCCGCACCGGCGCGTTCCTGGTGATCGACCCGCTCGACGGCAACACCCTCGCGGCCGGACTGGTCAACGACCACCCGGGCGACCACGAGGACGAGCGCTACTCGATCTAGGCGCTTCCAGTACTACGTCTCCACGGGCGCAGCCTGTTTCCCGGCCCGCAGCCATATGCCGCGGGTCCGGAAACAGGCTGCCGTCTTTTGGGTCCGAATATGACGCTGCATGAACTCGCGTGACCCCCGGTTTCCGGGCCGTTGAACCGCGTTTATGACACTCCCTATGGTGAATGAATGAAGACAACGGAACGGATCCACGGCTCCCCCCGCAGGAACCGCCAGGGGCGATGTCGCCGGCGCTGACCATCTCGCCCGGCAATTCCGCACGCACCCCAGAACAGGACTTCACCCCATGTCACGCACCCCCGAGAACCCCACACCCGGCTCGCAGCCGGGAAGCCAGCCCGGCAGCCAGCCCGGCACCACCCGGATCGTTGCCGGCGAGACCGGCAAGCCCAAGCGCAAGCGCACCCTGGAGATCGCCCTGGCCGCCGGGCTGGTGCTCCTGATCGGGGCCGGTGCCGCGGTGGCGTCCTCGCTGTCCCGCAGCCCGGAGGCGGCGCCGGTGGTGGCCGCCGCGGACACCGGTCCGGCCGCCGAGCTGCGGCTGGGTTACTTCGGGAACATCACGCACGGCGCGGCCCTGGTCGGTGTCAGCCGGGGGCTGATCGCGAAGGAGCTGGGCCAGACGAAGCTGAGCACGCAGGTCTTCAACGCCGGCCCGGCCGCGATCGAGGCCCTCAACGCCGGCGCGATCGACGCGACCTACATCGGCCCGAACCCGGCGATCAACTCCTACGTCAAGAGCAACGGCCAGTCCGTCAGCATCATCGCCGGCGCCGCGGCCGGCGGGGCGCAGCTGGTGGTCCGGCCGGGCATCAACACGGCCGCGGATCTGAAGGGCACGACGCTGGCCTCCCCGCAGCTGGGCGGGACCCAGGACGTGGCCCTGCGGGCCTGGCTCGGCAATCAGGGGTTCAAGACCTCCACCGACGGCGGCGGCGACGTCGCGATCAACCCCACCGAGAACGCCCAGACCCTGAAACTGTTCCAGGACGGCAAGCTCGACGGGGCGTGGCTGCCGGAGCCCTGGGCCTCGCGGCTGGTCCTGCAGGCCGGGGCGAAGGTCCTGGTCGATGAGAAGGACCTGTGGGACGGTTCACTGTCTGGCAAGCCCGGCGAGTTCCCCACGACGGTCCTGATCGTGAACAAGAAGTTCGCGGCCGAGCACCCGGCCACCGTGCAGGCGCTGCTGAAGGGCCACGCCGAATCCGTGGACTGGCTCAACACGGCCCCGGCCGGGGAGAAGGCCACGGTCCTCAACGGCGCGCTGAAGGCAGCGTCCGGCTCGGCGCTGCCGGCGGACGTGATCGACCGGTCCCTGAAGAACATTGTCTTCACGATCGACCCGCTCGCCGGGACGTACAAGAAGCTGCTGCAGGACGGCGTCGACGCCGGCACCACCAAGCAGGCCGACATCAACGGCATCTTCGACCTCACGGCCCTCAACAGCGTTCTCGGCGAGACCGCGGCCGGGCAGAAGATCTCCGCCCAGGGCCTCGGCAAGGACTAGCTCCTTGGCCTCCAGCCATTAGCCACAACAGTTCCGCCACAGCAGTTCCGCCACAACAGTAAGGACCTGACCATGCCAGTCGTACTGGAAAACCTGGGCAAGCGCTTCGGCAGCGGCGCCCCGGTGCTGGACGACGTCAACGCCACCATCGAGCAGGGTGAGTTCGTTGCCCTGCTCGGTGCGTCCGGCTGCGGCAAGTCCACTCTGCTGAACATCATGGCGGGACTGGAGGCCCCGACGTCGGGCGCCCTGGAGGTGCCCAGCGACGGCGCCGCCTTCATGTTCCAGGACGCGGCATTGTTCCCCTGGCTGACGGCCCGGGAGAATATCGAGCTGGCCCTGAAGCTGCGCGGCGTCGGGAAAGCGGACCGCCGCATCAGGGCGGGGGAGCTGCTGGACCTGGTGCACCTGGGCGGAGCGGGGGACAAACGGCCCCACGAACTCTCCGGCGGGATGCGCCAGCGCGTGTCCCTGGCCCGTTCCCTGGCCCAGGACCGGCAGCTGCTGCTGATGGATGAGCCGTTCGCTGCCCTGGATGCGATCACGCGCGACCTCCTCCATGACGAGCTTGAGCGCATCTGGAAAGAAACCGGCCGCACCATCGTGTTTGTCACCCACAACGTCCGCGAGGCCGTCCGGCTGGGCCAGCGCGTGCTGCTGCTCTCCTCCCGGCCCGGCCGCGTGGTTCAGGAATGGAACGTCACCGAAGAACACCGCACCGACGCCGGCCTGGCCGGCCAGCTCACCGGCGTCATCACCGCCCGGCTACGCGAGGAGATCCGCCGCCATGCCAAGTAACCAACTCCCCGTAGCCGTAGCCGAAGCCGTAGCGGAAGCCCCGGCCGAGGCCCGCGCCGAGACCCCGGCCGAGACCCCGGCCGAGACCCGCAAAGTGCACGCCGCCCTGACCCGGTCCTCCAGCGGCAAGGAAGACCTGCGCGAACTCGAAGCGGGCCTCGATTCCCTCCAGTCCGACGCCGTCCGCAAGGCCCGCATCGACTGGAGCCGGATCCTGCTGCCGGTGGCCGCGCTGGCCGTGCTGGTCATCCTCTGGCAGTTGTATGTGTCCCTGGGCTTCAAGCGGCGCGACATCGTGCCCGGCCCGCTGGATGTCCTCGGTCAGATCGGAACCCTGTGGGGCGAGGGCAAGCTGCAGGAGGCCGTCTGGACCTCGCTGCAGCGCGGCGTCGTCGGCTTCCTGATCAGCGTGGTCATCGCGACTCCGGTGGGGCTCCTGCTGGCACAGGTGGCACCGCTGCGGCGCGCCTTCGGACCGCTGATCTCCGGGCTGCAGGTGCTGCCGTCCGTGGCCTGGGTGCCCGCGGCCATCCTCTGGTTCGGCCTCACCGACGCCACGGTGTATTTCGTGGTGTTCATGGGCGCCATCCCCTCGATCATCAACGGCCTGATCTCCGGCGTGGACCAGATTCCGCCGCAGTACCGCAGCGTCGGCAAGGTCCTGGGCGCGTCCCGGCTCCAGCTTGCCCTGCAGATCATCCTGCCGGCGGCCCTGCCCGGATACCTCGGCGGCCTCAAGCAGGGATGGGCGTTCTCCTGGCGCTCACTGATGGCCGCGGAAATCATCGCCGTCGGCGGCACGATCGGCTTCGGCCTGGGCTCCATGCTGGACCAGGGCCGCGTCCTGTCCGACATGACCATCGTGATGTCCGCGATCCTGCTGATCCTCGCCGTCGGCATCCTGATCGAACTGCTCGTCTTCGCCCCGATCGAAAAGCGGCTCCTTCGCCGCCGGGGCCTCCTCGCCGGCAGCACCCGCTAACCGCCGCCCCCCCAAGCAACGCCCCTCCAAGCAACGCGGGGTCACTTACGGCCCATAATCCTCGGGCAAAGTCAATCAGTGGTAGCAACGCGGGGGGTTAGGCTGCGTGCAGCAGCTGGTTCAGCCGGTTGGCTGGGGTTTCCAGGTTCAGGGTGGGCCGGGGCCGGCGGTTGAGTTTCGCGGCGACCTGCCGGAGGTCCTCCGGGGTGTGAACGGAGAGGTCCGTGCCTTTCTCGAACCAGAACCGCAGGAGCCGGTTGGTGTTCTCGTTGGTCCCGCGCTGCCAGGGCGAGTGCGGGTCGCAGAAGTAGAGCGTGGTGTCCAGGGCGGTTTGGATCCGGGCGTACTCGGCCAGTTCCGTGCCGCGGTCCCAGGTGATTGAGCGGCGCAGGTGTTCCGGGAGGCTGGCCATCTCCCGGATCATCGCGGCAGCGACGGTGTCGGCGGTATGGTCCCCGGGAAGGTGGAGGAGGATCGTGAACCGGGTCGAGCGTTCCACCAGGGTGCCGATCGCGGTCCCGTCGGAGCCGATGATGAGATCACCTTCCCAGTGGCCCGGGACGGCCCGGTCCTGGACCTCGGCCGGGCGCTCACTGATCTTGAACGCTTCCTTGTAGGGGCTGTTCTTGGTCCGGTCCGCGGCGTGGGGAACCCGTTGCTTCCGCTTCAAGCTGAGCTTCTCGGCCAGATCTGCCCGCAGACTTCCGCGGGATTGGACGTATAACGCCTGGTAGATCGTTTCGTGGCTCACCTGCATAGTCTGATCGTCGGGGAAGTAGAAGGCCAACATCGCCGAGATCAGTTTCGGGCTCCACCCGTCATCCATCCACACCCCGATCAGCCGGCAGAGCGTCTCGTCCCCGGCCAGCTTCAGCGGTTTGGGCCGGCGCCGGCCCTGATGGGCCTTCGTGTGGGCGACCGAGGCGTAATACACCCCGTCCGCGCTGGTGTTCCGGTTCACTTCCCGCCAGACCACCGACTTGTCCCGGCCAATGGCCTCGCCAATTGCGGCGTAGCTGAGCCCGCTGCGCCGGCCCATCTGGATCATCCCCCGCTCAGCCAGATTCAACGCCCGGCCCCCCGGACCTTCCACCGTCGGTGCCGGATCCGCAAGACCGCCGACCGCCCCCATGTTCACAGCCATCATCTGGCCAGACTGCGCCCACCACCGCCTTCCGGTCCCATGCATGACCCCGACACGCCGGGCCGCGGCGACTATCGACATCCCACCGCACACCATGTCAACGAAGTCGGTGCGGGTATTCGGAGGAAACAACTTGACCATAAAACGCTCCATCGATCAGAGCGTTGCTACGACCATATGACTTTGCCTCGGGTCTATGGGCCGTAAGTGACCCCGCGTTGCTTTTGCTGCGGCTTCTTGTCCGGGCACGGGCACAGGCCTACACTCGCGGCTATAGGCCGGTCTGCGGCCCGTTCCAAGACTGATTCCAAGACTGAATCAGGAATGAATCCAAGGAGATAGCTGTGGCAGCAAAATTTGGCGTGCTGGCCCTGGTCGAGGCCAAGCCGGGGAAGGAGCAGGACGTCTGGGACTTCCTCAACGGCGGCCGCGAGATCGTGCTCAACGAGCCCGGTACGCGGACCTGGTACGCCTTCCGGGTCAGTGAGAACACGTTCGGCATCTTCGACACTTTCGATACCGAGGGGGACCGGCAGGCCCACCTCAACGGCGCCATCCCCGCCGCCCTCGGCGAACACGGTCCGGCCATGCTCGCCAAGGACCCGGACATCAAGCTGATCGAACTCATCGCAGTGAAATAGCCGCGAAATCGCGGTGAAATAACGGTCACATAGCTGTGAGATAAGGCCGCCAGCGGGCGTCGCGGCCCCGCGGCGGCAATTGCCACTATGTGACGCGGCGTTACCTTGCGTGAACTGGTGTTTCCGCACCGTTGTTCCGCCATGTGACGCCGCCCTATCGTCGATGCATGGCAATACAGGACATTTACCCCACGGCGCTGCGCCTCCTCGGCCGCCCCGTGCTGGTGGTCGGCGGCGGGCCCGTGGCCGCGCGGCGCGCCAAGGGACTGCTCGACGCCGGAGCCCGCGTCACCGTTGTGGCCCCCGTAGCCTGCCAGGCGCTGGCCGACCTCGCCGACGGCGGCCTCCTGACCTGGGAGTCCCGCCCGTACCGGGCGTCCGACGTCGGCGCCGTCTGGTTCGTCCAGACCGCCACCGGCGATGCTGCCGTGGACGCTCAGGTTGCCGCCGACGCCGAGGCGCAGCGCATCTGGTGCGTCAACGCCTCCGACCACGAATCCTCCGCCGCCTGGACCCCCGCCGTCGCGGTCGTCGACGACATCAAGATTGCCGTCAACGCCGGGGGAGACCCGCGCCGCGCCATGGCCCTGCGCGACGCCGTCGCCACCGCACTGGAAACCGGCGACCTGCCGCTGCGCCGGCACCGTGTCTCCGGCGCAGGTCAGGCCGCCGGCTCCGTGGCCCTCGTGGGCGGCGGACCCGGCGATACCGGACTCATCACCGTCCGCGGCCGCCGGCTCCTGGGCCAGGCCGACGTCGTGGTCGCGGACCGGCTCGGCCCGCGCGAGCTCCTGGCCGAACTCGCCCCCGACGTCCGCGTGATCGAGGTCGGCAAGACCCCCGGCCACCACCCGGTCCCGCAGTCCGAGATCAACCGGGTCCTGGTCGATGAGGCATTGCAGGGCCACCGCGTGGTCCGGCTCAAGGGCGGGGACCCGTACGTCCTGGGCCGGGGCGGCGAGGAAGCCGAGTTCTGCCGGCAGCACGGCGTGGACGTTGAAGTCGTCCCCGGCGTCACGTCCGCGATTTCCGTGCCCGCCGCTGCCGGCATCCCCGTGACACACCGCGGGCTCGCCAAGGGCTTCAGCGTGGTCACCGGCCACGAGGAGCTCTCCGAGGTCCCGGCCCGCGCTGACCACACCGTGATCCTGCTCATGGGCGTGGGCCAGCTCCGCGAATCCGCGGCCTCCCTGGCCCGCGCCGGTTTGCCAGCAGGCACGCCGGTTGGCATCGTAGAGAACGGATACCTGCCCGACCAGCGGGTGACCATCGGGACGCTCGGGACCATCGCGGACCAGGCCGAGGCCGCCGGCGTCGCGAACCCGGCCGTGATCGTGATTGGCGACGTCGTCCGCGTCAGCCCGTTCGCGCCGTCGCACTTCAAGACCGCGGACTTCAGCACCACCACACCGAACGCTCCCCGCTCCAGCAAGACCCGCGTACTGACCCCGTAGCCCCACCCAACTAGCTCGCAGCAGGGGCCGTTATGAGCCCTCATAACGACCTTTGCTGCGAGTCAGTTGGGCCGTGACAGAAAAAGGAACACAGCCGTGTCAACTAGCACCACCGTAGGAACCGCCGCCCGCCCGCTGCGCGTCGCCGTCGTCGGCTCCGGCCCCGCCGGCGTCTACGCCGCGGACATCCTGACCAAGAGCGAGGCCGTCAAGAGCGGCGAACTCACCGTCAGCATCGACCTCTTCGACCGCTACCCGGCACCCTACGGCCTGATCCGCTACGGCGTGGCCCCCGACCACCCCCGCATCAAGGGCATTGTCAACGCCCTGCACAAGGTCCTGGACCGCGGCGACATCCGCTTCTTCGGCAACGTGGACTACGGCACGGACCTGTCCATCGAGGACCTCCGCACCCACTACGACGCCGTCATCTTCGCCACCGGCGCCATCAAGGACGCGGACCTGAACATCCCCGGCATCGAGCTCGAGGGCTCCTACGGCGGCGCCGACTTCGTCTCCTGGTACGACGGCCATCCGGATGTGTCCCGCGACTGGCCGCTGGAGGCCAAGGAGATCGCCGTGATCGGCAACGGCAACGTGGCCTTGGACGTGGCCCGCATGCTCTCCAAGCACGCCGACGACCTCCTGGTTTCCGAGATCCCGGACAACGTCTACGCCGGGCTCAAGTCCTCGCCCGTCACCGACGTCCACGTGTTCGGCCGCCGCGGCCCCGCCCAGGTCAAGTTCACGCCGCTGGAGCTGCGCGAACTCTCCCATTCCAAGGACGTCGACATCATCCTCTACGCCGAGGACTTCGAGTTCGACGCCGAATCCGACCGGCAGATCCAGAGCAACAACCAGACCAAGACCATGGTGGGCACGCTCACCAACTGGATCGCCGAACAGCCCGAGGACCTCTCCGAGCTCAAGGCCTCCCGCCGGCTGCACCTGCACTTCCTGCACAGCCCGGTGGAGGTGTACGACGGCGCCGAGACCCCGGGCCGCGTCGCCGGGATCAAGTTCGAGCGCACCGAACTGGACGGCACCGGCAACGCCCGCGGCACCGGCGAGTTTGTCGACTACCCGGTCCAGGCCGTCTACCGCGCCATCGGCTACTTCGGCTCCGCCCTCCCCGAGGTCGAGTTCGATCACAGCAAGGGCGTTGTACCGAACGACGGCGGACGCGTCCTGGATGCCTCCGGCACCCACGTGCCGGGGATCTACGCGACCGGCTGGATCAAGCGCGGACCCGTGGGACTGATCGGCCACACCAAGGGCGACGCCCTCGAAACCGTGACCTACCTGCTCGAGGACCGCGGCAACCTGCCGCTGGCCGCGGCGCCCGCCCCGGAAAAAATCGTCGAACTCCTGGAGAACCGCGGCATCCAGTACACGAGCTGGGAAGGCTGGCTGGCACTCGACGCCCACGAGCGCGGCCTCGGCGAGACGGCCACGGCGGCCGGCGCATCGCACGGCGTCGAGGTCACCCGAGAGCGCATCAAGGTGGTCCCGCGCGAGGAGATGGTCGAGATCTCCCGCGGCGGAGTGGCCGCGGAGGTCTAACGCACCCACAGAGCAACGCGGGGTCACTCCGCGCCCATCCCCGGCGGGATTATGGGCGCGAAGTGACCCCGCGTTGCTTGGAAGCGTGGAAACCCTGGCGGTAGTCAGTAGGCTTACCGTCATGGAAGAGCACGTTTCGCCCGGGGCCGGCCAATGAGGCTCCGGCACAGCAACGCGTCCGGCCGCGGGTACCGCAGGGTCCCCGCCGGAACCGGTTTCAGCTACAAGGACCTGGACGGGTCCACGCTGCCGCCCGGTCCCGTGCGCGACCGGCTGGAGCACATCGGCATTCCGCCGGCCTGGACGGACGTCTGGATCGCCCCGTACGACAACGGGCACATCCAGGCCACCGGGTTGGACGCCGTGGGCCGCCGGCAGTACATCTACCACCCCAGCTGGCGCGAGAAGAAGGACCGGCTCAAGTTCGACCGGGCCCTCCAGCTTGCCGAAACGCTCCCCGCCGCACGCCGGCTGGTGACCCTGGACCTGCGCTCCGACGGATTCAGCCGGGAGCGCGTGCTGGCGGCCGCGTTCCGGATGCTGGACAGCGGCTCGCTCCGGGTCGGCTCGGAGCGGTACACCAACGAGAACGGCAGCCACGGCCTGGCCACCTTGCTGTGCGCCCACGTCCGCGTACGCCGGGACGAGCTCAGGCTCAGCTTCCCGGCCAAGAGCGGCAAGACCTGGGAATCACGGATCGACGACGGCGACCTCGCCGCCGTGGTGCGCCAGCTCAAGCGGCGCGGCGGCAACGCCCGGCTGCTGGCGTACAAGGAAGGCGGCCGCTGGCATCCGGTGTCCAGCCCGGACATCAACGCATACGTCAAGGAGCGCACGGGGGAGGACTTCACCGCCAAGGACTTCCGCACCCTGCGGGGAACCGTGGCGGCGGCCGTCAGCCTGGCCCGGAGCGGGCCGCAGTCCAAGGTGGCCGCCCGCAAACGGGCGGTGAGCCGGGCCATGGTCGACGCGGCCGCGGTGCTCGGCAATACGCCGTCGATTGCCCGCAAGAGCTACGTGGACCCCCGGCTGCTGGACCATTTCGCCGCCGGCGAGACGATCGATCCCAAACGACTGGATTCCGCCGAATCCGAGGTCCGGGCCCTGCTGTACCAGGAAGGTGCCGTGGTCCCCCTGCCGGCCAAGGCCCTGCCCGCCAAGGCCAAGGACCTGCCCGCTTAGGCCGCTGCGCAGCTGCCTGTCAGAACTGCCCGTTGATGAACCCGATGATGATCGCCGTCCACCAGCACACCTGCGAGATCCCCAGGCAGGACATCATGTGTACCCGCTGGCCGAGGGTCAGGTCCGTGAACGAGGAATCGGACGGCAGCCGGGCCAGCCGCCGCATGAGCGGGATAAGCAGGATGCCGTTCAGGCTGAGCACCAGCACGGCGGCGAGCTTGACGTCTGTCATCGGGTTGGTCAGGTGCGGGTTCAGGAACACGCCGGTGGCCAGCATGCCGGCCAGACCGCCCCAGATCAGCGGGGTGGCCGCCCCGTCGAGCCGGATGATTTCACTCAGTTCGCGTCTGCCGATAAGCCACAGGAAGCCGTGCCAGTCCACCAGGATGATGGCGCCGAAGGCCACCACGAGGAACAGCACGTGCAGCACGACGGCGATGCTGTGGGCAAACGTGTCGACATGCACCGCGGTGGACAACGTAACCGACAACAGCCACGCTACGGCGGCCGCTGCGCACAGGGCTACCACGAGGCGCCGGGTGGACCGCTCGGATTCACGGTGCCGTCTGATCGTGCGCCTGCTGACGGGGATGTAACTCATGACATACCTCTGCGAGACCTGCCACCGGTGGCCGTCCCAGCACGGCCCGAGGACTAGCTCCACGATAGCCCCGGGGGTGGCCTCCAACAAGGAAACCGCACCCGCGACGTTCGGCTACATCCGTCCAAAACGGGCGCGCACCAGGGCGAATCCGCCGTAGGCGATGAAGCCCGCCCCGATCGCCAGGAGCAGGTACGGGCCGAACGGGTGCTCCCGGAGCGCCTTGAGGCTGCCGTCCAGGCCGGTGGAAGAATTGGGGTCGTTAGTCGCCGCGGCGGTCACGAACAGCAGTCCCGTAAGAATCAGCGCCAGCCCTTTCGCGACGTGGCCGGCGACCCCGAGCGCGCTGAGCAGCTTGCCCCGGCGGGTCCCTTCGAAGCGGGGCAGTTCCTCCTTGAACTTCTTCCCGAGGCCCTTGACGATGAAGTACACGCCGATCCCGATGATTGTCAGGCCGAGCCCGATCAGGGCCGGTATGCCGAAGGGGCCGTGCACGACCGCGGCGCTGAAGTCCCGCGTTGAGTCTCCTGAGTCACCGGGTTGGCCGAGTGCGAAGCCGGCGAAACTCAGCCCTACGCTTCCGTAGGCAATAGCGAGGAAACCGGATGAGACGAGTTTGCCCATCCGGTCGCCGCGCGGAAGGTGCCGGGCCCGCAGGGTCGCTTCGCTCAGCTGCCAGAGCGAGAGCCCCGCGCAGGCGAGACAGCCCGCCCACATCACGGCCGGGCCCCAGGGGTTGGCGGCAAGCTGTCCGATGGCGCCGGTGGGTTCGGCCTGGCCGGGGGCGCCCAGGACCAGGGCGACGGCGATGGCCCCGATGACCACGTGCAGCAGCGCCATCACGGCGAAACCCGAACGTGCGACGACGTCGAGCACGCTGCTGTCTGACGCCGCCTCGGCGGCGTCGGCGGCGCCGCCGATGGCGGCTTCCAATCCGGACTCTTGTTCTGCCATGACGGTGCTTCTGAACCTCATTTGCTCCGGCGGGTCGGTGTCGTGCCCGGTGTTGAGCCCAGGGTTGCGCCCACGGGCCCGATTCTACGCGGCACGAAGCGGGAACCGCGGGGGCTATCACGTTGGTGCTAAGTATGCTTACCATAGCCGAGGCGTTGCAGCCCGTGGACGTCCCGTTGCTGGCAGCCTCGGGGCCTCCGCGGTTTCGGCTTCGAAGACAGACGAGAAGACAGACGATAGGAAGCTCACCATGGCAGGAAATCTTGTTGCCCGATCCATTCATGACCTGACGGCGGCCGCCTGGTTCGGCGGTTCGCTGATGGGTGCCATCGGGCTCAACGGAGCTGCGGCGGAAGCCAAGGACCCAGCGGAACGTACCCGGCTGTCAAGCCTGGGCTGGAAGAAGTGGGCGCCCTACCAGGCGGCCGCGTTCGGCGGGCATCTCCTCTCCGGACTGGCCATCATGTGGGAGAACAAGGGCCGGATGGCCAAGCAGGACGGCGTCACGCGCCTTAGCGCCTACAAGTCCGTCGTCACCCTCGCCGGCGTGGCCGTGACCCTGTACGCCGGCTTGCAGGGTGCAAAGGTGGAAAGGCTGGCCGCAGAGGGAGCCAAGGGCGCCACCGAGCCTAAGCCGGAAGCCTCAGAGGAGCTGAGGGCCGCGCAGCAGCAGTTGAAGATCCTGCAGTGGGCCATTCCCGTGTTTGCCGGCTGGGTGATTGTCCTCGGCGCCAAGCACGGCGAAATGCAGCGCCCGATGAACGTCCTGAAGGGCCTCGTCCGCTAGATCTTGGACGCGGGCACCGCCACGAAAAGCCCCAACCCCTGAGGGCCGGAACGTGGCGTTCCGGCCCTCAGCAGTTGCGGATGCGCTGACGCAGCCCCTCACTGACGCGGCAACGGCTCACGCGGCGGCTGGCACCGCGGCCTTGGCCTGTTCCTTCGGGTGCCGGGCCCGCAGGATCAGCTTGAACAGCTCGCCAAGGAGCAGCAGCACCACGGCCGGCACGAGGCAGTTCACCCACTGCGCACCGGTGAGCGGAACGGTCCCGAACAGGTCCTGGAGGACCCGGATCTGGGTGATCAGCATCGAGCCCACGAAGGCCCACGCGAACGCCCAGAGCAGCTTCGGGTTGGACACCGTGGAGGGCCCGAACGCGCTCTCCTCGGGGAACCGCAGGTTGAGCGCGACGGCGATGTTCATGAGCCCCAGGCCAACAATGGCCATGCTCTGGCCGATTTCCAGTGAGCCGTAGGTGGTCTTGCCGATCTGCACGAGAACCAGCGTCGCGGCCGCCATGAAGAGCCCGACGACGAGCAGTCGCACCATCATCGACCGGACGATGATCGGCTGATTGAAGGGCCGCGGCTTGCGGTCCATGATGCCCGGCGTCGCGAGGTCCAGGCCCATCACGGCGCCGATGGGGGCGACGATCGCCATGTGGATCCACAGCACCTGCGCCGGGCTGAGCAGCGCCGTCCCGGCGATCGCGAACGCCGATGACCCGATGAAGGCCAGGATGAACATGAACAGGTTGGCGACCTGGATCCGGATGAACTTCTGCAGGTTGTCATAGACCAGCCGGCCCTGCTCGACGGCGGTGACGATTGTGGCGAAGTTGTCGTCGGCCAGGATCATCTTGGCCGCTCCCTTGGCGACATCGGTGCCCGTGATGCCCATGGCGATCCCGATGTCCGCCGCGGCGATGGCGGGCGCGTCATTGACGCCGTCGCCGGTCATCGCGACGACGTGGCCCTTTCGCTTGAGGACCTGGACCAGCCTGACCTTGTGCTCGGGGGCCACCCGGGCAATCACGCCGATCCCGTCCACCTGGCTGTCGGCCTCGGAGTCGCTCATGGCGGCGAACTCTGCACCGGTGACCGCGCGGCCCCTGATGCCCAGTTCCTCGGCGATCGCCGCCGCGGTGACGGCATGGTCGCCGGTGATCATCCGGACCCGGATGCCGGCGTGCTTGGCCTTGGCGATGGCGGCCACCGCCTCAGCGCGCGGCGGGTCCACCTCGCCGATCAGCGCAGAAATCTCCAGGTCCTGCATCAGCGCCATCAGGTCGCCCGACGGCTGGAACGTTGCCGGGTCGAACTCGCGCTGTGCCAGGGCCAGCACCCGCCTGCCCTGGCTGGCGATGCGATCGTTCGCGGCCAGCACTTTCGCCCGCGATTCGTCGGTGAGGGGCTCGGCGCGGCCGCCCGGCATCCGCCCGGTCGAGGACCGGTTGAGGACGACGTCGGGCGCCCCCTTCACGTAGGCCCGGATGACAGGCCTGCCGTCGGCGCCAGGCATCCGGTGGAAGGTGGCCATGAACTTGTAGTCGGAGTCAAAGGGGACGGACGCCACCCGCGGGTGGTTCCTGCGGAATTCCGTGACGTCCACGCCGCCCTTCTGCGCGAGCACGTACAACGCGGCCTCGGTGGGGTCGCCGATGACTTCGCCGTCCTGGATGTCCGAGTCGTTGCACAGCGCGCACGGGAACATCACGTAGTCCAGGTCGTGTTCGGCGTCGCCGGTGGTCCGTTGGACCTGGCCATCGAAGCTGTAGCCCTCACCGCTGACGGTGTAGTGGTGCTGCACGGTCACGATTTCCCGCACCGTCATCTGGTTCAGGGTCAGGGTCCCGGTTTTGTCCGAGTTGATGGCCGACGTGGAGCCCAGCGTCTCAACCGCAGGCAGGACCTTCATGATGGCGTTCTTCTTGGCCATGTTCACCGAGCCGACGGACAGGATCGTGGTGACGACGGCGGGCAGCGCATCCGGGATGGAGCCCACGGCCAGTGCCACGCCGATTCCGAAGAGCACCGCGAAGGACTCGCCTTGGGCCAGGCCCATCACCACGATCGCGACGAACGCGAAGAGGGCCGCAATGATGATGAAGATGGTGAGCCGGTCCACCTGCTTCGTGAGGGGGGTCTTCTCCTCCTTTTGTCCGGACAGCATGTTGGCGATGTGGCCGACCTCTGACCCCATGCCGGTGGTGGTCACAAGGATCTCGCCGTGGCCCCGGGTTACGTTGGTGTTCATGAACGCCATGTTCACGCGGTCGCCGATGCCGACGTCGTGCCGGTGGATGGCAGCGGTGTCTTTCTCGACGGCAACGCTCTCGCCGGTCAGGGCCCCCTCCTCGATCTGGAGGGTTGCCGCCTGGATCACCCGGCCGTCGGCGGGGACGCGGTCACCGGCGTCGACCACCACGATATCGCCTGGCACAATCTGCTCGGCGGGGACTTCCGCCATGACGCCGTCGCGGCGCACCTTGGCCATCGCTTTCATCATCTTGCCCAGGGACGCGGCGGCCTCTTCGGCCTTGCCCTCCTGGTGGTATCCCAGCCACGCGTTGAACAGTGTCAGCAGGGCGAGCCCGATTGCGGTCCCGTATTCCTCGATCAGCAGGCTGACCAAGGCGGCGACCACGAGCACGATTTGCATGTAGTCCCGGTAGTGCTTGAAGAACCGTTTCCAGACCGGCTCCTGCTTCGCCGCGGCCAGGGCGTTCGGCCCGTACTCCTGCAGCCGCTGCTGCGCCTCGGCCGCGCTCAAGCCGCTGGCCGGGTCCACCCTGAGTTCGGCTGCAACCTCCGCCGGTGCCAGGGCGTACCACGTCGCGTCCGCTTCGGTCGCGGCCAGCCCTGCCGCCGCTCCGGGATTGTCGTTCATGACTTCCTCCTCATCGCCGTGGCGCCGCTCAGAACGGGGTCGGGATGCGCCGGACCGCCAGGGTCGGCTCGCGGTAGTCGCCGGCCTTCTGGCGCTTCGGGAGCTCGACGTCGAGCCCCGGGAACGGCTCGTAGGGCACCTGGCTGAGCAGGTGGCTGATGATGTTGAGCCGGCCGCGCTTCTTGACGTCGTTGTTCACGACATACCAGGGCGCCCAGGCGGTGTCGGTGGCCTCGAACATGGCGTCCCGGGCCCGGGAATAGTCGTACCAGCGGCTGTAGGACTTGAGGTCCATCGGCGACAACTTCCACGTCTTGCGGGGATCTTCCCGCCGGCTCTCCAGACGCCGGGTCTGCTCGTCCGGGCTGACCTCCAGCCAGTACTTGAGCAGGATCATTCCGGAGTCGACCATGGCCTTCTCAACCAGCGGAGTCATATTGAGGAATCTCTCGGTCTGCTCCGGGGTGCAGAAGCCCATCACGCGTTCCACGCCCGCACGGTTGTACCAGCTGCGGTCGAAGATGACGACCTCACCGGCCGCCGGGAAGTGCGACATGTAGCGCTGGAGGTACATCTGGGACTTCTCCCGCTCCGTCGGCGTGGGGAGCGCCACCACCCGGAACACCCGGGGGCTCACCCGCTCGACAATGCGCTTGATGGTGCCGCCCTTGCCGGCCGTGTCGCGGCCCTCGAACACGATGCAGATCTTCGCTCCGGTGGACTTCACCCATTCCTGCAGCGCGACGAGTTCGCCTTGCAGGACGGCCATCTCCGCCTCGTATTCCTTGCGGGGCATCTTTGTCTTGGATTGCTCACCCTGACCGTCGGCGCTCTTGTTCTTTTTCTTCTTCTTGCCCACCATCGACCTCCTCGCGGCGTACTTGCCGGGGCAATCACAGCACTGAGACACCCGACGAGACTGACATTCGATGAGACCGGCACTTCCGTCCCGGGACTGGGGCTGAAGTGCAGGTGCCCCCATCGCGGGCACCCTCGTACAGCGTCTACCACTCATAGTCTTGACCGGGGCCGGAACCCGGTCTACGGCACTAAGACCCTAATGGGGCGCAGTGCCGGCCCGGGGCGAGCGCCGGGCACGCCAAAGAGCCGGCCCCTGCTGCTGGGCGCAGGGGCCGGCCGTCTGAACCGGCCGGGGTGCGGCCGACGATGGCAATCCGCACGGCTGCCGCGGGCCTGGCCGCGAGGCCGGAGCGCGAAGGGCGGATGCCACTGAGACAGAGCATCATCCGGCCACCTTGGAAAAACCCTAGGAGGTTACTCCCGGAGCCACTCCGCGCAGGAGTTCAGGTTCCGGGTGACGCTTTCGACGGCGGCCGCCTCGTCGCGCGCGGCGATCGCCGCCACCAGTTCGTCGTGGCCCTCCAGCGGCAGTCCGTTGAAACCTCCACGCCGCTGCTGCCGGAGCAGGTCGTTGTGGAAGACGACGCCGAAACTGACATACAGCTCGTGCAGCAGCGGGTTGGCGGACGCCTGCGCCACCCGCACATGGAAGTCCCAGTCCGCGCGGGCCCACGCGGGGTAGTCCTCGGCCAGCCACGCGACGCGGCGTGCGGTGAGCAGTTCGCGGAGGGCGGCGACGTCGTCGGCCGTTGCGTGACGGGCGGCGAGCCGGGCAGCCTGGGTGTCCAGCCCGACGCGGACCTCGAGGATGTGCTCCTGGGAATGGTCCTCGTACATCCGCTGCGTGGCCCCGGCGATCTCGCTGATGGCCCGCACGTACGTGCCGTCCCCGCGGCGGACCTCGAGCATGCCGCTGTGGGCGAGTGCCTTGACCGCCTCGCGCAGGGTGCCGCGGGACACGCCGAACGCGGCCATGAGCTCCGGCTCGGCCGGAATGCGCTGCTGCAGCGGCCACTCGCCCGAGTGGATCAGCGCCCGCAGCTTGGCCGTGATTTCCTCCGCCAGCGGCGGGCGGTGCGAAGCGGTGAGTGTCATCGCCGGGCTCCTTCTGAGGGCCGCGCAGTGGCGCGGGGTGCGGCGGGGCGCTGTTCTGTGTGGCGGGGTTCGGCGGGGCGCGGTTCCGTGGGCTTGGCCGTCAGGAGATGGCCTACGACGATCTGGCCCAGGGCCACGGCCAGCAGGAGCGCCAAGGGCAGCGTCCAGGAGTTGGTGGCGCTGTGCAGCAGGCCCATCCCGAACGGCCCGAGGGTTGCCAGCAGGTACCCGGCGGACTGGGCCACGGTGGACAGCGCGGTGGTCTCGGCCGTGGTGCGGCCGCTGCGGCTGATCATCACCATGACCAGCGGGAAGATCCCGAGCCCGAAGCCCAGCAGCACGGCGGTCAGTGGAGCCCAGGACGTCGGCACGACCAGCATCGCGAGGACGCCGAGGGCCATGGTCACGGTGGCCAGATAGAACGCGGTCCGCAGCATCCGGGGGCGTGAGCCGATGGCGACCAGCACCATGCCGGCCGGGACGGAGACGAGCTGCATGAGCCCGAACATCAGCCCGCTGTCGGACGCGGAGAGCCCTGTCGTGGCCAGCATGTAGGGGAACCAGCTGAGGACGGCGTAGGCCAGGAGCGCCTGCACCGTGAAGCCCAAGGTGATCATCGCGCCGGTGCGGGTCCGCAGCAGGGGCCACGGGGAAACCCGGGCGGCCTTGCCGGCGGCCGCGTTGCGGTGGGCGTGCACCGCGATCGGGAGGAAGCCGAGGCAGGCGGACAGGGCCAGGATGCCGATGGAGCCGACGCCCGCGGACGGCGAGCCAAGCGCCTGTGCCACGGGAACGATCAGCACGGCGGTGACCGTGGCGCCGGTGGTCATGGTCAACGTGTAGATGGCGGTCATGAGGGACGTGCGGTCCGCGAAGTGGACCCTGATGAAAGAGGGCATGGCCACATTGCAGATGGCCAGCCCGGACATCCCGGCCACGGTTCCCGCGAGCAGCATTCCGGTGGAGGGAATGCCCCGGAGCAGCAGCCCCGCGGCGAGCATCACGAGGGAGAGCAGGATGGCTTTTTCCAGTCCCAGCTGCCGGGTCAGCCACGACGTGGCCGCTCCGGCCACGGCGAAACACAGCGTGGGGATCGAGGGGAGCAGGGCCGCGATCAGCGGCCCGTACCCCAGGACAGCCTGCAGGTCGTGGAAGAGCGCGGCGGATCCGGTGATGCCGGCGCGCAGGTTCAGCCCGATCAGCACAAGCGCCACGACGCCGGCCACCACTACGCCGCGCGGGCGGCCGGTGCCGGGTGGAGCTGTCTGGGGAAGGGCGGAAACCGCCGTGCTGCTAGCCATACGTACCATGTCTAAAGGTTAGACGTTTGATGTTTGAGTCTCAGCCTTTAGTGGCGAATATCTCCGAAAGAGACAACCTCCGGAATGCAACCTCCGTAAGCAACCCCCTGAAAGCAACGCGGGGTCACTTCGCGCCCATGCCGGGGCCTCGGATGGGCGCGAAGTGACCCCGCGTTGCTTGGGGGTGTGGTGTCAGTGCGGGTGCCGGGCGTTGAGCCGCTGCACCGCCAGTGCGAGCCAAAGCTGCACCCGGTCCGGTGTCTGGGCCGGGTCGTACCCGGTGAGTTCGGTGATCTGAGCCAGCCGGTAGCGGACGGTGTTGCGGTGCAGGGTGAGTTCCTCGGCAACGGCGGCCACCGAGCCGTTGTTGCTGAGGTAGCTCTCCAGGGTGGTCATGAGTTCGGCGCCGTGCGCGGCGTCGAAGGTCCGCAGGGGGTTGAGCGATTCGTTGGCCATGTCCGCCAGCGGGACGTCCTCGCTGGCCAGCAGCAGCGAGGTCAGGCTCAGCCGCTCGGGCTCGTTGACCGGCAGGCCGTGGCTGGCCGCGTCTCGGGCCTCGAAGTAGCTCCAGCGCAGGCCGTTCGGCTTGGTGTAGGCCCCGCCGATGCCGATGGTGGCGTGGATCCCGGCCTCGGCCAGGTGGTCGCTGAGGCTGCGGGCACGGGCGCTGGCGCCGCTGCCGTCGTCGGGCATCACCACCACCAGGTCCTTCCCGACGACGGCGCTGACCGCCGCCTCCAGCGGCTGCGGCAGGGAGGAACTGACGAGCTGTTTGTGGTGGGCCGCCGATTCGGCGAGCAGGACCACATTCTTGCGGGTGCTGTTGATGCCGACGCCGGCGAGGCGCCGGGTGGCTTCGGACGTCTCGAGCGTCCCGTGGATGACGTCCTCGAGGACCTGGCCGGCCAGCGCCCGCTGGGCCTGGCGCTGCTTGACCATGTTGTTGAGTTCGACGCTGATGAGGTTCTGGGCGTAGCCCACGATGCCCGAGTCTTCGAACGGCTGCTTGACCCACAGCGTGCAGGCATCGCGGCGGCCGGTGGGGATGGGGTAGGAGGCCCAGCCCTCGGCCCTGGGGGCAGGATGGCTGGGCGCGCTGTTGTACAGCTGTGCCGTGAACTGGGTGAGGACGATCTCGGTGCGCAGCATCGACCCCAGGTGTTTGAGGAGTTCGGCGAGGCCGCCGCCGGTCAGGAGCGCCCTGGCCAGGATCTGGTGCCCGGCGATGAGCCGCTCGAGCTTGACCAGGTGGTCTGCAGACTGGGCATCGGCCACCAGCTTGCCGATCGCGATGAACGGGGTCTCATAGGGAACCTCCACCACCGGCAGTCCCCAGCGGTTGGCCTCGGCGATCAGGGCCGGCGGCACGGCGTCGTGCGTCAGGCCGACGCCGAAGCCGATGCCCACTGCGCCCGCCCGCTGGACCTGGCGCACGAAGCGGCGCTGCTCGGCCGCGCTCTTGAGCCGCATGCCCGTGGTGAGGATCAGTTCGCCGCCGTTGAGGAACCGCTGCGGATCCTCCTGTTCGGTGACGGCCACCCAGACAATGTCCTGATGCCAGGTGGTTTCGGCGAGACCGGCCTTGGCGAGACGGAGGGAGGGAACCCCCAGCAGGGCGGCGAGTGAAATGGCCATGGATAAAGGATAGCCGCGCGCTGGTCAAGCGCACTAAAGCATTGCGGGCATGGTGTGCAGGTGCCTATTCCCTGGCTTGCCCCGCTGGCATAGGCTCGTGACCAGTCACACATCCGTCCTTGGCAGTAAGAAAGAGGTTGTACACCGTGGTTCAAACCTTGCAGAACTTCATCAACGGCGAGTTTGTCACCCCCGCCGGCACCGGGTTGCTGCCCATTGTGAACCCCACCAATGGTGATGTGGTGGCACAGGCGCCGATCTCTGTGCAGGCCGACGTCGACGCTGCCATGACGGCTGCCAAGAACGCCTTCAAGACCTGGAAGCACACCACGCCCGGGCAGCGCCAGCTCATGCTGCTCAAGCTCGCGGACGCCGTCGAGGCCAACAGCGACGAGCTCGTGGAGGCCCAGCACCGCAACACCGGCCAGGTCCGCTCTCTGATCGCCTCCGAGGAAGTCGCCGCAGGCGCCGACCAGCTGCGCTTCTTCGCCGGGGCCGCCCGCATCATGGAAGGCAAGTCCGCCGGCGAGTACTTCGAGGGCCACACCTCCTACGTGCGGCGGGAACCGATCGGCGTCGTCGCGCAGGTCGCCCCCTGGAACTACCCGTTCCTCATGGCCATCTGGAAGATCGGGCCCGCCCTGGCCGCCGGCAACACCGTGGTCCTCAAGCCCTCGGACACCACGCCGGAATCCACCCTGGTGCTGGCCCGCCTTGCCGGCGAGATCTTCCCGGCCGGCGTGCTGAACGTCGTCCTCGGCACCGGCGAGACCGGCGCCATGATGGTGGAGCACAAGGTCCCCGGCCTGGTCTCCATCACCGGGTCCGTCCGCGCCGGCATCGCCGTTGCCTCGGGCGCCGCCAAGGGACTCAAGCGCGCCCACCTGGAACTCGGCGGCAAGGCCCCCGCGGTGGTGTTCGCCGACGCCGACATCAAGAAGAGCGCCGCGGCCATCGCCGAGTTCGCCTTCTTCAACGCCGGCCAGGACTGCACCGCGATCGCCCGCGTGCTGGTGCAGGACTCCGCCTACGACGACCTCGTGGCGGCCCTCGTGGAGCACACCAAGACGCTCCGCACGGGCTCCCAGAACGACGAAGACAACTACTTCGGCCCGCTGAACAACGTCAACCACTTCAACACGGTCAAGTCCCTGGTGGAGTCCCTGCCGGAGAACTGCCGGATCGAAACCGGCGGACACCAGGCCGGGGACAAGGGGTTCTTCTTCGAGCCCACCATCGTCACCGGAGCCAAGCAGAGCGATGACATCGTGCAGAAGGAAGCCTTCGGCCCGGTCATCACGGTGCAGAAGTTCAGCAGTGAGGAAGAGGCCGTGGACATGGCGAACGACGTCGACTACGCGCTCGCCTCCAGCGTCTGGACCTCCAACCACGGGACCGCGATGCGCCTGAGCCGCGACCTGGACTTCGGCGCGGTCTGGATCAACACCCACATTCTTCTGACCGCCGAAATGCCGCACGGAGGCTTCAAGCAGTCCGGCTACGGCAAGGACCTGTCCATGTACGGCGTGGAGGACTACACCCGCATCAAGCACGTCATGAGTGCGCTCGATGCATAACGCAGTTGCATAACGCAGTTGCATAACGCAGTTGCATAACGCACATCGCAGCCGCACCACTGAACCTGACGCATAACTCGCGCGCTTCACCCGCACGCTTAGAAAGGCTTTCCCATGACCACCACCGCGCATGACATCACCTACCGGCTCGAGCAGAAACGCCGCGTCCAGGCCGACTTCCCGGGCCCCAAGTCCGTCGCCCTGACCGAGCGCCGCAAGGCGGTCGTCGCCGCCGGCGTCGCGTCCAGCGTTCCGGTGTTCGTGGCCGACGCCGACGGCGGCATCATCCACGACGTCGACGGCAACTCCTTCATCGACCTCGGCTCCGGCATCGCCGTGACGAGCGTCGGCGCCTCAGACCCCGCCGTCGTCGGCGCCGTGAAGGAAGCCGTGGAGCACTTCACCCACACATGCTTCATGGTCACACCCTACGAGGGCTATGTGGCCGTCGCCGAGCAGCTGAACCGCCTCACCCCGGGTGACCACGAGAAGCGCACCGTGCTCTTCAACTCCGGCGCCGAGGCGGTCGAAAACGCCATCAAGGTGGCCCGTCTCGCGACCGGCCGGGACGCCGTCGTCGCGTTCGACCACGCCTACCACGGCCGCACCAACCTGACCATGGCGCTGACCGCCAAGGCCATGCCGTACAAGACCAACTTCGGCCCGTTCGCGCCCGAGGTCTACCGCATGCCGATGAGCTACCCGTTCCGCGAGGAAAACCCGGACATCACCGGTGCCGAGGCCGCCAAGCGCGCCATCACCATGATCGAGAAGCAGATCGGCGGCGAGCAGGTTGCCGCGATCATCATCGAACCCATCCAGGGCGAGGGCGGCTTCATCGTCCCGGCCGAGGGCTTCCTGCCGGCACTGGCCGCGTGGGCCAAGGACAAGGGCATCGTCTTCATCGCCGATGAGGTCCAGTCCGGCTTCTGCCGCACCGGAGAATGGTTCGCCGTGAACCACGAAGGCGTCGTCCCGGACATCATCACGATGGCCAAGGGCATCGCCGGCGGCATGCCGCTCTCCGCAATCACCGGCCGCGCCGACCTCCTCGACGCCGTCCACCCGGGCGGCCTCGGCGGCACCTACGGCGGCAACCCGGTGGCCTGCGCCGCCGCGCTCGCCTCGATCGGCTCGATGGAGCAGTACGGCCTCAACGCCCGTGCCCGCCACATCGAGGAGGTCGCGCTGGGCAAGCTGCGCGAACTCGCCGCTGAAGAGTCCGTGATCGGTGACGTCCGCGGCCGCGGCGCCATGCTGGCGATCGAACTCGTCCAGGCCGGCTCCAAAGAGCCGAACCCGGAGCTGACCAAGGCCGTCGCCGCAGCCTGCCTCAAGGAGGGTGTCATCATCCTCACCTGCGGCACCTACGGCAACGTCATCCGGCTGCTGCCACCGCTGGTGATCAGCGATGAGCTGCTGCTGGACGGCCTCGCGGTCCTGGCCGCGGCCATCAAGGCCAACGCCTAGCCTCGAACCCCACGAGCTGCCGGGAAGGCGATCCCTTCCCGGAGACCGGCCTTGCCCGCACAGCGGGAGAGCCAACGGAAGAGCCGCGGACACATCGTCCGCGGCTCTTCCGCCGTTTCCGGTCCGAAATGCAACGGCCTCAGCCCGCCCGGCGGGCTGCCGGGCGGGCTCCAAGGCCCGCCTGCAAGCCCGCCCGCCTGCAAGCCCGCGCGGCTCGAAGCCCGCGCGGCTCGAAGCCCGCCCGGCTCCAAGGCCGCCGGCTGCGGCGCGCCTGCTGGTCTAATGCTGCGGCCGTCTACTTCCAGGCCGTCGCGTCCAGCTGGATCGCCACCACATACAGGTGCTGGCCCTGCTCGATCTTCTCCACCTCGTAGACGCGCACCTTCGTCTCCGGGACCGGGCTCATCGGGCGGCCCACACCAATCCCATAACTCAGCACGCCCTCGAAGTCCCCGGCCGGCGCGTAGCTCGTGAGCGCCTTGTAGCCGACCGCCGGCGCGGGGGCGCTCGTCACGGTGCTGGCCTTGCCGTCCGCGGTGTGCGCCTGGGCGCCGCGGAACGTCACCTCAAGAATGGTTCCCGTGCCCGGCATCTCAATGGGCAGGCCACTGCCGTCCGCGACGAGTTCGGGGACCACCTCGACGTCGTAGCTGGGGAATCCGCCGTTGAACCGGAAACTCAGCTGGTCATAGGGAGGCGTGTCGGCGGGGTGCTGCCCGGCGCCGATGGCGTACAGCGTCGGCAGGGGAGCCGCCGGCGGCGGTGCGATCGGCACCGGGTTCTGGTGGTCCGTGTGGAGGGGTGTTGTCGGCCCGGGCACCGACCAGTCGTGGGTGATCGTGGAGGAGATCACCTTGTCGCCGGGTTGCGGCGGTGCCGTCTCGTCAGCATCGCCGGTCGCTGACGGCGACGGGCTCGCCGTCGCGGTGGCGCTGGCGGACGGGGACTGCGACGGCGGCTGGCTGCTGGCGGAGGGCTGCGGGGCGGGCGGCGTGCAGGCGGTCAGGGCCAGCAGGAGCGCCAGCGCCCCCACCCCGGCATTGCGCACCCTGGCATTTTGCGGTCCTGTCCAGCGGTGGCAGCCGGCATTCATGATGGTCTCCCCTCGACTATCCCAGCCTAGGCCCGGAAGATTGTGCTGCTCAGGGCCATAAGTCACCACCGTTTCTTGGTCCTGCTGGACTAGAGTCGTTCCTACCACTGCAGGAACGCAGCCCGGCCGACGTCGCCCGGAACCCCCGGGGCGCAGCTGGCGTCTGCCACAGACCCACGAGGGGTTCATACATGCGATACGTAGTCGGCTACACACCCACCGAACGCGGCGCGGACGCCGTTGCCCTTGCGTCGGCCATGGCCCGTGCACAGGGAGCGCATCTCGACCTTGTCTATGTGGTGGACCGGCGCACGCCCTATGTGGCGAACCCGGAAGGAACCCGGGCCAGCGCCGAGGAACAGCACATCCTCACAGCGGAACGCCAGGGCATGGCCTTAGTCCCGGAGGGCCTGGAAGCCCACTTTCACGTTCGCCAGGCGGACTCGTTCGCGGCCGGCCTCATCGACGCGGCACTCGAATACCGGGCCGGCCTGATCGTGGTCGGCGCCGCCAGCACCGGCCTCTTCAAGCGGCACACCGTGGGCAGCGTCGCCAACGCGCTCCTGCACGCAGCCCCGGTTCCGGTAGCACTGGCACCGCGCGGCTACCGCCGGACCGAAGCCATCACGCGCCTGACCCTGGCCGTGGGGCAGCGGCCGGGCGCCGAGGCGGCGATCGACGTCGCGATCGAATCCGCCGAACGCCGCGGCGTGCCGCTTCGGCTGGTCTCGCTCGTGGAACTGGACGCCGAGGGCGACGGCGGGGAGAACGTCAATGCCGCCCACATCCATGCGAACACGGTCCTCGCCGCCGCCGCGCACCGCCTGCCGGAGGGCCACCACGTCAGCGTGGAGGTCGCCCACGGACGCACGATCGAGGAAGCGATCGATGACCTGGAATGGGACGACGGCGAAGTCATGATCGTGGGGTCATCCCGCCTGGCGGAGAAGTACAAGCTGTTCATCGGCAGCACCGCCAACAAGGTGCTGCGGGCACTGCCGGTTCCCATGGTGGTGGTCCCTCGCGATTACCAGAGGGTGGATAGCTTCCCGGAGGTCTGACCCCCTGCGGCCGGACTTCCGGAGGCCCGCTCCCCGGAGGCCTGCTCCCCGGAAGTCCGAGTCCCGGAAGTCCGGGGCCGCGGGGCCAGGACCGCCCAGTACGCCGGAATGGTGCCGGGCGGTCCGTCAGGTTCCATCGGCACGGTCTTCAGGACGGTGGGGCCCTCCGCGAGGAGGGTCCACCGCGGCGCTGGGAACGCTCGGACGCGTTGCCCGGGGCCGAAATGGCCGGGTTTGGGCAGGGCGGAAATCGCCTGGCGGAGCGGCCCCGGGATCTTTTCGCCCGTGGCTCCCAGGCCCCGAAGATAGCTCAGCGCGCTGCCCGGGACGTTCGTCTCCACAAGGTAGACCCGGCCCCTGGCGCCGACGAGCGCTTCGATCGAGCGTGCCAGGCGCGCTTGACGCCGCCGGCTCAGGACGTGAAAAACGCCGCGGACATAGACGTTGACGTCGCCGAGTTCGCGCGCGAGCCCTGCCGCGGCGGACGGCTGAGTGGCGTCCAGGCTCCGGAAGCTGAGGCCCGGAATGTCCGGGCGGGCGGACTGCGCCGCGGCCACGGCCTCGGGTGAGACATCAACGCCCAGCACCGTGGGGAAGATTTCGGTGAGCCTGTGTGAGATGGCGCCGTTCCCGCAGCCGAGATCAACCACCGGGAGACTGGTGTCCATCAGACCCGCCATTCGCTGCTGGTGGTGCCGGATCTCCTCGTCCCCGGCGCCCTCGGCGGCATCCCAGATGATCGGTTCCCTGAGCGATCCTTGCGATACTCCGCGCCAAAAGGCATCCCAGCGCCGGTCCGGGCGCCGGGGCCGGTGCAGGGACAGTGCCGCGACCCGCGCTGTCAGCCGGATCGTGTCCACCGCCCGGTCGGCCCGGCCGGCGGCAGTGTTGCGCGTGTCTGCCTTGGTCGTGTCTGTGTTGGTCGTGTCTGCCTTGATCGTGCCTGCCTTGTTCATGTCTGTGTTGTGCGTGCCCGCGGGATCGGGTCCGGTCATGCCACCGCGCCGTCCTTGTGCGCCAGGAGGTCCGTCATGTCCGCGACAGGCAGCGGCCTGCTGAAGAAGTACCCCTGGCCGAATTCGCAGTTCAGCTGCCGCAGCCTCTCCGCTTGTTCCCGGTCCTCGATGCCCTCGGCGACGGCGCCCAGTCCGGCCGAATGGATCAGCTGCAGGATGGCCGCGACGAAGGTTTCCTGCTGCCGGTCCGTGGTCAGTCCGTCCAGCAGGGACTTGTCGATCTTTGCCTGCGCGGCCGGAAGGGTGCGCAGGTAGCTGATGGACGAATAGCCCGTGCCGAAGTCGTCGATCTCGATCCGGACGCCAAGGTCATTGAGCGACTGCATGGTGGCTGCCACCTCCGGGCCGCCGCGCATGATCGCGGTTTCGGTGATTTCTATTGAGACATGGCAGGGTTCGACGCCGTGCCGGGCCAGCAGTCCTTCGACATAGGGCGCCAGATCGACGTGGTGCAGGTCTGCCGGTGAGAGATTGATGTGGGTGCTGAAGTCCGACGGAAGTCCGGGGTCGGACTTCCAGAGGCCGGTCTGCGCGATGGCCTTCCCAAGCACCCAGTGGCCGATCTGGACCGTGAGTCCGGCCTCGTCTGCGGCGTCGAGGAACGTATCGGGTGCCAGCAGGCCCAGGCTGGGGTGGCGCCAGCGGATCAGGGCCTCGGCGCCGGCAATCGTGCCGTTGCGCAGATCCATGATGGGCTGGTATTCCAGTTCGAGCTCATCCGTGGCCAGGGCGGTCCTGAGCTCCGCCACCAGGTGGACGCGCTGCTTGGCGGCCTGGTGCATGGCGGCGGAAAACACCAGGAGAGTGTCCCGGCCGCGTTTCTTGGCCTCGTGCATGGCGATGTCGGCGTCGCGGATGAGTTCCTCGCTGCGCAGTCCGGGTTCCCCCAGCCGGACACCAGTTCCGGCCGTGAGTCCGACGGCGACGCCGCCGGCAACGATTCTGTCCTTCAACGATTCGCCGAGCCGGGACGCGATCTGCAGCACCGCGTCCGGTTCCTGGTCCACGACGAGCACAGCGAACTCATCGCCGCTCAGGCGGGCGATCAGGTGGCCGGGCCCGGCCGCCGCGACCAGCCGCAGGGCCGCCTCCCGCAGGACGGCGTCCCCCGCTGCATGGCCGAGGCTGTCATTGATGAGCCGGAAGGAATCGAGGTCCAGCAGGATGAGCGCGGGCTGGCGGCCCGAAGCCCCGGCCACGGCTTCGGCCACTTTTTCCTGCAGCAGCGAGCGGCTGGCCAGCCCGGTCAGTTCGTCGGTGTTGATGACGCGCCGGAGCTCGGCTTTGGCCGCTTCCAGGAGGGCGGTCCGCTCGGCGACCCGGACCTCCAGGTCCTCGTACATGCTTTGGAGCTCTTCGGCGAGCAGGTTGATGCCGGTCGTGACGGCGTCGATGCCGTCCCGTGCCGGTGAAACCTGCAGGCGGTTCGAGAGATCGCCCGAGGACAATACGACGATGCCGTCTACGAGTTCCTCGAGGCGGCGGTTGTCGTCAGGCCCTGTCATGGCCCTGTGAGGCCAGCCAGCGGAGCGCCTCGGCGTTGTTCGTGAAAAAGCGCGTCGGAACCGGCGCCGCGTTGACGCCCAGGAAGAAGTTGGCCAGAACACGGTCCACGGCGGACGAGCCGAGGAGGGCGATTGCCGAGGCGTCGCAGCGCTTGGCAAAGACGGCCCGCGCGGCCCGGCTGACGGACTCCGTGGTGGCCATGTCAATCAGGAGCGGGGTGGGCCGGCCCCCGCACACTTCATTGACGCGGTCCATGGCGTGCTGGGCGTTGGGGGCATCAATCACGACGCCCCGGGCCCATTCGAGGCGCAGGATGCCGTTGCTGTCGAAGCCCAGGGATGAGATATCCCGCCCGCCCGAAGTTTCAAGATCCTTTTCTGGCACCAGCAATCCTCAATTCCGCGCCAACGTGTCCATTCATAATGACACTAACGCACGGCGGCCCTGGTGAGGAGACGATGAGGCCGACGGGGCAACAGGGGTTAGGCGGCCGCGCGGGCCCGTTTCCGGGTCACGGAGTTCTTTCGGGCAGTAAGCAGCATGTCCATGGTCAACACCAGCAGCGCCAGCCAGACGACGCCGAAACCGATCCAGCGGTCCGGGGTCATCGCTTCCTTGAATACGACGAGGGCCACAATGAACTGCAGGACGGGCGCGAAGTATTGCAGCAGTCCGATCGTTGTCATCGGCAGCCGGCGGGCGGAGGCCCCGAAGAACAGCAACGGCACGGCGGTGATGACACCCGAGGCCGCCAGCAGCCAGAAGTGACCGGGACCGTTGGAGGCCAGGCTTGCCGTCCCGCTGACCGCGAGGACCACCATGGTGGCCGCAGCCAGCGGCGCCAGCACGATCGTTTCCACAGTCAGGCTGGTGATCGCGTCCGCCCGCGGGCCGACACGCTTCTTGACGAAGCCGTACAGGCCGAAGCTCAGCGCCAGCGTCAGCGCGATCCAGGGCAGTTTGCCGTAGGAGACCGTGAGCACGCCTACAGCAATGAAACCGATGCCGACGGCGGCCCACTGCAGCGGCCGCAGCTTCTCCTTGAGGACGAAGACCCCCAGGAGCACGGAGACCAGCGGGTTGATGAAGTAGCCCAGGGAGGCCTCGACGGCCTGGCCGGTGGTCACACCGTAGGTGTAGGTCAGCCAGTTCACCGCGATCAGGGCCGCTGCGATGGACAGCGGGCCGATCACCGTGCGGTTCCGGAACGCGGCGGCCAGCACCCGCCAGGACCGCGTGATGCTGATCAGCAGGACGCAAAACAGGAGGGACCAGACCACCCGGTTCGCCACGATTTCGACCGCTCCGGCCGGATGCAGAACGAAGAAGTACAGGGGCAGCAGCCCCCACAGACCGTAGGCGCCGATCCCGAACAGGATCCCCGCCGTCGTCTCCTTATCTACCGGTGCCGGGCCTGCTGCACGTGCCGGGGCAGGCGGGGCGCTCGGCGGGGCGGGGGAGAAGGATCCTTCGGGTATAGGCACAAGACCAATAACACCACCTGCGCGCCGCCTATTCCTACCCACCGGACCGCGAGCGTGCCGGCGACATTTAGAATAGGGGCCTGTGCGCTGCATTGCTGGCGCTGTCCCGAAGACTCAGAAGGGCTCCCGGTGTCCAACTCGGCCGAATCCACATCCACTCGTCCCCTCCGTGTCGCGATTGTCGGCGCCGGTCCGGCCGGCGTCTACGCCGCGGACATCCTGACGAAGTCCAATGAGGTCAAAGACGGCGACTTCGAGGTCAGCATCGATCTCTTCGAGGCATACCCGGCCCCCTACGGCCTGATCCGCTACGGTGTGGCCCCCGACCATCCGCGGATCAAGGGCATCGTCAACGCCCTGCACAAGGTCCTGGACCGCGGCGACATCCGGTTCCTGGGCAACGTCACCTATGGCCGGGACCTGACGCTGCACGACTTCCGGGCCTTCTACGACGCCGTCATCTTCTCCACCGGAGCCATCAAGGACGCGGACCTGGACATTCCCGGGATCGGCCTCGAGGGTTCCTTCGGCGGGGCGGACTTCGTCTCCTGGTACGACGGCCACCCGGACGTGCCGCGGGACTGGCCCCTGGAGGCCAAGGAGATCGCGGTGATCGGCAACGGCAACGTGGCCCTCGACGTCGCCCGCATGCTGGTCAAGCACGCCGATGAACTCCTGGTCACCGAAATCCCGGACAACGTCTACCGGGCACTGAAGGACTCGCCCGTCACCGACGTCCACGTGTTCGGCCGCCGCGGCCCGGCCCAAGTGAAGTTCACGCCGCTGGAGCTGCGCGAACTCAGCCACGCAAAGGACGTGGACATCGTCCTGTACCCCGAAGACTTCGAGTTCGACGAGGCCTCGGACGAGGCCATCCGGAGCAACAACCAGATCCGGACCATGGTCAACACCCTGACGAACTGGCTCGTCGAGGAGCACGCCGAGGCCGAGGAGCCGTCCTCGCGCCGTCTGCACCTGCACTTCCTGCACAGTCCCGTCGAGATTTACGACGACGCCGCCAATCCCGGCAAGGTCGCTGGCATCAAGTTCGAACGCATGCAGCTGGACGGCACCGGAAACGTCAAGGGCACCGGGGAGTTCCTCGACTACCCGGTCCAGGCCGTCTACCGGGCGATCGGCTACCACGGCTCGCCGCTGGACGAGCTGGAATACGACGCCCGCCGCGGCGTTGTCCCCAACGAAGGCGGCCGGGTCCTCGACGCCGAGGGGAACCCGGTCCCGGGCATCTACGCCACGGGCTGGATCAAGCGCGGGCCCGTCGGGCTGATCGGCCACACCAAGGGCGACGCGCTGGAGACCATCGGCTTTCTGCTGGAGGACCGGCTGACCCTGCCGCCGGCGCAGAACCCGGACCCGCAGGCCATCATCGACCTGCTTCAGGAGCGGGGCATCCAGTACACCACCTGGGAAGGGTGGATCAAGCTTGATGCCCACGAGCTCGCCCTCGGCGCCGAGTGGTCCGCGGCCGAGTCCGCCAACGGGATCGAGCGGGAGCGCATCAAGGTTGTGCCGCGCGAGGACATGATCGAGATTTCCCGCGGCTAGGCGTGCGCGCTGCACAGATTTTTCCGCGCTGCTTTTTCTGCGCTGCGCAAAAAGCCTGACGCGCAGGGTATTCCGGTCGCGGCAGGGCATTTGCGCGTCGGGGAGGTGTATGCGTGCCCTGTCCTGGTGCGCCGCCCGGACGTAGAATTTTCACGCACAAGGACTGTCGCGGCGGGCTCCAGCGCGCTTGAATCCCGTGCTCTGCCTCCCGCCCCGGGATTCCTGTGCTGTACCTCCCGTCAGTGTTCCCCGCTCTCCACTTCGCCTAGTAGTTCCCGTCAGTGATTCCCGCTCTTCAGTTCCCGTCAGTGATTCCCCTCCGGGGAGGTAGCCGTGGACGAACAACTCCGCTGGATGGATGCCACCGGGCAGGCCGATCTGGTCCGCTCCGGCCAGGTCAGCGCCGCCGAACTCCTTGCTGAGGCGCGGGACCGCATCAGGGAACTCAACCCCGCTGTGAATGCCGTGATCGCCGAGCTGGACGGTTCCTCCGGGGAAAATGGCTCCGAGAACGGTTCCTCCGGGGAAAGTGGCTCCTCGGAAGGCGGCTCCCAGGGCGCCCGTTCCCCGGCGGGCGTCCCCGGGAAAGAAACCGAACCCGGCGGGCGTCCATTTCCCGGCGTGCCGTTCCTCGTCAAGGACCTCGCCCTGGAGATCGCCGGGACGCCGTTCTCCGAAGGCTCGCGCTGGCTGACCGGGAACGTCTCGCGCCACGACCAGGAACTCGCACGGCGCTTCCGCCGGGCCGGGCTGGCCATGATCGGCAAGACCAACACCTGTGAGTTCGGCCTGAGCCCGCACTGCGAACCGCTGCTGCACGGGGCCACGCGCAACCCGTGGGACCTGTCCCTGTCCACGAGCGGGTCGAGCGGCGGGTCGGCGGCCGCCGTGGCAGCCGGGATCGTCCCCATGGCCCACGGCAATGATCTCGGCGGATCGCTGCGCTATCCGGCCGCGTGGTGCGGACTGTTCGGCCTCAAGCCGACCCGGGGGAGGGTGCCGCTGGGCCCGGAATACGGCGACGTCGTCGGCGGCCTCGCAGCCGAATTTGCCCTGACCCGCACGGTCCGCGACGCCGCGGCGCTGCTGGACGCCGTCGCCGGTCCGGCCTCCGGGGACCCGTACTGGGCTCCGCCGCGGCTGCGGCCGTACGTGGCCGAAACCGGGACGCCACCGGGACGGCTGCGGATCGCGGCCACGGCCACCCCCAATAGCGGCCAGACGGTCCATCCCGATTACCTGCAGGCCTTCGACGCCGCCGTGGAGCTGCTGGGCAGCCTGGGCCACGACGTCGAAGAGGGCCGCCCGGAGCCGCTGGACCGGGCAGGACACCGAGCCATCCGGGCCGTGTACGCCGCCGCGGCCGCCTGGATCGAGGGGTACTGGACGCGGCGGCTGGGCCGTGGGCCGGAGCCGGGCGAGCTGGAGCCGTACACCGAGGTCCTGTTCGGGCGCGGGCGGAAGATCAGCGCCGGAGACTACCTGCAGGGCATCGAGGAGCTGCAACGGTTCAGCCGCCGGGTCGCCGGCTTCTTCCAGACGTACGATCTCTGGCTGACGCCGACCGTCGGATGGCCGCCGCTGCCGCTAGGCACGCTGACCGCGACGCCGGAGGACCCCCTCCGCGGGGAGCGGGAGGCCGGGCGCTTCCTCATGTTCGACGGCGAGTACGCCAACATCACGGGCAACCCGGTCATGTCCGTGCCACTGGGCACCGATTCCGCCGGTCTTCCCGTCGGGATGTCCTTCCTCGCCGGGTTCGGCGCCGAAGGGACCCTCTTCCGGCTCGCTGCCCAGCTGGAGCAGGCCAGGCCCTGGGCCGGACGGCGTCCTGCGCTCGCCGTGACATGAACCCGTGACATGAACCCCAGACATGAGCCCGCGACACGAACCCGTGCCGTGAATCTGTGCCCTAAAGACCAGCCGTGAGCCGGCGCCGTGAGCCCGCTCCGCAGCAACCAAACACCGCAATCCACGTGAAGGAGACAGACGATGTATCTGGGAATGTACAGCTTCCGCGGGGACCCGGCAGAGCTTCTCGCCGGCCACGACCGCATGCTGGCCCTCTTGCCCGCGGGCCAGCTGGAACTGCATCTGTGCGTGCAGACCGAGGACGGCATCGCCGTCCTGGACACGTGCCCGAGCCGGGAGGTCTTTGACCGGTTCAGCGGCGGCCGGGAATTCCAGGGCCTGCTTGCGGCGGCCGGCCTGCCCCGCCCCGAGATCCGGCATCTGGGCGAGATCAAGAGCTACGTCGTGCCGCCGGGAGTCACCGCCTGAGGCGGCCGAGGCTGTACGGGCCGGCGCGTTTCCAAACGCCCCGGACGGAACTAGACTGGGCCGGACGAGGCGGCCTCCGGCACGCCGTCGAGCCCGTCCGGTGGGAGTTCAATGAGGAATCTGGTCCATCCGGCAGCACTGCTACCGCCGGCCGGCGGGGTCACCGCAGCGCTGCGCCAGCAGCATGCCAGCGCCGGTCACGAGGAACTGGACTCGCGGGGGCTCGTTTTCCCCGAGAACCTGCAATTGCCCGGACTCAGCAGCCTGATCCGGGAGTCGTGGCGTCGGTCGGCGGAACTGCACGCCAACCCGGACAATCCCGAGGCGCCGCTTGCCCTGGACCGCGACGAGCTCGAAGAGTATCGCCGCCAGCATCCGCTGGCCGCCATTATGCCCGTGATCCACAAGCTCCTAGTCCTGCCGAGCCATGACAGCGGGATGCTCGTGGCCGTGGGTGACGAGGTCGGCAGGCTGCTCTGGGTGGAGGGCGACGCCGTCCTGCAGCGCCGGGCCGAAGGCATGATGTTCGTCCCGGGCGCCGACTGGTCCGAGGCGACTGTGGGCACCAGCGCCCCGGGCACCGCGCTGGCCCTCGGCCGGGGCATCCAGATCTCCGGTGCGGAACATTACAAGCGCTCGGTGCATCCGTGGAGCTGCACGGCCGTGCCATTCCACGATCCGGACTCCGGCGCCCTGCTGGGGGTCGTGGACATCACCGGCACCGAGTCGGCCGTCGCCCCGCACACGCTGTCGCTCGTTGAAGCGACCGTTGCCGCGGCCCAGGCGCATCTGCGGGTGGAGCGGCTGCAACTGGCCGCCGCCCGCCAGTCCCCGCCGTCCCGGCGCCGGAGCTCGGCCTCAGCCGGAACGGCCGGGGCACCGGCCGCCAACAGCCTGTACCGCAACAGCCTCCAGCTCCTCGGCCGCGACCAGGCCCTGCTCAGCATCGACGGCCGCACCGTGGCCCTGTCCGCCCGGCACAGCGAGATCCTGGCCCTGCTCAGCACCCACCCGGAAGGGCTGAATGCCGAGGAGCTCTGCGCCCTCCTGTACCCCGGGGAGGCATCCACCATGACGCTGCGCGCGGAGATGGTCCGCCTGCGCAAGGTCCTTCAGCAGCTCAATCCCGGTGCCGTTCCGGAGTCCCGCCCGTACCGCCTGCCGCTGGACCTGGTTCCGGACTCCGGACAGGTGCTCAAATGCCTGCAGCGCGGCGCACACCGGATAGCGCTGGAAATCTACCGCGGCGCCGTGCTGCCGCGCTCCGAGGCGCCCGGCATCGTCGAGCTGCGGGCCAGGGTCTCCGCCCTGATGCGCGAGGCCCTGCTGACCGACGGCAGCGCCGAATCGCTGCTGAAGTACGCGGAGCTGCCCGAGGCAAAGGACGACGTCGACGTCCGCACCGCGGCGCTGAAGCTGCTGGCGCCCCGCTCGCCCAGGCGGGCCGCCGTCGTCGCCGATCTGGAACGGCTGGACAGGGAACTGAGCGCCTGAGCCGTTGCAACGCGCCGGGACATCCGCATGGTGACCCGGCTCACACGGTTGCAACCTGACTGCAACCTTTGCGCCCCTAGGCTGAGTGCAACGGGGGCCGGAAGCGCCTTGCTGCCCCCATCTTGCACAGCAAAGGAGCTAGCAATGACTGTTTACGCCCAGCCCGGTACCGAGGGCTCGAAGGTCACCTTCAAGGACCGCTACGAAAACTGGATCGGCGGCGAGTGGGTTGCCCCGGTCAAGGGCCAGTACTTCGAGAACATCACCCCGGTGACCGGCAAGGCCTTCTGCGAGGTGGCCCGCGGCACCGCCGAGGACATTGAGCTGGCGCTGGACGCCGCGCACAAGATCGCACCGTCCTGGGGCAAGACCTCCGTGGCCGAGCGCGCCGCGATCCTGAACAAGATTGCCGACCGGATCGACGCGAACACCGAGATGCTCGCCGTCGCCGAATCCTGGGACAACGGCAAGCCGATCCGCGAAACGCTCAATGCCGACATTCCGCTCGCCGCCGACCACTTCCGCTACTTCGCCTCCGCCGTCCGCGCTCAGGAGGGCCGGCTGTCCCAGCTCGACGACGACACCACCGCCTACCACTACCACGAGCCCCTCGGCGTCGTCGGCCAGATCATTCCCTGGAACTTCCCGATCCTCATGGCCGTCTGGAAGCTCGCCCCGGCCCTCGCCGCCGGCAACGCCGTCGTGCTCAAGCCCGCCGAGCAGACGCCGTCCTCGATCCTGGTGCTGATGGAACTGATCAGCGACCTCCTGCCGGCCGGCGTCATCAACGTGGTCAACGGCTTCGGCGTCGAGGCCGGCAAGCCGCTGGCCTCCAGCCCGCGGATCCGCAAGATCGCCTTCACCGGCGAGACCACCACGGGCCGGCTGATCAGCCAGTACGCCTCCCAGAACCTGATCCCGGTCACCCTGGAACTCGGCGGCAAGAGCCCCAACATCTTCTTCAACGACGTCGCCGAGACCAACGACGCCTTCTACGACAAGGCCCTCGAAGGCTTCACGCTCTTCGCCTTCAACCAGGGCGAGGTCTGCACCTGCCCGTCCCGCGCCCTGGTCCAGGAAGGCATCTACGACTCCTTCATGGCCGACGCGCTGGCCCGCACGCAGAAGATCATCCAGGGCAACCCGCTGGATACCGAGACGCAGCTCGGCGCCCAGGCCTCCAACGACCAGCTCGAAAAGATCCTGTCCTACATCGACATCGGAAAGCAGGAAGGCGCCAAGGCCCTCACCGGCGGCGCCCGGGCCGAGCTCTCCGGGGACCTGGCCGGCGGCTACTACGTCCAGCCCACCATCTTCGAGGGCCACAACAAGATGCGGATCTTCCAGGAGGAGATCTTCGGCCCCGTGGTGTCCGTGACGCGCTTCAGCGACTACAACGACGCCATGGGGATCGCCAACGACACCCTCTACGGCCTGGGCGCCGGCGTCTGGTCCCGCAACGGCAACGTCGCCTACCGCGCCGGCCGCGAGATCCAGGCCGGCCGCGTGTGGGTCAACAACTACCACGCCTACCCGGCAGGGGCCGCGTTCGGCGGGTACAAGTCCTCCGGCATCGGACGTGAGAACCACTCGATGATGCTCGACCACTACCAGCAGACCAAGAACCTCCTGGTCAGCTACAACGAGAACAAGCTCGGCTTCTTCTAGGCCGCATTGACCCGGGCGGGGCGGATCGGCAGTGATCCGCCCCGCCCGCACCACGACTGGCCACACCCCAGCCATGCAGCACCTCCAGCCACCCCACGGAGCACACCAAACCCTCACTACGTCCAACCACCACGCCCAAAAACAACGCAAGGATTTCGCCAATGACGACGAGAATGCAAGCAGCTGTAGTAACTGAATTCGGCAAGGACCTCCAGATCCAAGACCTGCCCATTCCCGCCCCAGGCCGCGGCGAGGCGCTGGTCAAGGTCATCACCACAGGCGTCTGCCACACCGATCTCCACGCGGCGGAAGGCGACTGGCCGGTCAAGCCGTCGCCGCCGTTCGTGCCCGGACACGAAGGAGTGGGTGAAGTGGTTGCCCTCGGCGAGGGCGTCACAGACCTGGCGGTCGGCGACCTGGTGGGCAACGCCTGGCTCTGGTCCGCGTGCGGCGACTGCCAGTTCTGCCGGACCGGATGGGAAACCCTCTGTGAAGCCCAGAAAAACGCCGGCTACAGTGTGGACGGTTCCTTCGGCGAGTACATGCTCGTGGACAGCCGCTTTGCTGCCCGCATCCCCGCCGGCTCAGACCCGGTGGAAGTCGCGCCCATTCTCTGCGCCGGCGTCACCGTCTATAAGGGCCTGAAGATGACCGAGGCCAAGCCGGGCCAGTGGGTCACCATCTCCGGAATCGGCGGACTCGGCCATATCGCAGTCCAGTACGCCGTGGCGATGGGGCTGCGGGTCGCGGCGGTGGACATCGCCGACGACAAGCTTGCCCTGGCCAAGAAGCACGGCGCGGAGCTGACGGTCAATGCCTTGCACGAGGATCCCGCCGAAGTCATCCAGCGCGAAACCGGAGGATGCCATGGAGTCCTGGTCACGGCAGTGCACCCGTCAGCGTTCGGCCAGGCCATCGGGATGGCGCGGCGCGGCGGAACGATCGTGTTCAACGGGCTGCCGCCGGGCGATTTTCCGGCGCCGATTTTCGAGATTGTGCTCAAGGGGCTGACCGTCCGGGGCTCGATTGTTGGCACCCGGCAGGACCTGGAGGAAGCCCTGGACTTCTACGCCCAAGGCAAGATCCACCCCACGGTTTCCACCCGGGAACTCTCCGAGGTCAATGCCGTTCTTGACGAGATGAAGCACGCCAAGATCGACGGCAGAGTGGTGCTGACCTTCTGATGCCACACACCAGGCTCGACGCCGCCGTCACCCTCGACGGCGAAGACTTCTCCCGGGTGGCGCTCACCCCCGAGGCCGCCGACCTGCTCCGCAAGCTGTGGACACAGCACGGCCCCCTGATGTTTCACCAGTCGGGCGGCTGCTGTGACGGGTCTTCGCCGATGTGCTACCCGGCGGGGGAGTTCCTGACCGGCGACTCGGATGTCCTGTTGGGCCTGTTCGACATCTCCGACGGGCTGCAGCCGCAGCCGCTGGAATTCTGGATGTCCCGGGAGCAGTTCAACTACTGGAGCCACACCCACCTGACGGTCGACGTCGTTCCCGGCCGGGGCAGCGGTTTCTCGGTGGAAGCGCCGGAAGGCAAGCGGTTCCTGATCCGCTCGACCCTCATGGAAAACTGGCCCGTTTGAGCCGGACCAGGGGAGCGGTGACCTAACGGGGATACATGTGGGCCGTGCCGGCAACACCGGCACGGCCCACATTTCCGTCTCACGATGCGAGACAAATCTGGCCGTCCAGTGGATGGACACTACGATAGATAGGTCTGTTTCCAACTAGCTATCGAGATTGCGGACTTTCCTATGAACCTTTTCCGGACCAAATCCATCGAGCAGTCCATGTCCGACGCCGATGAACCCGGACGCAAGTTGAAGCGCTCGCTCAGCACGTGGGACCTCATGATCATGGGCGTCGCCGTTGCAGTCGGCGCCGGGATCTTCTCGGTCGGCGCGAAGGCCGCGGCGAATTTCGCCGGTCCGGCCGTGACGATCTCCTTCGCGATCGCCGCCGTCACGTGCGCGCTCGCCATCATGTGCTACGCCGAATTTGCCACGGCCATCCCGGTGGCAGGTTCCGCCTACGTTTTCACGTACGCGACCATGGGGGAGGTCCTCGCGTGGATCATCGGCTGGAACCTGATCCTCGAACTCTTCACGGCCGGCGCCGTGATCGCCAAGTACTGGGGCATCTACCTCAGCAAGGTCTTTGCGCTCATGGGCGTGGACATTCCGCCGTCGATCTCCCTGGGCGGCATTGACCTCTACTGGGGCGCGTTCCTGATTGTCGCCGTCTTCACCGTGCTGCTGGTCCTCGGGACCAAGCTCTCCGCCCGCGTCGGCAACATCTTCACGCTCATCAAGATCGCCGTGGTGCTCTTCGTGATCGTGGTCGGCTTCACCTATGTGAAGTTCGAAAACTACGCCCCGTTCGTCCCGGCGTCCGAGCCCACCGGAGGCACCGGAACCGCGGACGTCCTCAAGCAGTCCTTCTTCGGCTTCCTGACCGGTGCGGCCCCGGCCCAGTACGGCACCCTCGGCATCTTCGCCGGCGCCGCCCTGGTCTTCTTCGCCTTCATCGGCTTCGACGTCGTTGCGACCTCGGCCGAAGAGGTCAAGAACCCGCAGAGGACGCTGCCCCGCGGCATCTTCGGCGGCCTCGCAATCGTCACCGTGCTCTACATCCTGGTATCCCTGGCCCTGACCGGCATGGTGTCCTACACGCAGCTGGCCGAGGCCAAGAACCCGACGCTCACCACCGCGTTCGAAGCCGTGGGCAACACCGACGCGGCCAAGATCATCGCCTTCGGCTCCCTCGTGGGCCTCACCACCGTCATCATGGTGCTCCTCATGGGCCTGTCCCGCGTGGTCCTTGCCATGAGCCGCGACGGCCTGCTGCCGCGGTCCCTGTCCAAGACCAGCACCATCCGTGCGACGCCGGTCCGCCTCCAGATCATCTGCGGCGCCGCAGTGGCCCTCGTCGCCGGGCTGACCAACGTGGACCTGCTGGAGGAAATGATCAACATCGGGACCCTGTCCGCCTTCGTCATGGTGAGCCTCGGCATCCTGGTGCTGCGCAAGAAGCGCCCCGACCTGAAGCCGGCCTTCCGCGTCCCGTTCGGCAAGGTCCTCCCCATTGTTTCGGCAGTGCTGTGCCTTTACCTCATGACGAATCTGGCCGTGGAAACCTGGATCTTCTTCGCCATCTGGCTTGTCATCGGTCTCGCGATCTACTTTGCCTACGGCCAGCGCCACTCCCGCCTGAACGAAAAGTTCGCGGCCGCCCGCGCCTCGGTAAACGGACCCGCCGAGGAGAACACCGTGATCAGCGGGGAACCGGTTGCGGCTGCCGCGGCCCGCTCCGCCCCCGCGCAAGACTAGGACCCCAGCACCCCCGCCTCACGCCAACGACCCGCGCCTACCTCCAACGCGGGGTCACTTACAGCCCATTACGCCCCCGGCGACGGGCCGTACGTGACCCCGCGTTGTCTTAGGCCGGACGATCAGGGTCATAGCGGATCAGGGTCATAGCGGATCAGAGTAAGGGGCCGGCGGTCACGCGGGCTGGCTGGGCTCCCTAAGATGGAGACATGGCCCGCCCAGCAAGACCGGAACGCAAATCAGAGCTGTTGTCGGCGATTCTCGACTACCTGATGGACAAGACCCTGGCGGAGCTGACGTTTCGGGGCCTCGCCGACGGGCTGGGCGTCAGCAGCTACGTTCTGGTGTACCACTTCGGCCACCGCGAGCAGCTGATCAACGAGATCATCCGCGGCATCGAGTCCCGGCTGGACAGCATCCGCGCCACCGACGTCAGGGACATTGACCGGGAGGCGTGGCGGGCCTTCCTCCTGGAGTCCTGGCAGTGGACCATGGCGCAGCGCAACCGGCACCTGGCCCGGCTGGAATTTGAGGCCACGGCGCAGGACGTGGTCGCGGCGGCACCGCGCGGCACCGCCCAGGAGCACTTCCGGATGCTGCACGAGAAGTCCCGGGACTGGCTCATCATCCAGGGGATCCTGCCGGAGTTCGCCGACACCGACGCCCGGCTGTTCACCGCCGCGTTCTACGGGCTGCAGTTCGACTTCGTCGTCAACAACCAGCCCGAGGACGCCACCAAGGCCTTCGAACTGATGATGCTGGTCTTCTTCAACAACCTCGACAGGCGCCTCGCCACCGACGGCCAGCACATCTGAGCTGAATGTCAGGGAGCCGCGTAGCGCCCGACCCACTCCACGAGGGGACGCAGCTCCTCCCAGCGCCGTGCGACTTCCTCGACCGCCCCGGGTCCGGCGAGCCAGCCGGGCTGGCCGACGTTGACCCCGGCGGTGAGGGATTTGTGCTTGAGCAGGTCTGCCCGCGGATGATCCTTGTCGAAGCCCCGCGGCACGGTCTTCAGGCTTTCGCCATTCACCGCGAACCCAGACGCCTCGACCTTGCGCACGATCTCCTGCAAGGCCTCCCCGCTGGCGGGATCGTCCACGGCGCCGCGGAAACGCGCCAGCTGGGCCGGGGTGTAGATGTGGCAGCCGCCGCCGATGAGCAGGCCGTCGGCGCTGAGCTGGACATAGAAACCCACCCCTTCAGCCGGCGCCGCGAAGGCGCCCTGTGCTGTCTTGTAGGGGGACTTGTCGGGGGAGAAGCGGACATCCCTGTTGGGGCGGAAGAGTTTCGCCGGGCCGAAGCGCGGCTCCAGCTCGGCCAGCAGCTGGGTCAATGGCCCCCTCACGGCGGCGTCGTAGACCTGCTTGTGCTCCAGCCACCAGTCCCGGTTGTTGTTCTGTTCAAGATCGGAGTAGAACCGGAAGGCGTCATCCGGAATGCCTGCGAATGCGGTCATTCCTTGATCCTAGGGACCTGCGGCCCGTCATGGCGAGGGCCAAGCGCGCCCATGTGGATAACGGCAAAACGCCCCGCCGCGGAGATCCGTGGCGGGGCGTTGCACCGGGACGATTAGACCTTGTTGGCGGCCTCGGCGTCGGACTCGACCTGGCCTGCACCCAGGTTGGCGCGCAGCTTGGCGCCGAACTCGGCGTCGACGTTGGTCCAGTACGCGATGGCGCGTTCCTTGATGTCGGCGCTCTTGACACCGCTGACGGCGCCGGTGACGGTCTCGAGCAGGCGGGCCTTCTCGCCGTCGTTGAACACCTCGCGGTACAGCGTGCCGGCCTGGCCGAAGTCGCCGTCTTCGGCGTGCAGGGAGTGCGCGGAGAGCGTGAGCTCGCCGTCGTTCTCCCAGCCGCCGCCTGCAACGGACGGCTCCACGGCAGCGGGGCCGCCGACGGAGTTCGGTGCGTAGACCGGAACGGACGGGGCGTTGAAGTGGAAACGTCCCGCGCCGTCCTGGCTGTAGTTGTTGACCTGGTTCTTGGGGGCGTTCACCGGGATCTGGGCGTGGTTGGTGCCGACGCGGTAGCGGTGTGCGTCCGCGTAGGAGAAGATGCGGGCCTGCAGCATCTTGTCCGGGGACGCGGCGATGCCCGGCACGAAGTTCGACGGCGCGAAGGTGGCCTGCTCGATCTGCGCGAAGTAGTTCTCCGGGTTCTTGTTCAGCTCCATGGTGCCGACCTTGATCAGCGGGTAGTCCGCGTGCGGCCAGACCTTGGTGAGGTCGAACGGGTTGAAGCGGTACGTCTTGGCGTCCTCGTACGGCATGACCTGGACGTGCAGGTCCCAGGACGGGAAGTTGCCGGCGGCAATGTTTTCCTGCAGGTCGCGGATGTAGAAGTCGCCGTCGGCGCCGGCCAGGGCCTCGGCCTCGTCGCCGGTCATGGACTTCACGCCCTGGTTGGACTTGAAGTGGTACTTGACCCAGAAGCGCTCGCCCTCGGCGTTGATCCACTGGTAGGTGTGCGAGCCGTAGCCCTGCATTTCACGCCAGGAGGCCGGCAGGCCGCGGTCGCCCATGAGCCACGTGACCTGGTGGGCCGACTCGGGGGAGAGGGTCCAGAAGTCCCACTGCATGTCGGCGTCGCGCAGGTGGGTGCCCGGGAGGCGCTTCTGCGAGTGGATGAAGTCCGGGAACTTAATGCCGTCGCGGATGAAGAACACCGGCGTGTTGTTGCCGACGAGGTCGTAGTTGCCCTCGGTGGTGTAGAACTTCACGGCGAAGCCGCGGGGATCGCGCCAGGTGTCGGGGGAGCCCGCCTCACCGGCAACGGAGGAGAAACGGATGAGCATGTCCGTCTCCACACCCGGCTGCAGGAAAGCTGCCTTGGTGTACTTCGAGACGTCCTCGGAGGTCTTGAAGGTACCGAACGCGCCGCCGCCCTTGGCGTGGACAACGCGCTCCGGGACACGCTCGCGGTTGAACTGCGCGAGCTTTTCGATCAGGTAGTGATCGGTCAGGATGATCGCGCCGTCGGCACCGACGGACTTGGAGTGCGCGTCGGACGTGACGGGAGCGCCGGACTGCGTCGTGGACACGGCGGGCACAGAGATGTTCTCGGTCATTATTCTCCTTTGGTTGGGTTGGTTAGTTTCGTTCGGAGGGAAGTTGTTGGGTGCGCTGGCAGTCCTGGCAGATGCCCTGGTACAGCACGTCCGCGATCTGGATGGTCATCGGTTTCGCGTTCGCGTCCCAGTGCGGGGTCAGGCAGGGCGCGTGGCCCACGGCGCATTCGACATCCTCCACCCGCCCGCAGCTGATGCAGACGGCGTGGTGGTGGTTGTCACCCACCCGGGTCTCGTACAGCGCGGGGGAGTGCGGGGGCTCGAATCGGCGCAGCATGTGCAGATCAGTGAGGTCGCCCAGGACCACATAGACCGACTGTGCGGTCAGGTCCGGCAGTTCCTGCCGGGCCGCGGCAAGGATCGCCTCTGCCGGCGAATGCGGGTGATGTTCGACGGCGGCCAGCACGGCGAGGCGCTGTTTGGTCACCCGGCGGCCGTGGGCACGCAGGGCGGCCGCCCATGCGTCGTGGGTGCCCGCGGAATCCGTCATGGCCTCATTCAACCACTTATTATGACTGCCTCACAATAAGGCAGGGCTAACAATGTCAGTCCGCGTCACAGGGCACCTCCTGGCCGCCGCTAGAGTTGCCCGGTGGGGAAATTTCTGGCGGACATCACGCCGTTGCGTGAAAGTCCGGCCTTCCGCCGTCTGTGGCTCGGGTCTGCCGTCTCCGCACTGGGCAGCCAGCTGACCCTTGTGGCCGTCAGCCTGGAGATCTACCGGCTGACCCAGGACAGCCTCTACGTGGGCCTGCTGAGCATCTTCGCCCTTGTGCCGCTGGTGTTCGGCGGCCTCCTGGGCGGCTCGATCGCCGATGCCCACGACCGCCGCACAGTCGCCCTCCTGGCCTCGACCGTCCTCTGGCTGACCACCGCCGCGCTGGCCCTGCAGGCGTGGCTGGAGCTGGGCAACGTGTGGCTGCTTTACGCGCTCGTGGCGGTGCAGAGCGGCGCCCAGGCCATCAACCAGCCGGCCCGTAGCGCGATCATCCCCGTCCTGGTGCGCAAGGAGCTGCTGCCGGCCGCCAATGCCCTGAGCATGATGGTTTTCGGCCTGACCATGACCGCCGGCCCGCTGCTGGCCGGCGTGCTCGTTGCGTTGATCGGTTTCGGCTGGACCTACACGATCGACGTCGTCACCTTTGCGTTTGCGTTCTGGGCGCTCCTGAAGCTGCCGCCCATGCCGCCCGCGAAGCACGCCAGGCCGGCCGGGCTGCGCTCCGTCGCCGAAGGTTTCCGCTTCCTTGGCACCCGGCCCAACCTCCGCATGACGTTCGTGATCGACCTCGTGGCCATGATCTTTGCCCAGCCCCGGGCGCTCCTGCCTGCCATCGGCGCACTCATGATCGGCGGCGGCGAGGCGACGGTCGGCATCCTGCTGGCCTCCATGGCCGTGGGGGCTTTCCTGGCCGGCCTGTTCTCCGGACCGCTCGGCGGCGTCCGCCGGCAAGGCGCCGCCGTCGTGTGGTCCGTGATGGGCTGGGGTGCCTCGGTCGCGGCGTTCGGCCTGGTGGTTGTCCTGGCCGGTCATACCGGAAGCGGCGGCGTGACGGTGTGGCTGCTGCCCGCCGCCCTGTGCTGCGCCCTGGCCGGCATCGCCGATTCCGTCAGCGCCGTCTTCCGGACCACCATCCTGCAGGCCTCCACGCCGGACCACCTGCGCGGGCGGCTGCAGGGCGTGTTCGTGGTGGTCGTGGCAGGCGGACCCCGGATCGGGGACATGTTGGCAGGCGGCGCGACTAAACTCTTGAACGAGGGGTGGGTCCTGCTGCTCGGCGGCGTGCTGTGCATCGCCGTGGCCTGGACGGTGGCCCGCCTGCAGTCGGGAACCCCTCCGTCGGCAGGTCGGGTGCGCAGCGGCTTCCTGCGGTACGACGCGCGGAACCCGGTACCGTAGCGGTTCGTTTTCCTTGGTAGGTCATCGAAGTACAGGATCGAAATACAGGGCACCAGGAGGACCAGTGCACCAGCATCACAACGGACTAAAGACCGCGGCGCTGTTCGGAGTCCTGTGGGCGGTGCTGCTCGGCTTAGGGGCGTTCATCGCCGCCGGGACCCGCAGCGCCGCGCCGATCTGGATCATGGCCCTGATCGGCGTCGGCACCACGGCTTACGGGTACTGGAACAGCGACAAGCTCGCGATCCGTGCCATGCAGGCGTACCCCGTCACGGAGGCCGAGGCGCCCCAGCTCTACCAGATCGTCCGGGAACTCTCCGGCCGGGCCAACCAGCCGATGCCGCGCATCTACGTCTCGCCCACCATGGCGCCAAACGCCTTCGCCACCGGCCGGAACCCCCGGACGGCGGCCGTGTGCTGCACGGAGGGCATCCTGCGGATGCTGGACGCCCGGGAACTGCGCGGCGTCCTGGGCCATGAACTGATGCACGTCTACAACCGGGACATCCTGACGGCGTCGGTGGCAGCCGCCGTCGCCGGCGTCATCACCTCGGTGGCACAGATGATGCTGCTGTTTGGCGGCGGGGACCGCCGCAACGCCAACCCGTTCGCCGCGATCGCGATGGCGCTGCTGGCCCCGTTCGCCGCGTCCCTGATCCAGATGGCCATCTCCCGCACCCGGGAGTACGACGCCGACGAGGACGGATCCGCGCTCACCGGCGATCCGCTGGCGCTCGCCTCCGCCCTGCGCAAGATCGAGCAGGGCGTGCAGCTCGCGCCGCTGCCGCAGGACCAGCGGCTGGTCAACGCGTCCCACATGATGATCGCCAACCCGTTCAAGGGCGGAGGCGTGGCCAAGATGTTCTCCACCCACCCGCCGATGGCCGAGCGGATCGGCCGGCTGGAGCGGATGGCCGGCCGCCCGCTCGGCTAGTCCGCCCACGGCAGGTCTGGCGGCAGGGCTGGCGACTCACTGCAGGTCCGGCTGCAGGTCCGGCGACGCGCGAAGTGTCCCGTGACGCGCGAACAATCCCGCGACGCGCGAAGTGTCCCGTGACGCGCGAACAATCCCGCGACGCGCGAAGTGCCCCGCGACGCGCGAAAGGGCCGGCGACACCCGAATACAGGTGTCGCCGGCCCTTGCGCGCGTCATGAGGCGCCGTGCGCGTCGTGAGGCGGCCGCTAGCTAGCTGCGGAAGTTCACAAACTGCAGGTCGGCCTCGTCGAAGTTCTTCAGCAGGGCCATGGTCTCCTGGAGGTCGTCGCGGGACTTGGACGTCACCCGGAGCTCGTCGCCCTGGATCTGCGACTTGACCGACTTGGGGGCCTCGTCCCGGATCAGCTTGTTGATCTTCTTGGCGAGGTCCTGGGCGATGCCCTCCTTGATGGAGGCCTCGAGCCGGAATTCCTTGCCGGAGGCGTAGGGCTCGCCCGTGTCGAGGGACTTCAGCGAGATGCCGCGGCGGATCAGCTTTGACTGCAGCACGTCGAGCACTGCGAGGACCCGCTCCTCGGAGTTGGCCTTCATGAGGATCTTCTCGCCGCTGAAATCAACCTCGGCGCCGACGCCCTTGAAGTCGTAGCGCTGGGCAATTTCCTTCTGCGCCTGGTTCAGCGCGTTGGCGACCTCCTGCTTGTCTACCTTGCTGACGACGTCGAACGTGGATTCGCCTGCCATGACTGTCCTCCTGATGGTTGCCGGGTGCCTGGTGTGAGGCCGGGATGTCTGCATTCCAGCCTAATACGGATGCCCCCGATCTGGAGGCCGCCCGGGCAGAGGACGTTTCACAGTCAGCTCATAGCTCAATCACGGCGGGAACGAAGCCGGGCTCGAAAGAGTTGCAAGGGTTGGAACCGCTGCTGAAAGGCAAGAACATGCACCACAAAGCCGTCCGCTACGTCACCCGCACCACCGCCGCCGCTGCCAGCACCCTGGCCGCGACGGCGACTTCCGTTGCCGCCGCCGCGCTGGCGGCCTCCATCATCCTCAGTCCGGCTGCAGAGGCGTCGGCCCGCTTGGACGGCGTCCACGCCGATCTGGCCCGCGCGGTGCAGCTCAACCAGGTCACGCCGGAGCAGGCGGCACGTTTCGAGGCCCGACTGGCCGGCCGCATTCTTGGCGACGCCTGAATTTCCGCGGATTTTGGCCCTTTCCTGGTCCTTTTTTGATCTGCTGAAGCGCCGATTCGATTCTTCGGCAGAAGTTCTGTAAAGTTGTCTTGCCCGCGGGTGCTGGAAGCGAAACGAACTGGAAACAGGCGTTCCGGGACTTGAAACCGCGAGTGATCTTCTTTTGAAGTTCGGCAGATTACCCGAGCGGCCAAAGGGGGCTGACTGTAAATCAGCTGGCAACGCCTACGGGGGTTCGAATCCCTCATCTGCCACCCTTGGAAAAGCCTCCGGAACCGATAGGTTCCGGAGGCTTTTCCTTTGTCTGGGATCTTTCGCTGAGGTTTTTCGGGTTACAGGACAGTTTTTCGCTCCAGTTTCTGGCCCGTGGTCTATCACCGGGGTCCATCGCCGGGGCTTTGGCTGTGCCGCTGCTCAGTCGTTCGGCGGATTCGGAATGGTCACTATGGTGCCGGCGGGCGGAATCCATTCGCTGCCGGTCAAAAGGTTGAGGTTGGCGATCCGCAGTGCATGGAGCGGTACGCCGTAGCGGCTCGCGATGCCAGCCGGGGTGTCTCCGGCGCTTGCCCTGTACAGGAACTGTCCGTGCCCGTCCTGCCCGGTCACGCTGCCACCGGCTCCGAGTTGTGGCACGTCCACCCCCCTGAGATCGATAACCTGCCCCGCGGCAACGGACGCCGATTCGTTAAAGCTCTTGAGGATCTCGGGAGTCATCTGGAAGTGGGCGGCGATGCCCTCCCAGGTGTCGCCGTCGACAGCCGTGTACCGCATCGGCCGGAGGAACCCGTTCGTTGCCGTCGTCCCCAGCAGGCCCTCCGCGGCAACGTGAGATTGTTCGGGGGCTAGCGCCGGGGATGGCGGCGAGGGTGCTGCAGGAGTTGCGGCTGCCGGGCGCCCCGCCGTCGTCCCGGCGGAGGGGTCCGCGCCGGAAGCGCATGCCCACAAAAGGAAACCGAGTGCCGCGGCAAGAAGTGCGGCACGAACAGCGGTGGCGGCCAGAAGGCGCTTTGCGCCGGAACCGTGACTCACGTTGGGTGTCCTGTCATCCGGGACCTCCCCCCGAGGCCCGCTGGCGCCGATTATTCCATACGTTTGAGTTAATCCTTTTTCCGCCGGACCCGCCTCGCCGGGTTCGGTATAGTGCCGGTCATGGACGACAAGGCGATTTTGCACAATTACCTGAGAACCCGGCGGACCAGCCTCCTGGCGAAACTCGAAGGCCTCAGCGAGTACGACGCGCGCCGGCCCCTCACGCCGACCGGAACCAACCTGCTGGGCCTCGTCAAGCATGTGGCCAGCGTCGAACTCGGCTACTTCGGCGAGGTTTTTGGCCGGCCGAGCGAGCTGGCGCTGCCGTGGTTTGCCGAAGACGCCGAGCCGGATGCCGACCTCTGGGCAGCGCCCGGAGAGACGCGGGAGCAGATCGTGGAACTGCACCGGCTCTCCGCCCTGCACAGCGACGCCACGATCGATGAACTCAGCCTCGACGCGCCCGGCGTCGTGCCGTGGTGGCCGGACGAGCGGAGGAACGTGACCCTGCATCAGATCCTCGTGCACATGTGCGTGGAAACAGCCCATCACCTGGGACACGCGGACATCCTGCGCGAACTCATCGACGGCAGGGCGGGCCAGCGCCCGGAGGATCCGAACCTCTCGCTGCGCACACAAGAAGGATGGGCCGTTCACCGGGCCCGCATCGAGGCCGCCGCCGTCGCCGCCGGAGCACCGGCTGACGGCCGCTAGGAGCCCGACGACGACCCGGAAAGGCGGAATGATCCTTCCGTCCGGGAGATCCCGCCGACTAACATGGCGGCATGAGTCGGTTGCGTCAGAGCGGTCTGCTGGTTGTTGGCATCCTGGTTGCCGGCATGGCGCTAGCGGCACTCACGGGGTGCTCCGGTCCGGCCCTGAAATCGTTCGCCGGAAGTTGGGGGCAGACCGCTAAAGGCCAGCCCAACCTCACGATCACCGACGACGGCTCCTTCCAGGGAACGGACGGCTGCAATCGTTTGACAGGCAAGGGATCGATTTCGGGCGACTCCTTCGACTTCGGCCCGATCGCATCCACCCTGATGGCCTGCAGTGACGTCGACACGTGGCTATCGCAGGCGCAAACCGCCAAAGTGGACGGGACTGTGCTTGTCGTCTACGGCAACAGCGGTCACAAGATCGGAACCCTGGCCAAGCAGTGACCTGGCCGGCTTCGCGCTCTGTTGGCGTTCGTGTTCCGGCAACATTGCATTGTTCTGCGAGATTGTTCTGTGAGATTTTTCTGCGAGCAAAAATCTCAGTTTTAGGGCCGGAGTCACCGTAGGGTTGTCGGGTTCGCCGTTGACGCACCGGAGCATCATTGGGGACATCGTGGGCCCGGCGGCGGCCACCAGCCGCCGTTTTGACCCCCTGCAGGTGACGGACAGCGCCGGCTGCCCTGCCGGCGTCGCCCGCATGGAACGGATGATCACGGCACTGGCGGCACTGGCGGCACTGGCGGCACTGGACGGCTAACCGGCCGCGGGGTCCGAATTTTCTGCCGGGTCCGGACCGGCCGACAACCCCGCCAGCAGCCGGTCCGTGGCGGAATCCGGCAGGCCAGCGAAATACCGGTCCAGGATGTTGCGGAACACGGGCTCGTCCGGGGCGGCGCGCAGGAACAGCGTCATGGACGAGTGCAGTTTCCGTGCGTCGATGCCGCCAAAGATGTGCTCCGCGGACCGCCCTTCCACGGACGCCACCGCCGCAGCGGCCTCCGCCAGACGGGGGCCAAGGACGTCGTGCCGGTAGTAGGCGCGCGCCTCGTCCAGCGAGGAGATGGCATACCTGCGGGCGGTTTCGCTGCGGCCCAACCCCGCGAGCTGGGGGAACACGAACCACATCCAGTGACTTCGCTTCATGCCCGACCGCAGCTCCGCCAGGGCGTGCCCGTAAGTTCCGCCGGCGTTCTGGGCGGTCACGAACCGTTCAAGGTCGTAAGCGTCTTCCATGCTCGCTAGGCTACGTCGCCGCGGTGCGCCGCGACAGGCCGCGCCGCGACAGGCCGCGCCGCGACAGGCCGCGCCGCGACAGGCCGCGCCGCGACAGGCCGCGCCGCGACAGGCCGCGCCGCGACAGGCCGCGCCGCGACAGGCCGCGCCGCGACAGGCCGCGCCGCGACAGACCGCCCGCAGGCCGCCAGAAACCGCCTCGTGCGGCGGCCCGACAGGCCGCAAGGCCGCCTGCAGGCGAACGGGTCCTTCGGCCTGAGCTGGATTGTCGGTCCCCGGCGTATCGTGTCCTCCATGGCGAGCGTCTTGGAGATGGCCGGGGTTGTGAAGCGTTTCGGGCCGGTGGTTGCCCTGAACGGGTTGGACTTTTCCGTTGAAGCGGGCGAGGTCCATGGCTTCCTGGGCCCGAACGGTTCAGGAAAATCGACAACCATCCGCCTGCTGCTGGGGATGCTGCGCGCCAACGCTGGCTCCATCCGGGTCCTGGGCCTTGACCCGTGGCAGGACGTCGCGAGCCTCCACCGGCGCCTGGCCTACGTCCCCGGGGATGTGGCGTTGTGGCCCAACCTGACGGGAGGTGAGGTCATCGATCTCCTCGGCCGGCTTCAGGGCGGCCAGGACCCGGCCCGCCGGGACCGGCTCCTGGAGCTGTTCGACCTCGACCCGACGAAGAAATCCCGGGCCTACTCCAAGGGCAACCGGCAGAAGGTGGCCCTGATCGCCGCGCTGGCCACCGACGCCGAACTGTTCCTGCTGGACGAACCCACGTCCGGCCTGGACCCTCTCATGGAGGACGCCTTCCGCGGCTGTGTCCGGGACCTGCGGAACCAGGGCCGCACGGTACTGCTCAGCAGCCATATCCTCAGCGAGGCCGAGGCACTCTCGGACCGCGTCAGCATCATCCGGGAGGGCCGGGTGGTCGAGACCGGGCGGCTTGAGGAACTCAGGCACCTGACCCGGACCTCCGTCACTGCCGACGTCGCCGCGGTACCGGCGGGTTTGGAGACCCTGCCGGGCGTCCACGACGTCGTCGTCACGGACCACCGCATCAGCGCCCAGGTGGAACCGTCCGGTCTGGCCCCGCTCATGCGGGTCCTGACGGATGCGGGACTCCTCGCGCTGACCAGCCAGCCCCCCACCCTCGAGGACCTCTTCCTGCGCCACTACGGCGCGGCGGTGCCGGTGGCAGCGGCCGGGGCGGGCAGCAGGAGCCCCGGCGATGCGTGAGGCATTGGCGGGGACCGGAGACCTGGTCCGGCTGGGACTGCGGCGCGACCGCTGGCTGCTCCCGGCGTGGATCGCCGGCTTCGCCGCAACAACCTATTCAACCGCCGCGGCCGGCGCCGAGCTCTACCCCGATGTCGCGAGCAGGGTCGAGGCCGCGACGGCCCTGAACGCCACCGCCTCGCTCGTGGCCCTGTTCGGCCGGGTCTATGACCCCACGTCCCTCGGCGCGCTGTCCCTGATCAAGTACACGGCGTTCATGGCGGCCATCCTGGCCGTGCTCATGGTGTTCATCACCGTCCGGCACACCCGCAGCGACGAAGAGTCCGGGCGGCTCGAGCTCCTCGGCGGCGGCCGGCTGGGGCGTGACGCTCCGCTCGCCGCCGCCCTCACCATCAGCTTCGGATCGAGTCTTGTCCTCGGGCTGGTCACGGCGGTGTCCTTGGCCGCGGGCGGACTTCCGGCCGCGGGCTCGCTCGCGTTCGGACTCGGCTGGGCCGCCACCGGCATGGCGTTCAGCGCCGTGGCAGGGGTCACCGCCCAGCTGACAGCCAGCGCGCGGGCCGCCACGGGAACGAGCGTCGGCGTGGTCGCCGTGACCTACGCGCTGCGGGCGGTGGGGGACCTCGCCGAACCGGGTCCGTCCGCCCTGTCCTGGCTTTCCCCGATCGGCTGGAACCAGCAGATCCGGGCTTTTGCCGGCGACCAGTGGTGGGTGCTCGCCCTGCCGCTGGCGCTTTGCGCCGCGCTGGTGCCCGTCGCGCTCGCCCTCCGTGCGCGCAGAGACCTCGGCTCCGGCCTGCGCGAGGAGCGGCCCGGCCCGGCCCGCGGCTCGCTCCGGGGCGTCTGGGACCTCGCGGTGCGGCTGCAGCTCCGGCTCCTCGCGGCGTGGGCAGTGGCCTTCGTGGTGTTCGGTGTGGTGATCGGATCGCTGGCCGGCAACGTCACGGACTTGTTGAGTTCGCCCAACGCCCAGGACCTGATCAGGATGCTGGGCGGAACCCAGGCCATGACAGACGCCTTCATTGCCGCGGAGATCAGCATCATGGGACTGCTGGCCTCGGCCTACGGCCTGTCCGCGGCCAGCCGGCTCCGCGACGAGGAGACGGACGGGCATGTGGAGGCGCTGCTGGGCACGGCCACCACCCGGCCGCGGTGGGCGAGCAGCCACTTCATGCTGGCGCTGTCCGGCGTCGCCGTGCTCATGCTGCTGGCCGGATTGTCGGTCGGAGCCGGCGCGGCCGCGGTGCTGGCTGACGGAAACCAGTTCTGGCGCGTCACCGTGGCCGCCGCGGCCCAGATCCCCGCGGCCTGGGTCATGACAGCGGCGGTACTGGCCGTGTTCGGCTGGGCGCCGCGGCTCACCGGGGCTGTCTGGGCCCTGCTGCTGCTGTTCGTCGCCCTGGGCGAGTTCGGCGTGCTGTGGAACGCCCCGGAGTGGCTGATGGAGCTCTCCCCGTTCCGGCATAGCCCGCTGCTTCCCCTGGATGCCGACGCCGGCGGGCCCCTGCTGGGCCTCACGGTGGCTGCCGCGGCACTCGCTGCATTGGGCTACACCGGCTGGCGCCGCCGGGATCTGGCCACATGAGCGCAGCGGACGCGCCCCTGCTCCCACCCCTATTCCCCGCACGGGGGCGGCGGTAATATCAATTTCGAGAGTCCTCGGCGCTCCTCCGCTATGGCGGGACGCCACTCTCGGGCCGAGTCGGAGGGCGGATGGGCGACGCATACGGGCTGTTCACCAAGACGACACTGGTGGAAATCGGGCTCCTGCTGGCGACATTTGTCCTCTGCTCGCTGATTGGCGCCGAGCGGCAGGTCCGGCAGAAGGTTGCGGGGTACCGCACCCACGTCCTGGTCGGCCTCGGGTCGTGCACCTTCACCCTGATCTCCGCCTACGGCTTCGCCGCCGTCCAGACCGGGGGAACCATGGACCCGGCCCGCATCGCGGCCCAAATCGTCAGCGGCATCGGCTTCCTCGGTGCCGGTGTGATTTTCAAGGGGCGGAACGTTGTCCGGGGCCTCACCACAGCCGCGAGCATCTGGGTCTCGGCCGCCGTCGGCATGGCGTGCGGGGCCGGAATGCTTTCCCTGGCGCTCTCGCTGACCGCCTTCCACCTCGTCACCTTGTATGTGGTCTCTCCCGCGGTCCGGAAAATACCCACGCCGGACAGCAACCGGGTCCTGCATCTGGGCTACGCCGACAACCAGGGCGTGCTGAGGCAGGTACTGGAGATTGCCACCAACATGGGGTTCAGCTCCTCGATCCTGAGCACCAACAAGTCCGGCGATGAACAAAAGCCGATCGTCCTCATGGACATCCGCTTCCACGGGCACCTTCCGCTGCGGGAACTCGTCCCGTACCTGCTGGAAGTGCCCGGCGTGAAGAGTGTCACCGTCCACGGCGCCGACCCGAACGAAGACGACGACGACGCCGGCGCCTGAGAACCCGTGCGCTGATTGAACCCGTCCAGAATGACCGTTAGAGTCGCCGGATGACCGGGAACAGCATCGCTTTGACGGGTACCGCGCGCGTGCGGGTGCTGCACAGGTCCGACGCCGGCCCCCTCGCCGAGGCCTATCTGCGGAACCGCGAGCACCTAGCGCCCTGGGAGCCGCTGCGGTCCGAGGACTTCTTCACCGCCGAAGCGCAGGCCGCCAGCATCGAATCCAAGCTTGGACTGTTCATCGCGGGATCGGACGTGCCGTGGGTTCTCGTCGACGGCTCCCGCATCATCGGTGTGCTGAACCTCAGCGGCATTGTCCGGGGGCCGTTCCTCAGCGCCCACCTCGGCTACTGGGTGGACAAGGACATGACCGGGCGCGGGATCGGCTCGGCCGCGCTGGAGTTCGCCGTGGACGCCGCCCGGTCCGAACTCGGGCTCCACCGGCTGCAGGCCGCCACCCTCCCGCACAACGCCGCGTCACAGCGGATCCTGAAACGGGCAGGCTTCGAGGAGATCGGGTTGGCCGCCCAGTACCTCCGGATCGCCGGTTCCTGGCAGGACCATATCCTGTTCCAGCGGATCCTGTGCTGATGGCTGATCCTCTGATGGCGGCCGATCCGGCCAATCCGGCCGCGCCGGCGTCATTCGGTGCCCTGCACCATGTTGAACTCTGGGTGCCGGACCTGCAACGGGCCAGGGACCAGTGGGGCTGGCTCCTGGGCCGGCTGGGTTACGAGCCGTACCAAGACTGGGCCCACGGGTGCAGCTGGCGTCGCGGGCCCACCTATATCGTCGTCGAGAAGTCCCCGGCCCTGAGCGGAACCGTGCACCGCCGCACCGCTCCGGGGCTGAACCATCTCGCCTTCAGTGCCGGGACCCGGGAGCAGGTGGACGCCATGGCGGCCGAGAGCCTCCACCACGGCTGGGCGGAACTGTTTCCGGAGACCTACCCGCACGCTGGCGGTCCCGGCCATTTCGCCGCCTACCTCGTGAACTCGGACGGCTACGAGGTGGAGCTGATCGCCAGGGACTGACGGCCGCGGCCCGGCGGATCCGTTCCGCCGCCCGCGGCCTCCGGCGCCCGGGATGTGGAGGCCTACGAGGTGGTTGCCGGGGGCGCCTTTTCAGCCTTGAGTTCCTCGCCGTGGGCGATGATCGCGTAGATGATGAGGACGTCGACGGCGATGACGATCACGGACCACCATGGCTGCGACGGAATGAGCATCAGTTGAACCACCGCACTGAGGCCCGCAAGGATGACCGCAACGATCCGAGCCCAGGCTGCACCGGAGAAGAGCGCGACGGCGGTGAGGATCAGGCCCGCACCGATTGCGACATTCCACCAGCCCCACCCCTTCGCATCGAAGAGGTACAGCGCGCCCGGCGTCGCCAAATAGTAACTGTCGGGCCCGGTCAGCGCGACGAGGCCCTGGAGGCCGCTGAAGACGCCGTTGATAATCAGAATGACCCCCGCAAAGCGAGCCCAGCCGGTCCAGCCGGTCGCAGCGACAGGGTGATGGGCAGTACTCATAATTCCGACCGCTTTCCGTTGAATGCTCTGCCGTCGGCCTAGTGGTCGGCGCAGTCGTGGATGAAGGTAGTACCGATTCCGATTATGTTCCTCGCGGTTCGGGCCGGTCAATCGCTACATGAACTTTTGAGCCGCCGCCACGGCCGGCACCGACGCGCCGGGCCCATTGCGATTGCCCCGGATCCGGGTACGTTGAAGCCATGACCATCATCCTTGTCGGCGGCGGCCCGGACACGGTGACCACTCCCGTCGTCGTCGACCGGTTTGTCCGGGAGCTCCGGAGCCGGGCTCCCGACAGGACTCCCCGCGTCGCCGTGGTGCTCTTTGACCACCAGGGCAGCTCGGAATACTTCCTGCCCGCCTATCTGGAACCGCTGGAATCCCGCATCGTCTGCGAGGTGGTCCCGGTCCTGCTCCGTTTCAACGAGGACGCGGATCCTGCCGAGTTCGACGACGTTGACGGGATCGTCGTCGGCGGCGGCCCGACGCCGGGCTACCTGGACGGCCTGCTGGCGTCCGCGGAGGTCATCCGCCGCGCGGTCTCTGACGGTGTGCCGTACATGGGGTTCTCGGCCGGGGCGATGGTGGCCCCGGCGCGGGCGATCGTGGGCGGCTACCGTATCCGGGGAGCCGAGGTCTGCCCCGCGGACTGTTCGGAGGGCCTTGAGGAAGTGGAGATCCGCGACGGGCTGGGCCTGGTGCCCTTCGCCGTCGACGTCCATTCCGCGCAGGCCGGAACGCTCGGCCGGGCTGTTGGGGCGGTGGCGAAAGGCCTCGTGGACCACGCGGCCGCCGTGGATGAGGGCACCGCCCTGGTCCTGCGCCACGCTGACCTGCAGGAACTCGAGGTGATCGGCTCCGGGAACTGCTGGACCATTCGCGGCGCCGGCCCCAAGGCAACCGTCTCTGTTCTGTCCGCGCGCCGGTAGCCGGCGGCCCTCCGGGCGCACGGCAACCGGCCCCGTTCGGGTTGGCCTGCTTACCCTGGGCGTCTGATCCTTGGCAGCAGTGTTACTGGCGGGTAACATAGCGGCATGCACCTCCTGCTCCGCACCCTGTTGCTGCTGATCACCTCCTCGCGCCGGCCGCCCCTGAGCATCTGGGACAGCTCCTCGCTGCCGCTGCGGGTCCTGCCCACCGACATCGACATCGCCATGCACGTCAACAACGGCATGTACTTCTCGCTCATGGACCTTGGACGCTTCGACCTCATGGCCCGCAGCGGAACCTGGCAAAAGATGCGCCGCCGGGGCTGGACCCCGGTGGCGGCAGGGGAAACCATCGCCTTCCGCCGTTCGCTGCAGCTCTGGCAGCAGTACACCATCGAATCCAGGATCATCGGCCTCGACGCGAAGGCCATCTACTTCGAGCAGCGGATGGTGGTGGACGGCGAGGTCTACGCGCGCGCCTACATCGCCACCCGGCTGGTCAGCAAGGGCAGGCCCGTCAGCCAGGAGGAGATCATCGGCGAATTCGGTGCCCCGCCGGCGGATCTGGAACTGCCCGAGTGGATCCACGAATGGCGCGAAACCAACTCCCTGCCCGGTGCCAGGCGTCCGGCCCCGCACGCCTGGAGCTGAGCGGTACCCCGCCTGCCCGGATGTGCCAACAGCGAAATGCCGGGGACAATCCCCGCCTGCTCCCGTACCGTTGACTCATGGCTACCGTAGACATCACAGGTGAACAGTTCGCATCGACCGTCGAGGACAACGACATCGTCCTTGTCGATTTCTGGGCAGAATGGTGCGGCCCGTGCAAGCAGTTTGGCCCCACGTACTCGGCAATCTCCGAGAAGCACCCGGACGTTGTCTTCTCCAAGGTGGACACCGAGGCCGAGCAGCAGCTCGCGGCCGAGGCCGGCATCACCTCGATCCCCACGCTGATGGCCTTCCGCGAAAAGGTCCTGGTGTTCTCGCAGCCCGGCGCCCTGAACGCCCAGCAGCTGGAGCAGGTGGTCGACGCCGTCAAGGCCCTGGACATGGAAGAAGTCCACGCCCATGTGGCCCGCTCCCAGGCCGAGGCTGCCGCCGCGGCGGCCAAGCAGGACGGGACCCAGATCCCGGAAGCCTAATCCTCCACAGCCTTAAACCAGCGCGGGGTCACTTCGCGCCCATCCCTGAGGGGAATATGGGCGCGAAGTGACCCCGCGTTGCTGTTGGAGGGGAGGTGTCAGAGCTTTTCGATCCTGACCGGTTCGGCCAGCAGCGCGCTGAGGGATTCGTTCAGGTCCTGGACCGCCGTGCCCTTGGAGTGCTTGTCCAGATCCTCCTGGCTGGCCCACCGCTCCGTCAGCACGAGCTTGTCCTCGCTGGCCTCGGTGAGCTCATAGCGGATACAGCCGGGCTCGTTGACCACCTCGTCAATCGCGATGTCCAGGGCGAGCTTCACGCGGAAGAATTCGCCGTCGTTGGGGATGAAGGTGGCCAGCAGGTCAATGGGTGCGCTCATGCCAATTACCCTACCGGGCGTCTGCGCCGGCGTCGGAAGATGACCTGAAATTTCCTAGGACTTCCAAGCTTTGCTCTTCTTTTGCCTCCGCTCAGTTGGTAGCGTCACATCATGCTTGCTTACACAGGCGGGGACACTGACGTCCCGCTGCTCGAGGAAACCATTGGTGCGAACTTCGAACGGATCGCGGCGCGGTTCCCGTACCACGATGCCCTGATCGAGGCAGCAGCGGTGCCCGGCGAGGAGGCCCGGCGGTGGAGCTATACCAAGCTGAACGACGACGTCGACCGCCTGGCGCGTGCGCTCCTCGCCTTGGGCGTCGCAAAGGGCGAACGGATCGGCATCTGGAGCCCCAACTGCGCCGAGTGGACCATCCTGCAGTACGCCACCGCGAAGGCCGGGGCGATCCTGGTCAATGTCAACCCCGCCTACCGCAGCCACGAGCTCGAATTCGTGGTGAAGCAGAACGGCATGCGCATGCTGGTCACCGCGCCCTCGGACAGGAACAGCGACTACACCGGCATGGCGCGGCAGGCGCTGGCGGCATGCCCGGAGCTGCGCGAACTTGTCTTCCTCCCGGCTGCCGGCGCGGACGGGCTCATTGCCGGCGACCCCGAGAGCGACGCGGAGCGCACGTACGCCGAACTGCTCAAGCGGGCCGACGACGTCGGGCACTCGGCGCTGCAGGCGCGCATGGCGGCGCTGGATCCGCATGATCCCGTCAACCTGCAGTACACCTCGGGCACCACGGGGTTCCCGAAGGGCGCCACGCTGACGCACCACAACATCCTCAACAACGGCTACTCGATCGGCGAGCAGCTGGGCTACACCGAGCACGACCGCGTGGTCATTCCGGTGCCGTTCTATCACTGCTTCGGCATGGTGATCGGCAACCTGGCGGCCCTCAGCCACGGCGCGGCCACCATCATCCCCGGCCGGTCGTTCTCGCCGGCCGCGGCCCTGGAAGCCGTGCAGGACTTCGCCGGAACCTCCCTCTACGGGGTGCCGACGATGTTCATCGCCGAGCTCGCCCTGCCGGAGTTCGCCTCTTATGACCTCTCGACGCTGCGCACCGGGGTCATGGCCGGATCGCTGTGCCCGATCGAGGTGATGAACCGGGTCATCACCGAAATGAACATGAAAGACGTCGCCATTTGCTACGGCATGACGGAGACCTCGCCGGTGTCCACGATGACCCGCAGCGTGGACACCATGGCCCAGCGGACCGAGACCGTCGGCCGGACGATGCCCAACCTGGAGAGCAGGATCGTGGACCCGGCCACGGGGGAGGTGCTGGAGCGCGGCGGAATCGGCGAACTTTGCACGCGCGGCTACGCCGTGATGCACGGGTACTGGAACCAGCCGGACAAGACCGCCGAGGCGATCGACGCCGACGGGTGGATGCACACCGGAGACCTCGCCCGGATGGACGGGGACGGCTACATCGTGATCGAGGGCCGGATCAAGGACATGGTGATCCGCGGCGGCGAGAACGTCTATCCGCGGGAAATCGAGGAATTCCTTTACACTCACCCGGACATCCAGGACGTGCAGGTGATCGGCGTCCCCGACGCCAAGTACGGCGAGGAGCTGATGGCCTGCGTCATCCTGAAACCCGGAGCCCCGCCGCTGGATGCCCCCGGCCTCGCCGAATTCTGCCGCGGCAAGCTGGCGCACTACAAGATTCCGCGCTACGTGGACGTCCGGGAGAGCTTCCCGATGACTGTCTCCGGCAAGATCCGCAAGGTCGACATGCGCCGCGAGGCAGCGGCCCGCCTGGGCCTCCAGGCCGACGCCTAACAGCAACGCGGGGTCACTTCCGGCCCATCCCGCCGCCCCGGACGGGCCGAAAGTGACCCCGCGTTGCCCCGATGCCGGTGGGCCTGTGGATAACTTCAGCGCCGGGGACGATCCGCGGCCACAATGGTGCCCATGGTCCGCATCGTGCCGCTGCCCGGAAGCCTCGTCCAGACACCGTTCACCGTCTATGAGTCACGCGCGCTGGGTGTCCCGCCCAAACGTCTGCGCGCGCATGATTTGTCCGACGGCGGCCGACTCATCTACCTGCCCGCCGGGCGGCACCTTGAGATCGCCGAACGGGCACGGGTCCTCGCCGCTGCCACCCCGGGCGCCTGGGTGTCGCACGAAACCGCGGCCGTGCTGACCGGTCTCGGCCTGCCGCCGTGGCTGGGCGACTGCACCAGCATCCACCTCAGCAAGCCGCATCAACTGCCCAGGGTCCGCCGGGCCGGGGTCACGGGCCACCGTGTGCGGAGCAACCCCGGCGAGCTGACCGACGTCGACGGTATCCCTGTGACGGCACCGCCGCGGACCTGGCTGGATCTGGCTGCGGCGCTGCCGCTGGACTACGTCATTGCCCTGGGCGACCAGCTCATCCGGCAGCCCCGGCCCGGCCTCGAACTGCGGTCGGATCCCTACGCCTACAGGGATGGCCTGCGGCTGCTGATCCGCCAGCATCCCAACATGAAGGGTGTCGAGAAGGCCAGGCTCGCCCTGGAGGAGATGCGGGTGGGGGCGGACTCCTTCCCGGAAACCTTCCTGCGGCTGGCGCTGCGGGAGGCGCGCCTGCCCGAGCCGGAGCTGCAAATGCGGCTCGATCCCGGTGACCGGCGCTCGCCGGCCGCCGACCTGGGGTACCGGAGATTCCGGATCGCCGTGCAGTACGACGGCGCCCCTCACCTCACCCGGGAACAGCAGTCCCGGGACAACCGGCGGGACGAAGCGTTCCGCGGCGCCGGGTGGGCCTATTTCAAAGTCAACGCCGACGACCTCGCCGAGGGCTTCGAGGGCGTCATCGCGCGGGTCAAGAGGGCCCGGCTCCGCCCCTGAGCAAACTCCGTCCCGCCCACACCAACACGGGGTCAGATCGCGCCCATCAAGGGGCCCGGGATGGGCCGAAAGTGACCCCGCGTTGCATTAGGGGTCAGTGGGCTCGGTGGTCTTGGATGGTCATCCGCGGGCCAAAGGTGGGCTTGCGGAACCCGCTGAGGCCGATCATCCGGACCACGCGCTGCCGGTGCCCCGCCCAGGGGGCCAGCAGCCGGAGCATGCCGGCGTCGTCCGTGCGGCGGCCGGTCAGGGCCGCGCCCACGTAGGCCGCAAGATGATAGTCGCCCACCGCGATCGAGTCCGGACAGCCGTGCGTGCGCTGCACCACCTCGGCCGCCGTCCACACTCCGATGCCCGGTATGGACTGCAGCTTCACCGCCGCCTCCGCGGCGGGCAGGGCGGCGAGCCGTTCGAGCGCCGCGGCTGAGCGCAGCGCCCGCATGACGGTTGCCGAGCGCTGCGGACCCACCCCGGCCTTGTGCCATTCCCAGGACGGAATGTGCAGCCACTGTTCGGCCGTGGGCTGGAGCATGAGGTTGGCCGGAGCCACCGTCCCCGCGCCCGGCGCGGTCGTCCCGAAACGGTACATCAGGTAGCGGTAGCCGCGGCGGGCCTCGATCACGGTGACCTTCTGCTCCAGGATGGTCGGCACGAGCGAGTCGATGATCCGGCCGGTGGCAGGCAGCCGCACCGTGAGGTTCCGCCGCCGCGCCTCGATCACCATCCGGGGCAGCGTGGCATGGAACGCGGGCTCATCGAATGCCGTCCAGTCGTCATCGCGGCCCAGGAGGCGGGGGACCGAGCCCGCAGCGGCCTCGGCCCCGGGACCCCAGGCCTGCGCGTCGACGGCCGGATCCGCCCGGGGACCCGCGGTTGCCAGGCGCAAAGTGGCCGGTCCGTCCGGCGTCGTGAACGCGAGCCAGACGGCGTCCGGGGCGGTGCGGAAGGACGGGTCGCCGTGGCCGCGCAGGAGCGTGCCGAGGGTTTGCATCAGGTCGAACGGGCCGCCCGGGTGCCACCGCAGTGAGGCGTCCGCCGCGGCGGCAAGGCCTGCGGGGACGTCTGCAAGGGTCATTCGAACATGTTCCCATGCCGGGCTGACAGCAGCCTTACCGCCGGGTCCGCCGGGACCGCCGGGACCGCCGGGCTGAGCCCTACGGCCCTAAACCTGCGCGGCCCCCGGGGCTAGAATCCGGCTGTGGCGCCGGTCCCCCTGCGCCTGCCGTTGGCCCGGGCCCCGGGGCCGCCAGGAGCACATCATGGCCGGTGGAGTGGTGCATTTCGAGATTCCCGCGGACGACGAGGACCGGGCACGGGAGTTCTACAGTTCCGTCTTCGGCTGGGGGTTCCAGGTCATGCCGGAGATGGAATACAGCCTGGCCATGACGACGCCGATGGACGAGCACGGGCGGCCCGCCGTCACCGGATCCATCAACGGCGGACTGTTCCGGCGCGGGGAGCTCACGGCCCCGGTGGTCACGATCGACGTCGACGACATCGACGCCGCCCTTGAGCAGATCGCCGCCGGGGGCGGTTCCGTGGTCCGCGCGAAAATGGAGGTCCCCGGCATGGGCTGGAACGCCTACTTCAAGGACAGCGAGGGCAACGTGGTGGGACTGTGGCAGAACGCGGTGCCGGAGGGCGGCGCCGCCGCCGCGAACCCGGGAAACGACATCGGCGCCTGAGGCCCCGCAGCCCGGCAGCCCGCCCGGCGCAGCCCGTCAGCCCCGCAGCCCGGCGCAGCCGCCGGCCCACCGCGGATGCCCTAGCGGATCAGTGCATCCCCGTGGTGAGCCACAGCGCCACGACCGCCAGCGGGACGGTCAGGACGACGGCGACGGCGCCGGCCAGGGCGAAGCCGCCCCAGCGGATGTCCACGTTGAGCGTGCGGAGCCGCTCGTGCCACAGCAGCGTGGCGAGTGAAGCCCACGGGGTCACCAGCGGGCCAAGATTCACGCCGATCAGCAGGGCGGCCAGCCGGGCGGGCGAGCCGCCGACCGGTTCCAGGGCCAGGTAGGCGGGCAGGTTGTTGACGGCGTTGGCGGCCACGGTGCCGAGCCCGGCGAGCTGCAGGAGCGCCGGCAGGGTGTCGCCCGTGCCGGCGATCCCGGACAGGAACCGGGTCAGCCCGTTGGCGTGCAGGGCCTCCACCACCATGAACAGGCCGGACGTGAGCATGAGCGGCCGCCACGGAATCATGGACCAGCGCAGGACGGACCGGCGCCGCCAGAGGAACAGCACGAGCAGGACGGCGGCTGCCGCGATCGCCGGGATCTGCACCGGAACCCCGGACACCAGCGCCGGCAGCAGGACCGCCATGACGCCGGACGCCGTGTACAGCAGCACCCGGTCCCGGACCTTGTGGACCGGCTGCGGCCCGTACTTGCCGCGCAGGTCCTTCCGGAACGCCAGCCACAGCAGCACCAGCGGCACCAGGATGCCGACCAGGGCCGGTGCCCACACCAGCGAGGCGAAGCCGGCAGGACTGAGTTTGAGCCGGTCCTGCGCCAGCAGGTTGGTCAGGTTGGAGACCGGCAGGAGCAGCGAGGCTGTGTTCGCCAGCCACACGGTGGTCAGCGCGAACGGCAGCGGCGGAATGCGGGCGTGAATGGCCAGCAGCACGACGACGGGAGTCACCAGCACCGCCGTCGTATCCAGCGACAGGAACACCGTAGAAACGGTGGCGAGGGCGATGACGAGGAACCACAGCAGGAGGACCCGGCCGCGGCCCAGGGCGGCCAGCCGCTCGGTGACCACCCGGAACAGCCCGGCCTCATCCACTAACTCGGTGACCAGGGACATCGCGACGACGAACGCCAGCACCGGCACTGTCCGGGCCGCGAGCTCCTGGAAGGCGGGGACCGGCAGCAGCCCGGTCGCCAGCGCCGCGCACCCGGCCAGGAGCATGCCCGCGGGCAGCGCATAGCTCTTGAACTTCTTCAGCCGGGCGATCCTCTTCACGGGCTAATCGTCGCACCTCAGAGCGCCGGAGCCGTGCCGACGTGCCTGCCGGGCCGACGTGCCTGCCGCGCCGACGTGCCTGCCGCGCCGGAGACGGTAACTTGGTACCTATGAAGTACGCCCAGTCCGTTCTGGACCTCATCGGCCACACGCCGCTCGTCAAACTCAACCACGTGACCGACGGCATCGCAGCCACCGTCCTGGTGAAACTCGAATACCTGAACCCCGGCGGTTCGATCAAAGACCGCATCGCGGCCAAGATGATCGAGGAGGCCGAACGAACGGGCAAGCTCCTGCCCGGCGGCACGATCGTGGAGCCGACCTCGGGCAACACCGGCGTTGGCCTGGCGCTGGTGGCGCAGCAGAAGGGCTACCGGTGCATCTTCGTCGTGCCGGACAAGGTCGGCGAAGACAAGCGGGCCGTGCTCCAGGCGTACGGCGCGGAAGTGGTGGTCACGCCCACCGCCGTCCCGCCGGACAGCCCGCAAAGCTACTACGGCGTCTCGGACCGGCTCGTCACCGAAATCCCGGGTGCCTACAAGCCGGACCAGTTCTCCAACCCGGCCGCACCGGCGAGCCATTATGAATCCACCGGCCCGGAGATCTGGAACGACACCGACGGCCGGATCACGCACTGCGTGATCGGCGCCGGCACGGGCGGCACGATCACCGGCACCGGCCGGTACCTCAAGGAGGTTTCCGCCGGACGGTCTGAGGCCGACGGCGGCGTCGTCAAGATCATCGGCGCCGATCCGGCCGGCTCGGTGTACTCCGGCGGGACCGGCCGCCCGTACTTCGTCGAGGGCGTCGGCGAGGACATGTGGCCGGCCAACTACGACAAATCAGTCCCGGACGATGTCATTGCCGTCAGCGACGCCGATTCCTTCGCCATGACCCGCCGGCTGGCCCGCGAGGAAGGCCTGCTGGTGGGCGGATCCTCGGGCATGGCTGTCGTCGCCGCGCTGCAGGTCGCGAAGGACCTGCCGGCCGACGCCGTCGTCGTCGTCATCCTGCCGGACTCCGGCCGCGGCTACCTGGCGAAGATCTTCAACGACCAGTGGATGCGCTCCTACGGCTTCCTGGCCAGCGGGGACGAAGCGTCCGTGGGCGAGGTCCTCAAGGCCAAGACCGGTGAACTCCCGGACCTCGTCCACATCCACCCGAACGAGAGCGTCCGCGATGTCATCAACATCATGAACGAGTTCGGCGTCTCGCACATCCCCGTCCTGTCCCAGGAACCGCCAGTGGTGATGGGCGAGGTGCTCGGCGCCGTGGACGAGCGCACCCTCACGGCCAAGCTCTTCCGGGGCGAGGCCAAGCTCTCGGACAAGATCTCCGAACACATGGAGGCCCGGCTGCCCGTGATCGGCTCGCTCGAATCGATCCAGACGGCCCGCGAACTCCTCTCCGACGCCGACACCCTCATGGTGACGTTTGTCGGCGCTCCGGTGGGGATCCTGACCCGCCACGACCTCCTCGCGTACCTCAGCAACTGACCAGTTCAAGGAGTCCCATGTCTCTGCCAGAAAGCTCTTCCTCGAAAACCCCGGGCTTCAACACCCGCGCCGTCCACGCCGGCCAGGCCTTTGAGCCCCGCACCGGCGCGGTGGTGCCGCCCGTGCACTTCTCGTCGACGTATGCCCAGGACGGCATCGGCGGGCTGCGCGCCGGCTACGAGTACGGCCGGGGCACCAACCCCACCCGCGACGCGCTGCAGGAGCAGTTGGCCGCGCTGGAGGGCGGGACCGCCGCATTCTCCTTCGGCTCGGGCCTGGCCGCCGAGGACTCCATGATCCGCGCCCTCACCCGCCCCGGCGACCACATTGTGCTCGGCAACGACGCGTACGGCGGAACGTACCGGCTCATCAGCCGGGTCCTGGGGGAGTGGGGCATCGGCAACACCCCGGTGGACATGTCCGATCTCGACGCCGTCGCCGCCGCCGTGGCTGCCGGCGGCACAGCCGGCAGTACCGTCGCCGGCGGCGGCAAGACCCGCCTGGTGTGGGTGGAGACGCCGTCGAACCCGATGATGAAGATCACCGACATCGAGGCCCTCGCCAAGGTGGCGCACGACGCCGGCGCCCTCCTTGTCGTCGACAACACCTTCGCCTCGCCGTACCTGCAGAACCCGCTCGCCCTCGGCGCCGACGTGGTGGTGCACTCCACCACCAAGTACATCGGCGGCCACTCCGACGTCGTCGGCGGCGCGATCGTGGTCAACGACCCGGAGCTGGCCGAGAAGATCGGCTTCGTCCAGTTCGCCGTCGGCGCCGTGTCCGGGCCGATGGACGCCTTCCTCACCACCCGCGGCCTGAAAACCCTCGGCGTGCGCATGGACCGGCACAGCGACAACGCCCAGGCCGTGGCCGAATGGCTGCTGGAGCGCCCCGAGGTGGAGGCCGTGCTCTACCCGGGCCTGCCGTCCCACCCGGGCCACGAGCTGGCCAAAAAGCAGATGAAGAAGTTCGGCGGCATGATCTCCGTGCAGTTCAAGGGCGGCGAGGCCGCGGCACGCAAGGTGGCCGAATCGACCTCGGTGTTTACCCTGGCCGAGTCGCTGGGCGGGATCGAATCGCTCATGAACTACCCCTCCGAAATGACCCATGCCTCGGTCAAGGGCACCGAACTGGCCGTGCCGGTCAACCTGATCCGGCTCTCGTGCGGCATCGAGGACGTCGAGGACCTCATCGCCGACCTCGACGCCGCGCTCTCCGCCCTGGACAGCTAAAGTCCGCCAACCCTAGCTTTCTCTAAGAGAGTCAGCTAGGGTTGGCGGCATGGCACTCCGATCCGACTGGTCCCAGCGGACCTGCAGCATGGCCCGCGGCCTCGATATCCTCGGCGACCCGTGGAGCATGCTCGTCCTGCGCGAAGTCTTCTTCGGCAACGGCCGCTTCGATGCCATGAAACAGCGGCTCGGGGCGGCCGATTCCGTGCTCACCAAGCGGCTGGCCGGGCTCGTGGAGGCCGGGCTTCTCGCCCGGCGGCCCTACGACGACGGCGGCCGCACCCGCCAGGAGTACGTTCTCACCGCCAAGGGCGAGGACGCCCTGCCGGTGCTCAACGCCGTCGTGATCTGGGCCGAAAAGCACCTCCCGGCGCCTTCCGAACAGGCGCACATGTTCGTCATCCACAAGGGCTGCGGGGCGAGGACCTCCTCCGCGGACACCTGCACGGCCTGCGGGGAACGGCTGACGGCCGCGAACACGAGCTGGCACAGCCTGACCCGCACCGCGGAGCCCGTGCCCCTGGCCTCGGCCGGCACGCAGGCCCCTGTCCCGACCCGCTCCCAGAACGGAACCGCCGCATGAGCGCCCCCGAAACCACCATGACCCCCGCACCGGTCCGCCGCCGGATCCACCCGGCGTGGACCGTGGCCGCCGTGGCATTCCTTGCGCTGGTCGGCGCCGCCGGGTTCCGGGCCGCGCCGGGCGTGCTGATGGTCCCGCTGCAGAATGAGTTCGGCTGGTCCACCACCGTCCTCTCGGCCGCGGTCAGCATCAACCTCGTGCTCTTCGGACTCACGGCACCGTTCGCGGCGGCCCTGATGGAACGCTTCGGCATCCGCGCCGTCACGGCCGTGGCCCTGGTGCTGATCGGCGCCGGCAGCGCCCTGACGGTGTTCGTGACCCAGTCCTGGCAGATCCTGCTGACCTGGGGGCTGCTGATCGGGCTCGGCACCGGGGCCATGGCGCTGGTCTTCGCCGCCACCATCGCCAACACCTGGTTCGCCAAGAGCCGCGGCCTGGTGATCGGCATCCTCACCGCCGGCAGTGCGGCCGGGCAGCTCGTGTTCCTGCCCTTCATCGCGCTCCTGGCCCAGGACCCGGGCTGGCGGCAGGCCTCGCTCCTCATTGGTGCCGGCGCGCTGGCCGTGGTGCCGCTTGTGCTGAAGTTCCTGAAGAACTCACCGGCCGAGATCGGCGTGCTGCCTTACGGGGCGACTCCGGCCGACGACGGCGGGACGGCCGGGTCCGTTGCTGCGTCCGATGCTGCCGCGCCCGCAGCCGACAGGACAGGTCCTGGCGGTCCGCCTGCCCCTGGCGCCCTTGCCGCCGGGGCTCCCGCCGCTGGGCCCGCGGCCGCCGAGCCGAGCCGCAACGCCGCCGTCCGCGCCCTGCAGGTCCTCAAACGGGCCAGCAAGGTGCGCACCTTCTGGGCCCTCGTGGCCGGCTTCGCGATCTGCGGCGCCACCACCAACGGGCTGATCGGCACCCACTTCATCCCCTCCGCCCACGACCACGGCATGCCGGAGACCACAGCGGCGGGCCTGCTCGCCGTCGTCGGCCTCTTCGACATCGTCGGCACCATCGCTTCCGGCTGGCTCACGGACCGGTTCAACCCGCGGATCCTGCTCGCCGTGTACTACCAGTTCCGCGGGATCGGGCTGCTGGTCCTGCCGCTGCTGCTCAGCGCCACGGTCCAGCCCAGCATGATCGTGTTCGTGGTGATCTACGGCCTGGACTGGGTGGCCACGGTGCCGCCGACCGCCGCGATCTGCCGCCAGGTGTTCGGCGCCGACGGGAGCGTCGTGTTCGGCTGGGTGTTCGCGGCCCACCAGCTCGGCGCGGCCGCCGCGGCCCTGGCGGCCGGAGCGGTCCGTGACGCCACCGGCCAGTACACCTACGCCTGGTTTGCTGCCGCCGCCATGTGCACAATCGCAGCCGTCATCAGCGCCACCATCCGCAAGGACGCCCGGAAGGCGGACACGGTCCCGGTTCCGGCGTAGCTGTTCTGTAGACTGACCCGACAGCGAGGGCGCGATTCCGCCGCCCGGACGGAACCGACCAAACGGCCAGCGTCTACACCAGCAGCCCGATTGGGGTATTCATGTCAGTGCTCGATTCCGACGACAGCCCGGCCCAGCCGAGCCCCAAGCAGGCCGCCCCGAAACTGGCCGCCCCGAAATCAGCCGCGCGATCCCAAACCGCGCAACCGCCGGTCCTGCAGTTGCTCCGTTTCTCCGTCATCCTGGCCGTTGCCGCCGTGGGCTACGTCATCTGGGTGTCGCTCGGCGTCTGGGCCAAGCATGGCCTGGACTTCAGCGTCTACTGGTACGGCGGCAAGATCCTCAACGACGCCGGCGCCGCGCCGTCGGCCCTGTACGCGGGCAACGTGGACTGGGCCGGCGGGCCGAAGCTGATGTTCACGTACCCGCCGTTCGCCGCCCTCATCTTCGGCCTTCTCGCCCGGCTGCCCCAGACGGCGGCGTTGACCCTGTTCAACGCCGCCGGGGCCGTCGTGGCGGTCCTGACCGCGGTCCGCGCGGTCCGGTACTGGAACGCCAAGACCTCATGGCGGGCCGCTTTCCGGTCTCCGGGCAACTGCTGGGCCGCCGCAGCCCTGGTCCTGGCGGTGCTCAACCTCGGTCCGTGGCGCGAGACCCTGGCGTTCGGCCAGATCAACATCCTTCTGATGGGGCTGATCGCCGCGGACCTGCTGGCCCGCAACCCGCGCTGGACCCGCGGCGTCCCCGGCACCGGCTTCCTGGTGGGCGTCGCCGCCGGCATCAAGCTGACGCCCCTCGTATTCGGGCTCTACTTCCTGGTCCGCAAGGACTGGCGCGGACTGCTCAATATGGCGGCCGGGTTCACGGCCACCGTGGTGCTCGGCTGGCTGCTGCGTCCCGTGGAATCCCTGCAGTTCTGGCTCCAGATGCTGCCGGACACATCCCGGATGGGCGGAGCGGGCTACGTGGACAACCTCTCGCTCAAGGGCGCGCTGCTGCACTTCGGCGTCCCGGAGGCGCACGTCACCGTCCCGTGGCTGGTGCTGAGCCTGGCGGTGGTGGCCCTGGGCGCCGCAGTCATCAAGACCGCCAGCGACCAGGGCGCCCGGGTGGTCGCCGTGTCGGCGACGGCGCTGACCATGCTCTTGATCAGCCCGGTCTCCTGGTCCCACCACTGGGTGTGGGTCGCTGCCGTCTTCCCGGCGTTCGCCTGGACCCTGCGGGAAACCCCGCACCGCTACGCCGGGCTGCGCTGGACCATGGGCGGCGTACTGGGCATCTCGATCCTGGTGTTCCTGTTCTCCCCGAAAACCATTGGCACGGCCCTGGGCGCGGAAAACCTCGACATCCAGACGCCCGGGCTGTGGATCATGGCCTCCAGCGCCGGGGTCTTCTGCGCGGTGGCCCTCCTGGTGTGCTGGCTCGTGGCCCTGCGGCGGGAGTCGCTCGCGCCGGGGCTTGACCTTGCTGCCGTGCCAGCCGCCGACCGGGACGTCAGGGCCTCCTCGGTCTCCTCGTAGCCGGGCGCTGACCAGCGGTCACACCGCCTTCAACCTGTCCTACGGAGCGTCAAAGGATGGCCGGATCCGGCTAGTCGGCGGTCAGCAGCTTGAGGGCGGTTGCCAGTTCCGTGGCGGCGCCTTGGAGGAGGCCGGCCGTGTCGCGTGCCCGGGCGTTGCGTCCGGACTGGAGGTCGGCATCAATGAGGTCGGCCATGAGCTGGAGCTGGCAGGCACCGGCCTTGGACGCGGACCAGGAGAGGCTTTGAGCGGCAAGGCGCGCGTCTTCCCAGTCCCCGGCCGTCAAGGCCCGGTGAATCTTTTCGACCCGGTGGGGAAGCATGAGCTGGAATGAAGTGACGAAGTCGTGGAACCTCCAGGACTGGGGGGTTCCTGCGCTCTCTTGCAGTCGGCTGCGGTCCAGAACGCGTGCCGTCGCGATGCGGGCACGGTACCTGCGGGGTCCCTGGCCAGCCCCGGACATATCCTGATCGATCACGCCCGCGCTGGCCGTGTCCTGACGTGCCGGAAAGAACCGGAGCGTCCACGCGGCCGACTTGGCATTGAGACCCATGATGTCCCCCCCTAATCCGGCATCCTGTTCCGATCCGTCGGACAGACAGAGCGCCCTCGTCCGGTCCGCTGGCACCACTCTACGAATGCGCCCCCGGGAGAACACGAGTGCCGGCTACCCGAAAACGTGGCAGTCACCACTCGTATCACTGGCCTAATACGTATCGCGCGATCGGGAGCGCCTTCGCTGGCCCGCGGGCTTAGCCTCGATCCACCGGTCGGGTTTGTTGGGCGGGGTCGCCCTGATCTTGGTCCGGGTTTCGGCCGGGGGCGTGACTGAGTTGCCGGCCTTGCTGCCGGTGGTGTTCCGTGGTCCTGGTTGCGCCGGATTGGCTGGGTGGTCAGATGGCGGCGGCCCGTGGCGGCCCGCAGGCCGCTTCGAAGAGCTGTGACCATCCGGTTTCCCAGGGCCAGTGCGCGGGCAGGTGCAGGACGATTTTCCGTGCCGAGGTCGAGATCCGGGCCGGGATGGTGATGAGTTTTCGGCGGATTGTGCCGCTGCGTGCTTTGCCCAGGTCGGTGCCGGCGAGGGTGCCGATGGCGCGCGAGAGGTTGAAAGCGATGCTCGCCAGGACTAGCCAGGCTGCGTTGGCGGTGAACTTTCCCGAGGGCAGGTGCGCGAGGGCGCTGTCTTTGAGGTCCGCGTTGACCTGCTCGATGACGGCGTGTTGGCGGTGGGTTTTATCTGCCGTGACCGTGTCCAGTTCGCTGGTGGTGAAGAAGGCGTGGAAGCGGTGGGTGTCGAACAGGGTCTGTTGCCCCGTGCCTGCTTCGGCATTCAGTTCAGGGATCCGCCGCACGACCAGGCGCCCGTGGACGCGTTCGGCTTTCTTCCGGCCCACGAAGGCGGTGAAGGCAGTCTCGGCGACTTCTGCCGAGGAAATCCAGGCCCCGGTGGTTTCATCGCGGACCGCGTCGGTGTACTGGATGGTGGTCCAGGCATCCTCATCAATGGTGGCGATGGCGCGTTTGACGGCCGGGTCCATCCGGGCGGTAATGGACACTTTCGCGCCGGCGCGGTGCGCGGCCGTGACGACCGGGTGGCCATAGAACGCGCTGTCGGCGCGCAGCAGCACCAGCCCGGTGGCCCCCCTGCCGCGCAGCCGTTTCACGGTAGCCAGGACGTCACCGATGAACTTCCCTGCCCCGCGCGGGGACCCGGCGCTTCCCTTGCGCAGCCGGGCGCCGATGATGACCGGCGCCGCGGTCGCGGTCGAGAGGATCCCGATCAGCGCGTTCAATCCCCGGACCCCGGAGTAGCCGTATCCGGAGCCCTGTTTCCGGTAGCCGTGGACTTCCTTGATGGTGTCGTCGATATCGACCAAGGCGTAATCATCGATACCGGAGGCGATCGGGGCCACCGCGGCGACATTGACCAGCCACCGGGCCGCGAGGGCATCGAGCTGGCGGACATGGCCGAAGGTGAACGCCCGCAGGAACGATCCCAAGGTCGACGGGGCATACGCGCCGGCGAAGAGTTTCTTCATCCCACCGTGACGCAGCAAGGCCATGTCATCGATGGAATCGGCGCCGGCGACCATGCCCGCGACCAGCGCGGTGACTTTCAGGCCCGCGTTGGCGCCGAAGTACCCGGGCAGCGTCAGCCACTGATCAGCGAGTTCGCCGAGGCAGGTTTTCACCGCCAGTGCCATCGCCGGGACCAGCCCCGAGGCCGACACGAGATTGGAATCATCGAACGTGGCTGACACGTGCGTGGATCTATGGAAAAGTTGCATCTACGAGATGCCTCTCGGACTGGCCAAACGGAGTTCTAGACAAACCCCATTTTTCCCGATCCGGCAGGCATTCTCCGTTTAAAACGCCGCAACAACATCAACCCGACCGGTGGATCGAGGCTTAGCGGAAGGCGGGGAGACCCGTGATGTGCTGGCCCAATATCAGGGTGTGGACCTCGTCGGTGCCCTCGTAGGTGCGGACGGATTCCAGGTTGGCGGCGTGCCGCAGCGGGGAATGGTCCAGCGTGATGCCGTTGCCGCCCAGGATGGTGCGGGCCTCCCGGGCTATGCTGAGCGCCTCCCGGACGTTGTTCAACTTGCCGAGTGAGATCTGCTCCGGCCGCAGTGTGCCGGCGTCCTTGAGCCGGCCCAGGTGCAGGGCCAGCAAGGTGCCCTTTTGGATTTCCAGGAGCATGTTCACCAGCTTCTCCTGCGTCAGCTGGTATCCGGCCAGCGGCTTGCCGAACTGCAGGCGCTCCTGGGCGTAGGCCAGGGCCGCCTCGTAGGAATCCCGGGCGGCCCCCATCGCACCCCACGCGATCCCGTACCGGGCCTCATTGAGGCAGGAGAACGGTCCCCGCAGCCCCCGAGCCCCCGGCAGCAGCGCCTCCGGGCCCAGCCGGACGGCTTCGAACGTGATGTCGCACTGGATCGAGGCGCGCATCGAGAGCTTCTGCCCGATCGGCGTCGCGGTGACCCCCGGCGTGCCGGCGGGGACCAGGAAACCGCGCACGCCGTCGTCGGTCATGGCCCACACCACCAGCACGCCCGCCACGGACGCGAGCCCGATCCAGCGCTTGGCGCCGTCCAGGACCCAGCCGGCATCCCCGCCCGTACCGTCGCGGCGGGCAAAGGTCGTCATCGACGCAGGGTCGGAACCGGCCGTGGGCTCGGTCAGGGCAAAGGCGCCGATCACCTCTCCGGCGGCCATCCGGGGGAGCCACTCCTGCTTCTGGTCCTCGGAGCCCCACTTGTGGATGGCCGTCATGGCGAGGGAACCCTGCACGGAGACGAACGTGCGGATGCCGGAATCGCCGGCCTCGAGCTCCATCGCCGCGAGGCCGTATTCGACGGCGGAGCGGCCCGGGCAGCCGTAGCCCTGAAGATGCATGCCCAGCACGCCGAGTTCGCCCAGCTCCGGGGCGAGGTCCAGGGGGAACACGGCCTCGTCGTACCAGCCGGCGATGCCCGGCCGGATGCGCTGGTCCGTGAAATCGCGGACGCGCTCGCGCACGGCCAGCTCCTCCGGGCTCAGCAGCGAATCGATCGCCAGGACATCGGAAACATCGGAAAAGTTGGCCTCATTGCTCATGCCAGCATCCTACGGCGGCCCCCGGCGTCGGTGCCCGCGCCCGGCCGGGCGCCCGCGCTGAGTCCGGTGCCCGGCCCGGGCCTACACTGGTGCCATGGAAACCGCATCTGTGCTTGCCGTCTGCCGGGTCCACCAGCTGCTCGAGGACCCGGGCAGCGTCGGCGTCACGGCGATCGACAAGCGTCCCGTGGCCGGCCCGGTGCGGGTCCACCGGCTGGGCCTGCACGGTGACATCCAGGCCAGCAGGATCCACCACGGCGGCGAGGACCAGGCCCTCTATGCGTATTCGCAGGACGACGCCGACTACTGGGCCGAGGAACTCGGGCGGGAGATGCCGCCGGGCATCTTCGGCGAAAACCTGCGGATCGCCGGCCTCAACGCGTCCAGCGCCGTGATCGGCGAACGCTGGAAGATCGGGTTGGACGTCGAAGTGGAAGTCACTTCCCCCCGCGTCCCCTGCGCCACGTTCCAGCGGCGGATGGGGGAACCGCACTGGGTGAAGAGGTTCACCGATGAGGGAAGGGTGGGCACCTACCTCCGGGTGGTCCGGACCGGCAGCATCGAAGCCGGGAACCACCTCCACCGGATCTTTGTCCCCGCCCACGGGGTGACCATCGCCAAGTGGTTCACCGATCCCACCCTCGAGGACATGGAGGCCCTGCGCGACGCTGACGCCGACGGCGAGATCAGGCTCCAGCCCGAGTACCACGAGGGATTCGAGAAGCTGCAGCGCCGGCTCGGGGTCTAGACACACTGCGCCGGTGTGCGCAAGCTCACCGGCCGCCGTCGGCCCCTCAACTACCACTGTTCTGATTCATGCCTTACACTTGAAATATCCCCCACTCCGGAAATCCCTTATTCCTGCCCAATTCTTGAGGCAGGACTGGCAAGTGTTGGGGCCCGCAACTGTGATGCGGGCATTTTCATAGGGAGAGCCGGCAAAAGAAAACGCTGTACAGACTGCTGGGATAGCAGCCAAGAGATGCAGCGGGAAGTCCTGCCACGGGATTGCGAAAGCGCCGGACTTCTGTGACCCGCCGGTCAACCGTACGCCCGGCAATTCGTGTCACGCGTACTGCGGCTCCGCTCACCTCGGGTTGTGCCGCTTGGCCCCTATGGATGAGGAAATTTCACCTATGCCCGAAAATCAGAACAACTCCGTCGACACCGAACTCGCCACCGAGAACAGCCAGAGCGACGTCGAGATTTCTGAAACGGCTGCCCCCGCAGCCGGCTCCGCCCCGGAATTCACCGAGGCTCCTGCGAACTTCCAGGCTCCGGCCGCCGAAGCCGCCCCGCAGGCTGACACCCAGACTGTGACCGACACCCAGACCGCTTCCGCCCCGTCCAAGGACGAGGACACCGAGGAAGAGGGCGTCAAGTTCGTCGACCTGGGCATCGACGGCCGTGTCCTGGCGGCCCTGCAGGACGTCGGCTACGAGAAGCCGTCCCCGATCCAGGCAGCAACCATCCCGTTGCTGCTCGAAGGCCGCGACGTCGTGGGCCTGGCCCAGACCGGTACCGGTAAGACTGCAGCATTCGCAGTACCGGCGCTGTCCCGCCTGGCCGAGCTCCACGACCTCAACGGTCCGTCCCGCAAGACCCAGGCCCTGGTGCTGGCTCCTACCCGTGAGCTCGCCCTCCAGGTCGCCGAGGCTTTCACCTCCTACGCAAAGCACATCGATGACTTCACCGTCCTCCCGGTGTACGGCGGCTCCGCCTACGGCCCCCAGCTCGCCGGTCTTCGCCGCGGCGCCCAGGTTGTTGTCGGTACCCCCGGCCGTGTCATCGACCACATCGCCAAGGGCTCCCTCGACCTGTCCGAACTCCAGTACCTCGTGCTGGATGAGGCCGACGAGATGCTCCGCATGGGCTTCGCCGAAGACGTGGAGCAGATCTTCCAGCAGACCCCCGCGGGCCGCCAGGTTGCGCTGTTCTCCGCCACGATGCCGAGCCAGATCCGCCGGCTGTCCAAGCAGTACCTGAACAACCCGGCCGAGGTCCAGGTCAAGTCCAAGACCACCACCGGCGCCAACACCCGCCAGCGGTACCTGCAGGTCATGGGCCCGCACAAGCTCGACGCGCTGACCCGCATCCTCGAGGTCGAACCGTTCGAAGGCGTCATCGCGTTCGTGCGGACCAAGATGGCCACCGAGGACCTCGCCGACAAGCTGCGCTCCCGCGGCTTCCAGGCTGCCGCCATCAACGGCGACATCCCGCAGCAGCAGCGTGAGCGCACCGTCGAGGCCCTGCGCGACGGCAAGATCGACATCCTTGTCGCCACCGACGTCGCCGCCCGCGGCCTCGACGTCGAGCGTGTCAGCCACGTGGTCAACTACGACATCCCGCACGACACCGAGTCCTACGTCCACCGCATCGGCCGCACCGGCCGCGCAGGCCGTTCCGGCGACGCGATCCTGTTCATGACCCCGCGTGAGAAGTACCTGCTGCGTTCCATCGAGAAGGCCACGCGCCAGCCGGTGGAGCAGATGCACCTGCCCACCGCCGAGACCGTCAACACGCTGCGCCTGGGCAAGTTCGCCGAGCGCATCACCGAGACGCTCGAGTCCGAGGACGTCGCCGCATTCCGCGACCTCATCGCCTCCTACGAGGAAGAGCACAACGTTCCGGCCGCCGAGATCGCTGCCGCACTGGCCGTCATGGCCCAGGGCGGACAGCCGCTCCTGGTCAAGGAGCTGCCGGCAGCGCCCGAGTTCCAGAAGCGCGAGCGCTCCAAGGACGGCTTCGGCTCCCGCGGCCCGACCCGCACCCTGACCGAGGGCAACGCCACCTACCGGATCGCCGTCGGACGCCGCCAGCGCGTCATGCCGGGTTCCATCGTCGGCGCCATTGCCAACGAAGGCGGCATCTCCTCGGCCCAGATCGGCGGCATCGACATCCGTTCGGACCACTCCCTCGTAGAGCTCCCTGCGGACCTGAGCCCGGATCAGCTGAAGGCTCTGTCTCGCACCCGGATCGGCGGCGAGCTGATCCACCTCGAGCTCGACAACGGCCGCAAGCCGGCCAGCGAGCGCGGCGCCTACCAGGGCAACCGTGGCGGCGACCGAGGCGGGGACCGCGGCGGCTACTCCGGTGGCAGCGGCAACTTCAAGGGCAACGGCGGCTTCAAGCGCGAATTCCGTAAGGGCGACGGCGAGCGGTCCTCCGCTGACCGTGGCGGCCGCTCCTTCAGCGAGCGTTCCGAACAGCGCAGCTTCGGCGCCGACACCCGCAAGCCCCGCACCGAAGGCGGCTTCAAACCCCGCAGCAAGTGGTAACCACTAGCACCATCTGAGAGAACGGGCCGGCTCCCTGAGCCGGCCCGTTCTGCTTTAAGCATTCCGCTCCCGTGTTCGCTTCGTCACACCCTCCGCGGGCGGCCGGCCGCGGGAGCCATTTTGGTTCCCTGGACCGTGCTGGAAGCCCGGATTTGCACGGTTTTCGGCCGGTCCGACGCCGTTCGGCCGCCGATTTGTTGGTGGGCGAATCTTCCGGTAGAGTATTTACTCGTTGCCCCCCTAGCTCAGTGGTAGAGCGCGTTCTTGGTAAGAACGAGGTCACCGGATCGATTCCGGTGGGGGGCTCTGAATGAGGGCCTGTGTCAAGGCGGTTTTTGACCGGCTTAGCGCAGGTTTTCCTCATTTATGGCGGTGTAGCTCAGTTGGTTAGAGCGCACGACTCATAATCGTGAGGTCGGGAGATCGAGCCTCCCCACCGCTACAGGCAAGACCCCCGGAATCCGCGAGAGTCCGGGGGTCTTTCTGTGTTGTCCTATGGGTGGGTTCCGAGAGTCATCGCTTAGATTCCCCGGTACGGCCTCGCTTTCCTTGAAACGTGGCTACCAAATGGCTACTCGTGGTGTCAGTTCCGTTCCCCACGGTGATTGAGTGGGCCCTGAAAAGCGCTGCGTGGCCTCCTCCGTCTGCCGCGGCTACCAGGGCATACCGACTCAAGCGCACTCGGGCTATGGCCTCAGACGGGCCACAGCGCCGCCAGGGAGAGGCTCCCGGCGCGCCGGTATCAGGGCCTTCCGGGCTTCGGGGCCCAAGCCGCGCGTGGGAGCGCAGGCCGTCCCAGCATTGAGCCTCCGCTGGGTGGGGGCAAGGATTTCTACTGCCTTGTTCTTGCCTGGGTGTCCTTCTTGCGGAAAGTGCCGGCGATGGAGGAGAGTTTGCCCGAGTATTGGATGGATCCGTAGCGGAAGAGGTAGACGGCGAGTCGGAGGATGAGGAATCCGATGATGAAGAGTTCGGCGATGACGATGGTTGCCTCCACGGGGGGAGAGGGTGCCGAAGCCGTTACTGCGACGTTGCGGGGTCCACTCACCAGGTTCTTGACAACGCAACGTGAAACTCAGCATCAGCGGATCCATCCTCGACTCAACCGCCCCGATCGGCCGGCTCCTGTTCATCGTCCTGGCCATGGTCGCTGACTTCGAATCTGACCCCAACCGCGCCCGCGAAGGCGTGCAGATCGCCAGGGCCAAAGGCAGGCTCCGAGGCAAGCCACCCAAGCTCAACAGAAGCCAGAATGCCCCTCGGCGCATGACGTGAACTAGATGCAGGAGCTATCCGCATGAGCAACAGACGTCTCGATGCGCAAGCGAAAACAGCCGTCTACTGACGGCCATTCACTTGTGTTCGGTCAAGGCCTCTGGTCACCCGATTGGTCCAATGCTACGGTGATCCCGGTCTTGGCCCCTGGTTCTTGGATTCCCAACGAATGGAGTGTCAGGTTATGACTATTAACGAGACGTCCGGGAGCGCTTCCGCGCCTGCAGTAAACGTCACTAACACCGGAGGAGGACCCGCACTTTGGGCTTCGAGCGCCCAAGGGAGAGCTGTCGTTGGGATCTCCCAGGAAGGTGTACCGATATGGGGCCAGACAGCTAAGGGGCGCGCCGTGGTCGGAGTGGTTAAAGGCGGCGGTGGAACCGGTGTCTGGGGGGAGGCCGAGAACGGCGCTGGGATAGTCGGTAAGGACAATGCTGGCGGTGATGGCGTGGTGGGAGAAGGCCGGCGTGGTGTGGTCGGCAAGAGTCCGACCTTCCAAGGTGTGTACGGCTGGAGCGAGCAGAACGCCGGAGTGGTGGGTGAGAGCCAGACCTTCCACGCGCTCTACGGAGTCAGCCACGGGCCGAACAATGCTGGGGTATTTGCCTACAACGACGGCGGAGGATTCGCGGCAATGTTTGACGGGCTGGTTGCCGTCGACGGCAACCTCAGGGTCTCGGGGGATGTCTACCTCAAGAATGGGGATTGCGCGGAGGACTTCGAAGTGGTTCAACCTGACTTGGCCGAGCCCGGCACTGTTCTGGTGGTCGTCACCGACACCACGCTGACGGCCAGCGCGATTCCCTACGATCGCCGAGTAGCCGGAGTTGTCTCTGGTGCGGGCACATACCGGCCAGGGATCATCTTGGACCGGTCTCAACCATCGGAATCTCGTCGACCGATCGCACTTATGGGAAAAGTATTCTGCAAGGTCGACGCCACGGAGCACCCCATTGAAGTGGGTGACTTGTTGACAACGTCATCAACAGCAGGGCACGCGATGAAGGCCACCGACCCGGCCCGGGCATTTGGCGCGGTCATCGGCAAGGCCCTGGGCGCGTTCCCGTCGGGTCGAGGGTTGATCCCGATCCTCGTTGCACTTCAGTAGGAGGCGTAGGCAATGGTGCTTACAACAACCGGCCTCACAGGCGGCGGGGTGACCCCCCACTACAGGTTCCAATACGAGGATTCCTTGCGGAGTACCGCCACTAATCCGACGGGTCTTGAACCGGCCCGCATGAACGCGGTGATCGCCGTAGCAGAAGCCGACTATGACCAACTAAGCGGCTGGTTCGGCAATATCGCGCTGGACGTCGACGTGCCTATCACTGTCAGTGTCACGCCAAATGACGGAGGCGCGGGGTGGGGATTTTCCGGGAAAAGCAGCATTGCGGTCACGGTGAACCCGGCGACCGGAGACTCCACACTGGTCCGCTACTTACTAATCAGCGAGATGAGCGAACAGTTAATGCGGGCACAAGGTTTTGGCTGGTTCGGGGACAATACCGAGGGAAGCCAGGGTGAGGGCTTGTCGCGTTTCCTCGCCGCGGAGTTCCTCGCGCGGAACAGTCTCGGCGGCACGCCGGCAGGTTTCCCGATCAGCGACTTATGGCTTGCCAGCGACCGAGCCGATAATGTCAACATCATAGTCAAGGGCGATAGCAAACCGACCGCGGCCAGCGGCTGTTCGATATTGTTCATCTACTACCTCTATAGTCAGCTGGGCTTCACGATCGAGGAAATCATCCGCGCCGGGGGCGACAATCTCCAAAAGGTCTACAGCAAGCTGACCAACGACGACGTCAATCCGTTCCCGGATTTCAAGCAGGTCCTCGACGATGCTTTTCCGCCAGCCAAATTCACCGCTATAGGCGGCAGCAACCCCGATAACCCATTTCCGCTGCCATCACCCAGACTGTTGAGCATGAGCCGTAACATCGCCACGTTTCCCAACCCAGACGCATACACCGCAAAACAGGTGCTATCGATGAACGGCAAGCACTCCCTGCGACCTGCCTTGAACACCCGGCGACGATCTTCCCTAGCCTGAGCATGACTGGCCAGTGTAAATGGCCCAGTCGCCGCAGATCCGACGCTACCCGTTGATGTTCCGGCAGTTCGCCCAGGTCGTCCTGCCTCTGACACCGCACCGTCGGTAACGCTGCAGTAACGGGGACCGCGGAGACTGGTCGCGACCGCTCATAGGAAGGGTCGTCCACGCCGCGTGGGGAAGTAAGAGGTTGGAAGTTGAATGCCAATCCGAAGGGTTCCGCCGGCCTGATCGTTCTGCTAGGGCATTGCAGGCCTCACAGCAGTCCTTGTCGCACAGATGTGCCCGGACTCTAGCTATTCGTCCTTTGATCGGAAACAGCTATGGAAATCGACAATCCTTTCGCCGGGTCTTGGAGCTACAGAAGTTTTCGAAATGATCCGGACCTGTCCAAGGAGTTCGGTGCCCTCCGGTTCGGTGCCGGGACCCTGGACCTGACGGCGCCGGAATTCGGCCGCCTGTCGGGCACCCTCGGCGGCGAGGGGTGGAGACTGAACCTCACGGGAGGTTACAGCTACGGCAACCCTTTCGCCCTGCGATTCCAAGGCTCCGGGGAGATCGGCAGCGAGCTGTGGGTCTATGACTACGTGGGATATCTGGCACCCATCTGGCCTCACGGTGTCGACCAGCGTCCTGCCATTGCGGGATCGGTCATCCGGACCGTTCCCCATTCCGGCGGTCAGGCTGCGGCCGGATATGTTGCATCGTTCATTGCCGTCAAACAATCCTGAGCCACAAGGAAAACCGCCATGTTTGTCCGAAAGAACGTCCGCTCCCTCACCGCGCCGGAGCAGCTTGCCTTCGTCACGGCCCTGCTGGAACTGAAGGCCAAGGGTAAGTACGACAAGTTTGTGCACTGGCACCACCAAGTCATGCAGCCTGCGGTCCTGCCCTTCGAACCACGCGACGGCAACTACCGCAATGGTGCGCACCGGGGTCCAGCCTTCCTGCCCTGGCACCGCGAATTCCTGTACCAGCTGGAAACCGAATTGCGCGCCATCGATTCCTCCGTGTCTATCCCGTACTGGAACTGGACGGAAGACACCTCCGACCCGGCAGCTTCCCCTGTGTGGTCGGAAGACTTCATGGGGGGCAACGGTGTTGAAGCCGACGAATGGCGCGTGGCCAGCGGACCCTTTGCCCACGGGAACGGCCGCTGGCCGGTCCCCGATTACGGCGCGGAGGGCCTCCCCGGCCCGGGGCTGAAACGCAGCTTCGGACAGTTCATTGACAGCATCCCGACACCAGCGGACCTGCAGTTGGCACTCGGAGAAGTCTTCTACGACACCCCGCCTTACAGCGCCAGTCCGTTCACCATCGGGTTCCGCAACCGGCTGGAGGGCTTCGTCACCCGACGCGGCGACAGCAGGGTGAGCACTACCGGCTCACAGTTGCACAACCGGGTCCATGTCTGGGTGGGTGGAAACATGCTGCTGATGACCTCCCCTGAGGACCCGGTGTTTTTCCTCCACCACTGTTTCATTGACAAGGTCTGGGCCGACTGGCAGGAACTGCAGCAGACGGCCAATCCCGATGGCGCCCCCCACTATGCGCCGCTGCGGGATGGGCCCCCGGGCCATAACATCGACGACGGCGTTCGGCCCGGTGCTCACACCATCCGCGAAGTTCTGGACATCTCCGCATTGGGGTACAGCTACGAGCAGCCGCCGGACGCCCCGGATGCATCAGCAATGGCGAGGACCCTCAGGCCGGTCATCAGCCCGTTCTGGGTGGACTGATCCCGTACACGCAGTCACGGATATCGGCGGCACGGCGGCGTGATTCATGTCCTTCAAGGTCACGAATATCGCGAGCCAAAAGAGCGAGAGCGGCTCGTATCATGTTCGATGCTGCCGCTTGCCGGGGTTCCGGCCCGCTCCACCGGACAAGATCGATTGACAACTTGCCAAGCGCAGTCGTGCTAGCAAACGTGGGATGAACTTAGGCGCTACCGCGGCCCGGACGGGCGTGCAGGCCGCCGCTGCCAGGGCTGCCAAGGCCTAGGACACCACGGCGATACGGTCTCCCGCATTCTCGGGCGGAAGTGCCGGCGGCCTGGGCGTGGAGACCGCAACATCGTTTAGCCCTGACTGACAATCGCAGCGACAAGGCCTGCAACAGAACGCCCCTTCCTGCCGACCGCGGACGCAGGCGGGTAGCACAGGGGCCGTACCGGCATGACACCCACCCAGTAACGCTGTGGTAACGGTGCCGGTGCTTACTGAAGATGGCAACTTTATCTCGTCATACGGCAATGTCACGTGAAAGGCAACACTCCCATGCGGGTCACCCTCAATCCATGGCACTTCGACGGCAGCCTCCATGGCTGCGACTACGCCTGTCCGGTGCCGTTGTCGCCCCAGGCCATGGCGGAACTGTACGCCCGCTATCAAGAGCTTCTGCAATCGCGCCGCCTCCCTCGAAGCATGACGTTCGAGCAGTACTACTGGGTCTGGCGTTCTGGACGGCGGGGAGAGAATTTCGTTGGCCTTGATGACGGTTCCCTGACCGAAGGACCCAGCGGCGACAAGCAACTGATCGCGAGGCCGGACAAACAATTGAAGGGAACGATACGTACCCTCGTGCTCCTGGTCGATTTCCCCGACCTGGAACATGATCCGAATCACGGCGGGGGATACTACGACACGATGCTCTTCAGCAACGAACTCTTCCCCACCGGCAGTATGCGCGATTTCTACCGAATGGTGAGCGGCTTCGACGCCGATTCCGGCTCCGGGATCGATGTAGAGGGGGAGGTTCATGGCTGGTTCCGCCTGCCGCGTCCGCTGAGCTTCTACGCGAGTGGTAACTCTGGCATGAGCGAGAGTTTTCCGCGCAATGCCCAAGGCATGGCCCGAGATGCCGTGCAGGCGGCAATTGCTGGGGGCGTCGAGTTTGATCCCGCTCTTGATGCTCTCGACGAGGATACGGTCACCGCCCTTTTCATTGTCCATGCCGGCCGCGGAGCCGAGCAGACCCGGTCCCGGGACGATCTGTGGAGCTTGAAATGGATCGTGCCCGGAGGCATCAAGGTTAATGAGGGCTTGTCTGTCCGGACCTTCCTCACCGTACCGGAGGACTGTATGGTTGGGGTCTGCGCCCATGAGTGGGGCCATCTCGCTGCGCGCTGGGCGGACTACTACGACACGGGGCGGCTACAGGCCACCCAGTCCAACGGCCTTGGCGACTACTGCCTGATGGCGTCCGGTTCGTGGGGAAACGGCGGACTGACGCCGGCTTTCCCCAATGGCATGCTCCGCATGTTTCACGGATGGATTACGCCCCAGATGGTCACCAAGACCACAAAGAACATCGTGATGGAGCCGGCTGCCGAGGGCGGCGGAATGCTGTTCATACAGAACAAAAAGCGGATGACTGAAACACAGTACATCGCCGTCGAATACCGGCGTCGGCACGGCCAGGACTCATTCCTGCCAGACGAAGGAATCGCCGTCTATGTCGTTGATGAGGCGATCGACAATGTCAATGACGAACAAGCCCTCGCCATCGAACTCATCCAGGCTGACAACCGGCGCGATCTCGCGAAGATCTTCGGCCAAGGAAACAGGGGGGACGCCAACGATCTCTATCCCCTCGCAGACAACAAGACGATCGGCAGGACGACGACCCCTGCACTCAACCTGCCGGACGGTACCTGGTCCGGCGTCACCATCAATATTTCCGGCACGCCCGGTGCCCCCGAGATGAAGGTGGACGTCACGGTCGCTTAGGTGAATCCCCTTGCTTGCTCCATCTGGTGCGTACACCAGCAGAAGTGATCAGCAACGGTCGTGCTGGTGCATGGCCCCCAATCCGTATCCTGTGCGGCTCGAGGAAGGCGGCGGTGATGAACATGGCGGAGTTTCGGGTTTCGACGTTCAACTTGGAGAATTTTGACGAGACAGGCCCGGGGGGGCGGCCGTCGCTGGCCGAGCGGATCGCGCTGATGCGGCCGCAGATCGTCCGGCTTCGCACGGATCTTGCCTTTTTTCAGGAGGTGAACGGCCAGGAGCGTCCAGGCCAGCCCAGGGCCGTGCTGGCACTGGAAGAGCTGCTGGCCGGTACGAACTTGGACGGGGCCAACCTCGTGAGCACGCGGGGACCGGACGGTGCCGTGTTCGACGAGCGGAATCTGGTGGTCGCCACCCATGTGCCGGTGCTGGCCGTCGAGCAGCTGAGTAACGATCTCGTTGCAAGGCTCCAATACCGGCGTCTGACGGCGCTCCCTCCGGATGCCGCCGCGGTGGAGATTGGAGTGGAACGGCCCATCCTGTATGTGCAGCTGGATCTGGGTAATGGGCGGCTGCTGCACGCGGTCAACGTGCACCTGAAGTCCAAGATTCCCACCGATATCCCTGGGCAGAAGATCGACAGCTTCACCTGGCGAACGGCGGATGCCTGGGCCGAGGGAAGCTTCATCTCGTCCATGAAGCGCATGTCCCAGGCACTGGAAGTGCGCAGGCTGGTCGAGAGGATCCTCGGGGCCGACCCGGACGCGCGCATCATCGTGGCCGGAGACTTCAACGCCGCGCCCGAGGAGGTGCCGGTCAAGACCATCCGCGGCGATGTCGAGGATACCGGCAACCCGGACCTGGTCGGAAGGATCTTGGTGCCGATCGAGCACACGGTCCCCGAGCCGGGCCGGTACACCCTCTTCCACCAAGGCCGCGGCCAGATGCTTGACCACATGCTCGTGACCCGCAACCTGCTGGCAGACTACCGCGGCTCGGAGATCCACAACGAGGTCCTCCACGACGAGTCCGCGGCATTCGCTGTCGACCGCAAATACCCCGAATCCGACCACGCCCCCGTCGTCGCAACTTTCGGTCTTCAATAGTTGGCAATTCCGAGGAGCACGCTGTGGCACCTTCTGTACCCATCTCCGGCCCATACCGCCAAATCGTCTTGCACGATGGTACGACGGCTCCGTTCTACGTCGTTCCCTTTGACCAGGATGGACGGTGCACCGGACCAGTTACCCTTGGCGAACTGCTGAAGAATCTCAGGAAAGCTGAGTTAGAGCCCGACACCCACTACAGCGACATCTTTCTCTTCTCGCACGGCTGGAACACACCCTGGCCACGCGCAGTGGAAGCGTACGAAACCTTCATCAAGGGTTTCGCCAGCCTCCACGCAGACCTTCCGGACCCTCCCGGCAGGACATACCGTCCCCTGCTAGTAGGCGTTTTCTGGCCGAGCGCCGTGCTCGTTGATCCAGATGAATCCCCGCCCAAGATCGCAGGCGACGGTGCCGGGGTAGCACCTGAATCGGATGAGTTAGTAGGAGTAGAGGAAGCCACCAAAACAGAAATCGCTCGTCAGTTACGGCCTGAGGCGCGGGCCAGGTTCTACGAAATGGCGCAAAAACCTGGCCTCAGTGGAACGGAAGCCCAGGAATTTTCCTCGTTTCTGGCACCTTTATGGTTCGAGGACGGGACCAAGGACGATTTGAACCTTGATGCCGGCCGGATAACGGAGACTGAGCTGATGTCGATATGGAAGAACCTGCCCAACTCCGATCGGGATGAGGGGGACCAATTCGGCTTCGCCCGGGGAGGGTTTGGCTTCGGCTCAACAGGCGGTGCCTCCAGCGGCGGCAATGGGGAACCCTCGGGTATGCTGCCTCCCATCCCGGATCCCCAGGCTGCTGGGCTGATTGAATTCCTGAACCCCCGCGAGCTGATCCGCACGACGTCGGTGTGGATGATGAAAGACCGCGCGGGTCGCGTCGGTGCCGACGGTGTTCACGGGCTGCTGTCCGATATCCTTGCCAAGACATCCGCGCGGGTACACCTGATCGGCCACTCCTTTGGTGGCAAGCTGGTGCTCTCCGCGCTATGTGCCGGAGAGCTTCCCCGGGCCGTCGAGTCGGTCCTGCTTCTGCAGCCAGCCATAAGCTATCTGTGCTTTTCACCGGAAGTACCTGGGACAGGCCGTCCGGGCGGGTATTTCCGGGCACTCTCCGTTGACCGCTGCAGGCAACCCATTCTGTCGACCTTTAGCGCCCGGGATTTTCCGTTGACGAAGATTTTCCATCTCGCGGTTCGCCGTGCCTCGGATCTAGGGGACATTGAGATCGCGGCGGGCCCCCCCGGTCGGTATGCCGCCCTTGGAGGCTACGGACCCGCTCCCGGAGCAGGAGTCGTGGTAGTTCCGGCCAAGGACACAGGGGAACTGTATGACCTCAACGGGAATTCCCGCGTCATCGGAGTGGAAAGTTCCCGTGTCATCGGAGGCCATTCGGACGTCAGCAACAAATGGACTTGGTGGATGTTGCTGAATCAGGTCAGGGCGGAAGTCTAAAATGGCTGCTTTACTTCGAGTGGAAAACAATCTCGTGGTTTTACGGATTCGGTTGGATCGCTCGGCAACCGATTTCTACGGCAGCACACGGGGGGCAACGCCGTCGGCCGTCTTCGAACTACAAGATGGAGGGGGAGATGCGGTCCCACTGGCCGAGATACCGGTTTCAGAACTGGGGCTCGAAGGCAGACTCAGGGGGGATGAACATCCGTCCCGTTTTCATATTCCGGAGTCTGTTGGTGCACGGATAAGGGAACTGGTTCCCCCGGGCAGGGTGCTCTGGCTGGAACTCCCCGCACCTGCCGGCCTGCTGCGGTTGCTCCCATGGGAAGCAATGCTGGGACGTATTTTTGGGGGACCCGTCCTTAGATTGCCCTACTGCCTGCTTCGGCCGGAGGGATCGGGATCCTCTCTTGAGGTTGCCGTTGTTGCCAGCTCCCCGCGGGCAAAGTTTCGAGTCGATACTGCGGACACGCTCCAGCGGTATCTGGACGCTGTCCGGGCGGCCGTCCCGGCTCCTTTGCGGGTCCATGTCTTTGCGGACGCGGAAAAATACGAAGAGCTGCTGGAGGTTTTCAGTGGCATGGCCGGCATCGTCGTTCACAATCCGCAGGAAGCTGAACAGTTTGAGCCTGCTGCCAGGAGCCCCAGGCTATCCGGGGAATCAAATCTCCGCAGTCCTTGGTTACGCTGGGTCCAAGCCGCGCTGGGCGGCCAGGCGCTGGATGCCGTTCAATTCATCTGCCACGGATACTACTCGGGCGATAGGGGCGCGCTGGCCTTAGCGTCCTCACCCCTGCTCAACGCAGATCGGGAATGGAGCCGGTTTGTAGCGGCCCCCGAGCTGAACACTTTTCTCACGGTCACGGGTGCCTGGACTGCTTGTTTTACCGGTCCTTTCCATGACTACGCGCCGATGGGACGCCGTGAACTAGCCGACAGCCTGGCGCAGACCAAGCCGCTGGCCGTACTGTCCCACGATCTGGAGTCCGACCCGGGGTTCCACGAACTCGCCTCAGCCTACGGGCTGATACTCGGCGGTGCGCCACGCCCGGTTCGCCGCATGGAATCAGTGAGCCTATGGCTCCATCCACAATTCATTCCTGACGATTTCTACCAGAGCATGGAAGGTTCCCTCCTGGACCCCTCGGGACGCACGACTGTTGTTGGACCCGCCACGAAGATGTCTCTGAATTCGGCCGCCACCCCGGCGTGGGTTGCCGCCGGCGCCAGAGCGCTTGAACAGATTCAAGGCGAGCTTCTGGCTACCTTGAAAGGAGCTGGCGGCCGGGACGCTGATGCCGAATCCTCGCGGCAGATCGAGCACGCGCTTGAGGCTGCAGCGGACATCCTCGAACGCCATGTGGTCGCCTCACAAACCGGTGGAACACCCGGGACTCCGCCGGAGGTGCAGTAATGAATTCCGTGACAATCCGGGCAGCCATTCACCAGCTGCCTGGCGGTGGTACCCAAACGGTTATTTCGTTGGAGGACCCGCCGATTGGCAACGGGCAGTCCTGCACTTTCATCAGCAGCACTGCCGATGACCTCGTTACGGGGTTACTCAACGATGGCCAGGACGTCATCCTTCAGATCGGAACCAAGGTCTACGCTGACTTGTCGTTGTCGCATCCGGACGTCGCTGCCGCACTCCAGAATGCCGCCGCAGCGGTCAACGGATATTGTCCACTCCTGGTGGAGCTACCTTCCGTCGGCGGAGAACCGGAGAAGATCCCGTGGGAAACGGTGTGCGGTCCAAACGGCACCTTTCTTGCCCTCGATTCCAGGTGGTCGGTGGCGCGAGTCGTCAGAGCCAGTTCCCCGTCAAAGGGTGATCGTGTTTTTCACCCCCCGTTGCGCTTAGTGCTCTTGCTGTCCTGCTTCGGAATACCCGCGGCTGACGAGTGGAACCGCTTCGCCGCTACCTTGGACGCCTCGACGGTGGAGACCAAGGTTCTGGTCTTTGCCGGCGAACCCGGGCTTGAGCAGAAAATTGCCGATGAGCATAGGCCCAACGTCGAGGTCAGGGGACTGCCCGGGAATGCTGGATTTGACGAGCTGCGACAAAAAATACGCGAATTCCGGCCTGACATCCTGCACTTCTACTGCCACGGGCTCTCTCCCGACGCTGACACGCCGCATCTGGAGCTGGCCACACCCACGGACTGGCTCGCCGGCCGGCTGTTCTCCCCGCTACTGCTGGAGGCTGAGCAGATTTCCATGCTCGGGGACGCTGCCAGCCCGCCGTGGCTCGTTGTGCTCAACTGCTGCGAGGCCGCAGCGACCAGAGGGAATCTGCAATCTCTGGCCCGCGACCTGGTTGCCCGCGGCGGGTACCCAGCCGTCGTCGGCATGCGCGAACCGATAGTTCCGGAGGACGCCATCTGCTTCAGCGGCCAGTTCTATAAGGAACTGCTGACCGCGCTTGTGGGTCTGCCGCCGCAGACAACGGCAGTCATTGACTGGCCGCGACTGCTGGTGGAACCCCGACGACAGCTGATCGATGTCAACCGCCACAACGAGACGTTCCGGTCTGCGGCCAACAATCTGCATCAGTGGACGGTACCTGTTCTGTATGTGCAGAGTGAGGTATTCAAGCTCATCGTCCCCGGCCCCGCGCCCGCAGCGCCACTGCAGAACATTGGATGGGACCTCACAGTGCTCAGGTACTTGCTCGCAAATCCGGGATTCGAGGCCCCGCCAAGCTTCCTCAATGAACTGGACGAAGCGATTAAGATACTTGAGCCAGGAGGGGACAACTAATGAGCGTTTCCTTCGCAGAATTCACCGGCACCGATTTTCCCCTCGTACTGGCTGCCAATGCTTGGGACGGCACCAATGCCGGCCACGGCGGCATTGGCGCGTCGGGCCGGGGTTGGGCACTCGGCGGGGAAATCACCGGTGGGAAGCGCTACATGCGCCCGGAGCAGGCCGATCCCCGGGATTACCGCCATCCCGACGTCGGGTGGGGCCTGATTCTGCCCGATGACCCGCACATCGCGGTGGAAGCGCGGGGTCGGGCCGATGACGCACCCGAACCGATCCGTGCGCTCGTGGCTGCCCGCCCCCATGCCAAAGTCCTGCGGTGGGAGCCATCGTTGGGTCCCATGGCACTCGCCGACTATGCCAACGGCGGACATATTCCGATTTCCGGAGCACCAGCTGGAACCGCTGCGGGGGCCCTGCCACGTTATCTGTTGCTCTACGGCGGGCCGGATACACTTCCCTGGAACCTCCAGTTCGCCCTAAATGTCGGAAATTTTGTTGGGCGGCTGCACCTGACCGGGCAGGCACTGGAAAACTATGTTTCCGCCCTGCTCAACGACTGGGGCGATTCAACCGTGCGGTATGACCAGCCCGTTGTGTGGGCCCCGGACTTCGGCGGCGACGATATGACTGCCCTGATGCGGTCGTCCATCGCTTCACCCATAGTCGAAAAACTCAAAGCAGATGGGGAGATCACCCGGGTCTCCTTTCTCTCCGGAACAGCGGGCGCCGACGAATTGGCAACAGCAGCGGCACTTTCTAAGACGCTTGCGGCCAATGTTCCCGCTCTGGTGGTCACCACCAGTCACGGGATGACAGGCCCGGCCGGTGACCTTTATGCCGTACGCCGAAATCTAGGCCTGCTCGTGGATCAGTCGCGAGACCTGGTATGTCCGGAGGACCTCTTGGCCAAATGGAATCCCGATGGCGCTATTTGGTATGCCCATGCGTGCTGTTCGGCCGGAAGCAACAGTCCAAGTGCCTACGCTGAACTTTTCGACGCCGGCTCCCACCTGGCAGGACTGCTCCAAACCGTGGCTGGCGTGGGTCCGACAGTGGCCCCGTTACCGACAGCCCTCTTGAGCGCGGGGCGTCCGCTGCGGGCGTTTATCGGGCACGTCGAACCGACCTTTGACTGGACTCTCCGGTTTCCCTGGACCCGACAGTACTTGACCTCATCCATTCATACGGCGCTCTACAACGGGCTCTGCGCCGGCGAGCCCGTTGGCTATGCCTTGAGGAGCATCTGGTCGCAGGTCGGCGAACTGGCCGCCGCACTGCCCGAGGCTCTCAAACTATTCAACCGCAGCCGGGAGACCAGATCTCAAGGTCTGTCCGCTGCTCTCTACTGCCAACTCGCTTCACGGGACCGCGGAGACACGGTAGTGCTTGGAGACCCCACCGTGTCGCTGAGGCTACCGGCTTGAGCGCAAACAGCGTCACAGCCACCGGCCGATTCCTTGGGGCCAAAGTTTGCCTTTGCGGATTCTTAGCACCGTAAACGATTTCACTATCATCGGGTCTACTCATGCAAGGGCTAGTGTCACTGATCGAGTGGAGCGGGCACCAAGTCCGTCCCGTAGAGAGTTTTCGGCCTGGAAGCTGCAAATTCACCTGGTCGATTCCCTAGCGCCGTCTTTTTCGTGGACGTATACACAAATCCACTGTGGGTCTTATGGAACGCAGTTCGGATCCGAAGAGTAATCGCCAGACCATTGACTTCTATAAGGCCGAGCGAAGCTGACGGATGACAGGCAAGGCCAAGTCACTGCTGCGACTGCCCTTGAGGTCGCAGGGCCCTACATCTTCGTGCCGTTACTGATCCCCGTCGCTCCGATTGGATTGCCCCTGCTAATAGGGGACTCAGAACTACGCATCCGTCGCGACCACAGTTGCTCTGGACATCTTCACCCTCATCGCTTCCGCAACCATTGGCTGCTTCAAAGTGCCGGCTCTGGTGCTGCGCGGGGCAGTCCCGAAGGCCGCACTTGGTCGGCGCCCGATCTCAGTGAACGGTCCACTAATGAGCGACCATGGGAGACATTGTTCATTCAGGATTCAGTCCTCCTGTAGACATAACGCGACCACCCGCTGCGGTGTCCGCATGGAGGAACGCGACCTGATAGCTCTGGCCGGGTGCATCGGCGACCAATTGTGGCGGCGTGACGGAAAGGTGCTTATCCTGCGCCGTGCTGCGTGCGCCGAGCAGTCAATTCCGAGGCCCGGGCGCCGGAGCATGATGGAGTTCGGGTGGAGGCGCCGGACTCCTCGGACTCCTCAGATTCCGTGGACATATCAGGGGCTTCGCACTTGATCCAGTTCGAAGGTTCCAACGTTGGGGCGCTTCCGGGCCGGAGGTGAGCGCGCTGCCCAACGACCCAGCATTTTCTTCCTCGTGCCTTGGTCCGTTGACCATCCCTGCCGCCGAAGCGCGGGATCAAAGCCTGCCCTAGGTATTCCATACCATTGCTTCGGCACGGGCCCGTCACCTCCGGCCTTCACCTCCTTGGCTCGGGGCTACCGCGGATACACGCAAACCAATCGGTCATTGTGGATGTCGATCAGCTCGGGAGAGATGTCCCGGCCGTGAGTACGCTCGAATGCCGTGGCATATACGCAGTTGCCTGCCAGGAAGCTCCCTTACCCACTCAGCATTGCTCATTTGCGGCTCGGGTTGACACGAGCCTTTTTGGGCCGAACATGTCCCTGCTTTTCTGCATCATTTCGAGAAAGCACGATACGTGCAACCAAGGCGCTCATGAGCGAATCACGTGCAAGGAGGGCCACGAACTTTCCTCCTGCCGTGAGGGCAAAGAAACGGCGTGAGCTTGAGGCCAACACTCGCGCCCAGTCGCCGTCATCGGCGTGAAGGTCAACGAAGTCAGTGACAAGTACCGGCTCATAAAGCTCACGCAACCGCTGGATATTCACATAGACGGGCTCGGCCGGATTCGCCAACGCTTGCTTGTTGAGCTCTTCTTGTAAGAACAGTTCCATGGCAAAGGCTGGATCTGGCACGTCGTCAGCAAGATACGGCAGGGAGAAGACGGTCTTGTCCCAAGGCAGAACCACCTGCGGGACTTGCCCCTGCAACCGACCTATGGGTTCACCGATCTGCCATTGCATGGTACTGGCAAGTGCTCGTGCATATGCTTCCTTCAATCCAGGGCTTGCAGCTAGGTGCATGTCAAGCAATTGGGAGGGTGCTGCCCAGCCAAGGAATACATGGTCTCGACCGTTCGACTCGCCAATGAAGGCGAGGGCAAGGGGGCGGTCCCGCCGGGCCGCACCGGCGATCAAGATGAAGAGTCGGGTCTCCCACCACGTGCTGCCTCGACGGAGATCTACCACTGTCACCTCGCTCTCGTGCGCTGTCCGGAGAGCACGTAATACGCTGCGCAGCGACGTCTGCGCCATCGCGTCACCTTCTGCCACTCCCAGGTTCTCGGTTAACGTCGTCGTGCGCATTGAGGTCGCGGCGTCTTGCGATGCGCTGGCGAAGGAAAGTCTGAGGCTTGCCAACTCGACGCTTCCGCCTTCTGCTGCGAGTCTCTGGGTGATCAAAAGGATAAGAGGCAAAATGCTGAACACTGCAAGGGCGAGCAGTACGGAGCCCTCATTCTGTGCACTGGGCATTCCGGTCAACGCACGCATAATGGCCAGCCCACTGAAGAGTGCAAGGAGGAGAATCGGAACGAGAAGGATGGCGATTTTATCGTTCCAGGGCCAAAACCTGTCCGAAGATTGTTGACTCGGGGCGCCCTCTCGATTTCCTGTTCTCGCCGGGTCGCTCGTTCCCTGATCACTCACGTTCTTACTCCAATCGTGGACACCAGGGACTCAGATGGGCTGAATCTTCTTGCTCTTGAATACGACGATGAAGGACGACCATTATTCTTACGGCATCGAGATGCATCGTAATCAGTGATCGTTACTGCGGTGTTACCGGGATCAAGCCATGTTGGTGCGGTCCTCACACCGGAAAACTCGACGCAAGGGCGGCAGCAGAGAAGGCAAAGCTCCTGGCACGCATCTGAATTGGACCTTCGGCCCCGTGTAGATGGTTGAGTAGCCGCCGAAGACGCGAATGGCGGACACATTCTTCGTCCCAAAATGCGCAGGCGATGAGATTGAAGGGAATCTCGCAATAGGTTTGGGGTCGCTCTGCCGGGAGACCTCCATCGCCGCAAACAGCCCTCGCCGACAAGACAACGCCGTGATGATGCCATCGGCTGAAGCCGCAGTGGCCATTCCTTAGGCTTCAGAGGAGGAAAGGCCTAACGGCAGAGGAAGTGAACTGCTCGCCGAAGCAGGCACCGACGGCGGCCGACTACGGGCAGCGTCTGCCAGCAAGTTGGCAGGTGCGCCCGAGCTGGTGTTCGGCTTGGCCGAGGAGTTCCTGCACGAACAGTAGCCCCCGTGGCGCCGCTATGGACAACCGACCATCAACCGGTGGCGCCCGACCAGCCGAACACCTCCTCCTGCGGGAATCAACCCGCGCATATCTCTAATGGTTAGTAGCCGACCCGAGGCTGGCTGGCAGACTGGCTGCCATTCCTGCCGGGTGTGACTCAGCGCATATCTGACCTGTTCGCTTTGCAGTGTCTTGAGACTGACCCGTCCGCCCGGCTGGAGCGGCACCAGTCTGGCCCACTGCGATGGCTTGATAGAAGGTTGTCCGTCCCCGCCGTGACCGGCCGGCCGTGACTCGTTAGAGATTTGCCTCGAAGTGACTCTTCCCCGGACCGGCGCCGTGATGGCCCCTACCGAAAGGAGACGCCACAGTGACCATCGTGGCAGAGAAGTACACGCACGTCATCGGGGTGGACACCCACTCGAGAACCCACACCTACGCCATTTTGGCCTCGGCAACCGGTCAGGTCATCGACACCTCGACCTTCCCGGCCAGTCAGGCCGGCATTTCCCGCGCCATCAGCTGGATGCAGCGCCGAACAACCGGGGAAGTACTGGTTTCGGTTGAAGGCACCGGCTCCTACGGGGCAGGCCTGACCCGCGCCCTCCGCGCCGCCGGCCTTCCCGTGTGTGAGGCCAGACCGCCGAAGCGGCAAGACCGTGGCGCCATCGGCAAGTCCGATGCGATCGACGCCCGCGCGGCGGCCCGGGCCGTGCTCGGAACCGACACCGCAGCCCTGATCCAGCCGCGGGCAGAAGGGGCACGGGACGCCCTGCGGGTCCTGTTGGCCGCCCGGCGGTCCATGGACGGTCAGCGCACCGCCGACCGTCATGCCCTGACCGCACTGGCCCGCACCACGGACCTGGGCATCGATGCCCGCAAGCCCATCACGGACCGACAACTCCACACGATCGCGGCCTGGCGTGACCGCCCAACAGACGGCATCAGCACAAAGGTTGCCCGATCCGAGGCCAGACGCCTCGCTACCGCGGTACTCCGGCACACCAGCGCGCTGGAGACCAACCGGGCTGACCTGGCGCAGCTCGTGGATCGGATGGCCCCCGGCCTCCAGGATCTCCGGGGTCTTGGACCGGTCACCGGCGCGATCATCCTGACCGCATACTCCCACCCTGGCCGCATCCGTTCCGAGGCCGCCTTTGCCGCCCTCGCCGGTGTGAGCCCAATACCGGCATCCTCCGGCAACACCACCAGACATCGTCTCAACCGGCACGGCGACAGGCAACTGAACCAGGCCCTGGACATCATCGCCCGCACCCGCATGGCCTCCGATGCCGCCACCCGCGCTTATCTTGACCGACGCACCCAGGAAGGCAAAACACGCCGGGAAATCCGCCGCTGCCTCAAGCGGATCATCGCACGGCAGATCTACCGCAAACTCACCACACTCATGGCTTGACACCACCCATAGAAGGGTCAGCATGACAGCGCTCCCTCGTCGAACACGACGCGACAGCCACCTGGGACGACGCCGAAGAACGGATATGAAAAGAGCGGTCCAGGACTAACCAGCCCTGGACCGATCACCGTTGCCCTCTTGACAAGATACGCCTACATGTCAGCGGCTCCGGCCGTTCGGCAGCCTCAACGAGGATCTAGAGTTCCTCTTCCCCGCGGATGCGACGGCGAGGGAATTGGTGCGCAGCAGCCCCCTCGGTTATGCCTTACCCGTCCCCGCCGTCTACAGCGTATCGGTCACGTTCTCGGGCATCGAGGGCCATCCAACCGCAGAGGCCCTTGTCCTGCTGCGACAGGTTCTGGCGGCCTCAGTCACCGCCTGATTGGCCGGGGGGACCAGACGAAGGCGATCGACCGCGACGTCTGTGCCCTGAACGCGTCCGTGGGGGTCGACTGCCGCGACCACCATCATTGCCACCAGTCGGGGAAGGTTTGAGAGCAAGCAACGGCCCGGCCGCGGCGTCGTGGACGAGGCCACATCCGGCTCGCTAACGACTATCCAAGCCTTTAGTAACGTCGTGGTAACGCGCTCGGGGGTTCACTACTTACACAAAACCAGGAGCCCAAACCTACACCGCACGGCCAAGAGGCAGAATGAAAATCTCCGGCAGGTCGAAGTTCGGTTTCTGGACTTGGCTAGTCGGGTCCCAGGGTGCGGTCAGTGCGCCCGGCGGCGCCTATTTCGGCGTGCAAGTCGGTTGAATGGAGGCCAGTGCCCAAAAGGACGCCGATGTTGCCCGGCAGCCTGTCGATCAGGAACGAAAGCTGTCGATCAGGAACGAAAGCGCCCGGGTTAGACCGAGCGGCACAAAACAGCAGCGCTGCAAAACTGTTGCCGCGCTTATTTATCCGCAGTCCAGGGACCAGGGGCGACGGGCAGTCTCAACGCGGCGCTTGCGCAGCCCGGATACCCCAGGAGTCGATCAAGCGTTCATGGGGAAAGGTGAGCGAGACGTCCGATTGAAGTACCGGCGACCTCACGGTAGGGCGCCGACGTAGACGAGAACTGGAGCGTTCAGAGCTGTGTCTTTCACCAGGAAGCCCTATACGATGAGTGCAATCCCTCCGACAGTGATATCAGCAGTCTCCGAGGCGAGGTCATGAGTTGCTGGCCACCCTGCTCCTCAGTGTGGTGCGAGTGTGTTGACGACCAATGCCAGCCTTCCCCCACCTCATTCAACGCCGTCCGGATCACAACGGCAGATGGCCGTTACCTACAGGCATACAACGGAGGGGGCACCTATCTGGCCCCCGTGGCTACAAACACTCCAGGCCCCTGGGAGACGTTTCTCTTCGAGCCACCCACGGTTTGGCCGCTGTCGAGTGGTTCACCAATCGCATTGAGGCACGTGACTGACAACTGGGGGCCCAGCCCAGACTTGGTTCGGGTCGAACACGGCGTGTATCGCCTCCCGCGCAAGGGCAAAAAGGACCCGCACCTGGTCAGGTACCAGATTGGCGGTGAAGGCGAGCATGTCCTTGTGCACCCGGGCTTTAGCGCCGGATACCCCGCTTATCCGGGAGATGACCCGAATGAGCGCGTCTTCACTCTCACCAAGATCGAAGGCGGAATCGCGGCGCCAGACGGATCTCCGATTACAAATGGGGACGAGGTCACCTTCAGTTTTTTCTCGGAGAACCCAAATGAGCCTGTACGTGCATGGCGTCTGCTCGACGACGTAAGTCCCGCACACGTCGATGGGGACGGCGTCCCGGGTGGGCCGCTGGCACCTTCCGTGTTCTTGGTGGAGTTCAACGAGGTTCGCGAAGGAGCAGGCTGGAGACCTTCCCAGAGGCCCTGTCGCAGCTGCGCGGGTGTCGTCGCCCACGTATCCCGCCGCACTGACGGCCGGGGCATAGCAGGTGCTCAGGTGAAGGCGCTGCCTCCCGCGGAGCCATTCGCCGGGACGACACCGCCGGCGCCACTGGGCGGTGCACCTGACGGGCACGTAAAGCTGAGCGCATTTATCGACGGCGCACAACGAACATGCGTTCCATCGGGGGAAATCCGCCTCCAGGCAACAGCCGACCGATACCAGACTTCCACCGTGCCCGCCCAGGTCCCCGATCACGGCGAGATCACTGTGGCCATCCCGATGGACTGCACGCTTGTCGCCGGCAAGGTTATCGACGAGGCGGGCAGTGCGGTGCCTGGTGTCTGGGTGTTCCTCTCCGGCCAAGACGGGATGCTGCTCCGTGACGAGAACGGCAACCCATATCAGACCAAGACAGACCTAAACGGGAAGTTCACCTTCGCTTGCGTCACCCATGGATTTGTGAAGGTGACCACAGCCGCCGACGCCACTGCATTCCAGACGAGGACTATCGGCCCTCAAGGCTGGACTGATGTTGTGCTTGTGACACAGTCGACCGCGGGAAATGTCACAGTTGTGGTGACTGACCGGGCAACAAGTGCACCGGTCGGAGGCGCACAAGTGATCCTTACCACGCCAGGTGGTGCCAACCAAGTCGGCACGACCGACGTGAACGGCCGGGTTACCTTCACGGGTGTACGGCCCGCCGGACTCGGCCAGATCCTTGTCACCGCACCCGGCTACCTGCCGGCATCGGTGCCGGTGAACGTGCCCGCCACCGGGTCACGCACTGTGTCGGTTCCACTGGATCCGGATGTAGCAGTCCAGTTTCCCGCTGCCTTCGTCTTTCAGCTGGATTGGGGCATCACACCGAAGGATCTGGACTTGCATTGCTCCGGGCCTGACCAGACGGGTGGTCCGCGGTTCCACTGTTTCTTCGGATCGCGGACGCCAGTTCCCTACGTGGCGCTGGACACCGACGATACCAACGGGACCGGTCCTGAGCGGATCACTATCAGCAAGGTGGCGGGTTCATACGTGCCCGGGGAGTACCACGTGTGGGTGCACTGCTTCTCGACGCCGCCACCAGGATTCCTTGACTCCGGAGCGTCCGTGACCCTAGTTAGCCTTGACGGCATGAATCTCCCAACGCAACGGGGGCGCTGGGCGGTGGTCAATGCTCAGGGACCGGAAAACCGACTGTGGATCGTCGTCCAGATCACAATCGATGCCCAAGGTGCTCTCACGGCCACGAATGTGCTCATGACGTACCTCGCAGGCACTTCCAACGACGTGTTGTAAGGAGCGCATTCGCATGGACTCACCGCAAACCCCCGAGGCCCAGCTGGAGTCGCTTGCGCCTCACGTCGCCCAGCATGAGTCAGAACTCGAACAGCTGAAGGCCCAACTCGACGCACTTGCTAGAAGCCTGAATCCGGACAGGGCTGTCCATTCGGACGAACCCGTTCAGAAGGAACCGCCGGATGAGGCGTCGTTACGTGCTGAGCAAGAGCGCCTCGAGCGGAGTCTAAGCATCCATCAGAGGCTGATCGAGTTAGGTCGCGACCATCGGGTCGGAGTGGTTCTGTCAGAGGTTGCCGCTGACCGGGAGCTAGCGCGCTCTGCGGCCACAGACCCGTTCCGCTTTGCCGCTGCGCGCGGCATTGATCTGCCGGAGAAAATGCGTCTGGACTTGCTGGTTAACGAACAGAGCATGTTCCTTCAAATCACGCACTTTGACGAAGACGCCCCGTTCATTCTCATCTGGACGCCCGATGGATTCCAACCGCCAGAGGAGTCGCCGAACCCTACTGCAGTCCCTGCCCACGATCAGCAGACACGAGGCCGCCGACAGGCTTGAACAGAAACAGCGACCGGCTGGCCTTTCAAGGGAAAGGAACACACCAATGGACGTACCGACGCACCTGCTTCCCCCGAACCGTAAGTTTGACGGCTCGGACGCCAATTCTGATCGTCCTCGTAGGGGAAGCATCGGTGAACAGTTCATAAGGCTGTCTTCAGACGTGTACGCTGACCGCGTTTCACGGCATTCAGGCGCCGACAGACCGAATGCCCGAGTCATCAGTAGTAGTTTTTGCAGGCAGACAAGATTCGTTCCCGATCGGAGTGGTCTCAGTGACTGGGTCGGCGTAGGGGCGATGTTTCTCAGCCATGGCATTCAGATCTTCGAACGGCAGAACAACCTAGCCATGTCTGCTGATGACATCAGTGACCTTCAACGAACTACGCTGGCCGCTCTGATCCGCCGCAACACCAGGGTGCAGGACATACAGGACGACGTGATGTTCGCGGTTGAATCAGAATTTCTCATGCGTTCCGACTTGATACCTTCCAGGCCGAGCGAGCTAGAGTTGCCGGCCGTTCCATTCAGTTAAGAAGTGAGTACGGCCGCCGGAGTTGGATCGATTTCCTTCCGTGGAACCGGGCCGGCGGCCCAGGTAAAGGAATGAGGGCTCGCCAATGGCAACGACCCAGGCTGCGACACCGTGGGCAGTCCTCCTCTGCAAGTTCGCCGACAACAATGATGAGCCATTTCCACTCATCTACTATCGGAACCTGTTCACGAGTGCAGGCGTAGGGCTCTCCAACGTCGTTGACTTCTTTCGGGTCTACTCTCACGGAAACATCGACATCGGTGGCTCGCAGATATTCGGCTGGTTCACGCTTCCCGAAACCAAAGCGGAAGCCTATGCGAAAGGTCGAGGTCAAATCGTTGACGACGCCAGGCTTGCTGCCGCAGCCAACGGGGTGGACTTGTCTGCGTTCTGGGGCGTGCTGGTTTGCACGAATGTACCTTTCGAAACGTTCGGTGTGCAGAACGGGCGTGCGGCTGTTGCCGACAGCCTCGGGACAGCTCCGCGGATTCTTGCTCAGGAGGTCGGTCATGGGTATGGGCTCGATCACTCCATGGCCGACGGTGTAGCGGCTGAATACCAGGATCGATGGGACGTGATGAGTGCGTTGAATGCCGCTTGGGCCGGCAACCCGACATTCGCGCAAGTCGGACCCGGTCTCAATGCGGCGAATATGGCTGCACGCGGCTGGCTTGATCCGGAGCGAGTTTGGGTCCGAACTGGCTGGTTCGACGAGCAAGTGACGTTGCGCCCGCACCACCGCCGCGACCTACCAGGCTTCTTGGTCGCCCGCGTGGGCCCGTACTACGTTGAACTTCGTATAAACGAGGATTGGGATGCCGGAATCGGCTCACCCGTCGTCCTCGTGCATCGCCTCGACGCTAACAGATCGTGGCTCATGGCCAGCGCCAGCGGGCAGCGATTCTTTCCTCCAGGAGCCGTGTTCGAGCGCACCGATGAACTGGCCAACGGAATGCCCAAGGCTCACGCAGAGGTTGTCAACATCGACCGGGCGTCGCGACAGGCTACTCTTCGCCTCTCCTACCAGCCGACCATCCGTCCGCTGCACGCGTTCGTCCTGCCCTACCCCGTGAAGCTGGGGCAACCCACAAAGGTCGTTGTTAAGGCCACTGACGGCCTCACCAGTGCTCCAGTACAGGGCGAAGTACGGCTGCATAGCTACGACGTCAACGGGCAGGCCGTGGACGTCACACCTTTCCCCACGGACACGCCAACGATAGTGACCCTTCGGGCAAAGCGGATATTCGATCCAGAAACGAAGAAATGGACCGATTTTGAGGACCCAACCGGTGAAGTCACCGCCGTCGGCTACTCTGACACGGTACTCGATCTTGGATATTAGATGGCAAGTGGGTATCCGGTCAGCTCAGGTGCAGGGGTCCTATCCCGGATCGTGGGCAGTGATTTGGCGGGTTGCACCGGCCATGTCCGGGGTCAGCGTGTCGGGACGGAAGCTCACATATAGACCGACTTACTCCATGAGACCGGCGTTGTCGTCCGCTACATTGCCGGTTCACGATCCGTTCCCCGGCGTCGCTGATGCTGGCGCCCTCCATGGAGTCACCGGAGACCCGCACGACGTAGGTGCTGGTGACGTCCTTGATCACGTGCTCGTTCAAGTCGATGCGGCCATCAAAGTAGTCGACGGACAACCGCTTAACGAATCGGCATTCGGTTCTGGCCTCTTCGAGCGGGTGAGGTTGCCTGGTGTGGAGCCAAGCCGCTTCCTCGCCCTCTTGCCAGCATCTGCCAAGGTGGGCAACATTGGACTCGTCACTCGTTTTGGTCCGGCTGCTATCGCGAAGAATGGCGCCAGGCACTTTCGTCGGCTGACTTTTAGAGCCCGGACCGGCGCCGTATCCCGCGATGGCAGTTTAGGACGATGACATGGGGCCCCTTCTCGCTCAAACGACAGCTTTTAGTCTTGACAATATGGGGCGTTACCTCTGCAATACGCTCCAGGAGGCTCTGGACAGCACCGTCCCGACGGTGGCCGGTAAGCGCCGGGATTTCGACGTTGTGGTGATAGGAGGCGGCTCGTTTGGATCGGTCGTTGCAAACGGCTTATTCATGCGCGACCCTATGCGCAGCCGACGCATCCTGGTGTTGGAGCAGGGGCCGTTCGTCTTGCCTGAGCACGTGCAAAACCTGCCTTTCATGGGCGGCGAGCCTGGTATGCGGGTGCCATGGGTTGTGAGGCCGAACTCTGACCTGGGGTATGCAGGCCTGCTTTATGCACTAGGGGGCCGCTCTCTGGCGTGGGGCGGGTGGTCGCCTGAATTTCTCCAGGATGAGCCGCCCGGTGCGGATGAGCAGGTGGTACCGGGTGGAAACGAGGAGATGAGCGGCTGGCCGCCTGGCGTGATCTCGGAGCTTCAAGACCCCTACTTCTACGACGCCGGGGACCAGATTGGGGTCAACTCAACGAATGACTTCGTCTATGGTCCGTTGCACCAGGCACTTCGACAGATGTTGTTTGACGGGATTGTCGCCGGTTCGGGCGCTGGCCTCCCATTTGCATCGCTCCCGCTGTCGGCTCTGCGGAACCATCCTGTGGTACGCGCATTTCGTCGCAGGAATGGTCGGGCCCCGACCGCGGCCGAACTGGGGGAATTCCTTTCCCTCGAGCTGAACGGTGGAGTGCCTGCACCCTCGAGAGCGGATCTTCTCAACATGCTCAAGCTGGAAGCACCGTTGGCCGTCCAATCGGTGGCGGACCCCGGTCTATTTCCGGTCAACAAATTCAGCGCCATGCCGCTCCTTGTACAGGCTTCACGTTCGGCCGCTGCGGAGTCCGATGGCGTCGGAACTGACGCTGACGCCCGCAAACGCTTGATGGTGGTACCCAAATGTCAGGTGCTGGAACTGGTCACGGAAACCCAGCAGGACAACTGGGTGCGCGTCACCGGCGTTCGGGTCATGGACGATGCTGGCAACGAGCGAGTCGTACCGCTGGCACCGCCGATGCCGGACGGCCGGCAGAGCGCCGTCGTGCTTGCTCTGGGCACCATCGAAACCACCCGGGTAGCCCTGACGACATTCAAGTCGTCGCTGGCCGGACGGGCGGCCGGACGCATGGGCAAGAACCTGATTGCCCACCTCCGATCAAACCTCAATATCCGAATTCCGCGCGCCTCCATCGCTGCCGCGCTTCCTGCCCTGGGTCCGGCTGCGTTACGAGCACTGCAGGTCTCGGCGTTGTTCATTAAGGGCAGAGTGGCCAGCGGCAGTGTAGACCGATACTTCCACCTGCAGATCACGGCCTCGGGACTCGGACGATTTGGCAACAATTCCGAGGCTGAGCTGTTCAAGAAAGTTCCCAGCCTGGAGCAGCTAAGAGCCTTACAGCAGGCTGACGACAGTACGGTGGTGATTACCCTTCGCGGGATCGGCGAAATGACGCCGCAGAACCCGGACAGCTTTGTTGCACTTGCAACGTCGCCGGCGGATGCAGAATACGGACGGCCCAAAGCATTTGTTGACATTGGGGACTCGCGCCAGCCCGCGGGTGGCAGCCCAGCGACACAATTGGACCGCGACATTTGGGAGGCGATGGATTCGTTCACAGACGACGTGGCACTGATCTTCGCCAACGGTCAGCCGTTTGAAATCATTGTGGCCGCTGGCGCCCAGACCATCCCCGTCCCCGCTGGCGCCACCGCCGCGGACCTCGCCACACTCCACCCGTATGGAAACCGCCGCGACCGGCTCGGCACGACCCACCACGAAGCGGGCACCCTCTGGATGAATGACGACCCCGGACAAGGTGTAACCAACGGCTTCGGCCGAGTCCATGACACGACGAACTGCTATGTGGCGGGCCCTGCCCTCTTCCCGCGAAGCGGTTCCCCAAACCCCATGTTGACCGGCACGGCGCTGTCCCGCCGGACGGTAACGCTTTTGGCGGACCAGGTACTTCCCCGCCCGCAAGCGTTCACCCTTGCCGCACCTTGGCGGGTGCTATTCGACGGAACGGCACGCTCCTTCAACACGGACTGGACCAGAACTAGTCCCGATGCGAGCAACGGATTCGCACTCATCGATGGAGAAATCGTGACCTACGGAGACAGGGACTTTGGACTTCTCTACTACTCGCGCGAGGCTTTCGATGACTTCACCCTGCGAGTCCAGTTCCGCATAGCAGATCCGTCCAGCCACAACAGCGGCATCTTCGTGCGGTTTCAGGACCCGACGGTGAAGCCAACTCAGACCATCGCTCAACGCATCCAAGACGCCGGCGACGGGAAGCAGTTCGCCCAGAATCGCGCGTGGGGCGCCGTGCACTCGGGCTTCGAAATCCAGATTGATGATCTCGCCAAAGGCGATCCCCGCCGGGACTTCTACGGCCTCGTGCCTGAACCCAACGGACTGCGCAAAAACCGGACGGGCGCGATTTACAAGATCCCGGCCGGCGACTCTATTCCAAGCGGCGGATTCGACGCAGCTCTGCAGGCCTACCAGCCTGGGCCAAACCTGGTTCCGGGACGGTGGTACGAGTACGAGATTGATGTCCGCGGCGACAACTACACGGTTGATCTCACGGATCTTGAGTCAGGAGCTAAAACACGGACAACCACCTTCAAGAACACGGATCCGGCCCGAGGCATCTCGTCGATGGGCGGCCGACCAGCGGGCTATATCGGGCTGCAGTCCTACAGCGGGGCAGCTGTTGCATTCCGCCACATCGCCGTCAAACCTTGAATCGTCTTCAGGGCGGGCGAAAGCCCGATCTGTGCCTTTGCAGATAGTTCAATACCTCACCAAAAATTAGGAGGGGATTACGATTCCTGATCCAAACGGGCTGCGGCTTGCGTACGCCACTTCTCAGCAGTTCTCCCCTGGCGGAGGAATTCACGTGTCCTACACCTACGCGATAGCCAAAGTGGCCAATCTTGGATACGACAAAAAAGTTCTCCTGCATTACCGCGAGGGCTTTGGTCCATGGAAGCAACATCAGCTGTCGTGGATTGAATGGCACGGGGACCACGACATCTTCACAACAGGGACGCCGAACACATCACCCCCCAGTGCCGATGAATTCGCACTCTCGTACACGGTGAACGGCACCACCTACTGGGACAGCCAGTACGGGCAAAATTACAAAACCGGTGCCCTCAACACGATTACGGGGGGTCACATCGCCCTCTTCGGTGCCACGACAAGGTTTGCGGGTCTAGCAGCCAACCAGCGAGACGTAACGGGTGACATCTACGTCGACAACCTATCCCCCTACAAAGACGTAGGCATCCGAATGTCGACCGACGGCGGAACCGCGTGGCAGGACGTGCCCGCCCACTACGTAGGCACCTCCATTGAGCAGGCCTACAACAACCTGGGGATAGTCGAAAAATGGCAGTTCATAACGCCCGACTTCACAGGACTTCAGCCTGTGAGATTCGCTGCTTACTATCGGGACCACAGCTCGGGGAACACCTACTGGGACAACAACTTCGGCAACGACTATGTGCTGAGCCCCCAACCGAACTCGAGAATTCGATGACGACGCGAGTCCTCCTGCGCTGAGCCGTATGCGTTGTTCCGTCAGCCGGCACATGCATTCAGCCAGATTATGGACGATTTCATCAACCACGCTGCAACCGTCAAAAACAGCCACATTGCGGCCTTGGCTGGAAACCACCCAGCCTCTAACTGCGTCAGGGCTCGCCTGCCTACAGCGGGCACAACCTTCCCAATCACCGCCGGGAGGGCGGTGCCAGGGTACTCCCGACCTGCCATCCGGGAACGCCGTCGTCCAAGAACTTGGTCTTCACGGGATCGAGTTTCGTCGCGAGCTGTGGCGAGGCGGTGGTACCAGCGGGCTTCGTCCTCGGCGCCCCTGCGGAGTTCGCCGTCGTTACTCGGCGTTCGGCGCGAAGTCCAAAGGGCGTAGTGCCTGCGATTCGCGGTCGTCCATGAAGCGCCCCCCGTATCGCGGCCAGCCCCGATGGGATCTTCACCGACGGTCAACTACCGAACCGCCGCAACCTACTGGTTGGGGCAGTCATTCGACAGGTCGGGCTCGATCTTGAGCTTCAGTCGCAGGTCGGCGTTCCTCCACTCCTCCTCAATACTCAAATTAGGGCCAGCGAACGATTTGGTCATTCCTCCCAAGACCGGCTCCCACGGGTCATAGCTGTTGTCGCCGCCGCCCAACAAGGACGAGTAGCCTTGGTCTAACCACCCCCACAACGTTGCCACGAGCGTATCGTCACGATTGATGCAGACATCTAATGAGCGGGTCGTTTTCCGACCCGTTACGACGTGTGTCCGTACAGACTGGCGAAAGTCCCCCGTGTAGGCCACGAACACTAGGTTGGTGGGATCAAAAATGGGACTATTAGGGCTTCCCCGCGCCGACTCGACTTCAATAGTCAGGCTTAGGTCAATGTCCCGTTTGTGTTCGGGAGCACATGGTGTGCCGGCGGGGTGGGGGGTCGTATTCGGGGCCACCCAGAGGGCCATAGGGATGCTTACAGCGTTGTATGCTCTTCGATCGCGAGTCATGTGGAGTAGGCGGCACCACTCATGTTCCGTTTGCGCGACGGCGGAATCGAACGCCGGTTTCCAACCGAATCTTGTATCGACGTCATGTTGCAGACAGTTATCGAAGATCGGGGTGCGAAGAATAAGGGAATGACATTCTCTACCGCCGTGTCGTATGCAGACGCTCTCCTTATCAATGCACGTGGTACCAAGAACATCGGAACCGAAGGATCCTCGGCCGGCAGGGGGACACTGGCCGTCACCATTAGTAAAAGGCGCCGCGCTGGAGGTCATTAGTCCTCTTTGCCGATCAGCATAGAACGGCCACACGTTCGGCACGGCAGATTTCGGATTCCCGGATGGGCCTCTGGGCAATTCGATAACACCCCAGGGGTTGCCCTGGACCGTCACGATATCGCTGTTGACGGGGTCGGCCGGAATCAGCTTTTCGTATGCGCCGAGCAGGCGCCAGTTTCCGAGGCCCGAGTCAAGCAAGCGCTGCGGGTACGTGGTGCCGAAGCCCAATCCGACAGGCCTGGGATCCACCCAAGGAGAGTGGGGGTAGAAGTCCTGAACTGGATGTAGCAGCTGTCCCCAACGCCCTGCCGCAGCGAGACCGTCGGTCAGAGCGATTGAGGTTGGAGGCGAGATAGCGCCTACGACCTGATCATATTGGCTCCGAATATAATTCGTGCTTCTCGTGAATAGGCAGTTCGTGAAGTGAAGTTCGGGGCGGCCGCCGGCATCGATGTCCTGAGCCCTATTCGCATTTTTGATGTGGGAACGCACTCCTGGCGACAGGAAATGCAACGCTCTATCGGTAATTGTGTTATGTCCTTGGCCACCGCAATGGACACTGATAGCGACGGTGATTTCTAGGCAGAACGCGCGGGCAGGAGAAGCGGAGCCGACTGCCAACCACGGTGCCAATAGCAGAGCCGCAACAAACGAAGCCAAGTAGCGTCGTGGCATGTATCGCGCTCCTAACCGCAATGGCAGCAAGTGCCTGCACAGGGGCCCAGAGTATTGGTCTAGCCCCGGGCATCGGGGGATGTCAATGGCCAATAGTTAGTAGAGATGGGCCGCCAGCAGGAACGCCTGCTAGTGGTCACGAAGTTATGAACTTGTATGTGCAAAAGGCTGCTCACTGGTATCCGCGGCGTGTAGCTGCAGATGATCTACGGCGCGTCCCAGCTGACCAAGTGTTCCGATCACCGCAGGCGAGGGCGGCCGCGTGTTCTCCCCACCTCCCATCCGGAAACCGCATCGTCAAGAAGCTTGACCTTCACAGGATCGCGTTCGCCGCGGCGACGTGTATACCGCTGCGTGTGGATCCACACGCCAAGGGTGTGTTCATGCTCTGAGTCGCAGTCCTTGTGGCGGGGCCAGTCGTTGCCTTCTTTCCGGTAGGCCGCGAGCTGGGGCGAGGCAGGGGCGCCAGCGGGCTTCGTCCTCGGATTCCCTGCGGTTTTGGGTCCACCCGGGCAAGACATTCGCTGTAGGTCGGGTCCAGGATCCCCTCGGCCGCTTCGCGCCGCCGCCGGGAGAGCCACCGCGCCCTCGACACCGGGATCATTCCTGCTGCAGTTCCGGTTCGGCCACGTCTGCCAACTCGCCGGTGTCGCGTCCCGCGTCCTGGCGAATCTTGCCTCCCGGACGCCGCTGCTGTCGGCTCGGGACAGGGAGTGTATGTTCCTGGATGGACGACACCATCATCGAGGTCCACGGATATCGCAGGGACGCAGACGGCCATGCGTCAGCGCACCGCCTCGACCAGCACGCCGCTCGTCACGGTCACCTCTCGGAACCCGTTGCGCCTGAGCGCGGCCCCCAGCGTCTCTGCGGCGTCCGAGGCGCCCTGAAAGCTGATCGTCAGGCGAGCACCCGGACGCAGCACCCGCGCAGCACCCGGGGCGACACGGTTCCAGTCGATGACGTCGTGCGGAGGAAGGCGGTAGCCGACGATCCCGTCCGCGCTACTCGCCGGGAACAGCTCGCCGATCCGCTCCCCCTGTGCCTGCACCAGGTTCGGGATGCCCACCCGTTCCGTCCCGGGCACCTGGGGGTTCAGGTTGATCGCACCGGCAGGCTCGTGCGGCGCGCCTGCGCCACCGATGTTGATCACTGCCGGCCGCCCCGCAGCCTGCGCCTCCCGGACGAACGCCCGCGCCCGGGCGCTCAGCGCCCGGGCCTCCGCACCCGCCCGCCAGACCTGGAACCCGGCCGCACCGAGCGTCAAGAGCGCGAGGCCGAACGCGATGGTGTCGTTCTCCGTCGTCATACGCGCGAACTCGGCGCTCCCGGGCCGGACCAGGGCGGTGCCCGGCTCGACGGCGGACCCCTCGGCCGCGGCCACCACTCCGGCCTCACGGTGGCTCAGGTATGCCTGCAGACCCGCGGCCGCCGTCGCGCCGCCGAGCAGGAGCAGGAGCGACGCGCCGCTCGTGAACGGCGCGAACAGCAACGCCAGGTGCTGGACCTCCCGCAGGGCGAGCCGTGCGGCGGCGCGCTCGATGTTGTGGCCGACGACCATGCTGCGCACCACGTCGCGACGGAACCCGGTGCTCCACGCGACGCCACCCCCGGCGGTGCCCTCAAACAGCTGGTCGTGCAGCGGCGTCAAGTCGAGCGCGTTGAGCCGCCCTCCGAGGTTCGCACGTGTGCTCCCGATGTCAGTGAGGACCCCGCGGAGCGGGGCGAGTAAGCGGTCACGGGCCGACGCCGGGTCGGCGTCGGTCACAAAGGCCTCCGTCGCCGCGCTCGACCCCGCCCGGATGAGCCCGACGAGTCCCGGGCTCGCCGAGGTCGAGTAAGCAATGGCCTGTGCAGCCGCGTCGTACCGCGCCTGCACGTCGGCGAACGGCACGACTGGCTGCACGAAGATGTCACCGTTCGGAACATCCTCGGGCTCCTGTGTGAGCGGCGGCGGCTCACCCGGACGAAACGGCATCTGGAACTTGACCTCGCGCCCGACGAAGTCGGCGTCAACCTCGCCGCCGTCCCCGAGTCGCCACCCGACGCGTGCCTGACGCGCCGCCTCCTGGGCCCGCTGAAGGTTGCTCAACGATGCCGCAGCCGCCTGCAGCGCGGCGACGCGGTCTGCCGCCGCCATTCCGGGTGCTTCCTCGGGCGGTCCCAGAGCGGCGAGCTCGCCGCGGATGAGCCGTTCGTTGTTGTCAAGGTGCTGGCGGGCGAGCGCGAGCACGTCAGCGCGGAACCGGTCCTGGATCGCCCGGTACCGGGGGAGGTCCAGCAGGTCGGCCCCGCGCGATATGCACTGGTGCCACAGCTCCGGGTGCGCGTCGGCGAACCGGACAAGCCCGTCCTCGTCGAGTGAGCCCCAGAGGCGCACGAGCGCCGCCTCGTCGCGCGGGCCGACCCAGACCTGGTCCAGTACGATGCCGAAGAGCCGGACGCGCTCAGCGTCGGGGACACCGGCGAAGCTCGCCACCTGCTGGACCTCGTCGGAGGTCCGGATGTGCTCCGTCTGCCGCTGTAGCGCGAGACCGTGCCTCCGCTCGACGCCGTTCCTTCCGAGCAGGTGAGTAACTGCCCGGTTGCCCGCGGAACGCTGGAGCTCGACGACGGATCGCCCAGCGCCATCTGGAACGCCGTCCCGGACCACGCGCGAGCGATCCTGCTGGATACGCGAGCCGGCTGGGTCGATACGTGAGTGGTCCGGCGAGGCGGCAGCGCTACACACTGAGCCGTCCGGGCCGTGCCCGTGGCCGTCGAGGAATCGTTCGCTCACCCTGCCAGTTTGCACGCGGCTGCCCGCCGACCGCGTGCACGTTCGGGCAAGAGCCGGTGCACCGCGGTGGCGGCTCGCGCACTGGACCGCCGTCTCCGGATGCGGCTACGGCGCCCGCTTCGGGTAGGTCGAGGAGGGTCGGGTCGCGGTTGGCTGTCGGAGACGACAGGGGTGAGAATCTGTCTGTATCGGCGTCGCGCTTAGCGAGGCCGTCGATCTAAGTACGGAGGACGGCTACGACGATCAGCGCGATCCGTGCTCCTGCCCTGGCCTCCGCTGGGATGGGTTGCACCCCAGCGGTGACAGCGCAGCCTGAACTGTGCGGAGCGCTCCACCTGCCCCCAAACGGCACAACTCGAATAGGTCACGTGCGGGGCGGGCGGCCCCGGGTTCTCCCGGTCTGCCATCCGGAAACCGCATCGTCAATAAGCTTGACCTTCGGGGGATCGAGTTCGCCACGGCGGTGTGTATACCGCTGGGTGTGGAGCCATACCCCGAGCGTGTGTTCATGCTCCGAATCGCAATCCTTATGGCGGGGCCAGTCGTTGCCCTCTTCTCGGTAGACCGCGAGCTGGGCGAGGCGGTCGTGCCAGCGGGCTTTATCCTCAACTTCCCTGCGGTTGTCCAGCCACCCCGGCACCCGGGAGAGACCGTCACGGTAGGCCGGGTCCAGGGTGCCTTCGGCTCCTTCGCGCCGGCGCTCGGACAGCCACCGCGCCATCGACCGCTCGCCCCGGTCGCGGGATCGACCGTCTGGGAGCCGGCCTTCGGCTGAGACCCCCGCAACGATCTCGTCCATGCGGTCAAGATCCTTGGGCGAAGGGTAGGGAACGGGTACGGCGCCGGCGGCGGCCTGGTGTTCGGCCTCCAGCCCCGGCTCCTGGCGGCGGGCGATCACCAGGTGGTAGCCCACAGCGGCGGGCGGAACGCGCACGAGCTCAGCGATGCGTTTCCGGCTCAGCCAGAGCCGGTACATCAGCACCCATTCCGCGTCAGGAGCGCGCCTCAACCGCCTGTCCATGATGGACCCCATCCTGCCACGGCCGATGGCAGGAGTGCGGCCGACACCGGTCCACTGGCTGTGCTCTAGGGCGTCCGCTGTTGCGCGGAGTCCGTCTCCAGCGCCTAGCGGTTGGGGCCACGCGCCACGGTCACCGCATTTCTGGATAGACAACAGCAAGCACCATGCCCCGGATGGAACGGCTCACCCCCTCGCTGAGCTTCGGAGTCCCGGCTGTCCGCGACCATCGTCACCAGATTGATCCCTGTGGTGGCTCCGTTCGCGGAGCATCAGTCGAGATTCCGACGGGCCCGTAGGTACATGTGCTGATCGCTGTCGTTAGATCCTCGGCTGGGCGGGGCCGTGCCGGGTCTGCTTCGGCTAGGGGACAGGAATCGGGGCAAACGGATTCCCCAGCGCACAGCACATAAATGTTCAGGGGCAGCGTCGGTATTCTTGAAGGTCCCATTCGGAATCGGTGACGCGCTCAACATTGCCGGCGGGGATCCCTGCCCAGCGAGCGTGCCGACTGTCGTCTGCCCAGTTCACAAGAATGTGTGAGTGGTTTCAGAGATCCGCGACGGCGTAGACAGGGACTCTGCCGCCGTCAGCGGGGGGCGGGGCACGGCGGCTAGCACACTTTAGGATAGTTTCCGCAGGTCCACGTGCGAGCAAATTCTGACTGATACCCCGGATCCGGTTTCAAGTCCTCGTGCGTTTCGCCGTCGAGGGCGAATGCAAACCATGCTGTAAACATATCTGCCACGGGTCAGCTTCCTGCCTATAGCTTCCGGGTCGATTTTCACCACGGGACGCATACTAGGCCGGGGGCCTGACAACCCGAATCGCTGCAAGGACAGGCGGAGCAAGCTACCGACTGTCAGTAATCTAGGGTTCAAGAACTATCAATTGGGGGAAGATATGACCGCAACACCCAACTGCAAACCGTGGTGCACGGACCACAAGACCGTAGGCGAGAATTCCTGCTACACACGTTTCGTGATTTTCGATGACGGCAGGGAAGAGCGAGCGGCGCCCGCTCTTGGATCCTTGGCTGCTCAGTTTCAGACCCTCGGCGGGTGGCCCGCAGACATCTCCTGGATCGCTTTTGTCGCGTGTCAGGATGAAGAAGACGAACACCCCACAATGGACCTCCAGTTCTTCGAGGCCGGGGATGATGTGGACCAAAACTCCAACTTGAATGTGGAACTCGACGGGCTGAGGGCTCTCCACTCAAACCTCGGCGCCATACTCAAGGATTTTTCGTAGCCGTCATGAACTCCGCCGAAGATAAGGCGACCAACCGGTCCCGGTTCCTGATAATTGAACAGGTTGCCGACGAGTTGAATGTCGGGCTGCCTACCGTTCGGATGCTGCTGAAGTCCGGGGAGCTTCGGGGGGATCCAGATTGGCGGCCGGAGTTATCTTGGGCAAGCTCTCGGTTGAAGATGGTCTTGCCACGGATTTCCGCGGCGTAATGTCCTGATGGTCGTGGAATGTTTCTGTTCGGTTTGTGAGTAGCGTTTGGCGCAGGGGCGCAACTTTTCATGAGCTGAACAAGTCCGGAGTCTGGGACCAGTTCCGGAACTGCCCGGCAATGGCACCACATCTGCAAAGAGAACAACGACCTAAATTTCTTGTGTGGGGCTGGATGAGACGGCGCCCAAGAAGACGTGAGAGCGCTGGGAAGCTTTAGTCCATCTGGCCCATTGACCGATTTGCAGTTATTCGGGAAGATTCATCGATAGATGCCGCGCGATCTCCGGTGGTGATTCAGGCGCCAGCGCGACTTAGTGCCTGTGGCTGACAGGGAGGCGCAATGGGACTCGTGATCGCTGGAAGCGAATGGCGATGGCCGGACGGCATCATTCCTTACACCATTAATGAGGACGATTTTCCGCCTGGAGACGCGGGGCGAGTGGTCATCGGGAATGCTGTCAAACATTGGAACGTCAGCACTAACGGACACGTCACCCTTCGACCACGACAGCCAGGTGATGTCCGAAGCTCGTATGTCGAGTTTGTTGCTGGAGACGACTCCACGAGTTGTAACAGTCCAGTAGGGATGCAACACAGCGTGTTCGGGTTGCCCAAACGTCAGGAAGTACGCTGCGACAGCGGAAAACCATTTGGAACGCTGGTTCACGAGATCGGGCACGCCGTCGGCCTCTACCACGAACAGCAGCGCGATGACCGAGACTGGCACGTCATTGTCCTTGCTGAGAATGCCGTCGCAGACCATCGTTACAATTTTGACAAACAGGGTGACGCCGCTGACGACATTGGTGCCTATGATTTCGCGTCGATTATGCATTACTCTGAACGGCATTTTGCCGTCCAATGGCAGAACGGGGCAACAATTCCTTTGCAACGCAGCAGCACGAGACCAGTTCTCGCCGCCTTCGACGACGCGTTGCACATGATCCATTTGGGAGTTTCACCGTCCAACGACCTCTGGCACGCAAAGTGGACCGCCGACGGCGGCTGGACCGACGACGTACGCATTGAGGGCCAGAAGAGTTGGGCCCCGCCCGCCCTGGCTGTTTTTGACGGTGAGTTGCACATGGTTCACTTGGGGTCGGCGGGATCGGATGAGTTGTGGCATGCGAGCTTCCCTACTGGTGGGCGGCTTGGTCAGGACTGGAGTGCCGACGTCAAGATAAACGACCAGAAGAGTCGGGCGGCGCCCGCCCTTGCGGTCTTTGACGGTGAGTTGCACATGGTTCACTTGGGGTCGTCGGGATCGGACGAGTTGTGGCATGCGAGCTTCCCTACTGGTGGGCGGCTTGGTCAGGACTGGAGTGCCGACGTCAAGATTAAGGATCAGAAGAGCTGGGCAACGCCCGCCCTTGCGGTCTTTGACGGTGAGTTGCACATGGTTCATTTGGGGTCATCGGGATCGGAGTTGTGGCATACGACCTTCCCTCCCGTTGGGCGGCTTGGGCAGGATTGGGATCCCGACATCAAAATTGAGGATCAGAAGAGTCAGGCCGCGCCAGCGCTTTGCCAGTTCGGCGGAATGCTGCACATGGCGTATGTCGGTGGAAACTCGGCGAAAATGTGGCACTCAACATTCGATGGAACAAGATGGTCCAAAAGGGCTAACAACGACAACAACCGGCCTCCGTTGGGCCCCGTCTTGTGCGAATTCGCCGGGTCATTGCATGCCGCGTTTGTCGGCGACACCGGCCGCATGTGGCACTCGATAAGAAATGTTGACCTGAAAACCATCATGCCGCCAGCAGGGGTCACCATCGGCCAACGGGATGGGCTAAGTGCTGGGGATATTGCAGCCGTAGTCTCTATTTATCCATAGCAATTTGACTTTGTAGTTCTGCCGTCAAAGTCGGTGTCCAAACGTCGCCGCGCCGTGCACGTCTTCGCCTTGTCATAGCCATCCTGACACCAATGACACGAGTTGTGAGCAACGGAGGCGGAGGTTAACAAAACGCACGTTCCTCACAACGTGATCCAGAACCAAAGGCAGCAGTACGTGCCGCACAGGTTGGACTGTCTCAGTTGTTCAACCAGCCGGTGCCGGACTGGCTCGGTCACCTGGAAGTGGGGACCATCTACTGTTTCGACGAGTTCGCGGAAACGCTCAACCAGCGGGGGCGGCAGCGTCTGCACTGCCGTAACGTCCGGCACGCGAAGAGTTGCGGCATCAAGGAAACCGACCGGGAAAGTTGTCGCGAGGTTTGATTCGGAGTGCGCAGTCGTCGTGTTCCTGAATGCCCCCACCAGCCGGTGTATGTCACAGAGTTCGTCGGGTATGGCGCTGTGGTCGGTCAGTGGCTTGCGCACGTTCGAGTGGAAATGGGTGCGGCAGTGTGCGACGACGGCGAAGGCGATCAACTACAACTCCGCGTCCTCGGCCTGCGGGCCCTCGCCGCGGGAGGTGATCGCGAGATCGCGGGCACGGCGAGCCTCAGCAGGATCGGCCCCGTAGCTCGATAACTCGACGAACATCCGGGCATCGTCGGAGTCCGGTAGCGTCACGACTTTGAAAATTGACTCCTCAGCTGTTCATCAGGCCACCGTCGCCGAGACTGATCATCTTCGCATCTAGTCACACTGCACGATGTCTACGGGCCGTCACGCCGTGTTACTGCCGGGAGGGCAGCGCCGAGCGACACAATTAGGAGGCCTGCGAGCAGGGGGAAAATGAATGACGAGAGTGTGTCTGTTGGCGGTTGTTCTGCAGCGGCTTTCGCTCTGATGTTAAGGACTTCGTCAACTTGCGCTTTGTATAAAATGACGGAATGAGCGTCGGACATATTGGTCATCGGCGTCGGCCACGGAACAGCACTGGCGGTTTGAGGCTCAGCCTGTGGGCCAGTGGTCGTCGCATGAAGAAACGGCAAGGAAATGCCAACGACTCCGACGCCAAGCGCCATAACGCTAGCCCTCATCATCCAGGCGCGACGTTGGGCCATGTTGGACGTGTAGATGATGAAGGTGTTTAGACGCGCGTAGGATTTCGGGACGGGCGCCATGCTCTCGTCAGGAACGGTTACTGGCGGTTCATTAGGCGGGGCGACGTACGCGAGGTAGGCGGTTGAAAGGACGAGGGCTATGCCGAGAAATATCGGCGCGATAACTCCGCGCATTGGAAGCGGAACCCCCGAAGTCGAATAAACTAGGGCGAGAATTCCCGTGTAAACGGTGCCAATCGCCGCAGATGACTTTTGAACAAGTTCAGCCGCGAATTTGGTTCGCTCTAGAGAACCGGCTGCGAGTTGATAGAAACTCGACTGCATCGTCTGTAAATTGTCGGTATCGGCCTTGCGATCGGCAGCCTGTCTTGCGGAGTCTTCCTCACGCTGGGCCGTGACCAGAGGGTCCTCGCTCATTTTCGGCTCCGACGGATACGGTTTGAGAGGCGGCGTGCTCTGCTCTTGAACATGCGGGCGAACGTCGGGCGATCGATTGTGACTTCCTTGTTGCCCTCGAGCTGCCAGGCGCCGTCCACGAAATGGGCTTTGAAGTGGGCTGCAAAGCCTTGTAGATTATGCCCAGATTGAGCTGATTTCTTATCATGTGGAGAAGGCACGACGTGAACGAATGAATTGTTGTAATGGAGGAATTCCTCAGCAGGAAAACGACCCGCCTCAAGTTGGCAGTATATTGTTCCTCGATCTACCATCATATCTCCCTGGGATGATGCACAAATGCGCAACGTCGATGATGACCTAGTGTCGGCTTCAATTCGGCCTATTGCTCGGACGCCGCCCCCTTTTGGTGTTGCCGTTGGCGGCTAGTCGCCATTATTTGCCTTGAACTCCGATTTGTAAATACGACGAGGCGGTTACCGCAACGTTCCTCTAGCCTGAGAGGCATATCTACCCACGATTTTTCCCCTGAAGTCGGGTTAAACTTCTCTCTGAAGCCCGCTTTGCCGCGTCACGCCACGTGCCCGGCACGTTCGCGACGCCGGCGCGGCTTCTTCCTCGTCGCCGATCTCTTGGATCATGATGGTCTCAGGGAATCTCGATTGTCACGGATCCATTCGGCATGATCATGCCCGCCCAGAGTCCTACGTCCTCGCGTCCATCATTGATGATGGTTCGACGACATGGGATAGGTGGAGGTGTCGCGGGCGACTCCCACTGTGGTAGAGGGCCACCTAACTTTTTATTGAAGACTGCTAATGGTGATGGTTCACAGCTTCGATCCGGGCTACCGGCCCATAGGTCGGCGACCGCCACGGAAGGGCGTGTTCTTTGCAGTCGAATCCGGCTGGAGCAGAAGCTCGGTAATGGGAACTGCAAGCACGTCGGCGATGTCCCAAAGGCGCTCGTAAGCCACGCTCTTCCGACCCCACTCGATCCCTATGATCATGTTCCGGCTCAACCCGGACTCCAAGGCCAGTGCCTCCTGGGAGAGACCCTGTCCGAGTCGGAGTTCGCGTATCCGCGCACCGACCATCGACCTGCGGTCAGCCCACCGGAGTGTCTGCTCCTCGGAGGACTGGTGCGGGCGGGTGGGCATTTGTCCATGTCAGCCGACATTGACAGTCTTTTCTGCTCTACTAGTGATACATGCATCTTTATGATTCGATTCACCCCTGGAGAGGAAGTCAGGTGCGGAGCATGGGAGCCCGCCACTGGATGCCATGATCCGGTGTTACAAGTTTCGGATGTACCCGACATCGGAGCAGGGGGACCTGCTCCGGCAGATGCTAGACGATCACCGCTTCCTCTATAACGCCGCGCTGGAGGACCGCAGGTACATGTGGAAGCGGTACCGTGTGCGGATTAACTTCGCCGCCCAGTCCGCCCAGCTGAAGGAGATCCGGGCCGCCGATCCGAACTACGCCCGCTGGTCCCATGCCTCCGAGGACCAGACCCTCCGTCGGCTGGACCGGGCCTACCAGAACTTTTTACGCCGGATCAAGGCAGGCGAGAAGAAGCCGGGCTATCCGCGGTTCAAGGGTGCCGGCTATTTCGATACGGTGGACCACCGCAACGGCTACGGGGCCAAGTGGGACTCCGTAGCCCATTCGCCGCAGACCCGGGTCAAAATCCAGGGCATCGGACACATCAAGGTGAAGAAGCACCGCCCGGTCGAGGGCAGGCGGGTGACCAGGATTGCCGTCAAGCGGGAGGGCCGGCACTGGTACGTGATCCTTGCCGCCGAGCAGGACCTTCCGGCACCCCTGCCCAAAACCGGCGCCATCGTCGGGATCGACCTGGCCACCGGAGACAACGGGCTGGCCTACACGTCACTGGGGGAGCGGATCGACAACCCCGCCTACGGCAAGGCCTCGCTGGAGAAGCTCGCTGACGCCCAGCGGGCACTGTCCCGCACCCGGAAGGGATCCAACCGCCGACGCAAGGCCCGGGAGAGGGTTGCCGCCGTGCACCGGAAGGTGAACAACCAGAGATACGACCACCTCCACAAGGTGGCACGCCGGCTCGTGGACGCCTACGACGTCATCGTGGCCGAAGATCAGAACACCGCCGGCATGACCCGGCGGGCAGCTCCCCGCCCCGATGGGGCCGGAGGCTATGAACCGAACGGAGGGAGCGCAAAGACCGGACTCAACCGGTCAATCCTCGATGCGGGATGGGGAATGCTGCTTGGAATAATACGTGTCAAGGCTGAGAGCGCCGGGCGTGAATTCATCCAGGTCAACCCCGCCTACACCTCCCAGACCTGCAGTGAGTGCGGGCACCGGGAGGCGGCCAACCGGAATGGCAAGGTATTCCACTGCCTTTCGTGCGGGCATGAGGACGACGCCGACCATAACGCGGCGGTCAATATTTACAGGGCCGGGCTGGTCCTGCGGGGCACTGCGGAAACCGTGCCCCGAGAAGCCTTCGCGCAGCTTGCGGTCACATCTACCTCGTAGAGTGGCGGCGGGTGGCCACATGCACTTGACCCAGAGGGGCATAGGCATATAGATCACAGCCGTCGGAGTGGCGCACCTTCACGGTCACCACCGCAAAGGTGTGCCACCGGCACAAGGGCAAGCCACGGCATCTGTTCATATGCCATGCCATTACATACCTCCTTCTCCCGTCAACAAATGGTCGGCCCGCTCCCCGTCCGGTGCTGATTGTCGGGCCCTCCATGGCGGGCAAATCGCGACTGGCCGCCGAGGCCGTACACCGGACCCATCCCCGGCGGTCGACGCTGATCCCGATTACAGGCAAGGACCTCATCGAACTCCAGGACCAGGCCAGCATCGAGGGCTGCCTGGTCTGGCTTGAAGATCTGGAGCAGTTCCTGACTGCGGGGCTCACCCGGGAGCGGGCACGCAGGCTGGTCAGTGCCGGCAACATCCTGGTGGCGACCATTCGCACCACTGAACGCGCAAAATTCGATGTCACGGATCAAATCAAGCCCCCTGGCTGGGACGTGCTCGATGTTTTCCACGAACTCAGGCTCGATGCCCGGCTCAGCAGAACGGAAACGGCGCTGATGGACCGCAGCAGTTACGCCGCACTCCGGGAGCGGATAAGTGTTTGCGGCTTGGCCGCCTATCTGGGCGGCGCTCCCAAAGCCTGGGAGCACTTTGAGAACTGGGAAGAAACTAACCCGCTGGGATGGGCGCGTATCAGGGCCGCTGCGGACTGGTACCGGGTCACGCTAGACCCTGTCCCGGACGCGGTCCTCGAGACGGTGGCCCCGGCCTACCTGCCCGACGAACACCGGTACGACACCTTTAATCGCGACAAGGAAATCCAGTGGGCGTCGGGATTGCTGAACGATACTGTGTGGCTGCTTATTCCCGCACCCGGCAAGTCCTGGCGCGTATTCGATTACATCCAGGACCGGATCACTAATGCCGGAGAGCCCATCCGGACGGAAATCTGGGCGGCCCTCACACCCGGAGCCCTCACACCCCGGGCCGCCCTCCAGGCGGGCACTGCCGCCCATATGAATGGAAGAAACGAAACGGCCACAGACCTCTTACGGCAGGCCTTGGGCAGTGGTGACGGCCAAACAGCCGCCCTGGCCGCGAACAACCTGGGTGTGCTCCGGGAGGAGATCGGGGACATGAAAGGGGCCGAGGGCTTCTACCGGCAGGCCCTGGACAGCGGGGACCGCCAGGCAGCCGCCTGGGCCGCATACGGCCTGGGTGCGCTCCAAATTGAGGCCGGAGACTGAATGAGGCGAGTTTTTACACCCGAATAGCAAAAATGTTGAGGCTGAAACTGTGACGGCTAAGGCCCCATTTTGCGGCAGGTGAACCGCAATCTCGAAATTGCATCGGCATAGTCAGCGGTGGCCATTCCCGCCTGCGCAGATGGTGACCTCCTTCGCCTGTGCGTCTGACGGGGACAACTGCGCTGGTGCAGGGATAGATTTCACACACCTCAGCAACGCTATCCTCCCCTGGGTCCTTGCGACTTGCAACGGGATTGTCCTGATTTATTGACCGTTGCTTGCCTTCCATGGAATAGCGGCATGATCGCCGGCTGGTCCGACTCTCATGGCTTGGCTGTGGCGCTGTAAGCCCCGAGGTCCACCATGTGGAGAACGTGCTCTACGTGACGCGCCAGAGAGGAGAACTGCCTAACCATCTTCGGGCTGCGACCGGCATCAGGCCGGGAGCGGCCCAGGAGCACGGGCACGACGCCGAGGCACACAAATGCCGGCAGGGGGCCGGCGCGGGGCGCCAGACCTCGGGCGGCCGAGGCAAACGGGTCAGCCGGGGCTGGAAATCGGCGCCGGCCGACATCGATCAGCGCCACACCCGCGGCCAACGCCGCGAGGCCATCAGGGCCATCTGCCGGGCCGCATCGGCGCCGTCCTCCGCCTCAAGTTGGTCGGCAGAGCGCGAGTACATCGGACATCGGCAAGCGGGCAGCCGCTGGCTTCGGCTGCGTCGAAGCATGCGGCGAGCTCGCCCCCACACGAGCACGTCCCGGCGCCCGGACGCTCGCGTGTCAACGTCGTCCCGTTGTGGAAGCGCCTCCCGTTGGCCCGGTGGAGGAAGTGGCGTGGCCTCTCCGCCATGAACCTGTCCTGAGTCCAGGCCAGCATCCCTCCCAGGGTGGCTGCAGGACTCGGCCGCACAGACACCGCCGAGTCCTGCAATCCTGCTTTGGAAGTTGGCGCACCAGCGTCTCTTGCGACGAGGCGCTGGCGATCGCGGCTCACCTACGTCTCTCCAACGTCGCTACTACGCCTCATGACTCACCTGCGTCTCTTGGCACGGGGGCGTCGTGCCGGCCAACGTCATCTTGGCAGGCGTCCCCGTGAGACTTTCCAGCATCGCGTACGGCCAGCGCCTCTGCTGCGCCCCTCTATACGGCGGCAGTCGGTCCGAGCCGTTTCGGCTGGGACGTCGTGGTGGTGGCTGCCCGGGTTACGAGGGAGCCCGGCATCCTGGGACTTCTATGCGTGAAGTGCAATAGTGGCCCTTGACTGCCGCAGTTGCATGGAGTTGGCCAAATGCGGGCGGCGTCGTGCCTCATGGTGGACGCAGGCATAATGATCGCTACAGAAAAGCGTCCAACCCGTCGCTGGACCATGCGCTCACGGACGCTACAGGCCATTCCGGTAGCATTCGCATATGCAGACGGAACGGAAGCTCTGCCCTTGGCGATCAGCAGCCAAAGCACACGAGAAGGCCAACGATCTCGGTCCTTTGGACGCGGTCGAGCCGGAATTCCGCCGCGCACATGACAATTCGCCGAAGGTCGGTCCCGGCCAAGTTTACGTCACCCGGACGGGCGAAGCCCCCACCGGGCCTGGTGCTTGACCGTCGGAACTGTCTGGGAGCGCAACCCGGACGGAATCCTCGTCATAGCAGACACCGGCATCGGTGCCCGCCGGCGCTGCGAATCCTGCAATGTGCCGTTGCAGGCCTAACTCGGTCAACGACTCCACGCCAGCCAGTCGCGCGCTCATCGAGCGCCTGAACAGCAGTTCCGCAACGCAACCCTTGTGGCTGCTTGCGTGCATGATGGGCGGCTCGGGACTGGGGCGCTACGGGTATCTTGGGACAAATATCCGCGACGTCGACGCCGATTTCGATGCCCACATCATCGTCGAGATGAGGGACACAGGCGGGGCATGAGATGACCGGCGGCCCTAAGGTGCGCCCGGACGCGGACCTTTTCCGGGGACCATCAGGCCATGCCTGCCGCCGGATGGAGTGGCGAGGCGTCGAACGGGTGGGGGGTGGCCCCACCCGGCCTGCTTTCCCCGCCCGCGCGTGATAGCGGCCGGAATTGCGAACGGGTTCAGAAGTTCGCATATCGAACAAATGTGGACCGGCCGGACGAGAAGACCCGCCCCTTGCTCGAGAGGAGCAGAGGGGACGGGTGTCCATCCGTATTAGCGGGAGTTGCTCCGGAGGAACTTGATTAGGATCACGACGAGCCAGAGGCCACCGGTGAGCAGTGTCAGGATGACGTCGAGCAGCAAGCTGCCGAATCCGTAGGACTTTTTGCGTGCCAAGGTTCCCCCTCTTAGTGCGCCGGACTCCCCGGCGCCAGAAGGCTACTGGATTTCCCAGGGCTTGGCGACTCGGTGCCGCTTCCGGACCGCGGAGAGCCCCAATATGTCCCGGCGCTTGTAAACGGACGCCAAAGACCGGCCGCCCATCGCCTCGGCAATGGCCACACAGCTCTCGCCAGCGATACTCTCCCGCAGGTTCTTGTCACCCTCGACGAACCACTAGCGCTTGCTGTTGTGTTGCAGTTCGAGGGGTGGCCGGGGCGCAGGGACTCCTATGCCGCGCTGGATTCGGTCGAGTCATCCGGCGCCCCAGGGGCATCATGTGGTCCGGACAGATGAGCCGGAGAGCGGCAAGGACAGCATGATTCTGGCCCCTGAGGCTGAACGCCTCCGCCGCCGGTCGACCGGCGCGGCCGCGCTCCTTTGTGGACCCCCGAGCCGGCGGGGCAAGCCTAACCGAGCTGGTCCAGCTTGGACCTCAGGCGGCCATACACATCGCCTTCCGCTGAGGCCGGCCGCGGCGCCGACGCGCTGTCGGTCTCCGCACCGAGCTGCTCCGGCCTGGCTCTCAATTGGGCAGAGACGTCATCCATTGAGACCGGCTGCGGCTTCGGCTGACGCTCCGCACGCGCCTCGGCGCTCTTGAAGATTTCGTCGAAGGCATGGTCCCACTCGTCCTTGTCCTGTCCGACGGCCCACTTGTGGGTCCCGTCCCACTTCCTCCAGTACACCGGCGGGGCTGGTTCCTTGGGCTTCTCCGCCGCCGGCTTCGGCGCCTTTGGCGGCTGCACCACTGGCACCGGCTTCGGCTCCACCTTGGCGCTGGCGCGGCGGACCGCGATGTAGCAGGCCGTGAGCGCCACGAGGCCGATGATGATCAAGAAGAACCACCAGAAATAGTAGACAACGGCAGCCGCAACGAGAAACGCCCAGGGCCCCACCCCGACGAGCCCTGCGGCGGAACTACCTTTCTTCCTGGCCATTTCCCCACCTTCAGCGAAGTTGACGAATGGCGTCATCTTCTCACCCTGGGCCAAAGAAAAACAGATCCGCTGGACATTAATCCGGCTCCGCAATCATGCTCATGCCACTGCCGGAAGGTAGCCCTTGACGACCGTCCGCTACCTGTTGCTTTTATGGGGGTAGGCGGGTGAATTAGCCCTTCAGGGCTGCAGTTGTGGGAGCGGCGATCGGCTCAGTGCCGCACATGGGCCGTACTCGGGGAGGAAGTGGCATACGCCATCGGGGCGCGGAGTACTCGGTGGTGGCAAAACCGCCACCGGATGGCGGCAGAGTCATCGGCGCTCGGGGCCTCGGCCTCGGGGCCCAGGGGGCTTGCGAATGGGCCCGGTTATGGAAACTGCACGCCGTGATCCAGCGGCCTCATCTCAGCATGGGCATGAACAATGCCTCCCACGTCATGCGTCCGACCGGCTTCACGCGCTCCTTCACTGCCGGCCAACAACCCGTCGGTGGCCCTTTTGATGGCGCTGTCAGCCGACAAGGGACATCGGGTGCCCTGCGCCAGCACCGTTGTCAGAAATTCCTCGCACAGGGCCTGTTGTGTATCTTTGGCCCGTATCTCGGCGGAGAAGTGCTCGCCGTGATCGGGATGAAACGGGTCGCAGCCCGGTCGGCGGTACTGACATCACCTCGGCTGGGGCCCTCCGAGCATCATTATCTTGGAAGCGCGATCGTGTACGTGACCGAGCCATGGCGTGCCCGGAATCGTGCTGGCAACATCCATGTGGGAAGCGGCAACGGCTTGCCCGAAGGGCCGGAAGAGTCCCGCCCGACTCTTCGGTCCGCAGTAGTTCAACAGCGCGCCCCCACGGGCGCAATTATTGACGCTGTCAGGCGGGAACGGAATTCCGGGCGCTCCCACCAGTACCGTTGCCAGAAATTCCTCACCAGGGGCCGCTACTTGCCCATCCCGGGGCGCACCGAGGAAGAGAACCCGGCTCCACGCCGCGGAGAGTAGGAGCGCCACAACCCCGGCTTGTCGGTCGGGAAGTCGTCGACTTTCGGCTGGCACTCGTGACACGGCGGATTGATCTGGGAGAACCCCCGCTGGTGGCCAAAGGACGCTTGGGCCGCGCAGACGCGGCACAGGCCAAGGCGTTCATAGTGACGCTTAGTGCTATCGAAGATCCTCGCCTGGCGAAGCGTTTCAGGAGGGTCTTGGGCGCGCCGGGACATGGAATCTTTCATGGCGACCTCGGTTTCTTGTCGTCGGGTTGGTTGAAATCGGCACAGGGCAAGGCAATAAATCGTTGAGTTACGCGGAGCTTGCTCCGCCCTTCGGGCTGCGCTGCGCTCCGCTTCCCTGGACCAGCCGAATCTTTAATCCGGTTTCGGGGCGGTCCCACTCCCGCCGATGGCCTTGCCCCACGGCAAGGTCATCGCTCTCCTTGACCAGGCAGCAGTTGGCCCGGGACGGTGGGGTCTGGTCCCGGCCTATCTTCGGGAAGGAGAGGCCTTGCCCTAAGGCAAGGTCACCGGTCTCCGCCACTGTGGGGCGTCGAACGTAGTCCCGGGAGAGGTGCAGGTCTACTGAGGTAGACCACCGCAACGAGGTCTGCAGACCCCGCCTTTGCCGGTAATGGACTTCGCCGCCCGTCAGGGGCGTCGAAGCCGTGAGGTAGATCAATTGAGGTAGTTCCAATTGGGTAGAACTTTTTAGGTAGTTCTACCCAAGGTAGAAAGGTGAGGTAGTTAGGCAGCGGAATTTCCGGGGTCCGGGGAACGAAATCCCGGGGCAGGAGTAGAGCGACTGTCCCGGGGTACCCCGGGAGCTTTTGGCAGCCACCGGGGTGGATGTCTCGGGCTACTTGATGCGGTCCTACGGGGTGATGTCAGGGCCGTTTGTGAGGGTCGCCCGCTTCGCCCGTTCCTGCTCAACCCAGTCCCATATCGGCATTTCCGTCACCGTGCCGGCGATCTGCGAGTTCGCCGGTTCTTCGACGATGGGAACCGTGATGGTGTAGATGATTGACCTGTTGTATTGTCGGTCTTTGCGCAGGTAGCCCTCTGCCTCGGCGACCCCTGTGTGCGTTGAAACGGTGGCCTCGGAGAACCCCGTGGCCTTTGCGAGCGTTGCAACCGTCAGATAGGCAATACCGGTGTTGTTGTTGGCGTAGGTGGCCAACGCCCAGCAGACAGCCCTGACCCCGGTCGGCAGATCGGACTCCCGAATCGCCTTCGAGTACTGCAACGGGCGCGACGACATGCTCGGAACCGTCGTCACAGTTCCTGCTCCGGCAGAAACAGTGACCACCCGCGGGACTTGTTGTAGCGGGTGCCCTGGAAACGGCCCAGGTAGCCAGCCGTCTGGAGTTCACGGATGCTTTCGAACACCCCGAAGTCAGTCCTCTGGCGGCCGAGCGAGACATTCACCCGCTGCCAGTTGGTGAAGGCCACGCGGCCGAGGGTGACGGACCGGGCCAGGACGGTTGCCACCATGAAGGCCTCAGGCGACAGTTGGCTGTCGCCGCCGACAACTTCGAGCCAGCGGTCCAGGAAGGGGTTCACCGCCGCGAACGCGGAGTTGTTGCCGCCGAGATCATCGGCAGTCGGTGACTCGGTTGTCTGCGCAGGGCCTGCCGCAAACGGCGGTTCGGTCAGAGGGGACATAGGTACCTCCAGTAGATAGTGGCTCGAAAGGTTTGACGCAGGCGGGCAGGGCCCGGTCGAGGAAGACGTGTGGTGATTTCGAGAGGATGGACGGACCATCCGCCGTTGGTGCAAGAGAGAGAGTTCCGGCCTTGGGCGGGCAGCTGGAAGCCGGTTGCACTCTCGGGTAAGCGGCGCGAGGGGGCGGTATCGGCCTTCTCGGTGCGTTCCGGGGGACCGCCGCCGGCCCTGCCCGGAGGCGTGCCACGGCCTCCGGGCAGGCCGCCCCGTCCGCTTGCTTACCGCGTGATTTCCTGCTGGCGCATCCAGTGCTCCACGTCTGACAAGCGGTAGACAATCTTCGACCCCACCCGCAGACGCTTGGGGCCGTCGGTCAGGTGGGTGGCAAGAAACTTCTCGCTCACGCCCATGAATTTCGCAGTGGTGCGACGGGTCATGTACAGGGACTGGCTAAGCTGCTGTGCCTTTTCGACACTGGCGTTGTCATGAACGGGGGTGACGGACAAGGAATCTCCAGACGGTTTGGCTGTCGGCTGAAGGCCGACCGGCGACGTGCACGTTGAATGCGAATAGGGCAGGCGTCATTGCGGTACATGACGGAATCAGGGAAGGGGGAGCGGCTCCCCGCGGCGGGAATTGAACAGATACTCGGTGGCTCCGGGACCTGCGGAGGGCCTTGGAGAAGGCCCGATATGAATATTGTGTTGAGAAAAAGTCATTTTTGGAGCTCGAGAATGCGCGACTTTCTGGCCACTCTTGCGGCATGGCAATCAACAAGCTTGCGAACGGGAAGTACCAGCACGACTACCGTGTCGACGGCAAGCGGAGATACAAGCGCTTTAGGACGAAGGGGGAAGCGCAGGCGCACGAGCTGCAGATCAACACCGCGAAGGCTGGCGGCACCCTCGTGGACACCCGAAAGGGCGGCAGGATGCGCTTTCACGACCTCCACGAAGAATGGATAGCCCGTATTGAAAAGGTCGGGGCGAGGGGCATGCGACCCGCATCGCCAGTCACAGTGGCAGGGTATAAGCGGATTTATGAAACACACATGAAGCCCCACCTGGAGCACGGGCCCTTGCCACCATCACGCTTACGGTCATCAATGAGTGGCTGAAAACGTTCGCCACGGACGATGCCCGCCAGCGTTCATACCGCCAGCTCGGGCGGATGCTCGAATACGCCGTGGGCAGTGGATACCTGCCTGCCAATCCCGCCCGCAACGCAACAATCAATAACGTGCCAAAGCCGGAACCGATCCGGGAGCCTGCCGCGCTGACGGTTTCGCAGCTGAAAGCCCTGGCCGCTCAGGCAGCAACCGGAGGGCGGTACTGGAGGACCCCCCACGACGCATACGGGCTGCTGATCTTGTTCGCCGGCACGACCGGCCTGCGGTGGTCCGAGATTGCCGGTCTCAAAGTTGACGCGCTGACGTTCGGTGCCGCGCCCCAGGTTATTGCTCGGACAGCCTTGGTTTCCGTGGACGGGCACCTGCAACTCAGGGGAACCACAAAGGGCCGCAAGCCCCGGGGGATTCCCATCCCGGCATCGGTGGCCGAGTTGCTGAAGATCCACGTCGACGGAATGCGGCCGGAAAACCTCGTGTTCACATCGCCGCCCGGCGGCGCGTTAAGGTCATCCAACTTCGCGCGCCGAACACTGCACCCCGCCATCGCGCGGTGCCAGGAAACGGACCCCGCCTTTCCTTCGATCGTGTTCCACGACCTGCGGAGAACGGCAGTCACACTGTGGGTTAGCGAGCGCTCCAACATCAAGACCGTCCAGCAGATCGCCGGTCACAGCTCCGCTGTGACCACACTGGACGTGTATGCCCAGCTACTGGCGGACGACGCGCAGGCGTCCGCCAGGGCCGTGGACGGCCTGCTGAATCGAGCCTTGCCCTAGTTGAACGGGTGGTCGGTAGTCAGTCGCCGTAAACCACATGGCTGCCAAATGGCTGCATGCCATGCCATAAAGCCTTCAGGGATAACGTTTTACAGCACGACTCATAATCGTGAGGTCGGGAGATCGAGCCTCCCCACCGCTACCAGATAAGACCCCCGGAATCCTTGAGATTCCGGGGGTCTTTCTGGTTAATCCGTGTCTTGGGGCAGGGGGATATGCCCCGGCTGTTCCCAGGAAATTCTGTGCTGGGCAGCATCGGGCATCTGGAGGCTCTCGCAAGCCATATTTGTGCTTCCGTGGCGGCATGTTGATACTTCCAAGCCCCCAGGACTCCCAAGACTCCCAGGACTCCCAGGGAGCCATGGGAATGCCCTGATACGCCGGTCGTGTGGTTTCGTGCTGCGTTGCGTTCGGGCAGAGCCGCGCGCGTTGCATACTGTTCGGATCATGGGACGAACTTGGGCGGGGTTTGGGAAGAAGCGGACACCTCACGATGTGTGGTCAGACTGGAAGGCTGCGGATGAGGCCGGGGACGCCGGCCTCGCGGCAGTGCTGGCCTCCGAGCTGCTGGAGCTGACTCCGGAGTCCTATTACAGCTGGTTTCAAGCCGGTCTGCTGTCCAAAGCCCTTGGCAACTGGCCGGAAAGCCTGAACCGCAACACGCGGGCGCTGAAACTCTTCACTCCGAAGGATGCTGAAGAGTTCAACGGAGCCAATCCTGCCGCCTGGAACCTGGGCATCGCATCCACAGCACTCGGTGACTGGGCCACCGCCAGGCACGCGTGGGTCGCGTACGGACTGGACCAATTTCGGGCCGACTCCGGGCCCATCGACGTCGACTGCGGCATGGCTCCCGTTCGGCTGAATCCCGACCGGCCCAGCCTTCCTCACCAAGTGCTATTTGGGGCCGGGAACACTGAAGTGGTCTGGTGCTGGCGCCGGAGCCCGGCCCATGCAGTCATTGCAAGCGTTCCCATGCCGGAGTCCGGCCATCGGTTCCGGGATACTGTCCTGCACGACGGCGAACCCAAAGGGACCCGACGACTCGACGGACAGGAGGTGTCGGTCTTCGACGAGCTGGGACGTCTCAAAGAATCCGGCCTGCCGACATGGCAGGCACAGATAGTCGGTGCGACCGGCGACGATGTCCAGGCACTGGCGGCCCTCCTTGGACAGCGGGGGCTCGGACTCGACGATTGGTCCGGGATCCGGTTGATGTGCTCGAAATGCTCGCACGGTGCACCCCAGGATGGACACGACCACATGCCCACAACGTCGGATGATGCGCAACGACTTGGACTCGCCGGCCACGAATCCGACCTCGTCGACGTGATAAAGACATGGCTGGCCGGCAGGCGTGGAATCGACGTGCACAACCTCGACCTGCTCTGGTAATCCCGAGATGCCTGCGCCCTGACCTGCGCAAACATTGCCTACGGCGGTGTCTGGCACTATGCTCGGCGACGGGGGAGCCGGGGAACCGGCTCAAAGACTTGGGGGAACAATTGAAGAACAGGGCCATCCGCCTCGGCATCGCCGGGGCACTTACCGCGCTCTCGCTTGCCGCGCTGTCGCTTGCCGGCCCCGCCGGTCCGGCCCAGGCCGATGAACTCATGCATGCCATTCCGCCGGCACCGGCCGATCCCTGCGGCCCGGTGGCCGACTTCGTCAGATTCTGCACGGCGCCGGACGGGCATCGCTACCCGGTTACGGTCAGCGGCGCCGTGGTGCCCGGCAAAGACGGAACCCCCGGCATCGGCGGTGCCCTCCAGATCGGCAGTACCCTGACCGTGGTTGACGGGAGCTGGGACCCCACGGACGCGATGCTCACGCACCAGTGGCTGCGCGACGATGTGCCCGTCCCGGGCGCCACCGGCCCCACCTACCTGCTCACCACGGCGGACCTCGACAAGGGCATCCGGGTCGACACCACGGCAACAGCCCCGGGCTATGCAAGGACGACCCTGCAGTCCGCTAAAACCACCCCTGTCACGAATGCCGGCGCCGCCGTCCCGTCTCTCGTTGCGGAGAACGTTTATTTCGGTACACCGAGCGACAACCCGGATATGCCCGGCGTGCTCGTGTACGGCGGGGGAATTTTTAAGGGCGCTCCGGACGTCCACCGCCAGTACCAGTGGCTCCGCGACGGGAAGCCGATCCCGGGTGCCACCGCGCGCATGTTCGACGCGACGGGATGGGGTCCGACGGGGCTGCTCAGCGTCCGTGTCACCGGCCACGCTCCAGGGTTCAATCCGGCCACCGGGACCTCCAAAGCGGAAAACGTCTCTAACTACAACCCCACTCCCGCCACCGTCGTCACCGGCGGCACCGGCCTGGGGGACGTCCTCACCGGCACCGATGATGTTCCCTGGTCTTTCAAACCGTTCGAACATCACTTCAGATGGCTGCGCGACGGCGTCGCGATTGCCGGAGCCACCGCGCTGACCTACAAGATCACGGCCCAGGACCAGGGTCACACCCTGGTCCTGAGAACCGACGAACTTGGATTCGACGGCACCCATCCCTACTCCAACCGGGTAGTTGTGCCGGCGGCCGCGGGGGTGGAGCTGAAGCAACTGACGAACGTCACCAAGCCGGTCGTGACCGGGACCGCCGTGACCGGCTCTGTGATGAAAGTGTCGGCCGGCACCTGGTCCGTACCGGCCGATACACTGAACGTCACCTTTGACTGGTTGATCCCAGGCCGGGAGAAACCGGTCAGCGGAGCGGCTTTCACCCCGGACCAGCCCCAAATTGGCAGGACCCTCTCCGTTCTCGTGACCGCCTCAGCCCCTGGTTACACCACAGCCTGGGTAGAAGTCACCGCACCCAAGCCCGTGACTGCGCGTGTGTCGACGCGGGCCATTAGCGGGACCCTGACCGTCGGGTCGAAGGTGACCTTGACTCCCGACCCCTGGTACGACCGGATCGAATCGGACCTACTGTGGCGGCGCGACGGCGTCCCGATCGCCGGAGCCTACGGCTGGAGCTACGTCCTGGCGAGGGCCGACGCCGGCAGGAAGCTCTCGGTCAGCGTGTCCCCGATTATGTCGGGCGGCATGTACCAGACGCTCAATGCTTCGGCGAGAGTGGCGGGCCTGCCCCTGGTTTCGGCCACGCCGACGATTGCCGGCACCGTCAAGGCCGGGAATGTCCTGACCGTGAAGCGGGGCACCTGGACCTGGGGCACTGCCTTCAAGTACCGCTGGCTGCGCAACGGCGTCCCGATCTCCGGAGCCTGGTATTCGACCTACAAGGTCCGGTCGGCCGACAAGGGCGCCAAGATCACCGTCCGCGTCACGGGCTCCAGGTTCGGCTACACGACCGTCTCCCGGACCAGCGGGGCGCGCATCGCGGGGTGACTCTGGCCGCTGACGCTGCGGATACCTCCTACCGATGAACCGAGACCCCCGGAATCCTTGAGATTCCGGGGGTCTCTGTGTCCCCAGGGGATTGAGGTCTGCCGAACGCCGACTCGTGGTTTCCCCGTCAGTTTTTCAGCGGATTACCCGATAGCGCACATGCGTGACGAGGCGGGTGCCGCTGACTTCCGTCGGTTCAAGCTTGAGGTTCGTGACACCGTCCAGCAGCCGCTCGCCCGCTCCCAATAGGATGGGCGCGATGTGGAGCCGCAGCTCGTCGATCAGCCCCGCCGAAAGGTATTGGCGGACGGTCTGCGCTCCTCCGGCAATGGCCACGTCCTTGTTGCCACCACTGGGCGGTCCGGGTCTTTCGGTTCCCGGTCGGCTGTGTGCCCTCCTGCAACGCGGGCCGTGACAACCCGCCTGTTTCGCCGTAGCTTTGCCTCACCTGACGGTTGGGGATAGCAGTGGACTTCTTGGGATCGATCATGGCCCCGTTCAGATGGCTGGTCTCGGCCGTGCTGGCGGGCTTCCATGACGGACTCAGCGCCCTCGGCATGCCGGCCGCCAGCGGCTGGACCTGGACCCTGTCCATCATCGGGCTCGTGCTGGTGATCCGTGCCGCCCTGATCCCGGTGTTTGTGAAGCAGGTCAAGGCCCAGCACCGGATGCGCCTCCTGCAGCCTGACCTGAAGAATCTGCAGGAGAAGTACAAAGGCAAAACCGATCCGCTGTCCCGCCAGGCCATGGCGCAGGAGCAGATGGCGCTGTACAAGAAGCACGGCACCAACCCGTTCTCGGCCTGCCTGCCCCTGCTGATCCAGATGCCGTTCTTCTTCGCCCTGTTCCAGGTGCTCTCGGGCATCAGCACCGCAGCAGGCCAGAATGAGGGCATCGGTGCCATGAACGCCGAGCAGGTCAGGCAGTTCGATGAATCCACCATTTTCGGTGCCCCGCTCTCGGCATCGCTGCTGCACGGGAGCACCGCCGGCGGCGATGGCAATGTGGCGGCGGTGTGGATCCTCTCCATCGTCATGATCCTGGTCATGACGGCCGCGCAGTTCATCACGCAGAAGCAGATCATGGCCAGGACCTTGTCCGAAGAGGCCCTGGCGAGTCCGCTCATGGCCCAGCAGAGGGTCATTCTTTACAGCCTGCCGGTCGTCTTCGGCGTGGGCGGCATCGTCTTCCCCCTCGGGGTCCTGATCTACTGGACCACCACCAACCTCTGGACCATGGGGCAGCAGTTCTTCATCAGGTGGGACAGAATGGGTCCATGACGCGCATCGCAATCATCGGCGGCCACGGCAAGGTGGCTTTGGAACTGTCCAGGATCCTCGCGGCGGACGGGCAGGAGGTCACGTCCTTCATCCGCAACCCGGACCACGCGGCCGACGTCGCCGCCACCGGCGCCACGCCTTCGCTCCTGGACGTGGAGAACTCGACGACGGCGGAGATCGCCGATGCCCTGCGGAACCACGACGCCGTGGTGTGGTCCGCCGGGGCAGGCGGCGGCAGCCCAGAGCGGACCTACGCCGTGGACCGGGACGCCGCGATCCGCTCCATGGACGCGGCGGCGGAGGCCGGCGTCGGACGCTATGTCATGGTGTCCTACTTCGGCGCGGGACCCGACCACGGTGTCCCCGCGGACCATGGCTTCTACGCCTATGCCGAGGCGAAGGCCGCCGCGGACGCCTACCTGCGCCGCTCGGGCCTTGACTGGACCATCCTGGGCCCGGGGAGCCTCACGGACGGGCCCGGCAACGGGCTGATCGACGTCGACCCCGCCGACGCGTCGGACGGCACGGACACCGCCCGCCCCAACGTCGCCCTCGTGGCGGCCGCGGTCCTTGGCCTGCCGGACACGATCGGGCGCACCATCGAGTTCCGGGACGGCACCCTGCCGCTCGCCGCGGCCCTGCAGCGGTAGGCCCAGTCCGTGGACCTGGGGCCTTTGTTCCAGGACCGGCAGCCAGCCGCTGACCTCGATAGGGTAGTGGGGGCGGTCCGTGCATCCATCCGGGATGCCCGCGGCGCCCCCGGGGAAAGCAGGCGCATGGACCAGTTGGCACTCATCGTTGGATTGCTGCTGGCCACCGTGGTGGCCGTGGGCCTGGGGGACCGGCTCAGACTGCCCTACCCCGTACTGATGCTGCTCCTCGCTGTCGCCCTGACGTTCATCCCGGGCTTCCCGGAAGTGCAGATCGCGCCCGAGCTGATTCTGCCCATCTTCCTTCCGCCGCTGCTCTTCGCGACGGCCCAGCGCAGCTCCTGGGCCGTCTTCCGCGTCCGCTGGCGCACCTTGCTCATGCTCGCCGTCGCGCTCGTGGTGGTCTCGACTGCGGTGGTCGCCGGCGCGGCCTGGCTCATGATCCCGGGTATCGGCATCCCGGCCGCGATCGCCCTGGGGGCCATGGTGGCCCCGCCGGACCCCGTGGCCGTGGACTCAATCGCCAGCCGTGTCCACATGCCCCGGCGCCTCATCAACGTGCTCCAAAGCGAGGGCCTCTTCAACGACGCCGCCGCCATCGTCATCTTCCAGGCGGCCGTGGCCGCCGCGGTGGCCGGCACCAAGATCGCCTCCGACGTCGTCCTCCAGTTCGTCCTGGGCGCAGCGATCGCCGTGCTGGTCGGGATCGGCATGGGCTGGCTCACGAGCCTGATCACCCGCCTCGTGGCCTCCATGGTGGCCCGCAGCGCGGTGACCCTCGTGGTGCCGTTCGCCGCCTACATCCTGGCCGAGGAAGTGCATGCCTCCGGGGTGATCGCCGTCGTCGTCACCGCCCTGGAAATTCAGCGCCACTCCCGGCCGCAGGATGCCGCGGAGAGGGTCACCCGCACCGCGTTCTGGGACGTTGTGGAGCTGCTGATCACCGGCCTGGCGTTCGGGCTGGTGGGGCTCGAGGTGCGGCAGGTCATCCATGAGGAAGGCAGCGCCGTGTTCGGCATGATCGGCAGCGCCGCGGTGGTGTGCGTGCTGGTGTTCGCCGCGCGGTTCGCCTGGCTGGCCATGATGTCCGGCCTGTCGCGGGCCAGGAAGGACGTCCTGCGCCCCACCTCGGCGAAGGACGTGCTGATCCTGACCTGGTGCGGCATGCGGGGCCTGGCCACCCTGGCGCTGGCGCTGGCCCTGCCGCTGACAATTGCCGACGGCACGCCGTTCCCGGCCCGCAGCCAGCTGCTGGTGATCGCCTGCGCGGTCCTGCTCGCCACGCTCGTGCTGCCCGGGCTGACGCTGCCGTGGCTCATGCGGGTCCTGCAGGCCTCCGAGGACGGTTCGGAAGAGCGCGACGCGGCACGCGTGCTCGCCCGCCGCGCGCAGCAGGCAGCGATCGCCGCGCTCAAGGACAACGAGCTCATGAAGGAGCTGCCGGCGGAGAAGGTGGCGCTGGTGAAGGAGAAGATGACCCGGCTGCACGCCGAGCTGCTCGACGGGAGCCTGAAGAACGAGAGCGCGGGGGAGAAGCGCAAACGCGGCCGGGAACTGGCCATTGCCGTGCAGACGATCGCCCTGGACGCTGCCCGCCAGGAAGTCGTGGCGGCCCGGAACGAGCCGGGCATGGACCCGGAAGTCGCGGACCGGGTCCTGCGGCAGCTGGACCTGCGCACCATGATCATGCCGGAGTAGGCCAGGCCGGGAATCATGCCCAACCGGGATCATCCCGGGATGGCGTCACCCAGAACGTAGCGTCACCCAGAACTTGGCGCTCACGCGGAACGAGAGCTCACTCAGGCGCGGGCAGCGCCAGTTCCAGCGCATTGGCCTCGACGTAGTCCAGGGCGTGCCGGACCGCGCCGACCGTGACGATCGCGTCGCCCAACGGCGAGACCGTCACCCGCGGGGGAGTGGCGGTGAAACGGGGGAGCAGCGCCGTGATGCCCGGCAGCAGGGCTCCGGCGGACTCGGCGACGGCGCCGCCGATCACCACCTGCTCGGGATTGATCAGGCTCGCGATCGAGGCGATGACGCGCGTCATGCGCTCCGAAATCCGGTCCAGGATGGCCAGCGCGGCCGGGTCTCCCGCCGCCGCGTCCTCGAAGACCCGCGGCGCGCTGGCAGGGCCGCCGGCGGACGGTCCGCCGGCCGCCGCGGACCACTGCCTGGCCAAGGCCGCGATGCCGTCGCTGGAGCCAACTCCTTCCACCATGTCCAGATAGCCCATCTCGCCGGCGGCCCCGCCGCGGCCGTGGAGCAGGCGTCCGGATTCCATCACCCCGGCGCCCAGGCGTTCGCCCGCCAGGAGCACCACCAGATCGTCCACGCCCGCACCGGAACCCCGCCAGCGTTCACCGAGCGCGGCCAGGTTGGCGTCGTTCTCCAGAAGCACCGTCCAGCCGTGCAGCTCCTTCAGCGCCGAGCGGAGCCCGACGTCGAACAGGCTCCAGAACCGCTGGGTCACCAGCACGTTCCCGTCCCGGTCCACCGGCGCGGCGATCCCGGCGCCGACCGCCAGGACCCGGCCCGGGTCTGTTCCCGCGGCCTCCAACGCCTGGCGGCAGGCGAGATCGACGACGCCGATCCGCTCCCGGGCGGGGATGTCCGCCGCACGGAAGCCCTCGCTGGAACGGCCGATCACGGTGCCGCGGAGGTCGGCCACAGCGGCGGTGGTGGTGGCGGCGCCGATGTCGAGGCCCAGCACCACGCCCGCCTCCCGGTTGAAGGCAAACCGCCGTGCAGGGCGGCCCTTCCGCGGAACCGGGGGCACGCCCAGCCCTGTGCCCTGCCCTGTTTGGGATTCGGTGCGGGGCTCCGTTCGGGGCTGGTCCAGCTCCACGATCCAGCCCCGGCCGATCAGGTCCTCGCACACGGCGATCACGGAGGCCCGGGTCAGTCCGGTCAGGGCCATCAGCTCGGTCCCGGTGGCAACATCGGCGCCCCGGATGTGGCCCAGCACCGCCTGGGCGTTGACCCGGCGCAGCAGCTGCGGCGTGGCGGCGGCTGCGTGCGGCATCACTTCTTGACCTCTTCTGTTCCCGGACCCATAATTGTTCAGGCAATATATTTAGCTTGTATCTAAAATACCAGAAGCTCTCTCCCGGCCCCGAAGGATCATCCCTTGTCCAACACCGCCACGCTGGCAACCCTGTCCGGTTCCGACCTCGCCGCCGACCCCAACTGGTGGCGCCAGGCCTCGGTGTACCAGATCTACCCCAGGAGCTTCTCCGACTCCAACGGTGACGGCCTGGGCGACATCAAGGGCCTCACCGCCAAGGTCCCGTACCTGAAGGAACTCGGGATCGACGCCGTCTGGCTCTCCCCGTTCTACCCCTCGGCGCTGGCCGACGGCGGTTACGACGTCGACCACTACCGCGACGTGGATCCCAAGCTCGGCACCCTGGCCGACTTCGACGAGATGTCCGCCGCGCTGCACGCCGCCGGCATCAAGCTCATCGCTGACATCGTCCCCAACCACTCCTCGAACCGGCACGAATGGTTCCGGGAGGCCCTCGCCTCCCCGCGCGGCTCCGCGGCCCGCGAGCGGTACATCTTCCGCGACGGCCAGGGCGAAAACGGCGAGATCCCGCCCTCGGACTGGGAGTCCGTGTTCGGCGGGCCTGCCTGGGAGCGCATCACCGAGCCCGACGGCACGCCCGGCCAGTGGTACATGCACATTTTCGCCAAGGAGCAGCCGGACCTGAACTGGTCCAACCGCGAAATCCGCGACGACTTCCTCAAGACCCTCCGCTTCTGGTCCGACCGCGGCGTGGACGGGTTCCGCGTCGACGTCGCCCACGCCCTGACGAAGGACCTCACCGAGCCGCTGATCTCCAAGGTGGAGCTGAGCGCCGCCAACACGGGGACGGACGGGTTCCCGGACGGCTCGCACCCGTTCTGGGACCGCGACGAAGTCCATGAAATCTACGCCGAATGGCGTGAGGTGTTCAACGAGTACAACCCGCCACGCACCGCCGTCGCCGAGGCCTGGGTGCACGCCACCCGCCGCGCCCGCTACGCCAGCCCGCAGGGCCTGGGCCAGGCGTTCAACTTCGACCTCCTGCAGGCCGACTTCGACGCCGGCGAGTTCCGCGAAATCATCACCCGGAACCTCGCCGAGGCCACGGAGTCCGGCGCCTCCTCCACCTGGGTCTTCTCCAACCACGACGTGGTCCGCCACGCCACCCGCTACGGCCTGCCCCAGGGCGGCGGCAAGCACGCCCAGGGCCAGGACGGCAAGGGCTGGCTGCTGGCCGGCGCCCCGCCCGAGGAGCTCGACGTCGAACTCGGCCTGCGCCGGGCCCGCGCCGCCACCCTCCTGATGCTGGCCCTGCCGGGTTCCGCCTACCTGTACCAGGGCGAGGAGCTCGGCCTGCAGGAAGTCGCGGAGATCCCCGACACCGAGCGCCAGGACCCCACCTTCTTCCGCAACAAGGGCGTGGAGATCGGCCGCGACGGCTGCCGCGTGCCGCTGCCCTGGTCCCCGGAGGGCACCTCGTTCGGCTTCGGCGACGGCGGCGCGCACCTGCCGCAGCCGGCCTGGTTCAGCCGCTATGCCGTTTCCGCGGAAGACGGAGTGGAGGGGTCCACGCTGGAGCTCTACCGCCGGGCCCTGAAGCTGCGCCGCGAACTGCAGACCTCCGAGGAGCTTCAGTGGCTCGAATCCGGCAGCGCCGACGTCCTGCATTTCAGCCGCCCCGGCGGCTGGCAGTCGGTGACCAACTTCGGTGACGCGCCCGTTGAGCTGCCCGCCGGCGAGGTGCTGGTCAGCAGCGGCCCGCTCGAAGGCGGACTGCTGCCGGCCAACACCACCGTCTGGCTGCGGTGAGCCCCGCACCGGCTGCTGTGTCCGGGCCGCCGGCCCCGGAGGTGACCCTGGGCCAGGAACTCATCTATGGCTGCATGGGGCTGGGCGGCGGCTGGTCGGCGGAGCCGTACTCGTCCGCGGATGTGGACGAGGCGGCCGCCGCCGTCGAAGCGGCCCTTGATGCGGGGATCACGCTCTTTGACCACGCGGACATCTACCGCAACGGCAAGGCCGAGGCCGTCTTTGGCGAGGTCCTGGCCCGGACTCCGGGGCTGCGGGAGAAGATCCGGCTGCAGACCAAGTGCGGCATCCGGCTCAACGAACAGGGCCTGGAGGCGTACTACGACCTCAGCCGGGACGGCATCCTGGAACGGGTCAACGAAAGCCTCGGCCGCCTCCGGACGGACTACGTGGACGTGCTCATGCTGCACCGGCCGGATCCCCTGATGGATCCGGCGGAGGTGGCGTCCGCCGTCGGGCAGCTCATGGCCGAAGGCAAGGTGCGGGCCGTGGGCGTGTCCAACATGTCCGGGCCGCAGATCGAGATGCTGCAGGACCGGCTCGAGGCGCCCGTGGTGGCCAACCAGCTCGAAATGAGCCTGCTGAAGCGGGCCTGGCTCGAGAGCACAGTGCTGGTCAACCATGCCGAGGGCACGGACTACAGCTTCCCGCACGGCACCGTGGAGCATTGCGTGCGACACGGCATCGGGATCCAGGCCTACGGCTCGCTGGCCCGCGGCCTGTATACCGGGGCGCCGGCCGCCGAGCCGACGCCGGCCGAAGAGGCTGCCACCGCCCTCGTGGCCGCCCTGGCCGCCGCGAAGGGGACCACCGGGGAGGCGATCGTGCTGGGCTGGCTCATGAAGCACCCGGCCGGGATCGCACCGGTGATCGGCACCGCCAAGCCGGACCGGATCCTCGCCTGCGCCGGCGCCGCCGAGGCCGCCGCGGCCATGACCCGCGCCGAGTGGTACGGCCTTTGGATCGCGGCGCGGGGAAGCAACATCCCCTAGACCCTCCGTCGGCCTCCCCACCCAACTGGCTGGCAGCTAAGGCCGTTTTGAGCGCTGAAAACGGCTTCTACTGCCAGCTAGTTGGGCCGGGATGTGATTTTGGTCGTAATGGTCGCCCCGGAGGACCAGATCGCTTAGCCGCAAGTGCCCCCGGGCGGCTAGCGTAGATGCATGACCTCTACCACCACCGCCGAATCACTTCGGCCCCAGCGCAACATCCCAGCCGACATCGCCCGCTCCTGGCTGCTGGTCAACGCGATGAAGCCGGAACTCTTTGACCAGTCCGCCGTCTCCCGGGCCGATGCGATCATCCTCGACATCGAAGACGCGGTGGACCCCTCGCAGAAGGACGCCGCGCGCGCCAATGTCGTGAACTGGCTGACCGCCGGCGGCAGCGCCTGGGTCCGGATCAATGACGCCACCAGCCCGTTCTGGGCCGATGACCTCGCCGGGCTGCGCGGCACCCCCGGCCTGCTCGGCATCATGCTGGCCAAGACCGAATCGGCCGACCAGGTCACCGAGAGCTTCCACCGGATGGACGGCAAGACCCCGGTCATCCCGCTGGTCGAGTCAGCCGTCGGCATCGAGGAAGCCAACAATATCGCCAAGGCCCAGGGTGCCTTCCGGCTGGCCTTCGGCTCGGGCGACTTCCGCCGCGACACCGGCATGGCGGCCACCGCCGAAGCCATGGCCTACCCGCGAGCCAAACTGGTGGTCGCCAGCCGCGTCGGCAACCTGCCCGGCCCCATCGACGGCCCCACGGTCGGCACGAACCACCCGATCCTGCGCGAACAGACCGGCATCACCGTGATGATGGGCATGACCGGCAAGCTCTGCCTCGCGATCGACCAGACCCCGGTCATCAACGAGGTCATCAGCCCCACGCCGTCCGACGTCGCCTGGGCCACCGACTTCATGGCCGACTTCGAAGCCAGCGGCCGCGTCATCCGCGACGGCTCCGACCTGCCGCGTCTGGGCCGCGCCGAGAAGATCATGAAGCTCGCGGTAGCCTTTGGGGTGCAGCCGGCCCTGTAGCGGCCCCACCACTTGAGGAGACCCCGTGACCGATACCCGTTATCTGGTCCACGGGGTCTTTTGGGGTGGCTCGGTGCCAGCGACCGGGGCACCAGCGTCCGGGGCGCCGGCGCTCATAGAGTCCGACGCCGGATCCGCCGTCCTGCGCCTGCAGCGGGTCGACGGCGACGGCGGGAAGGGAGCCCGGGGCGCGTTCACGGACCTGGCGCTCGACGCCGGCACTCGGCTGGGCTTCCGGATCGCCGCCGAGGGCAAATCCTGCCTTGGCCACAGTAAAGTCCACGGCCCGGCGTCCCGGGACCACGTGACCTGCCCGGCCCAGGCTCCCGCGGCCCGGGGCGGCCAGTGCGAGCGGTGCATCGTGCTGGACGACTCCCGGCTCATCCACGACTTCCACCGAGGCGGCCGGGTCCCGCCGGGCCTGCGCGCCTACCTCATGCAGCCGCACTGGCTCTACGTCGCCACCTTCGCCGGCGGTGCCAGCAAGGTCGGAACAGCGTCCCACCTGCGCAAATGGCACCGGCTCGCCGAGCAGGGCGCCGTGGTGGCCCGCTACGTCGCCCGCGCCGACGACGGCCGCGTGGTGCGGATACTGGAGGACATGGTCACGCGCGACGCCGGGCTGCCGCAGCAGGTCCGCTCCGCCGCCAAGGCCGCTGCGCTGGTCGAACCGGCGCCAGCCGCCGGGCTCGACGCCCTCAACCGGCGGCTGGCCGGGGAGGTCCGGGCCTTGCTCGCCGGGGCCGGCGGGGAGGGCTTCGAAGCGGTGAACGAGCGGTGGGCCCGCCCGGAGCTCTCGGCCGGCGCCTGCGCCCAGGCCGCCCGGCATGCCTACCCCCACGACCTGGGGACCGGAACGCACGGGTTCCGGGTCGACTCGCTCAGCGGCAGCATTGCGGTCGCGGCGCTGGATGGCAGCGAACTGGAGTTCGTGGTGAACCTGGGGCAGCTCAAGGCACGGATGATCGAACTCGGCGACCACGCCTCGGACGTCCCGGCCGTGCAGGAAGCATTGTTCTGACACCGGATTCACCTCGCGACGCGCAGATTTCCGGACGCGCCCGTATTCCGGCGTCGCCAGGCATTTTGAGTGTCGCCAGGTGAATGGCGCCTCCCGGGGCCGCCCCGCCGCCTGCGTCGCGCCCCGGTAGACTGGCACGGTGCTGAATGAATTCTGGGCCACCGCCTCAACCGCCTACAAGGTGCTCGTCTTCAGCGCCATGGGACTGATCGCCGTCGGCATCATCCTTAACGTGGTGGGCAACAGCACCGGCAACCAGGCCCTGGCCCTCGCCTCGCTGCCGGTGATCGGGCTGGGCCTGATCCTGCACCTTGCCGGGCTTGTGGTCCGCGGCCAGTCGATCCGGAAGAACCTCAAGCGGTAGCGGCCGCGTTCCGTAGCACGTGGCTCCGGGCATGCTCCACGGCGTCCGCAAGGGACGTGAACAGGTGCTTGTGGTGCCGCAGTGAGCGGATGACGCCCACGTTGGTCACGAGCTCCAGATGCTGCGGCTGGACCCCTTTGAGCAGGACGGTCACGCCGCGCAGTTCGAGCGCGGAGATCACTTCGACGAGCATGTGGGCGCCCGTGGCGTCCAGCATCCGCAGCTGGGACAGCCGGATGATGGCCACCTGGACGTCCTTGACCTGGCTCATCTCCTGCAGGACCCGCTCCGCGGCGCCGAAGAACATGGCCCCGTCCAGCCGGAAGATGGCGATGTGCTCGTCGCCCGGAGCCGGCGGGCCGGGGATGTCCTCCCGCCGGACGCCGCTCAGGGACGCGAATGTCCGCAGTGTGAACACGGCCGCCGCGGCAAGCCCGATCTGGATGGCCACAATGAGGTCGAAGGCGACCGTGATGAGGGCCGTGATCACGAACACGGCGGCGTCGGCCCGGGTGGACCGGAGGATCGCCGTGACCGTGTGCCGCGAGACCATGCGGGTGGCCGTGACCATGAGGATGCCGGCCAGCGCCGCCAGGGGGATCCGGCCGACGAGTCCGGCCGCAAGGTAGATGATGGCCAGCAGCACCAGGGCGTGCACCACGGCGGCGAGCCGGGTTTTGGCCCCGGAGCGGACGTTCACGGCGGTCCGGGCGATCGCGCCGGTGGCGGGCATGCCGCCGAAGAAGCCGGCAGCGATCGAGGCCAGCCCCTGCCCGGTGAGTTCCCGGTCCGGGCTGTACGCGCCGGACGGACGGCCGTCCGGACCCACCATGCCGGCGGCCACGCGGGCCGAGAGCAGGGATTCGATCGCGGCGAGCGTCGCGATGGAGACGGCGGGCATGAGCAGGCCGCCCAGCGCGGCCGGGTCCACGGAAGGCATGGCGGGCGCCGGCAGGGAGTGCGGAAGTGCGCCGATCCGGGGGATGTCCAGCGCCAGCACCTCCGCCGCCACGGTGGCGAACAGCACCGCGATCAGGCTCGCGGGAAGCGACTTGTTGAGCCGGGGCAGCAGGTACATCACGGCCGCGACGCCGGCCACCACCGCGAGGGTCTGCAGCACGGTCGGCATGGTGGCCCGTGAGGCGCTTTCGACGGCGGCCAGGAGGGTGTTGTGACCCGGCGTTCCCTCGGTGCCCGTGGCCAGGGGAACCTGCTGGAGGAAGATGATGGCGGCGATGCCAAGGGTGAATCCCTCCACGACCGGCCAGGGGATGAAGGCGACGGCCCGGCCCAGCCCGCTGGCTCCCAGGATCATGACGAGCAGCCCGGCCAGTACCGAGACCAAAGCAATGCTGCCGACGCCGTGGGCTGCGACCACCGGGGCCAGGACCACCACCATGGCGCCGGTCGGACCGGAGACCTGGACGTTGGATCCGCCCATGACGGCGGCGACCAGTCCGGCCACGACGGCGGTGATGAGCCCGGCCTCCGCCCCCACCCCGGAACTCACCCCAAAAGCCAGCGCCAGGGGGAGCGCCACGATGCCCACCGTGATGCCTGCGAACAGGTCAGTCTTCCAGGCGGACCGCAGAAGCTCGTAGTCGCGCCGGGACGGCACAAACCGGGCGAAGCGACCCCGGGGCGTGTGGGAATCCCGGGCCGGGCTTGGTGTGTGGACGGCGCTCACGGCGCTGTGCCGTCGAGTTCAACTGCGCTCTCGAGGTCAACGGCGTTGCTGCGCCCGTCGGCGCTCTCGAGGCTAACGGCGCTCTCGGGTTCAACGGCGCTGCCGGGCCCGCCCGTTCCGCCGAGGTGGCCGGCCGGCAGCTGCTGGGCTATCCGGAGCTGTTCACTCGAACCGGCCAGTCTGTCCAGCAGGAAGACCCGGGCGATCGCGAGCAGCTCCGAGATCTTGGGATGGGCCAGCCGGTACGTCACCGCGTTCGCCGTCCGGACCGACGTCACCACCCCGTGCCGGCGCAGCGTTGCCAGATGCTGGGACAGGTGCGAGGCCTCCAGCCCGGTCTCGGCGAGCAGGTAGCTGACCGGGGCGGCCGTGTCCGGTGCGGCGGCCAGGAGCTCGAGGATCCGGATCCGGGCCGGGTGGGCGAGGGCCTTGAACAGGTTGGCCTTGATCTCGTAGAGCGGAGTCTGCGCGGCGGAGATCATGGGCGGCGGACGGTGGTGGGCGGGACGGTCATGACTGGAGGACGCTTTCTCGCATCGCGGCCCGGCAGGACCGCATCGCACGGCGGAATGATGGATTGATGTTTTCATCATATCGTGCGGGTCAAGGCCCACCTCTACGCGCGGGTCAAGGCCCACCTCTAAGCGCGGGTCAAGGGCCGCCGACGCCCCGCCCGCTCCGGCGCGCACCTTGTCACGAAGCCGGACCGCCGCAGGGGTGGCGATAGGCTGGAACCATGACTATCAATCCGGATCTGCAGGGGCGCAGCTACCCTGCCGCAGAGGTGTATGACGTCGGCCGCGAGAAGATCCGCGAGTTCGCGCGCGCGGTCAAGGCCACCCACCCCGCCCACTTCGACGTCGATGCTGCCAAGGCCCTGGGGCACAGCGACCTCGTGGCGCCGCCGACGTTCGCCATCATCGTCGCCCAGCGCGCCGACGCGCAGCTGATCGAGGATCCGGAATCCGGAATCGACTTCTCCCGCGTGGTCCACGCCGACCAGCGGTTCACCCACCACCGCCCCATCGTCGCGGGCGACCGGCTGGTCGCGGAACTGCACGTCGACGGCGTGCGCGCGATGGGCGGGGGAGCCATGATCACCACCCGCTCCGAGATCTTCGCGCTTGGCAGCGATGTCACCGGCGCTGCCGGCGATTCCGCCGGCGTCCGCGAACCGGTCGCTACCACCACCTCGTCCATCCTGGTCCGCGGAGAGGGACAGTAGCCATGAGCATCACCATCGCAGAACTTACGGTCGGCCAGGACATCGGCAGCCGCAGCATCGCCGTCACCCGCACCGACCTCGTCAAGTACGCCGGCGCATCCGGTGACTTTAACCCGATCCACTGGAACGAGGCCTTCGCCACGGGCGTGGGCCTGCCCGGCGTGATCGCCCACGGCATGTTCACCATGGGCGCCGCCGTCCAGCTCGTGACCGACTGGGCCGGCGACCCGGCCGCCGTCGTCGACTTCCAGACCCGCTTCACCAAGCCGGTCCCCGTGGCTGACACCACGGGAACGCCGGAGGCCGGTGCCGTGATCGAGGTCAGCGGCGCCATCGGAGCGCTCGACGCCGACGCCGGCACCGCCCGTGTCGACCTCACGGTCGTCTCGGCCAGCCAGAAAGTCCTCGTCAAGGCCCAGGCCGTCGTCAGGCTGGCCTAGCCCGTGATGCTGCTGTGACCAAGGATGTCTTCGTCCCGGCCGCGGAGATCACGCACTGGCGGAACGCCGTGGTGGTGGCGTATGGGGCCAGCGGCATCGCGTTTTCCACCTGGGTGTCCCGGCTGCCGGCCATCCGCGACGGCCTGGACCTGACGCCCGGCACCGTCGGGCTGCTCCTGCTCTGCATGACGGCGGGATCGTTCCTGTCAGTGTCGGCCTCGGGCCTGATTGTCCTTCGGCTCGGTTCCAAGCTGACCATCCGGATCGGCAGCATCATGGTCGGGTTCGGGCTCATGCTGGCGGGCTTCGGAACCTCCGTGCTCGCCAACCCGGTGGCGGTCGCCGCGGGACTGGCAATCATCGGGCTGGGCACCGCCAGCTGGAACACGGCGTCCAATGTCGAAGGCGCCGCCGTGGAGCGCGCCGTCCGGCGGCACATCATGCCCCGGCTGCACGGCTCCTTCAGCCTGGGAACAGTGGCAGGAGCCGGGCTGGGCGCCTGGGCGGCCGCCGCCGGGATCCCCGTCTTCTGGCACCTCGCCGCGGCAGGCCTGCTGGTGGCCGGCTCGGTGACCACCGCCGCGGCGTGGTTCCGCGCCGACATCACGCCGGTGCAGGGCGAACGCCCCTTCACCGTGTCCGGGACGGACACCTTCGAGGATCCCTCCACCGGGCCCATCCCCGTCGTCCGGCAAACGGATGCGGTCCCCGAGCAGCCGCTGGACAACAAACGCCAGATCGCCCAGGCCTGGCGAGACCGGCGCACCCTGCTCCTCGGGGTGCTGGTCCTCGGGCTTGCCCTCGCAGAAGGCGCCGCGGGCGACTGGGTGGCGTTGGCGCTCGCGGACGGCCACGGCCAGACCGACGCAGCCGGGGCCGCCGGGTACGGCCTGTTCGTCACCTTCATGACCATCGGCCGTTTCGCCGGCACCGTGGTCCTGGACCGCTTCGGCCGTGTCCCGGTGATGCGCTGGTGCGCCGCGCTGGCGGTGCTTGGCCTCGGCTTGTTCGTCTTCGCCCCCGTGCCGTGGCTCGCGTACGTTGCCCTGGCCATCTGGGGCCTCGGCGCCTCGCTCGGCTTCCCGGTGGGCATGTCCGCCGCCGCCGACGATCCCCGCAAGGCGGCCGCGCGCGTCTCGGTCGTCTCCACGATCGGCTACGGCGCCTTCCTGTGCGGGCCGCCGCTCCTGGGCCTGCTGGCCGAGCACGTCGGCATTCTCCACTCGCTGCTGGCCGTCATGGTGATGCTGATCGTCAGCTTCCTGCTCTCCCCGGTGGCACGCAAACTCCCCGCGTCCGTTGCCGCCGCCTAGCTAAGGCCGCCGCCTCGGCAGGGACAACCTGCGCCGGCTTAGGCGGGGGGATGATCCCGGCTAGGCTGGTCAGGTGACCCAGATTCAGCTCTCCGCCCTGACCACCGCCGCTGTCGGCGGGCCCGCCGGCAGCTACCGCGAGGCCCGCAGCGAGGCCGAGATCATCGACGCCGTGCGGGCGGCGGACGCCGCCGGCCAGCCCCTGCTGATCATCGGCGGCGGCTCCAACCTGCTGGTTTCCGACGCAGGGTTCCCCGGCACGGTCCTGAAGATCGCTTCCCAAGGCTTCACCGTCAACGCCGAGGACTCCTGCGGCGGCGTGTCGGTGGTGGTGCAGGCCGGCCATAACTGGGATGCCTTCGTCGAACACGCCGTGAAGCATGCCTGGTCCGGCGTCGAGGCGCTCTCCGGGATTCCCGGCGCCACCGGGGCCACCCCCGTGCAGAACGTCGGCGCCTACGGGGCCGACGTCTCGCAGACGATCGCCGCGGTCCGCACCTGGGACCGGGAACGCAACGCGGTAAAGACCTTCACCAATTCCGAACTCAAGTTCGGCTACCGTGACTCCGTCCTGAAGCAGACCACCGTCGACGGCTCGCCCCGGTACGTGGTGCTCACCGTGGAATTCCAGCTCCCGCTCGGCCGGATGAGCGCCCCGATCCGCTACGCCGAGCTTGCCCGGGCGCTCGGCGTCGAGCAGGGACAGCGGGCCTACGCCAACGACGTCCGGCGCGAGGTGCTGCGGCTCCGGGCGTCCAAGGGCATGGTCTGGGATGCGGACGACCGTGACACCTACTCCACGGGGTCCTTCTTCACGAACCCGATCGTGCCCGGAGAGGTCGCGGCAGGGCTGCCTCAGGAGGCGCCGCGGTACCCGGGCGGCGCCGACGGGCTGACCAAGCTCTCGGCGGCCTGGCTGATCGACCAGGCCGGCTTCACCAAGGGCTTCGGGCTGGACCCGGAGAGTGTCTCGGGCGGCCGGGCATCGCTTTCCACCAAGCACACGCTCGCCATCACCAACCGGGGCGGGGCGAGCACGGCGGACATGCTGGCGGTGGCGCGCGAGGTGCGCCGCGGCGTCGTCGAACGCTTCGGGATCGAACTGCACCCGGAACCGCTGCTGATCGGCGTCGAGCTCTAGTTCCTGCCCCGGCCCGGGCCCGCCCGCCACCACGCCCAGGCAAGGACCGCATCGAGGTACGGCCGATTTTCCTATTGCAGCTCCTGAACGTGCAGGCTGAGCCACAAAACCACTGTGTCTTCGGGGTGGTCCACATCAATTCCAAAGAGTTCCCGGAGGCGCCGCAAACGGTAGCGGAGCGTGTTCTGGTGCACCGAAAGTGCCGCCGAGGTTTTGGCGGAATCGCGGGAGAAATCGAGGTAGGTGCGCAAAGTTCTCGCGTAGTCGGTTCCTGATTCGGCGTCGTACGTCCTCATGCTGGCCGCGGCCGGAGACACAAGATGCGGCGTGTTCCGGAACATCGCACTGAGTTCCAGCAGAGTCAGACGGCTGCGCACTTCCTGGGCGTTCGCATAGTCGCCGGCGCTCCGGCCGGAGGCGAGCATGAGCAAGACGAGGTCCGCGTCGTGCCGGGAACGGCTGATGTCCGCGGCGGTGGTGACGATCGAGCCCGTTGACACCCGCAGCTTGACCCGCAGCGACGCGGCTGAACGCTCGATCAGGCGGCGGGCCAGGGTCTCAATGGATCCGGGGCCCGAGGCGGGGCCCGAGGCGGGGGCCTCGGTGAACAACGCATAAATCGTGGTGCCGATGAGTACGCACTGCGCACCTTGCCGGTGCGCTTCGCACTGGGTCGTTACAAGGTCGACGAGCCGGATCAGGGACAGCTCGTCGGACTGCCCGAGGTCCAGTTGGAAAGCCGCGACGACGAAGGGGCCCGAGTGCTTCAGTCCGAGCTGTTCTGCTACAAGCTGGACGTCGTCTCCGCCTTCGAGGAGCCGGCGGAGGAGCTCGGCCCGTTGTTGCCGCGCAAGGTCAATGGTGCTTCGCGCCCTCAGGATGTGGAGGACTGCGATATCCGCGGCGCGCTCGAGTGCCTGCTCCGCGTCGGAATCCAGGTCCCCGTTGGCGTCCACTACCCAGATAGACCCCAGCGGTTGGTTACCGGCCCGGACAGCGATGGCCAGACGGTCCATCGCCGGACGAACACCTTCAATGCGCACGGCGCCGCGGGACCGGAACACGCTGGCATATTGACCGGCATTCTCCGGCAGGTAGGGAACCTGGCGCCCCAGGATTCCGTTCCGTCGGTCGTCGTCGATCGGTTGGTGGGGGAGGGTGGAGTATGCGAGAACCTGTTCCTGGAGGTTTTCGATGGCCGTGGCCCCACCTACCAGCGCGGCAATGGCGTTGGCTAGGGCAAACAGGTCGCCCACTCCCAGCGGCGAGGCCGACCGGTTGGCTTCCGCGGAGGCGCTGAGGGCAGACTCCAGGAGCGCATCGAGTTGCCGCCACCCCACGGCGTCGTCGACGACCAAGAGTGCTATGCCGGCCTGGTCAGCTGTGTTCGCGAGGTCTTCGATGTCCTGAGACAGCTGCTTGAGCACGATCGCGCCGAAGCCTGCTTGCGCTGCTTCCCGGACAACGAGGGCTGTCTCCGGTTCTGCAGGGTGGAGTCCGATCCCCAGCAAGATTCCTCCCCGGAGCCCTTCCAAAGGTGCGAGGGGATCGTAGAGGGACGGGCTCGTCAGGGAGAGCCCGGGCGTAGTTCCGTGTGAGCGGAGGGCCAGTCCGGAGTTCGCAAGCACTTGCAGGAGGTCAGGCAAATCGATGCTGCCCGGGGTTTTCGGGATGGTTTCCACAAGGCGTAAATCTACGGCTCCTAGTGCTGGCCCACAAGTTGGAGGACTGATGTTGGTGCCAGGCACCGAAGCCAACCGGAACCGGCAAAGCCAATAGTTGATGCATGTCACTTATTGTTGAAGCCAGTCCAACAGCACTCCAGGCCGGGGAAGCGGCAGCAGCCGCAGCATCCAGGGCCGGCGTCCGGGTCATCGACGAACATGACCGCGACAAGCTCAGGGACGTGGAAGGGCTGCTCATAGCCATCTGGGGTATGTCTCCCCACGGAGCGCCTGTTCCTTTCGATTTGCTGCGGAGCATTTCGCACGCGGGCTGCAATGTTTCCGCTGCATACAACGCGGACGGGGCCCTGTGCGGAGCCGCCGTCGGCATCGTGTCCCCCGGCGGAGCGGCTACCTATTCCCTGATCGCCGGTGTCCTGCCCGGCGCGGCGGACAAAGGCGTCGGTTTCGCCCTCAAACAGCATCAGCGGGCGTGGTCGCTTGCCCGCGGAATCGAAACGATGACGTGGACCTTTGACCCGCTGGTCAGCCGGAACGCCCGTTTCAACCTCACGAAACTCGGAGCCCATGCCTTCGAGTACGCACGCGATTTTTACGGCGAAATGCACGACGACATCAACGCCAACGATGAAAGCGACCGGCTCGTCGCCGTTTGGCCTTTGTCCTCCGAGCGGAGCATCAGGTGCAGCGAAGGGTCCGTCGAAGAACTGGAACTGCCCGAAACGGCCCTGAACAACATTCTCGAGTACGGCCCGGACTCCAGGCCGGTCCTCCTCGAAACGCCGGACACCCTCTGGTGCCGGGCACCGCAAGACATCGTGGCGCTAAGGACCGCGAACTCCGATGAAGCGGGACTGTGGCGGTTACGGATCCGCGGAATCCTCGAATCGGCTTTCGCCTCCGGCTACAACGCATCCGGCGTCACCCGAACCGGCTGGTACCGGCTGACGAAAACCAACCAGGCATAACCCTTACCCAACACCAGGAGTACAGAATGCGACCCAGAAATCGTAAGGTTTCCGCGCGTATCGCGCGCCAGGCCCTTGGCGCTGCCGGCCTGACCCTCACCTTCGGACTAGCTGCCTGTTCGGCAGGAACAGTGCCGGCCGCGGATTCGAAGACCATGTCCGCGGCCGACGTCGACCCCGCTGCGGCAGCGGCCCTGCCAGAGCGCTACAAGGCAGCCGGAGTCATCAAGGTGGCATCGGACATTCCGTACCCGCCGATGGAGATGTTTGACGAGAACCAAAAACTCACGGGTCTGGACTACGACCTTGCCCAGGCCTTGGGCGCGAAGCTCGGGGTGCGGCTGGAACTGCAGACCCAGGCTTTCGACAGCATCATTCCGTCGCTGCAGTCCGGCAAGAACGACATCATCATGTCAGGGATGAACGACACCGCTGAGCGCCAGGCGACGCTGAACTTCGTCGACTACTTCCATGCCGGATTCTCCATCCTCGTACCCAAGGGCAACCCGGACCGCATCACAACCGTGATGGACCTGTGCGGCAGGAACGTTGCCGTGCAGAAGGCGACCGTGCAGGCGGAGATTCTTCGCAGCTATGACCAGCAATGCAAGGACAAGGGCTCAGAACCGGTGGGCGTCTCCGAACTGCCGCTGGAAACGGATGTCCAGACGGCCGTCCGTTCAGGAAAAGCAGCAGCCGACGTCGTCGATTCCGCCGCTGCTGCGTACGCCGCCAAGACCGCCGGGAACGGCAAGGTCTTCGACGTCGTCAAAGACCCGGCAAACCCTTCCGGCTACAAGCCCGTCTACACCGGGATCGGCGTCCTTAAGAAGGATGCGGAGCTCAGCAAGGCCTTGCTGGCAGCCCTTGAGGCGATCGTCGCCGACGGCAGTTACGGCACGATCCTTGAGAAGTACGACCTCTCCGATTACCGGGTCAAGGAAACCGGCCTCAACTTGGGTGCGGCCAAACCATGAAACAGGCAAACACGCTCCCATCCCGGAAAGTAGCAGCTGAGACCGCGGCTGGGACCGCAATCGGCGGCACTGCCGAGGACGATGTTGTGGCTGTTCCGTTGCGCCACCCGTGGCGCTGGGTAGTCGCGGCAGCGTTGGCTCTCGGATTTGTGGCCCTTTTTTCATCTATGTGGTCCAACCCGAACATTGACCACTCGACCATCAAGAACTACGCGTTCCACCCCCGGATCCTCAGCGGAATCGGCCTCACCCTGGCGCTGACGGCCATTTCCATGCTCGTCTCCACGCTGCTTGGCGTGCTGCTCGCGGTGATGCGCCTTTCCAGAAATCCGGTGATGAACGCGTTCGCCTGGCTCTATGTGTGGGTCTTCCGCGGCACCCCGCTGCTGATCCAAGTTGTTTTCTGGGGCTATCTGGGGCTGCTCTATTCACAGATTTCGCTGGGCCTGCCGTTCACTGACTTCACATTCTTCTCAATCGAAACCAACGCCCTGGTTCCGGCGTTCACGGCCGGACTACTGGCCATGACGTTGAACCAGGCCGCCTATTCAGCCGAAATAATCCGGGGAGGGATGCTCTCAGTGGATACCGGCCAGCACGAAGCCGCGTATTCGCTCGGGATGTCACCTGCCTTCGCCCTTTTCCGGGTGGTGCTGCCACAAGCGATGCGCGTGATCATCCCGCCGATGGGCAACGAGACGATCTCGATGTTGAAAAACACCTCACTGTTGTCAGTCATCGCTGTACTTGAGCTCTACACGGTGGCAACGCAAATCTCTTCGCAGAACCTCCGACAAGTGGAACTGCTCGTAGTGGTCAGCTGCTGGTATCTCTTCCTGACCACGGTGCTATCCGTTCCGCAGTACTACCTGGAACGGCACTACGGCCGTGGAAATGCGCGCCAGCAAACCCCCACACCCCTGGGCAGGATGCTCTCCACACTCCGCAAAGACGGCAAGCACCACGCAGAATCGAAAGGACTCCAGCCATGACCGACGCCCTCGCCACCCATGAGCAAGCGGTCGGCGCCGCCGTGTCGCCGCTCCTCGTTGCCAGCAACGTCCGCAAACACTACGGCAGCGTGGAGGTATTGAAGGGCATCTCGCTGACCGTCAACGCCGGGGAGGTGATGTGCCTTCTGGGCCCATCCGGTTCGGGCAAGTCCACTTTCCTGCGCTGCATCAATCATTTGGAGCGGATCGACGGAGGACGGATATCCGTCGGCGGGGACCTGATTGGCTACACCCAGCGTCAGGACCGGATTTTTGAAATGAATCCCCGTCAAGTGGCCAGGCAGCGGCGGGGCATCGGCATGGTGTTCCAGCGCTTCAATCTCTTCCCTCATATGACTGCCTTGCAGAACATCTCGGTTGCGCCGGTGGGAGTGAAAAAAGTGCCTAAGCAGCTAGCGCTCAAGCGGGGAATGGACCTGCTGGAGCGGGTGGGCCTGGCACACCTGGCGGGGGCCTACCCGGCGCAGCTATCCGGAGGCCAGCAGCAACGGGTCGCAATTGCCAGGGCGCTGGCCATGGATCCCCAGCTCCTGCTCTTCGATGAGCCGACGAGCGCCCTGGACCCGGAACTGGTAGGCGACGTCCTCGACGTTATGCGCACACTGGCCGCCGATGGCATGACCATGATCGTCGTCACTCACGAAATTGGCTTCGCCCGGAGCGCTGCAGACAACGTCGTCTTCATGGACGGCGGCGTCGTGGTGGAATCAGGGGCACCGGCTGCCGTGCTGGACAACCCGCGAAACCCCCGGACCATCGCCTTCCTCAACAGCGTTATGTAAGAAGCCCGGATGCACGGCCATACCGGTTGTCATGTTTGGCGGCTGGGCCCGGAACGCCCTGGCCGCTCCTTCCGTCCTATGAACAGTGAGCCCTAAATGAAGATCTCCCGCGCCACCATCACCCTCATCGATGTTCCGTTGCTGGAACCCTTTGTGGTCGCCTATGCCTCTTACGCCTCAATGCCCAGCGTCATCCTTACCCTTGAGACCGACGACGGCGTAACCGGGTACGGCGAGAGCGTTCCGGACGGCCACATCACCGGAGAAACCCCCACCGGGACCGTCGAAGCCCTCAAAACCGAGTTGCTTCCCGCCGTGATGGGCTTGGATCCCCGGGACATCACTGCCGTCCATCAGCGGCTCAACCAGGCACTCAAGGGCTGCGGAGCAGCGAAAGCAGCCGTCGACATTGCCTGCTGGGACCTGGCGGGAAAGGCGGCCGGACGCCCGATCTACGCGCTGCTCGGCGGCCGGCGGCCTGAACAGCCAACCATCGCCAAGGTATTGAGCATCCTGGAACCGGAAGTCCTCGTGGCACAGGCAATCCAGGCGCGCGGGGAAGGCTACCGCCACCTCAAAATGAAGCTCGGCAGCGATGACGGGCAGGACATCGAGCGCGTGCGAGCGGTCCGGGCAGCGGTCGGCAACGACATGGCCATTCGTGTTGACGCCAACCAGGGCTGGGGCGATACCGCTACCGCACGCACCATGATCCGAGCCCTTGAACCATTCCAGATTGACTGGGTGGAGCAGCCGATCCCCGCGGACGATATCGATGGCTTCCGGCTGCTCCGCCAGGACACGAGCGCCCGCCTCATGGCCGACGAATCCGTGGTTGACGCCAGCGACATCGTGCGGTTCGTCCGCGACCGCTCGGTGGACATGGTCAACCTCAAATTGATGAAGAGCGGCGGCATCACGCCTTGTCATCGTCTGGCGACTCAGGCTGAACTCGGCGGACTCAAAGTGCAGATCGGTTCCATGCTGGAAACAAGCGTTGCCTCCGCTGCCGGCTTCCACCTGGCCCTCAGTCACCCGAATATCGTGTCCACCGAACTCTCCGGGCCCATCAAGTTCACTAAGGAACCTGGCGACCTTCAGTACATTCTCCCCACCGTCCGGATCACTGAGCGGCCCGGGCTCGGAGTCGATGTGGACACGGACATTCTCGCCGAACTCACGGTGAGCGAATGCGAAGTCAGCGCGTGAGCGGCGGCGCCATGAGGCGTCGGCGGTTGGCGGAGATTTGGACCCACCTGCACAACCATCCTGAACCCAGCATGCAGGAATTCGCCACTGCAGATTACCTCGCGGGACTTCTGGGGCAGGCGGGTCTTGAGGTTCGCAGGTTCGAGTCCCTGCCGGGTTTCACGGCCGACGTCGGGACGGGCGCTCCGGTGATTGGACTGCGGGCAGAAATGGACGCCCTCGTACAAAACACGGCCGGGGGGCCGACGGCGGTCCACTCCTGCGGTCACGACGCCAACATGGCGATAATCGCCACCGTGATGCTTGAGCTGGGAGAACTCGGGGACCTGCTGGAGGGTTCTGTGCGGGCGATCTTCCAGCCGGCCGAAGAGCTAGGCAACGGTGCCGAACTCGTGGCTGCCCTGGGCGTGGGTGATGGGCTCAGTCATCTCTTCGGTGTGCACTTGCGTCCGCAAGAGGAACTGCCGGCTCCATATTTCGCGCCCTCCATTTCGCACGGATCATGCCTGTTTGCGGCGGGAACCGTCACGGGGGCCGACCACCACGGGGCGCGTCCACACCTCGGGGTGAATGCCGTTGAGGTTGCGCTCGAAATCTCCGAGGGGTTGGGCCGCATAAAGGTCGACCCGCAAGTTCCCAGTTCGGCCAAGATGACCATGCTCCACGCCGGTGGGGAGAACCTCAACGTCATACCGGGCAGCGGGCGCTTCGGAGTGGACCTGCGGGCCCAAACCAACGAAGTCATGTCCGCCCTTCGCGCAGGTCTCGAGTCACTCTGTGCACGGGTGGCTGCGTCAACGGGGGCGGCGATCGACCTCGACTTCCGGGACGGGGTGCCTGCGGCCGTGATCGGGCCCAGCGCCGAAGCCGCCCTTGCCTCTGCAGTGGCCACGGAACTGGGCGACAACCACGTGCGGCCACGGATTGTCACATCGGGATCGGACGACTTCCATTTCTACACGCTGCGAAACCCTGAAGTTCAGGCAGCCATGCTTGCCGTCGGGGCGAACGTCCAGCCAGGACTTCATGACCCGTCCATGACATTCGAAGCCGAAGCTATGGAACGGGCGGTTGGCGTGCTGCTTGAAGCCTGCCGGCAGACGCTGCGGGGGCGTCAATCGTAGCGGTGTTCGGCTGGTCCTTATCGGCGGACCGACATTCATCCGCCCTACCGGTCCGTGTGGCGGGGGGCCACCTTGCTGAAAAGCATGAACGTGAAACCGGACGCCGCGGCCCCGAGCAGGAAGACCTGGCAGAATGCCACGGACTGAACGCTGGGCCCGCTCTGCAGGACCAGCCCGGCGCACGCAAACGCCACGGCGCCGGCCAGCAACGCCAGTGAGCCGAGCAGGAAGGCCTGTACGGTGGCCGGAAACTCTCCGGCGTAGTCGAGCTGGAGCTCCTGGCCCCGCGAGGCGGCAGGTCCGGGCTTCACGCCCTCCGGCGTCCGTGCCTGAGACCGTGCCCGAGACCGTGCCTGAGCCCGTGCCTGAGACCGTGCCCGCGGCTGCAGGGCCGCGGCCGTGACGAAGCTTCCCACCGATACTGCCATGCTCAATCCCGCCACCAGTTGCAGCGTACTCATCATGGGCGACAGCCGGGTGCCGCTGGCAATGGCGACGGCGAGCCCGGCAGCCATGCCGGCCGCACTGGCGGCCCAGCCCAACAGGGCCAGCTTCCGGCACAGGGGCCGCAGCTGCGGCCACACCTCACTCATGGTCATGCATCAAGGGTAAGGAGGCGTGCTGGGCGGCGGCTGGGAACAGCCCGGCAACAGCCCGGAAGGGAGCGCCGGAAGAGAGCGCCGGAAGAGAGCGCCGGAAGAGAGCGCCTGAAGGGAGCGCCGGAAGAGAGCGCCTGAAGAGAACACAGGCGTCCTACGATGGGTCCATGGCAGGAGCGACGGCAGCGACAGGCACCCGGCTCAGTCCCGGGATCATGGGCAGGCTGCGGCTGTCCGCCCAGGGCTTGCTCGGACCGGGGTTTCAGAGTGCCCCGGACGCAGTCCGCCGGATGACGGCGATGCAGGCGCAGGACCTGCAGGCCGTTCTCTGGGCGGTCGGCCAGCGTGTGCCGGGGTCCCGCCTTGACGATGTCCGGGGCGCCGTCGACCGGGGCGAAATCGTCCGCTCCTGGCCGATGCGCGGCACCTTGCACCTGCTGGCTCCCGAGGACTTGAAATGGATGCTGGACATCACCTCGGGCCGGCTGATTCAGGGCCTGGCCAGGCGCCACCGGGAGCTCGAGATCACTGCCGCGGACGTCGACGCCGCCGCGTCTGCCGCACTGCGGCTGGTCTCCGGGGGGCCCGCCAGCCGGGCGGATCTGTTCCAGGCCTTCGAACGGGCGGGCCAGTCCGCGGCCGGCCAGCGCGGGATTCATCTGCTGGGGATCCTGTGCCAGCGGGGCTGGCTGGTGCAGGGCCCGCTGGCCGGCAACCAGCAGCTGGTGGTGGCCTTCGGCGACTGGATCACCGAGTCGCGGAACCTGGACCGTGCCGAAGGCATCGCCGAGTGGCTGCTGCGCTACTTCCGCAGCCACGGCCCCGCCACGGAACGCGACTTTGCCTGGTGGGCCGGCATTCCGCTGACGGAAACCCGGACGGCCCTGGCCCGGGTGGCGGACCAGCTGGCGGAGCTGAAGTTCGAGGGGACCAGCTACTGGCTCTCGCCCGAAACAGCCGCGCTGCTCGAGGACGGCGTCCCCGGACAGCGCACGGTGCTGGCGCTGCCGGGGTTCGATGAATTCCTGCTCGGGTACGCTGACCGGTCCCTCGTGCTGCCGCCGGAGCACGCCGACAGGATCGTCCCCGGCGGCAACGGCGTGTTCAAGAAGACCATTGTGGCCGGCGGCGGGGTGATCGGCACCTGGACCGGGCCGGCCGGCGGCCGGGACGCCGGCGTCGTGGCCGAACCCTTCGATGCCGTTAACGGGCTGCGGCCTGCCGCCCAAAAGTCCTTTGAGCTGCAGGCCGCGAAGTACCGCAGATACCTCGGTTCCTGAAAAGGGTTCCTGAAAGGGGTTCCTGAAAGGGGCCCCTAGAGGTTTCCGGTGGCGATGCGGAGCATGCGCCGCAGGGGCTCGGCGGCGCCCCACAGCAGCTGGTCGCCGACCGTGAACGCGCTGATGTACTGCGGGCCCATTTCCATCTTGCGGATGCGGCCCACCGGAATGTTCAAGGTGCCCGATGCCGCCACGGGGGTGAGTTCGGCCATCGAGGCTTCCTTGGTGTTCGGCACCACATGGGCCCACTCGTTGTCCGCGTCCAGGAGCTTCTCGATCTCGGCCACCGAGAGGTCTTCGCGCAGCTTCAGCGTCAGGGCCTGGGAGTGCGAGCGCATCGCGCCGATCCGGATGCACAGGCCGTCCATGATGACGCGGTTCCCGGCCGAGGTGCCAAGGATCTTGTTGGTCTCCACACCGGCCTTCCATTCCTCCTTGGACTGGCCATTGCCGAGGTCCGCGTCGATCCAGGGAATCAGGGAACCGGCCAGCGGGACGCCGAACTGGGTGGCGTCGATGTCCGTGCGCTGGTGCGCCAGGACCTTCCGGTCGATCTCCAGGATGGCCGACGCCGGGTCGTTCAGTTCGCTGCTGACCTCGGCGTTGAGGGTCCCGAACTGGTTCAGCAGTTCACGCATGTGGCGTGCCCCGCCGCCGGAAGCGGCCTGGTACGTCATGGAGGTGCCCCACTCGACGAGGTCGTTCTTGAACAAGCCGCCGAGGCCCATGAGCATGCAGGACACGGTGCAGTTGCCGCCGATGTAGTCCTTGACCCCGCCCGAGAGGCCGGCGTCAATGACGTCGCGGTTGATCGGGTCCAGCACGATGATGGAGTCATCGTTCATGCGCAGGGTGGAGGCGGCGTCGATCCAGAGGCCGTCCCAGCCGCGGCTGCGCAGCTCGCCATGGACCTGCTTGGTGTAGTCCCCGCCCTGGGCGGTGACAATAATGGGCAGCTTCGCCAGCGTCTCGAGGTCGAACGCGTCCTCGAGCTTGCCGGCCGCGCCCGCGGCAGCGCCGGCAACGGCCGGGGCGGCGCCGCCGGCGTTCGAGGTGGAGAAGAATACCGGGTTGATGTTGGCGAAGTCGCCCTCGTCCTGCATGCGCTGCATCAGGACGGAACCGACCATGCCGCGCCAGCCGACCAGGCCGACGGACGGGGTAGCTGCTGTAGTCATGGGCCCAGTTTAGACTTCACCGGCCCCAGGACGCAGTCGGTTACGTCACCCGTTAGTCGGTTCGCGGCTCTTCCAGCAGTGCCGCCTTGCGCCGGCGCAGGGCAAAGACCGCCCCGAACGTGAAGACCTGGGTCACCACCACAAGCACGATCGCCCCGAGGATCTTGTTGCCGCCCAGGATCATGGTCAGTCCCACGATGGCCGAGAGCAGCGCCAGCAGGGGCAGGAGCATGTACCCCAGGACAAAGAGTGTCTCGGGCTTCCTGAGCACTACTTGGCCTCCGTCCGGCGCCACAGCGTCATCCGGTACCGCGTGCCGTTGGCGGAGGTCAGCCACCCGTTGGCCGGGAGGCTGGCGGAGGCGGTCCAGTCGTAACCGAGCTCGGGGGCGAACGTATCACCTTCCGCGGTCGCGTCGATCGTGGTCACGACCGCGACGTCGGCCAGGTCCAGTGCCTGCGCAAAGAGCTCGCCGCCGCCGATGATCCAGACGGTCTCGTGCCCCGGCATGAACTGGGATTCGAGCAGGGCGTCGTCCAGGGACGAGACCGCGACGGCGCCTTCCGCGCCCGGGGTGTCACGCCAGTCTTTCTGCCGTGTGATGACGATGTTCGTCCGGCCGGGCAGCGGGCGGTACTTGTCCGGGAACGACTCCCAGGTCTTGCGCCCCATGATGACCGGGTGGCCGGACGTGAGGCTGCTGAAGTGCTTCAGGTCCTCGGGCAGGTGCCACGGCATGGTGCCGGCCTTGCCGATGACTCCGGTGCTGGTCTGGGCCCACACCAGCCCCAGGCCGGTGGTGGACGCTCGGAGTTGCTCGGTGAAATCGCCGGGCTGCACGCCCGCGGTGTTTTCTTTGCTCATACGGCTATCGGGGCCTTAATCGTCGGGTGGTGCTGGTATCCGACCACTTCGAAGTCCTCGAGGGTGTAGTCGAAAATGGAGTCCGGCTTGCGGGTAATTTTCAGCCGGGGGTAGTCGTAGGGCTCGCGGGCGAGCTGCTTGAGGACCTGGTCCATGTGGTTGTCGTAGATATGGACGTCCCCGCCGGTCCAGACGAATTCGCCCGGCTCCAGCCCGGTCTGCTGCGCGATCATGCAGGTCAGCAGGGCGTAGGACGCGATGTTGAACGGCACGCCCAGGAACGTGTCCGCCGAGCGCTGGTACAGCTGGCAGGAGAGCTTGCCGTCGGCCACGTAGAACTGGAAGAACGCATGGCACGGGGGCAGGGCCATGTCCTGGAGCTCGGCGACGTTCCAGGCCGAGACGATGTGCCGGCGCGAGTCCGGGTTGGACTTCAGGCTCTCGATGAGTTCGGCGATCTGGTCGATGTGGCCGCCGTCGGGCGTGGGCCAGGAGCGCCACTGGACCCCGTAAACGGGACCGAGCTCGCCGTCGGCGTCGGCCCACTCGTCCCAGATCGTCACGCCCTGGTCCTGCATCCATTTGACGTTGGTGTCGCCGCGCAGGAACCAGAGCAGCTCCACGGCCACGGACTTGAAGTGCACCCGTTTGGTGGTAATGAGCGGGAAGCTCTTGCTCAGGTCAAACCGGAGCTGACGACCAAATACGCTGAGGGTGCCGGTTCCGGTGCGGTCCGATTTGTGCGTGCCGTGCTCGAGGACGTCACGCAGCAGGTCTTCATAGGGCGTAGGAATGCTCACTGCTCCAGTCTACTGAGAAGTCGCTGCCGCTCCTTATTTGTCTTGCTGGCTGAGCTTTGTCCGCAGGATTGCCAGCAGCGTGGCGTCGTCGAAACCGGCGCGCCGGCCCTCGGCAATGTAATGCTCGACTGCGGTGGTCACCTCCGCGGCGACGAACGCCGACGCCGGGGTGCCGGCCCGGGTCTGCACCCCGTGGGACGGCGTCCCGGCAACCACGGTCCCGTTGCGCCGCCGCGTCTCGACCAGCCCGGCCTGTTCGAGTTCCCTGTAGGCCCGCGCGACGGTGCCGGCGGCGAGGCCGAGATCCCCCGCGGGGTCCGCACGGCCGGGAGCCGGGATCCCGGTGCCAGTGCCCCGATGGCGATCAGCGAGGCGATCTGCGCCCTGATCTGCTCGAAGGGGGGAACCGGCGAACGCAGGTTGATGGAGATTCCCGCCGTCACGCGGCGGCTTCCTGGCCCGGCAGGGGAGCGGGGGACCTCGGGGCCGCGGCGCCCACCGGGATGACGGCGATGACCGTCGCCGCGACGCCGAGGACCGTGCCGGCCGCGAGGGCGGGCCCCCAGGATGTCGCGGCCGGATCGGTCTCCCAGAAAGCATCCCGGCCCAGCACAGCCGCCCAGGCGTTGCTCTGGGTGAGCAGCAGCACAGCGGCCTGGGCTGTGAGCGTGGCCGCCAAGGTGCGCGCGACCCGGTGGATGGTGATGGCGCGCAGGGCAGCGTCCAGGCCGCGCGGGGCATCGCGGACACCCTGGCGGAACCTGGCCGTGAGGATCGCCGGCAGAGCGGCCGCGCAGGCTCCGGCCGTGAGCAGCCCGGCAGGGACCCAGCCCGGGGCCTCTGCCAGGCGCGCCTGCCCCACCGCCGTGACACTGAGGACGGCAACGAAGACGAGCAGCGCCAGGCTAGCCGTGGTCAGCATGGCGGGGCTCACCGGCGGCCGGGGCCAGCCCGGCTTCCGGGCGGTTCCGGCGGCCCAGCTCGGCGGCCGCGAGCCGAGGGGGCCGCCACCGGCCGCGAATCCGGGCAGCGTGGCGTGGCCGATGGCCGCTACGGCCGAGACGAAGATGGCCGCCGTGGTCAGTGCCAGCCTGCGGGGCAGGAAGTCGCTGACATGCCGGACCGAGAGCACGGCCTGCCGCCGCATTCGCCGCGGTCCCGGGTAACTGATCTGGCCGAGGGCATGTGCCGCCACGCAGCCTAAGGCTGCGGCCTTCCGGGGTCAAGGATTTCAGTCGTCGAACGGCCTGAACCGCTCCACGGCCACCACCTTGTTCTTGCTGCCATGTGCCACGTGGCACACGATGATCTCGCCCGGCGCCAGGAAAGGGTCCGAGGACGGCAGCAGGTCCCGGAGGCGGGAGTTCATGTGCTTGGCCAGTTGCTTCAGTACGGTCGGCAGTGCCGGGCGGTGCGTGCAGAGGGCCACGGCCCGCTGCTTGTCGAAGAGTGCCTCGACGACGGCGGCCGTCTTGTGCGGGCTGCGGCCGTGCCGGTGCTCGGTGAGGGCCTCGTTGAGCTTCACTTTGGCATCGGCCGCCTTGGCGTACGGCGCGATGGTGGCCACGCACCGCAGCCACGGGCTTGAGACGATCCGTGCGGGCTTCCACGCGTGCAGGAGCCGCCCGACCGACTGGGCCTGCCGCATGCCGGTGGCGGCCAGCGGCCGGTCGCCCTCGGCCTTGGTCCACGAGGAGCGGGGCTTGGCCTTCGCATGGCGCACGATCACCAGCGGCCAGGTCTCCAGTTCCCCGCGGTCGTGGGCGTTCACCAAGTGCTGCAGCGGTTCAATGTCGCCCGGGTTGCTCAGGAGGCGGGCAGCCTTCTCGGGCGGGCACCACATGACGCTGTCGACTTCCTTGCCGTCCGGCAGCAGTGCGGCGCCGTCGACGTCGACCGCCCAGTAGTGGACCACTTTCAGCCCGACGGGCACATGATAGTGGATGGACGGCAGAGGGATCCCGAGCGGAGCGATGAGCCCGATCTCCTCCTCCACCTCGCGCACGGCGCACTCCGGGATGGTCTCGCCGGGGTCGATTTTGCCCTTCGGCCAGGACCAGTCGTCGTACCGCGGGCGGTGAATCAGCAAGACCTCGAGCTGGTCCTTGTTTGCCGAATTGAGGCGCCAGGGAATGGCACCGGCTGCCGTGACGGCAACCTCTTCACCGGGATGGTCCGCCTGGTCCGCAACCAGGGCATCGCTGCTCACACTCACTGTCCCTACCGCAGGCTGGTCGAGCGCTGACGCGAGCGGGAAGCAAGCAGCCAGGACTGAACGTCGTCGAGGTTCCGGCCGTCCTCCGCGAGGTGGTGCCGGGTCCATTCGCCCTGCCGGTCCAGGTGCCAGCTGGCGGTTTCCGGGTCCATGTAGCGCTTGAGCAGGTCCAGGACATAGCTCGTGTCATCGCCGCTCGTGAGCTGCACAAGGGCCTCCACCCGGCGGTCCAGGTTGCGGTGCATCATGTCGGCCGAGCCGATGAAGACCACCGGGTCCCCGCCATTGGCGAAGGCGAAGACGCGCGAGTGCTCCAGGAAGCGGCCCAGCACGGAACGGACCGTGATGTTCTCGCTCAGTCCGGGAACGCCGGGACGCAGGGAGCAGATGCCGCGGACAATGACGTCCACGGGCACCCCGGCCTGGGAGGCACGGTACAGGGAATCGATGATGGCCTCGTCCACCATCGAATTGACCTTGATCTGCACCCGGGCGGAGATGCCGGCCCTGGCGTTCTTGATCTCGGTTTCGATCCTGTCGATCAGCCCGGACCGGACCGAGCGCGGCGCCACGAGCAGCCTCTTGAAGGTGGATTTCGGCGCGTAGCCGGACAGCTGGTTGAACAGCTTCGAGAGGTCTTCGCCCACCTGCTCGTTGGCCGTGAGCAGGCCCAAGTCCTCGTAGTAGCGGGCCGTGCGCGGGTGGTAGTTGCCGGTGCCGATGTGGCAGTAGCGGCGCAGGCCGTCCACTTCCTGGCGGACCACGAGGGAGAGCTTGCAGTGGGTCTTGAGGCCTACGATGCCGTACACCACGTGGACGCCGGCCTGTTCCAGTTTCCGGGCCCACGAGATGTTGGCCTGCTCGTCGAAGCGGGCCTTGATCTCCACGAGGGCCAGGACCTGCTTGCCGGCCTCCGCGGCGTCGATCAGCGCATCGACAATCGGGGAGTCCCCGGACGTGCGGTACAGGGTCTGCTTGATGGCCTGGACCTTCGGGTCCGCGGCCGCCTGTTCCAGGAATGCCTGGACCGAGGTGGAGAAGGAGTCATAGGGGTGGTGCAGGAGGATGTCCCGGCGCCGCATGGCGGCGAAGACGTTGGCCGCCTTGGAGGTCTCCGATTCGTTGAGGTACCGGGAGGTGTGCGGGACGTGCTTGGGGTAGTGCAGGTCCGCCCGGTCGATCCCGGCGATCACCGAGAGCCCGCGCAGGTCCAGCGGTGCCGGCACGGAGTAGACCTCGGATTCCTCGACGCCGAGCTCGCGGATCAGCAGCGCCCGGATGTTCGGGTTGATGTCATTGGTGACTTCGAGCCGGACGGGAGGGCCGAACCGGCGGCGCAGGAGTTCCTTCTCCAGCGCCTGCAGCAGGTTCTCGGCGTCGTCCTCTTCGACCTCGACGTCCTCGTTGCGGGTCACGCGGAAGGTGTGGTGCTCCAGGACCTCCATGCCGGCGAACAGCTGGTCCAGGTGCACGGCGATGACTTCTTCGAGGGCGATGAACCGCGCCACGCGCCCGGGGACGGAGCCGGCGCGGGCGCCGTCGATGGAGATCAGGCGGGGGAGCTGGTCAGGAACCTTGACGCGGGCGAAGAGCTCCTTGTCGCTGACCGGGTTGCGGACCACCACGGCCAGGTTCAGGGACAGCCCGGAAATGTAGGGGAACGGGTGGGCCGGATCCACCGCGAGCGGAGTCAGGATCGGGAAGACCTTCTCCGCGAACATGGCGCTGAGCTGGTCCTTGGCCTGGGAGTCGAGCTCCTCCCAGTGCATGAGGTGGATGTGCTCGTAGGCCAGGGCCGGGCGGATCTGTTCGGCGTAGACGCGGGCATGGCGCTGCTGCAGCCGGTGGGCCTCCTCGCCGATCTGCTCCAGCACCTGCATAGGGCTCAGCCCGGCGGGGGAGGGGACCGCGAGACCCGTGGCGATCCGCCGCTTCAGCCCGGCCACCCGGACCATGAAGAACTCGTCCAGGTTGGAGGCGAAGATGGACAGGAAGCTGACCCGCTCCAGCAGGTACAGGTTGGGGTCTTCGGCCAGTTCCAGGACCCGGGCGTTGAAGGCAAGCCAGCTCAGCTCCCGGTCCAGGAACCGGTCCGGGCTGATTTCGCCTTCAGGTTCCAGATTCGGCGCGAACTCCGGAATGTCGATCCGGTCCTGGGTGGCACGTGAGGCCGGCACTTCGGAGGAGCCAAAGCGGGCACGTACCGGACGCGCCCCCTTTTCCGGCGTAGCGGGTTCAGACGTGGATGTCCGGGCAATATCCCGTGGCATGGTGTCTCCTCAATGCTGGCGCGATGTAGCTTCAACCTTACAAGCAATCACGGCCCGATGACCCAGATTTCGGCCTCGAAGGGGCCGGTTGTCCGCCGACTTGACTAAAGCCCGCCCGCCGGGAACCTGGGACCCGTGATTACGGCTGCGGGAGCGGCGCATACATGACGTCGACATCCCAGCGGGTGAAACCCAGCCGGCGGTAGAGCGAGACGGCCGGGGTGTTGTCAGCGTCGACGTAGAGCATGACGGCGCGAAGTCCGAGGTCCCGCAAGTGCTGGATGCCGGCGATGGTCAGGGCCTTGCCCAGTCCGGAGCCCTGGGCCTCCGGGGTCACGCCCACCACATAGACCTCGCCGATCGCGGGGTGGTCGCCGTGCCGCGGGTGCACCTTGGTCCAGTGGAATCCCAGGATCCGGTCCGCCGGATCCACGGCCAGGAGGAAGCCCGCCGGATCAAACCACGGTTCGGCCATCCGGGCCTCGAGATCGGCGCGGGACATGTTGCCCTGCTCCGGGTGGTGGGCGAAGGCGGCCTTGTTCGCGGCCAGCCAGGCGTCCTCGTCCCGGCCGGGCACGAAGGCGCGGAGCCGCACGTCCGCCGGGAGTGTGATCTCCGGCAGTTCCGCCGCTGCCGTCATGAGCCGCATTTTCCATAGTTCCCGGACGGCGCCGAAGCCGTAGCGGGCCGCGAGGTCCGCCGCGGCCTCGTGGTTTCCGTGGGACCAGGCGTTCAGGCCCGCGAAGCCGCGCACGTTCTTCAGTTCGCTCACCAGGCGGTCGCCGACGCCCTGGTTGCGGTAGCTGGGGTGGACGGCGACCTCGAGGACCCCCGTGCCGTCGGGCTCCTCGATCACGACGGCGACGCCGGCCAGGTCCTGCCCCGTTGCCGGATCTGATTCTTCGTCCGGGGCGTACAAGGCAAGGGCCAGCACCGAGTGGTCGCCGGCGTCGGCAGCGCGCAGCGTGACCAGGGTCTGTTCGGACAGGGGCGGATTGCCGTCGGACTCCTGCGACGCGGCGACCAGGGCCGTGACGTCGTGCAGCAGCGCTCCGTCCACGGTTCCTTTGACGGCAAGTACGGGCCAGTTTTCCGGGTGCGCAGGGCTCATGGTGCAAGGCTATCCGGTGCCGGGCTACCGGCGGCCGATTTGGCTGAACTCCGGACGGGACGTATAGTCGTTATCTCGTCCGGCGTTGAGCCAGATGCGAGGGGGATCCACCACTGGGGTGGCCTCGATACGTTCGACCCGTATGTCCTCCACTAAATGACCGATCGCTGCGTACGTGATCGCTGAATGAGTGATCACTGCAAGCTGAAGGCCCCGGACTCTGGAATCAGAGTCCGGGGCCTTCTGCGTTCGCTTTCGTGTTCGCTCCGCCTTCATTTCCGCCGTCAGGCAACCGGCGCCATGCCCTCGGGGTACTTGCGCTCAGGCCTCGGTCAGCTCGTCCTCGGGCTGGCGGACCAGGGTCAGGCGGTAGCCGACGTTGCGGACCGTGCTGATCAGGTTCTCGTGGTCGGCGCCCAGCTTGGCCCGGAGCCGCCGGACGTGGACGTCCACGGTGCGGGTGCCGCCGTAGTAGTCGTAGCCCCAGACCTCGGTCAGCAGCTGCTGGCGGGTGAACACCCGGCCGGGGTGCTGGGCCAGGTACTTCAGAAGTTCAAATTCCTTGAAGGTCAGGTTGAGCGCCGCCCCGTTGACCCGTGCGGTGTAGCTGGCCTCGTCAATCACGACGCCGGCGGCCCGGATTTCGGTCGGGGCATCATCCTGCTCCGGAACGGCGCGCGCGACCCCGAGGCGGATCCGGGCCTCGACCTCGGCCGGGCCGGCGGATTCCAGGAGGATGTCGTCCACGGCCCACGCCGAGGAGACGGCAGCCATGCCGCCTTCGGTGAGGATGAGCATCAGGGGGGCGCTGAGGCCGGTGGCCTTGAGCAGCTGGGTGAGGGAACGTGCGCCGACCAGGTCCTTGCGGGCGTCGAGCAGGACGATGTCGCAGGGGTCGGTCTCGAGCAGCGCGGTGGGCTCGGCCGGAAGAATATGGACCCGGTGGTTCAACAATTCGAGAGCAGGCAGGACGTCCACGGATGTTCCGGTGCTGTTCGTCAATAGCAGGATGTGCGACATTGTTCCTCCAAGGGGTGTCCGCGCATCATTGGGCGTCTGTGTTGCTGATCTCGAGTATACCTAATGGCCCCTTTCCGGCTATGGTCCCGTCACCTTCGGCCAGTCCTTTTGCGACACATACGGTTCACATAGGGCAGGATTGAACCGTCAGGGCCCGCGGCCCGTCGAAAATGAGCCGAGTCGAATTGGGGTCCGCAGTGAGCGAAGGTACGACCATGGCGGGTCTGCCGAGGTCGGGCAGGCCGGTGAAGCTATGGAGCGTCGGGATCATCGGCCTGGCCGGTCTCGCGGCCATTGTTGCCGGCGCCTATTCCTCGCCCGGGGTCCTCCTCGCCGTCGCGGTACTCAGCGCCGCCGGCGTCGGCATCGGCTGGCCCTATTTTCTCGGCATCCCCGCGAAGAAGACCCTGGCAGTCCTGATTGGCCTGCCCGGCGTGGGGTCGGCGGTGGCCGCGACCTATCTTCCGGCTCCAGGCTTCCTCAACTGGACGCCGTCGTTCATGGCGGTCGGGGTCATGGCCATTTTTGTCATGCAGCTCATCCGGGGTACCGGCCAGGCACAGCGGCTCGAATCCACACTGGGCTCGTGCGCGGGTGTCCTGCTCTCTTGCCTGGGCGCCGGCTGGATTGCGAGTTCGCGCTTCAACGGGGTCCGCGAGATGCTCCTCGTGGCGGCCGTCAGTGCTGCGATCGCCCTGATGGCCGGCCTGATCCGCTGGCCCGACAGGATTGTGGCGCCGTTGGGGATCGTTGCTGCCGGACTCGCCGGGCCGCTGGCCGGCCTGGTCTTCTCCGACATCGCCGTGATTCCTGCCGCCCTGGCCGGCGTTGTGGTGGGGGCGGTGCTGATGAGCTTCCGCCGCCTCGTCATCCTCAGCGGTGAGGGCCTGAGCATATTGGCGGCCGTGGCCATGGGGCTGGGCCCCGTGTCGGCGGTCGGTTCCCTCGCGTACTTCATAGACAAACTACTCATCTACTAGGCGTTAGGATGGCATCATGTCCGTACTTGCATATGAGATCTTCTTCCTTGTCCTGCTCGGCGTGGCCAGCCTGTCCATGGCGTGGTTTGCCGGCTTTGTCGTCTACCGCCTCTTCAAAGGCCAGAAGTAACCCCCTACTTTCCAGACCCCGTAGTTTCCAGAGGTAGCTGCTGTGCCGATTGAAATTCCTACTGATCTGACCCCCGAACTCGTTCCGCTGTCCTGGCTCATTGGTGAGTGGGAGGGCCGCGGCCGGCTGGGAGCCGGGGACGAGGACTCCGAGCACTTTTTGCAGCATGTCTCGTTCACGCACAACGGCCTGCCGTACCTGCAGTACCGCGCCGAGAGCTGGCTGACCGACGACGAGGGCACCAAGCTGCGCCCCCTGACGGTCGAGACCGGCTTCTGGGCGCTGGAACGCAAGCAGCGCGAGGAAGACGGCGGCCCCGGGCTGATCCCGGCGGACATCGTTCCCGTGCTCAAGAGCGCCGATGAGGTCGAGGCCCTGCGCAACAGCGACGGCGGCTTCGACATCTCGGTCTCCATCGCGCACCCCGGCGGCATCTCGGAGCTCTACTACGGCCAGATCAAGGGGCCCCAGATCCAGCTCAGCACCGACATGGTGATGCGCGGCAGCCACTCCAAGGAGTACACGGCGGCCACCCGGATCTTCGGGCTCGTGGACGGGAACCTGCTGTGGCGCTGGGACGTGGCCACCGGCAAGGATTCGGCATCCGGCGGCGGGCTGGAAGCCCATGCATCGGCCATCCTCGCCAAAGTAAGCTAAGCGCACGGTCTCACCGATTTTTCCGTTGTCAGTACCGACCAGGGAGAAAAACCGTGAACGACGCAGTCAGCAGCAGCGACACTGGCACAGCCGCCGGCAACACCAGCTACGCAGACCTCAAAGCCGTGTACTTTAACGGCACCCTCAAGAAATCCCCGGATGTGTCCAACACCCAGGGCCTGATCGAGGTCAGCCGCAGAATCATGGAAAAGCAGGGCGTCACCACCCGCGTGATCCGCACCGTGGACCATGACATCGCCAGCGGCGTCTACCCCGACATGCGCGAACACGGCTGGGCCACCGACGAATGGCCGGAGATCTATCCGGCCGTCCAGGAAGCGGACATCGTCGTCGTCGCCGGACCCATCTGGCTGGGGGACAACTCCTCGCAGACCAAGAAGCTGATCGAGCGCCTCTACGCCCACTCCGGGCAGCTGAACGCGAAGGGCCAGTGGGCCTACTATCCGAAGGTGGGCGGCTGCCTCATCACCGGCAACGAGGACGGCATCAAGCACTGCGCCATGAACGTCCTGTACAGCCTCCAGCACATCGGCTTCACCATCCCGCCGCAGGCCGACGCCGGCTGGATCGGCCCCGTCGGGCCGGGACCGAGCTATCTGGACGAGGGATCCGGGGGCCCGGAGAGCGATTTCACCAACCGCAACACGACCTTCATGACCTGGAACATGCTGCACCTGGCCCGCATGCTCAAGGACGCCGGCGGCATCCCCGCCTATGGCAACCTCCCCGACGCCTGGAAAGCCGGCACCCGTTTCGACTTTGAAAATCCGGAATACCGCTAGGGCGATCCGACCTGCCGGGGCCGGAATACGAGCACAGTTAAGGACGTTCCTTTCAATATGACTATCAAGAGCCCCCTGTTGTCGCGCCCGGCCGCTGTTGAGGCCGGCGGTGCCGACGCCGGCGTCGCCGCCCACTACGGTGAGCCGCTACGGGAGCAGCGGGCGCTGGCCGCAGGCACCGCCGTCGTCGATCTCTCCAACCGCGGCGTTGTCACTGTCAGCGGGCCGGACCGCCTCTCCTGGCTCAACACCTTGTCCTCCCAGCAGCTCACCACCCTGGCCGCGGGCCAGTCCACCGAACTGCTGCTGCTCAGCGTCCAGGGCCGGATCGAATTCGACGCCCGGGTGGTGGACGACGGCGAAACCACCTGGCTGATCGTTGAAGGAGCCGAGGCCGCCCCGCTCGCCGAATGGCTGACCAGGATGAAGTTCATGCTCCGGGTCGAAGTCGCCGACGTCGCGGCGGACTGGGCCGTGCTGGGTACCACCAAGCGCATCCCGGAGTGGTCGCAGTTCCTCGTATGGGAGGACCCGTGGCCGCACGTGGGTGCGGGCGGCTATTCCTACGCTGTGGTGGGCGAGGACGCCCACCCCGGCCTGGAACGGCCGTGGTTCGAGTACCTCGTCCCCGCGGCTGAACTCGCCGCCACGGTGGGGGACCGCGCCCTCGCCGGCAGCATGGCCGCCGAGGCGCTGCGGATTGCCGCATGGCGCCCGCGGTGGGGCGCCGAAACGGACGACAAGACCATCCCGCACGAGCTCGACCTCCTCCGCACCGCCGTGCATCTGGCCAAGGGCTGCTACAAGGGCCAGGAGACGATCGCCCGCGTCCACAATCTGGGCCACCCGCCACGGCGGCTCGTGTTCCTCCAGCTCGACGGCTCCCAGCACACCCTGCCCGCGACCGGCAGCGAAGTGCGCGCCGGCGACCGCAAGGTGGGCACCGTGACCTCCGTTGCCCAGCACTACGAGATGGGCCCGGTGGCCCTGGCGGTCATCAAGCGCTCCGTGGCCCCGGATGAAACACTGACGGTTGTGGACGGCGGGGAGGCCTATGCTGCGGCCCAGGAACTCATCGTGGCCCCCGACGCCGGTCAGGTAGTGGGCCGCCAGACCGGATTCCTGCGGGGTGCCCGATGAGCGGCGAATCCCCCGTGAGCAAGCCGGGAGCGAGCCGGCCGGCGGTCAACGATTCAGCGGTCAGCGGGTCAGTCAGCGAGGCAGGCCCCGCGCCCGACGAGGAGACGCTGGCCCTGGCGCACGCGCTCTTCGATGCGGCCCGCGAGGGCAACTCGGCGGTGCTGGGCAGCTATCTCGCTGCCGGGGCTCCGGCCACGCTGACCACTTCCTCCGGCGACTCGCTCGTCATGCTGGCGGCCTACCACGGCCACGCCGGCACGGTACGGCTGATCCTGGACCACGGAGGCGACGCCAACGCGGCCAATGACCGCGGCCAGACGCCGCTGGCCGGCGCCGTCTTCAAGGGCTACACGGACGTCGCCCGCGAGCTGCTGGACGCCGGGGCCGACCCCGACGCCGGCACCCCCTCCGCCCGGGCCGCCGCACAGATGTTTGCCCGGACGGACATCCTGGACCTCCTCGGCTGACCAGACCCTAATACCGCGGACGCCCGGGCGGCGCCCACGCCCCGGCGCCAGCGGAGATTGCACCCAAATATTCCACGTGGAATAATCGTGACGGAATAATCACAGGCTCCCACGGAAGAGGACACCGCACCATGGCCCGGGCATCCGCATTGACCCCTCTGGGTGTCGCCGCGCTCTCCCTGCTTGTGGAGGAACCGATGCACCCCTACGAGATGTACCAGCTCCTGATTGCCCGGCACGAGGACCGGCTGGTCAAGGTCCGGCCGGGAACGCTGTATCACGCCGTCGGGCGGCTGGAGGAGCAGGGCCTCGTGGCCGCGACGGGAACGGACCGGGAAGGCAACCGCCCGGAGCGCACCACGTACACGATCTCGGCGGCAGGCCGGGAAGCGCTCACCACCCGGATACAGGACATGCTCGCCACCCCGGTCAACGAATACCCGTCCTTCCCCCTGGCCATCTCCGAGGCTTACAACCTGCCCGCCGGCGTCGTGGTCGAACTCCTCGACCGGCGGCTCAAGGCGCTGCAGGAACAGCTCGGTTTCCTGGACACGGGCGAGGACCTGCTGAAGAAGAAGGGCGTGGAGCGCAAGTACTGGATCGACGTCCAGTACCAGCAGAGCATCCTGCGGACCGAAATCGGGTGGATCCGCGGCCTTCAGGACCAGCTCAGCACCGGCGAACTGCCGTGGTGAGGCCCTCGCAGCATCCCGGGACCCGCCCCGGGCGAACCGCACCATTGCCCATCAAGCATCCGCACCAGACCCAAAGGAATCCCATGGAAAACGTTGCCCGGCCATGGCCGGCACTCTGGTCCCTGGTGATCGGCTTCTTCATGATCCTGATCGACACCACCATCGTCTCGGTGGCCAACCCGAGCATCATGAAGGGCCTGAACACCGACATCAACGCGGTCATCTGGGTCACCAGCGCCTACCTGCTCGCCTACGCGGTGCCGCTGCTCATCACTGGCCGGCTTGGCGACCGCTTCGGTCCGAAAAGGCTCTACCTCTCCGGGCTCGTCGTCTTCACCCTGGCGTCGCTGTGGTGCGGCCTCTCCGGGGATGTCCAGACACTTATCGCAGCGCGCGTGGTGCAGGGCCTCGGCGCGGCCATGATGACGCCGCAGACCATGGCCGTCATTACCCGGATCTTCGCGCCGGACCGCCGCGGAGCGGCCATGGGCATCTGGGGCGCCACGGCCGGCGTCGCCACCCTGGTCGGACCGATCCTCGGCGGTGTCCTGGTGGACGGCCTCGGCTGGGAGTGGATCTTCTTCATCAACGTCCCGGTCGGCATTGCTGGCTTCGTCCTGGCGATGCGGTTCGTCCCCTCGCTGAGCACCCACCCGCACAAGTTCGATATCCCCGGCGTGCTGCTCAGCGCCCTTGGACTTTTCCTCCTGGTCTTCGGCATCCAGGAGGGCGAGACCTACGACTGGGGCACCATCACCGGCCCCATCACCGTCTGGGGCCTGATCATCAGCGGCATCGCGGTGCTGGTCGTCTTTGTCCTGTGGCAGAAATTCAACAAGGGTGAGCCGCTGCTGCCCCTGTCCCTCTTCTCAGACCGGAACTTCTCGCTCGCCAACATTGCGATCACCACAGTGGGCTTCACCGTCACGGCGTTCGGCCTGCCGCTGATCTTCTACTACCAGATCGTCCGGGGCCTGACCCCCACCGAATCGGCGCTCATGATGGTGCCGATGGCGCTAATCTCCGGCGGCCTCGCCCCCGTCGTCGGCCGGATCATCGATCGGGTCAACCCCAAATTCATTACCGTGACGGGCCTGGTCCTGATGTCCGTGGCCCTGTTCTGGAACTCCCTGCTCATGCACCCGGACACCCCGATCTGGCTTTTCCTGCTCCCGAGCGCCGTGCTGGGCTTCGCCAACGCGGGCATTTGGGCGCCGCTGAGCTCCACCGTCACGCGCAACCTGCCGCCCCGGCAGGCCGGAGCCGGCTCGGGCGTCTACAACACCACCCGCCAGATCGGCGCCGTGCTCGGCAGCGCCGCCATCGCCGTCCTCATCCAGGCCCGGCTGGCCGCGGAGCTTCCCGCCCGTCCCGGACCAGGCGGAGACGCCAGCCCGATGGGCTTCGGCGGGGCCCTGCCCGAGGCGCTCCATGAAGGGTTCTCGACGGCGATGGGCCAGTCCATTCTGCTCCCGGCGGCGGTCATCCTGCTCGGCGCCGCCGTGGCGCTCTTCTTCGCCAAGCCCAAGGCGGTCCAGGGCTGGGACGCGCCGGGTCCGGACGCGAGCAAGGACGCGGACAGGGCCGCCGCAGAGCGGCGCTAGCCTTCGCGCCGGCGCCAACCCTCCCGGGCGGGTATCCGGATCAGCCCAGCAGCACGCTGGTCTGGATGCCGCCCGCGGAGAATCCAAGGCTCCGGGCCAGCGCCAGGGAGCCCTTGTTGCTGACCTCGGAGCGCCACTGCAGCGTCAGCCCGGCGGCGAGGGCCTCGTGCGCAGCTATTGATGCGGCCAGCTTGCCCAGCCCCCGGCGCCGCCACTCGGGCGCAACCAGCACCCCCAGATGGGCGAGGAGCCCCTCCCACTCGGTGTACGCGCCGCAGGCGACAGGGGTCCGGCGCCCGTCTTCCTGATGCATGATCGTGAAGCGGTGTTCGAGGTCCGCGAGGCCCACCTCATTGACGTCATCGGGCGGGCAGAACGTTTCCAGTTCGACCGCCTCCGGGTTCCCGTGCGAGACGGTCAGCTCCTCGGACGGCTGCTGCAGGGGGAGGTCGTCGGCGAAAAAGAGCGCGGCGGCGCCCAGCCCGTGGCCGCCGTGCCCGCGGGTGATGGTCAACAGCGTCACGTGCTGGGCAAGTTCCCCGTCTGAGAAGCCGGCGGCCGCGTCCAGCGCCCATTGCGGGCCCACCAAAGCGGAATTGCCGAAGAGGCGGACAAACTGCACCGACCGGGCCGACTCATCGGCCCGGGTGAGCCTCTCACCGGCAGCAGCTGCGAAGGCGCCGTCGTCGAACCCCAAGCGGCGCGCCCATGCGAGCTGGACAATTTCAGCGGAACCGGGCTCAAGAGTCATGAATCAACCCTACCCACCGCGGGCGGGCGCTTAGCCGAAGAGGACAGCAGCCTCGTCATAGCGGGTCTGCGGCACGGACTTAAGGTTGCCGAGCGCGGCGTCGAAACCGACGTGAACGATGTCCGTGCCGTGGAGCGAAACCATGGTGCCCCAGCGCTTCTCCACCACCGAATCAATGGCGGCCATGCCCAACCGGGTGGCCAGGACACGGTCGAAGGCCGTCGGAACGCCGCCGCGCTGGATGTGGCCAAGGACCGTGGCGCGGGTCTCGATGCCGGTGCGTGCCTCGAGCTCGGGCGCCAGCATTTCGGCGATGCCGCCGAGACGGGGCCGGCCAAAGGTGTCCAGTCCGCGCTCCGAGTGCGGGGATTCCTGGCCTTCGGGCACGAATCCCTCGGCGACGACCACCAGCGGGGCGCGGCCACGGTCGCGGGCGGAGACAACCCACTCGGCGATCTGTTCCATGGAGGCCTTCTGCTCCGGGATCAGGATGGCGTGGGCGCCCGAGGCCATCCCGGCGTGCAGGGCGATCCAGCCCACGTGCCGGCCCATGACCTCGGCGATCATGCAGCGGTGGTGGGACTCCCCGGTGGTGCGGAGCCGGTCGATCGCCTCGGTGGCGATTTCCACGGCGGTGTCGAAACCGAAGGTGTAGTCCGTGGCGTCGAGGTCATTGTCCACGGTCTTGGGGACACCCACGATCTTCAGGCCGGCGTCAGTGAGCCGCTTGGCCGCGGCCAGCGTGCCCTCGCCGCCGATCGCGATGATGGCATCGATCCCCAGCCGGTCCATGTTGGCCTTGATGACCTCGGGACCGCCACCGTTCTCGAACGGGTTGGTGCGGGACGTGCCGAGGATGGTGCCGCCCTGCTTGGCGATGCCGCGGACCGTGGTGCGGGGAATCTCGACGATGTCGCCCTCGACAACGCCGCGCCAGCCGTCCCGGAATCCCACGAACTGCTGGCCGTGGACGGCGATGCCCTTGAGGACGGCGCCACGGATGACAGCGTTCAGTCCGGGGCAGTCTCCGCCGCTGGTGAGGATTCCAATTTTCATGTCTTGGCTCAAATCCTGGTTTGAAGGGGTACAGGCAGAGCGCCACGCTGAGCTCACCTAGAGTCTAATGGCGTGTGTGGGGCAGGACACAAACGGTTACACAAGAGGTGCCCCCGCCGAGGCGGGGGCACCCTTGCTGCGCTGCGGAGCGTGCCCGACCCACCGGCTGCGGTCCGGCGTGTCCGGCCCGCGACCGGTGTAGGCCCGGGCCGGGGTTAGGGCCGGGAGGAACGCTTCGCGAGGAAGGTTTCCAGTGCAATTGCATTGCGCTGGTCCGGGAGGAGCAGCCACGCCGCGAGGTAGAGCACAAAGGCCGGGCCCGGGAGCAGGCTCAGGAGCAGGTAGGCGATCCGGACATAGGCCACGTCAACATTCAGTTTGGCGGCGATTCCGCCGCAGACGCCGCCCAGCCAGCGCTGCGGGCCACGTTTCAGGCCGAAGCCCCGGATGGTGTCGAAGAATTTATCCATGGTTCAAGACTTCCCTGAAGTTGATTCATTGTCACGCCTGCGTGCCGAGAGAAGCCCGCCGACGATCAGGGCGGCGCCCGCCCCGATCATCAGGCCGATCAGGACGTAGGTGCCGTTAAGGGCCACGATGCCGAGCTGGGAAACGATGATCAGCGCGGCCAGGGCCAGCACTATCAGCCCCCACACCACGGTTCCCACCCGGGCGGGGGAGCCGGCCGCTTCCGGGTCGTGCCCGGCGGCACTGGAGTCGTCATAGCTGCTCATGTCAGTTGCCTTCCTTGATGGTCACGTTGCTGACGGTCCCGGAGATTTTCAGGACCATCCGGGCCCCGGGCTTGGAGGTGTTGTAGTCGCTCTGCTGGTTCATGATGCCGCCGTGGTCCTGGTTGCCTTCGTGGAGGTTGGCCATGGTCATGTCCGCCTGGACTTGCACGGGGACCGTGCCCGGGATGACGACGGTCAGGTTGCTGGCGGTCGCGTCGATGGGAACAACGACGTCGGAGCCCAGCGGCGGATTCAGCGCCATCTTGGTCAGGTCCACTGTTCCTTTGCCGCCGGTGATCTCGAAGCCGCCGCGGGCCTGTTCAATGCTCGACGGCGTCCAGTCGGCGTTCTGGAAACGGAACCGGTCGCCGTGCGGGACCACGCTGAAGATGCCGCCGATCAGCAGGGCCACGACCGCGAAGAAGCCAAGTATCCCCGAGGTCCGGCCCCGCAACCCGGCGAACAGGATTCCAAGACCCAGGATGGCCGCGGCGATCGCCCAGACCAGTGCGTTGCCGGAATCGCCGAGGTCGATTAGGTTGGCGGCGTCGAGGGCCTTGATCCCCCCGCCCACCAGGAGGGCGGAGCCGACAGTAATGGCGACAGCCGGAGTGCCCGGGCCAGGGCTGCGCGGCGCGGCCGGCGGCGGAGTGGCCCCCGGCCCCGGGCCGTAGCCGCCGGGGGGAACGGGGCCGGGCGGCGTGGTTCCCGACGGCGGCGGCGGGCCCCAGACCGGGCCAGCGCCGGAGCTGCCGGCGTCGTTGACGGGCTGGCCGTAGGCCGGGATGCCGGCCGGCGGGAAGCCTGCGGCGGAGTGCTGATCAGCGCCGGCGGTGCCTGCATAGGTCGCCGTGCCGGCCGGGCTGCTGGAGTCGTAACGCGATGACATGGGAGTGGCTCCGTTCCGGGTCTTGTTGCGTTGGGTCAGGTAGTAAACGAGGTAGATCGCACCGCCCACCCAGAAGACGGTCCAGACGAAGGCGCCAAAGCCGAAGCGGTCCCAGCCCCAGACGCCGGTGCCCAGGCTGGGGAACCCGATGACAGTGGTGATCAGGGCGCCAGTCATGCCGGCGGTCCACCGGCCCGCGGCAGCCTCCTGGACGTGAATGCGGCCGTCGGGTTCGGGCAGCAGGGCCCAGGCCAGGCCGTAGGCGAGCACGCCAACTCCGGCGAAAATGGTCAGGACGATCAGGACGCCGCGAATGATCAGGGGGTCGACGCCGAGGCGGTGGGCTATGCCGCTGGCCACGCCGCCGATCCAGCGGTCGCGTCCGCGGTAGATGCCCTGGCTGCGGATCCAGTCGAAGAAGTTCTGCCCCTGGCGCCCGGGCATCTGTCCGGCCGGATACGGTCCGCCCATACCCGGTCCGCCCGTACCCGGTCCGCCCATACCCGGTCCGCCCGGGTACGGTCCGCCCTGGGACGGATCCGTGCCGTAGAGCGGCGGCCCATACGGCCCTTCAGGGTCGCCGGCCTGGTACAGCCGCGGAGGCTCCGGCGACGGCCCGACGTCGGGTCCGGAACCGGCAGCAGCGCCGGCGGCCCGGCCGGCGTCGGAAGAGTCCGCGGGGGGCAGGCCGGCGTCGGGAAGGTCCCGGGCGGTCTGGCCTGCGTCGGGAAGGTCCGGGGCGGTCTGGCCTGCGTCGGGAAGGTCCGGATCTGATCGATCCGTCTGGGGCCGGTCTGCGGAGGCCGGGCCTTCATCAGGGTGTGGAGTGTGCGGGTTCATACTTCGATCCTTCCCGTTCCCGGGGCAGGGCTCTACTGGGGAACACCCTGAACGGTCCCTGAGTGGCCCCCGGTTAGGCCCGCAAACGCGTCCGGGGAACCCCGATCCGTGCTTGGATTGAGGCATGACGACCCCGCCCGCCCGCCCGCCGCTGGTCCGCAGCAGCGATCGCGTGATCGCCGGCGTGTGCGCGGGCCTCGCCAACCATCTGGGCTGGCCGGTGCATATGGTCAGGATCGGCATGGTGGTGGCTGCGCTCGCGGGCGGCGCCGGCGTGGCCTTTTACGCCTGGCTCTGGATCATGGTTCCCACGGCGGATGAGAGCGCCAGGCGAAACGCCCGCCGCCCGGCGTCGCCCATCGCCCCGGCCGTCAGCGACCCCGGTATCTCCGGTCTTCACGGTGCCGGCCTCCCCGATATCCCCGATATCCCCGGTATCTCCGGCGCCCCAGGCAGTGCGGGCGCCGTCGGCGCCGCGGGGACTCCCGGGTCCCCCGGGACTCCCAGTGCAGCGGAGCAAGGGTCCTGGCGGTCGCGGGTTCCGGGCATGCCGTTCGGCAAGGAGATCCTGCTGGGCGCAGGGCTGCTGCTGGCGGCCGGGATCCTGATCGCCCGGCTCGTCGGCGTTGACGTGCCGCTGGGCACCCTGATCCCGGTCGCGGCGATCCTTGGCGGCGCCGCGATCGCCTGGATGCAGCTGGATGAGACCCGCCGCGCGGGGCTCGTGGACAAGACCAAGGCGGACCAGGCCGGCGGCTGGGCGCGCCTCGCGGCCGGGCTCGCCCTCGTGGTGGCCGGCGTGCTGGTGATGGTGTCCGGCTCAGGGTCCTGGGAACAGACCTGGCTGGCCCTCCTGGCTTCCGTGGCGGTGCTCGGCGGGGTGGCTCTGGTGTTGCTGCCCTGGGGGCTGAAGTTCTGGCGGGACCTGGAAACCGAGCGCGCGGGCCGTGTCCGCGCCACCGAGCGGGCGGAGATCGCCGCCCACCTCCACGATTCCGTGCTCCAGACCCTCGCTCTGATCCAGCGCCGCGCCGGCAATGAGCACGACGTCATCCGGCTGGCCCGCGCGCAGGAGCGCGAACTGCGGGGCTGGCTGTACCGGGACGCTGGCAACGAATCCGGACAGCTGTCCGAAGGCATCAAAGCCGCGGCCGCGGAGGTTGAAGACGCCTTGGGGCACCCGGTCGAAGTGGTCACCGTGGGGGACTGCGTCATGACCCAGCGCCACGAGGCCCTCGTCCAGGCGTCGCGCGAGGCCATGCTCAACGCGGCCCGGCACGGAGGCGGCGCCGTGTCCGTCTACCTGGAAGTCACTGACGTCGCAGCGGAGGTTTTCGTCAAGGACCGGGGGCCAGGCTTTGACCCGGATTCGGTTCCCGCGGACCGGCTCGGCGTGCGCGAATCGATCATCGGGCGGATGAACCGCCATGGCGGCACCGCCGCCATCATCAGCAGCCCGGACGGCACCGAAGTGCGGCTCCGGCTGCCCGTCAGCGCCGCGGCAACTACCGGAACTGCCGGCGCTGCCGCCACCAACATCAACGGAGAGGTCAAACCGTGACCAGCCCACCACCAGGAAATCCTGCACCAGGAAACCCGGCATCTGGAAACCCTGCGCCAGGACACCCTGTATCTGAAAGTCGGGCACCAGGACACCCTGCACCTGGAAACCCACCCGGGATCCGGGTGGTCATCGTGGACGATCACGCCATCTTCCGTTCCGGGCTGAAGGCGGACCTGGACCCGGACATCGTCGTCGAGGGTGAAGCCGGCACCGTGGAAGAGGCAATCGCCGTCATCGCAGCCCGGCGTCCCGACGTCGTTTTGCTGGACGTCCACCTCCCCGGCGGCCGCGGTGGCGGCGGACGCGAGGTGCTGGCCGGCTCGGCGCCGCTGCTGGGTACCACGCGCTTCCTGGCGCTGAGCGTGTCCGACGCGGCCGAGGACGTGGTCTCCGTAATCCGGGCAGGCGCGCGCGGCTATGTCACCAAGACGATTTCCGGGGCGGAGATCAGCGGCGCCGTCCGCCGCGTCGCCGGCGGTGATGCGGTCTTCTCGCCCCGGCTGGCGGGCTTTGTCCTGGACGCGTTCGGCACCGCCCCCGCGGACATCGCCGACGACCAGCTGGACAAGCTCTCGGCGCGGGAGCTCGAGGTGATGCGCCTGATTGCCCGGGGCTACAGCTACAAGGAAGTGGCCAAGGAATTGTTCATCTCGATCAAGACGGTCGAAACCCACGTCTCGGCCGTGCTGCGCAAGCTCCAGCTCTCCAGCCGCCACGAACTGACCCGCTGGGCCGCCGAGCGCCGCCTCCTCTGACGCGCTGGCTCCTCTGACGCGCTGGCTCCCCTTCAGCTGGGACATGCCCATTCTTAAACGCGAACTGTGGGCAGAATGCCATTCTGCCCACAGTTCGTGGCTGCAGCTGGACATGTCCAGTCCTGCGGGGTGCGTTGTGCGGGCGGAACGCCCTACTTCGCCTTGCCGAGGAAGTCCTGCAGGCGGGCGACGCCCGTGGCCAGGTCCTCGTCTCCCAGCGCGTAGGACAGGCGCAGGTAGCCGGACGGGCCGAACGCCTCGCCGGGCACCACAGCGACCTCAACTTCGTCCAGGATCAGCGCGGCGAGCTCGGCCGAGGTGGCGGGCCGCACCGGACCGTTCGCGGACGGGAACTCCTTGCCCAGCAGCGCGCGGACGTCCGCGTACACATAGAAGGCGCCCTTCGGCGTCGGGCAGTCAACGCCGTCAATGGCGTTCAGGCCCGCGACTATCGCCTTACGGCGGCGGTCAAACGCCACCTTCATCTCATCGACGGCGGTCAGCGGCCCGGACACGGCGGCAAGAGCTGCGACCTGGGGGATGTTGGAGACGTTCGACGTCGCGTGCGACTGCAGGTTGGTGGCGGCCTTGATGACGTCGGCCGGGCCGATCATCCACCCCACGCGCCAGCCGGTCATGGCATAGGTCTTGGCGACACCGTTGAGGATGACCACCTTGTCGCCCAGTTCGGGAACCGCGGTGGCGATCGAGGTGAACGGCACGCCGTCGTAGGTCAGGTGTTCGTAGATTTCGTCGGTGACAACCCACAGGCCCTTGGCTGCGGCCCACTGGCCGATCGCCTTGACCTGCTCCGGCGAGTACACGGCGCCGGTCGGGTTGGAAGGGGAGACGAAGAGGAGGATCTTGGTGCGGTCCGTCAGGGCGGCTTCCAGCTGCTCCACGGTGACCAGGTATCCCTGTTCCGGGCCCGCGAAGACCTCCACCGGAACGCCGCCGGCCAGCCGGATGGCCTCGGGGTAGGTGGTCCAGAACGGGGTGGGAACAATGACCTCGTCGCCCGGATCCAGGAGCGTGGCGAAGGTGTTGTAGACGGCCTGCTTGCCGCCGTTGGTCACCAGCACCTGGGACGCCTCGGCCTTGTAGCCGGAATCCCGGAAGGTCTTTTCCGCGATGGCCTGCTTGAGCTCCGGCAGGCCGCCGGCGGGGGAGTAGCGGTGGTACTTCGGCTGGCTGGCGGCCTCGATGGCGGCCTGCACGATGTAGCCGGGGGTCGGGAAATCGGGTTCCCCGGCGCCGAAGCCAATGACCGGCCGGCCGGCTGCCTTCAGCGCCTTCGCCTTGGCATCGACGGCCAGAGTGGCGGATTCGGCTATGGCGGAAATGCGCTGGGAAATGCGGGCAGCAGACATGGGCGGGTCCGTTCTTCGCTTGCAGCTGGAAGGCTGGATGTGGGATTCGACGAAATCTACTCTATGCTGTTCACCGGATCCCCCGGGGTGCCGGATCGGAAATGTGACTGACCGCTGTCAGTTGGTTTTCGCAGGCACGCAGGGCTCCGAAAGAGGGCCGGTTCGACGTAGGCGCAGTTGTTGCGTAGACTGGTTCTCCGGTGTTGAAAACACGATGATGGCCTGCGCCTCAGGGAAGCCTGCGGAACGCATCGGCCGGAACGGATTTTCGCCCCGAAGGGTAGTGGCGCAATTGGTAGCGCAGCGGTCTCCAAAACCGCAGGTTGCAGGTTCGAGTCCTGTCTGCCCTGCGCATGCTGTTCCGGATCATCCGGAGCAAGCGCAGCAACCATGGTTCAGTTCAGAGCCGGGTATCCGATCATTGCGAGGATGAGTGAGGACCAGGTGACCGAAACGGCTGCCAGCAGCTCCAAAGGCCGCCCCGCCAAGAACGCCGCCAAGCCCGGCTTCTTCGCTCGCATCGCGATCTTCATCCGCCAGGTCATTGGCGAGCTGAAGAAGGTCGTCGCACCGACCCGCAAAGAACTGATCAACTACACGATCGTGGTGCTGGTGTTCGTGACCATCATGATGGTGATCGTCACCCTGCTGGATCTGGCCTTTGGGACCGCGGTCAGCTGGGTCTTCGGCGGCAGCGGCCCCACGGACCGCTAAGGCGACCGGTCCGCAGACTGCGTGGAGGCCCCGGGAAACCGGAGAATCTGCGGGGTGTGCGGAATTGAGTCATTTAAATAGGCATGTTAGGCAATGAGGAAGCAGGAGACCAAGTGTCTGAGCAGGAGCTCGAGGTAACTGAGACTGAGCTGGATAAGAGCCAGGACGCCGCGGTGGAAGCCACGGAAGAGTCCGAGGCTGTGTCTGCTGCGCCCGAATCCGACGTCACTGACGAGGCCGTAGCAGAAGAAGACGCCGAGGCTGCAGAAGCCGACGTCGTTGATGCTGAAGCCGGCGAAGCTGAAGAAGACACAGACACTGACGCGCTGGCAGCGGCGGCCGCCAAAGCCGACGTCGACCCTGCCGAGGAATTCAAGGCCAAGCTGCGCCGCCAGGAGGGTGACTGGTACGTCATCCACTCCTACGCAGGCTACGAGAACCGCGTCAAGGCCAACCTTGAGACCCGCATCCAGACCCTGGACATGGAAGATTACATCTTCGAAATCCAGGTTCCGATGGAGGAAGTCGTCGAGATCAAGAACGCTCAGCGCAAGGTCATCAACCGCGTCCGCATCCCCGGTTACGTCCTGGTCCGCATGGACCTGACGGACGCTTCCTGGGGCGCCGTCCGCCACACCCCCGGCGTCACCGGCTTCGTGGGCAACGCCCACAACCCGGTCCCGCTGCGCCTCGATGAGGTCTTCTCCATGCTCGCCCCGGTCTTCGAAGAAGAGCAGGCCGAGAAGGGCAAGCCCGTCAAGCACGCCGCCGCCCAGGTGGACGTCGACTTCGAGGTTGGCGAGTCCGTCATCGTCAAGGAGGGCCCGTTCGAGACCCTCCCCGCCACGATCTCCGAAATCAAGATCGATTCCCAGACCCTCGTGGTGCTGGTCTCCATCTTCGAACGTGAGACTCCGGTCACCCTGGCGTTCAACCAGGTCAGCAAGATCTAGCTGTTCCCTAAGAATTCGCCCCGGGCTGCCCGCTTAGCAGCCACGGAGCGGCCGGCCGCCTTGCCATGGCGGCCACCAACCTGAGGCACGCTCCTGTGTCCCAGGACGTATTTGAGAGAAGGACCTACATTGGCTCCCAAGAAGAAGGTCACCGGCCTCATCAAGCTGCAGATCCAGGCAGGTGCCGCTAACCCGGCCCCGCCGATCGGTCCTGCGCTTGGCCAGCACGGTGTCAACATCATGGAATTCTGCAAGGCGTACAACGCTGCGACGGAAGCCCAGCGCGGCAACGTTATCCCCGTGGAAATCACGGTCTACGAAGACCGTTCCTTCACGTTCATCACCAAGACCCCGCCGGCTGCAGAGCTCATCAAGAAGGCTGCAGGCGTCGCCAAGGGTTCGGCTACCCCGCACACCGTCAAGGTTGCCAAGCTGACCCAGGCCCAGGTCAACGAGATCGCCACCACCAAGATGGAAGACCTCAACGCCACGAGCCTCGAAGGCGCAGCGAAGATCATCGCCGGCACCGCCCGCTCCATGGGTATCACCGTCGAGGGTTAATTCCCCACCGCTGAAGCGCCGGGGTCGGGAAACCGATCACGACGCCGGTCAGCACCGCCGGTCAGCCGGCACCACCTAAACAAATAAGAGCGGATTTCCCGGCACGGTACACCAGCCGGAATTCCGCCTGTGGCAGGGCCCAGCGCGGTCCGCAGACCACAACTGCACAAGGAGAAATAAGCAGCATGGCAAAGCGCAGCAAAGCATATGAGGCAGCCGCGGCCAAGATCGACGCGGAGAAGTTCTACGCGCCGTTCGAGGCAGTGACGCTCGCCAAGGACACCAACCCGTCCAAGTTCGACGCCACCGTTGAGGTCGCTTTCCGCCTCGGCGTCGACCCCCGCAAGGCCGACCAGATGGTCCGCGGCACCGTTATCCTGCCCCACGGCACCGGTAAGACCGCCCGCGTCCTCGTCTTCGCCACGGGCGAGAAGGCTGAAGCAGCAATCGCTGCCGGCGCCGACTTCGTTGGTTCCGATGACCTGATCGAAAAGATCGCCGGCGGCTGGACCGACTTCGACGCCGCCGTCGCCACCCCTGACCTCATGGGCAAGGTTGGCCGCCTCGGTAAGGTCCTGGGTCCGCGTAACCTGATGCCGAACCCGAAGACCGGCACCGTGACCGCTGACACCGCCAAGGCTGTCAACGACATCAAGGGCGGCAAGATCGACTTCCGCGTCGACAAGCACTCGAACCTGCACTTCATCATCGGCAAGGTGTCCTTCGACGCCCTGAAGCTGGCCGAGAACTACGCGGCAGCACTGGAAGAGGTCCTGCGCCTCAAGCCGTCCGCTGCCAAGGGCCGCTACATCCAGAAGGCCACCGTGGCCACCACGTTCGGCCCGGGCATCTCGGTTGACCCCAACGTCACCAAGGTCCTGACCGAGGTCTAATCCTCACCGGATCCACTGACGACGTCCGCTTCGCGGCGTCGCCACGTTCAAGCGAAAGGCCGTCCCGCAACCGCGGGGCGGCCTTTCGCCGTATCCGGCGTCGGGACACGGCGTTTCTCGCCAACGGCGGTGTCAGCCGACGTCTGCCGCCGGTGCGGGGACGGGTTGCTCCGCGTGGTCCCGGCTCTGGCGACTGCCCATGGCCCAGAATGTCAGGGTGATCGCTGTCAGGGCAGCCCCGCCGGTCATGACTGCGCTCCATCCTCCGAGCTGCCAGAGGGCGCCCGCGAGTGCGGATCCGGCGGCCCCGCCGATGAAGTTGCTCACCACATACGCGGTATTGAGGCGGCTGCGGGCGTCGTGGTCCACTGCGAGGACGCGGACCTGGCTCAGGGTCGCTATGGCCCGCGCGGCAATGTCGAGAAGAACGATTGCCACGAGCAGGACGATGATCGAGCCGGCCCCGATGCCCGCGATGAGGAAGCACAGCAGGGTGAGCGCCAGAGCGGCGCTGATGGCAGGGGTGGACCAGCCGCGATCGTGTAAACGTCCGGCCCGTTGGGCCGCGATGGCTCCCGCGATTCCGGCCAGGCCGAAGAGCCCGATCGTGGTGACCGAGTATGAGTACGGCGGGGATGCGAGCAGGAACGTCAACGCGGTCCAGAAGAGCGTGAGGACGCCAAATCCAGTTCCCGCAACCAACAATGCCATGCGGACCGGGGAGTGCCGTTTGATCACGACGAAGATCGAGCCGAGCAGGGCTGCATAACCCAGTGTCGCCCTCGGAGGCAGCGTCGGGATGGTCCGGTGCAGGAGTCCGGCCGTTGCGAGGGCCAGTACCGCCGCAACGCCGTAAGTCATCCGCCATCCGAATGCCTCGGCGAGGAAACCGCTGATCGTGCGGGAGGCGAGGACTCCAATCATCAGCCCCGAGGCGACGGTGCCGATCACGTGGCCGCGTTTCGACGGTTCTGCGAGGTCTCCCGCCAGCGGGGTCAGCAAGGGCCCGGACACGGTGGTCAGCCCCACGAGGACCAGCGCTACGAGCAATACTTCGAAAGTCGGGGCGATCGCCGCAACGGTAAGCGCGGCCGCGCAGAGAAGCATCATGAGGGGCAGAAGACGGCGACGGTCCAGCACATCGCCCAGCGGAACGATGAAGAACGCGCCGACGGCGTATCCGACCTGCGCTGTTGTGACTAGCAAACCCGCGGTCCCGCTCGAAATCCCGAACGACGAGCCAATGTCCTCCAGCAGCGGCTGGGCCCAGTAGAGGTTGGCCACGGCAGCACCGCCGGCCACCGCGAAGAGCAGAACCATGGCCCGGCTGATACCAGCAGGTGCCGGTTTGGTGATTGACATCAAAGTTGTCCTTCTGTTCTTCGGAAAATAAGGTCTCGACGTGACAGGCAAGGCAGGTTTCCCCGGGGAACACGACATGGAAGGAACTGTTACCGGCTGGAGCCGGCCTCTGGCTGGTGGCGTGCTCGTCGGAGGGCCATCGCGAGGAGGGTCACTGTCCCGAGGACCGCCATGATGATCGCGACGGTCAGCGGGCCAAGGACCCCCAGCGCCGTTTCGAGCGCCGATGCACCGAACCAGGTGCCGATCGCGGTCCCTCCGTTGAAAGCGGCCACCGCAATTGCTGCTGCGAGCGTGGGTGCCGTGTGGGCGAAGCGGACGGCGAGTCCGGTGCCGACGGGCGGGATGCCCATGCCTGCGATGCCGAGGAGGAACATGAGAATGAAGGTGGCGACCGGATTGGTGGACAGGGGCACGAGCAGCGCCATCAGCACGACAGTTCCCGCGGCGGCGGCGATGAACGTCGTGATCGGTCGCTCGTCGGCGAATCGTCCGGCAAGGTTGGTGCCCAGGGTTGCGCCCAGGCCGAACACCACGAACAGCAGGGGTACGGCCCAGAGCGGTATCCCCGCACGGTCTGTGGCCAGCGGGGATACGTAGCTGAAAGCTGTCATGTAGCCGCCGGTGGCGAGAACGGTGGCCACCACTAGGACGGCCATGCGAGGGTTCGTGACCGCGCGAAGCTCGGCGCGGATGGACGCAGTGCCGCGGCCGCCCTCTGGTGGTGTGAACCATGCGATCACCGGCGATGCCAGGACGGCGAGAGCCGCCAGTGCCCAGAAGGTTCCGCGCCAGCCAAGGAGCTGGCCGACGAATGAGCCGAGCGGGACGCCGGCGACGGTGGCGAGGCCAACGCCGCTCATCATCACCCCGAGGGCACGTGAGCTATTGGCCGGTCCGGCGGCATGGGTGGCCACGACCGAGGCGACGGACCAGAACGCACCGGATGCCAGGGCAGTAATTATGCGCGCGATGAGAACAGTCTCGAAGTCGCCGCTCAGCGCAGCGACGCTATGCCCGGCCGCGAAGACGAGCAGCGCGAGGACGAGCGTGGCGCGCCATGGCAGGCGCAGAGTCGCGAGGGCCATGACAGGTGATCCGACGATCATGCCGATCGCGAACGCCGTGATCAGGAGACCGACGCGGGCCTGGCCCACGTGCAGGTCCCCGGCAAGCGCCTGGAGGAGCCCGGCGACGATGTACTCGGTGGTGATCATGAGGAACGTGCCAAGCCCGAGCAGCGGCACGACGAAGGGCAGCCGGGGGCGTGTTGGCGCTGTCGCAGTGCTGATGGTTGTCATGCGTTGATCGGTTTCCTTCGTGCGGTCGTGGGTGGGAGCTAGGACCGCTCCGCCTACTCGACGATGCCGTACCTGCTTACCCCGCGGAAGGACCCGGTGAGACATGGTCTGACAGGTCCTGTTTCGCCACTTCCGAAACCCCTAACGTCGAGGAGGCGGGTTCTCCGCACGCCGTCCTCTTCCCAAGGAGCGTTCTGTGAATGCCACGACCACTGTCTTGTCCGTGCCGGAACTCCGCCATTCGCGGGCAGCGCTGTTCGCCGCCGTCACCGGTTTCTTCGTCATCACGCTCGACGCCGTTGTAGTTAACGTCGCGCTCCGCGAAATCAGTCTGGACCTCGGCGCGACGATCACCGGGTTGCAATGGATCGTTGACGGTTACACCTTGCTGTTTGCGTCATGTCTCCTGTCGGCCGGAGCGCTCTCTGACCGGATTGGTGCGCGGCGCTCCTACGCCATTGGCATGGCCGCCTTCGTCGTCACTTCGCTGGGCTGCGGGCTCGCGCCGACCGTCACCGTGCTCATCCTGGCCCGGATCCTGCAGGGAACGGCGGCCGCGATGATGCTGCCCGCCTCGATGGCGTTGATCGGCGAGGCCTTCCCTGACCCGGCGAAGCGGGCACGCGCCGTCGGCATGTGGGCGATGGGCGGCGCCCTGGCGTCGATCTCCGGCCCCGTGCTCGGCGGGGTCCTCTCCCTTGTCGACTGGCGGCTGATCTTCCTGATCAACCTCCCGGTCGGCGCCGCGGCACTGATCCTGCTCAGGCGGGTTCCGCGCTCGGCGCAACGAAGCATTCCCGTCGACTGGGCCGGGCAGCTTACCGCCGTCACCGCCATGGGTGCCCTCACGTTCGGTGCCATCGAGGCCGGCGCGGCCGGGATTACAGCCCCGCTAACGCTCATCTCCTTTGCTGTTGCCGTCGTCGCCGGCGCAGGCTTCGTCATGGCGGAGCGCCGCGGAGCGCACCCCATGGTTCCCCTCCCGCTGCTGCGCGACCGCACGATGGCCGCCTCGATCGGCATCGGATTCTCGTACATGGTCGGATACTTTGGCCTGCCCTTCGTGATGAGCCTTTACGCACAACAGGAGCGCGGCCTCTCGCCCGTCGAGACGGGCGCGATCTTCGTTCCGATGATGCTCGGCGGCGCGATCCTGACACCGTTTATCGCCAGGCTCTCCGAACGACTCGGCGCACGCACACTCATCGCCGGCGGAATGACGCTCATGGCCGCAGGACTCACCGTCATCGCGGTCCTGCCCGCCGCGACACCGGTCTGGATCCTCGCAGGCGTGATGATCCTGGTCGGCCTCGCCGGCCCGCTCGTCATCCCGACCATCACCGCCGTTCTGCTCAACAGCTTTGAGAGTCAGCGCGCCGGCACCGTGAGCGGGATCTTCAACACCAGCCGCCAGATCGGCGGTGCCCTGGCCGTCGCCGTGTTCGGATCCTTGCTCGCCCGCTCAACGACCTTCCTCCAAGGCTTCTCCACCAGCCTGCTGATCGCCGCCGGCCTCGCCCTCGCCATGGCCATCCTCGCGACCCGCCTGCCGCGGCGATGAATGACCACCGGTGCTGGCAGGGCCTGACAGGTCCCGCCACGCATCAAGGATCCGGGCCTACCCTTGAACGTATGGATTCCCGCGCCGAGATCAGCAGCTTCCTCACCTCCCGCCGAGCCAAGCTCACCCCGGAGCAGGCCGGTGTCCCGCTCTACAGCGGAGCCCGCCGCGTCCCCGGCTTACGGCGGGAAGAAGTCGCCCATCTCGCCGGCGTCAGTGTGGACTACTATGCACGGCTTGAACGCGGCAAGATCACCGGCGCATCCCGCGAAGTCATCGAAGCAATCGCCCGCGCGCTGCAACTGGACGAGGACGAACGCGACCACCTCCTGGACCTTGCCCGGCTCACCCAGGGCCGTGCCCCGCGCCGGAAACCCTCCAACCGCACCACCGTCAGGCCCGGCATCCAGAGCGTCCTCGACTCCATCGATGCCCCCGCCTTCATACAGAACGCACGACTCGACCGCCTCGCGTCCAACAGAATCGGCCGAGCGCTGTACTCCCTGCCCGAGGACGGGTCACGGGACCGCTTCAACTACGCGCACTACCTGTTCCTGGACTCACGGGCACCGCGATTCCACCGCGATTTCGGCACGGCCAAACACAACGTCGTCGCGCTCCTTCACGCCGCAACAGCCCGCGACCCCTTCGACAAAGAGCTGATCCAGATCATCGGCACCCTCTCGACCCAAAGCGAGGAGTTCCGCTCGCTCTGGGCCTCCCACGACGTCTTCCGCTACCGGTCCGGAGCGAAGATGCTCACGCACTCCGCCGTCGGTGACCTGGAGTTCGGCTACGAATCATTCGAGCTCTCCACCGACCCGGGCCTGGTCATGCTCGTCTACACCGTCCAGCCCGGATCCGCGACGGCCGACGCCATGCGAATCCTCGCCAGCTGGACCGCCCCGGCCATCCACATCCACTGAGCCGACCAGTCCCAGGGCCGACCACCATCAGAGCCGACCACCATCAGAGCCGACCTGCCAGCAGCCGTCCCGAATGTAGTTTGCGGGGCATCTTGGAGGCGCCCGGCTTGCCGGTTAGGCTGTCCCGGTGACTACGCCGTCGTACCTCATTGAGCCGCTTTCCCTGCCGGCCGGCCTTGATGCCGCTGACCCTGATGCCGCTGACCCTGATGCCGCCGAGGCGGGGGAGTTCGTGGAATTCATGGAACTCTGCGACGAACTCGTCCTGCAGACGTGGGGGAACCTTGACCGTTCGATGCCCGTGGCAGCACGCCTGCAGTACTGGCAGGACACTCCCTATAGCCGGCTGCGGCAGTTCTTCGTCCGGGTCGACGGGCGGATGGCGGGCCGCTCCTGGGTCCGCTTCGATGTGCAGGACAACCTCAGCAGTGCGCTGCTGCACGTCGACGTCCTGGATTCCTTCACCGGCCGGGGGATCGGCCGGGCGCTGCTGGATCACGCCGAAGCGCTGGCCGCCGCCGATGGCCGGACAATACTGCAGACCTTCACGGAGCACCCGGCCGATTTCGACGTCGCCGGTCCGGACGTCATCCAACCGGCCACCGGGACCGGAGCGCTTCCTGCCGGCGCGCGGGGCGTCCGTTTCGCCGGGCGGGCAGGCTACCGCCTGGAGCAGGTTGAACGCTTCAGCTCGCTCGAGTTCCCGCCTGCCGCCGACCTCGACGCGCTGGAACACGACGCCGTGGCCCGGGCGGGGGACTATGAACTCCTGCACTGGACCGATGCCTGCCCGGAGGAATATGCCGCCGGGCTCGCGGTACTGATGTCCCGCATGAGCACCGACGCCCCCAGCGGCGCGCTGAGCTACGAGCCGGAAACCTGGGACGTTGCGCGCGTCCGCCACGTCGAGGACACCTGGCGGCGGGCGGGCCAGTCCTCCCTCGTGGCGGCGGCACGGCACCGGGCCACCGGTGAGCTGGCCGCCTACACCGTCCTCCAGGTCGCAGCCGACAAGCCTTGGCTGGCCAGCCAGGACGACACCCTGGTCGCGGCGAGCCACCGCGGGCACCGGCTCGGCATGCTGGTCAAGATCCTCAACCTGCGCCAGCTGGGGGAGGGGTACCCCGCGGTGCGGCGCGTCCTGACCTTCAACGCCGCCGAGAACCGCCACATGCTCGGCATCAACCTCGCGCTGGGATTCACACCGGCGGGCTACGACGGCGAGTGGCAGCGGACCGCCGCCGCGGGCGCCGCCGGCAACTGGCACGCTGACTGACACCGCGACTGGCGCCCCTGACCGACGCCGCGGCTGACACCGCTGACTGACACTCGGCAGGGGGCCGCGCGCCGGGCGGCACGAAACTGGCCGGCGTCACCAATGGAACAGCGGCCCAAACCAGCATATGCTGGCGGTTGAAAGCCCGGTTTGAGCCGGGCTGTACCGATGGTGGGTGGCAGAACGGCTGGGATGATGCCCTCTATGGCAAACGATGTACGGATTGAGCAGCTGTGGATCCCCGATTCCCTTGACACGCCCGATGCCGCCGACTTTCTCGCCGCCGTCGAAGTGGGGCGAAGAGTCCGGATGCAGACGTGGGGCACCGACGACCTTGCCTACGCGCCGCAAGAGAAGCTTCTTGAGATGGCGGATCCCTACGAACGCCAGGTGATCCTCGTGGCCAAGATCGACGGCGTGATTGTCGGGACGGCGGACATCGCCCTGCCCCTCGTGGACAACCTCGATCTCGCCGAATTCACCCTCGACATCCTTCCGGAATACCGGCGCCAGGGTGTGGGACGGCAGCTGCTGGAGGCCGCTGAGCACTTGGCGCGGGACGAGGGCCGCCACACCATCCTGATCGACACCAACCACCCGGGATCCACCCTGCGGGACCCGGAGGCCGAACAGCTCGTGCCCGGCAGCGGCGTCGGGTTCGTCCCACTGGGAAGCCGCGACGTGGAATTCGCCCGCCACACCGGCTACACCCTGCAGCACATCGAACAGTTCAGTTCCTGCGCGCTTCCCCTGGACAGCAAGCTCGTCGCCGAACTCGAGGCCGAGGCCGAGGAAGCCAACGCCGGCCGCTACCGCCTGCACCACTGGACCGACCGGTGCCCGGACCAGTGGCTCGAGGCCGTTGCTGCCCTGGAGAACCGGGCCGGCGAGGACGAGGTGCCGGGAGCCGAGGCCGAGGACATGGTGTTCGACGGCCGCATCCTCCGCGAAGCCGAGGACGTGACAATTGCCCAGGGCCGCCGGACGGTGGTCACCGCCGTCGAGCACATCGCCAGCGGCACGCTCGTGGGGCTGACCACCATCAGCGTCCTGGCGCTGCGCCCGGACGTGGTCTTCCAGGACGACACCGTGGTGCTCCAGGAGCACCGCGGCAACAAACTGGGCCTGCTCATCAAGGTCGCCAACATGGAGCGGCTCAGCGAACAGTTCCCGGACGCGCGGGTCCTGTACACCTGGAACGCCCCGGAGAACCGCTACCTCCTGAAGGTCAACCAGCAGCTCGGATTCACGACGGCGGGCGTGACGGGTCTGTGGCAGAAGGAATTGCCGGACTTTGGTCCGTCCGTCAGCTGACGGCCGGCCGCCGGCCCCCTGAACCTGTCTGCTGAACCCCGGCGGCCGGCCCGATTTGGAACACGCCCGCCGCGTCCCGTAAGCTGGGAGGACCAAAGACCGTCGGTTGTTGGAAATCCACTCTCCCAAGCAAGACTCACTTCTGCAGTCGCGCCGGGAGAACGCAGTGGATTTCCGGACGAAGGACCCTGAACATAGGGCGGCCGGCGCAGGTGAACGAAGCAAAGCTCCGCGGTCATGCACCGCGTCGAGACAAGCCCCGTGCATCTGCGCGGGGCGTTTTTAGTTTTAGCTCTTTTTGAGCGGGGACCCGGACACACCGGCACTATCCCCGGAAGGAGGGTTATGGCAACGCCTAGCAAGGTTTCAGCAGTAGCTGAGATCACTAACGATTTCAAGGAATCGAACGCCGCTGTCCTGACCGAATACCGCGGGCTCACCGTTGCACAGCTCAAGCAGCTGCGTGTCTCTCTCGGCCAGGACACCAAGTTCTCGGTCGTCAAGAACACCCTGACCGCCATTGCAGCCAAGGAAGCTGGTGTCGAAGCATTCAACGACCAGCTCTCCGGCCCCACTGCAATCGCGTTCATCAAGGGTGACGCAGTTGCCGCTGCCAAGAGCCTGACGGATTTTGCCAAGACCAACAAGCAGCTGGTCATCAAGACCGGTTACTTCGAGGGCAAGGCACTGAACGCCAGCGAAGTCGCTGCCCTGGCAGCACTCGAGTCCCGTGAGCTGCAGCTCGCCAAGGTTGCAGGCATCCTCAAGGCTCCTGCTGCCGCTGCTGCACGCATCATCGACGCACTGCGCCTCAAGCTTGAAGAAGAGAACGGTGCACCGGCAGCAGCCGAGGCACCCGCCGCTGAAGAAGCTCCCGCAGCAGATGCAGCAGCCGAGGCCGAAGCACCGGCCGAAGCCGCAGCCCCCGAAGAGAACTAAACCTCTTCTCCATAAGACTCCGGTGCGACAGCGAGCCTCAGGGCCGCCGGGCACCACTATAGGAAGGACGCCACACCATGGCGAAGCTCACCAACGAAGAGCTCATTGAAGCTTTCAAGGAACTGACCATCATCGAGCTCTCCGAGTTCGTCAAGCTCTTCGAAGAGACCTTCGAAGTTACCGCTGCTGCTGTTGCCGTAGCCGGCCCCGCCGGTGGCGCTGCTGCTGAGGAAGCCGAAGAGAAGACTGACTGACTTCGACGTCATCCTCGAAGCTGCTGGCGACAAGAAGATCGCAGTGATCAAGGAAGTTCGCGCCATCACCTCCCTGGGCCTCAAGGAAGCCAAGGACCTGGTTGACAGCGCACCCAAGGCTGTTCTCGAAGGCGCCACCAAGGAAGCTGCCGAGAAGGCAAAGGCTCAGCTCGAAGAAGCTGGCGCCCGCGTTACCCTCAAGTAAGTATTGCCGTTCGGATCCATCGCGATCCGCACTGTTTGCGGGAAGCCCCGTCCACTCCGGTGGGCGGGGTTTCCTGCGTTTCCGGCCCGCAAGGCCTCCGGCGGCGGACTCCCAGGCGCCGCGGTGAACGGTGCCCAAGGATTTGGCAAAGTTTTTCTGATACCCCTGTCGCACTTGCCGGTGCGCCCCTAGACTGTGGATTTGTGCCCACCGGCCCCTACGTCCAGGAGTTCACCCACCATGACGAACCCGCATGATTCTCCGTCCCGCCGCGCCATGCTGACAGCCGCCCTCGTCGGCGGCAGTGCCGCCGCCGCCGCCTTGGCCGGAACCCCGGCAGCCCAGGCCGCCGGCGCACAAGCAGAAGGGGCCCGCGCCGGCAGCAACAAGCAGTTCACGCTGACCGTGCTCGGCACCACCGACCTGCACAATAACGTCTTCAACTGGGACTACTTCAAGAACGTGCCCTATGCCGACGCCGCCGGCAACAAAATCGGGATTGCCCAGGCCGCCACCCTGATCAACGCCCTGCGGGCCGAACGCGGCGCGGCGAACACCCTGACCATCGACGCCGGGGACACCATCCAGGGCACGCCCCTGGCCTACTACTTCGCCAAGATCAAGCCCATCTCGGCAACCGTGAAACACCCCATGGCGCTGGCCATGAACGCGATCGGCTACGACGCCGTGGGGCTGGGCAACCACGAGTTCAACTACGGCATCGACCTGCTGCGCACCTGGGAGAAGCAGCTGGACTTCCCGCTCCTGGGCGCCAACGTCCACGACGCCGTGGCGGGCGGGCGCGCCTTCACCCCCTACGTCCTGAAGCGCGTCAAGACGGACAACGGCTGGGTGACAGTGGGCCTGGTCGGCTTCGTGACGCCGGGCTGCGCACTCTGGGACCGCGACAACGTCCAGGGCAAGCTCGACTTCAACGGCATCGTCGAGGAGGCCAAGACTGTCATCCCGCAGGTGAAGGCCGCCGGCGCGGACATCGTGATCGCCACGAGTCATTCAGGCGCCACGCCCGGCTCCTCCTACGGCGACGCCCTGCCGTTCCCCGAGAACGCCTCCACCCAGCTGGCCGAGGAAGTCCCCGGCATCGACGCCATCCTGGTCGGCCACGCCCACCTGGAAATCCCCGAACGCTTCGTCACCAACAAGGCCACCGGCAAGCAGGTGCTCCTGACCGAGCCGCTCAAGTGGGGCATGCGGGTCTCCGTCATGGACCTCGACCTCGCCAGGGTGAACGGGCAGTGGACCGTCACATCGGCGCATTCCCACTTGCTGGACGCCAAGACCGTGGACCCCGATCCCGCCGTCGTCCGGGCCGTGCAGGCCGGGCACCAGGCCACGGTGACATACGTCAACGAGGTCATCGGGACCTCGACGGCCCCGCTCAGCACGGCCACCGCGTGCTGGGAGGACTCCGCCGCGATCGACGCCATCAACTACGTCCAGGCCAGCACCATCAAGGCCGAACTCGCCAACGGTCCCGCGGCCGGCCTGCCTGTGCTGTCCATCGCGGCGGCGTTCTCCCGCGCCGTCGATGTCAAGGCCGGACCGCTGACCATCCGCGACGTCGCCGGGCTGTACATCTTCGACAACACGCTGCTCTCCATCAAGGTCACCGGAGCCCAGGTGAAGGCCTACCTGGAGTGGTCCGCCCAGTACTTCAAGCCGGTGACCACCGCCACGGCAAGGGCCGCGGACGTCACCAACGCCGTGACCGCGGCGGCGCCGAACGGCACGCCGGACTACAACTACGACGTCGTTTACGGACTGGACGCGCCGCTGGACTACGAGATCGACCTTGCCCGGCCGGCGGGGGACCGGATCGCCAAGCTGAGCTACGGCGGCCAGCCGCTGCGGCCCGAGCAGGAATTCGCCCTCGCCATCAACAACTACCGGCAGAGCGGCGGCGGCAATTTCCCGGCCGTGAAGAGCGCCCCCTTGCTCTCCAACAGCCAGCAGGAGATCCGGCAGCGGATCATCGACTACGTCGTGGCCCGCGGCACTCTGGACATCGCCGTATTCAGCCAGACCAACTGGCGCCTCACCGTCAACGGGGCGCCCCTCACAGTCACGGCCTGAAAGCAACGCGGGGTCACTTCGCGCCTATCCTGACCGTCCGGATGGGCGCGAAGTGACCCCGCGTTGCTTTTAACCCGAGCGGGCTAGTTCGGTTCGGTGATGTCGGCGACGACGGCGCCCAGCGCCGCCGTCAGGGCGTCGGCATCCACAAACGCACTGTAGCCGTGTTCCCCCGCACCCATGGAGATCCGCCGGCCCGTGATGGTCTGGTCGGCGTAGACGGGCCAGGGCCGGGTGCTGCCGAGCGGAGTGATGGTTCCCCGCTCGTAGCCGGTGGCCTCGAAGGCCGTTTCGGCCGCCGGGAGCGAGAGCTTATTGACGCCCAGCAGCGCCCGCAGCTTGGGCCAGGAGATCTGCCGGTCGCCCGGGACCAGGGCGAACAGGAAGCTGCCGTCCTTGTGCTTGACCACGAGCGATTTCACAATGTCCGCGGGCCGGATCCCGAGGATCCCGGCCGCTTCCTCGAGGCTGCGGGCGGCAAGGCGCTCGACGATCTCGACGTCCAGGCCCCGGGCCGCGGCGTCGGCCAGGAAGCGTTCGCGGCCACCGCCGGTCGTTTGCTGTTCTGCCATCCCGGTCTAAACCCTCTCCGGCTCGTGTGGCTCTACTTGATTGCGCCGTCTGATTGCGCGGTCAGGTTGCTCGGTCAGGTTGCGCGTGGTCTGGTTCCGCGGTCCCGGCGGCTGCCGGTTCAGTCGCGGTAGAGCAGCAGGGCCTCGCCCTGGCCGCCGCCGCCGCAGAGCGAGACGGCCGCCTTGCCGGTGCCCCGGCGCTTGAGTTCGTGGGCCGCGTGCAGGGCCAGCCGGGCGCCGGAGGCTCCGATCGGGTGGCCCAGGGCGATGGCTCCGCCGTGGATGTTGCACCGCTCCAGCGGATAGTCGAGGTCCTTGAGGGACTGCACCGCCACGGAGCCGAAAGCCTCGTTGATTTCGATGAAGTCCAGATCGGCGGCGGACCACCCGGCCTTGTCCAGTGCGCTCTTGATGGCGTTGGACGGCTGGGAGTGCAGGGAATTGTCCGGACCGGCCACCTGGCCCGGCTTGCCGACCACTGCGAGGTAGTCAAGGCCGTGGTCCTCGGCGAACGTCCGGCTGCACAGCACCAGGGCCGCGGCGCCGTCGGACAGGGGAGAGGAGTTCCCCGCGGTGATGGTTCCGTCCGTGACGAACGCCGCGCGCAGGCCCGCCAGCGACTCGACGGTGGTGTCCGGCCGGACGCCCTCGTCGGAGGTAACGGCGATCGGGTCGCCCTTGCGCTGCTTCACGCTCATCGCGGCGATCTCGCCGTCGAAGACGCCGTCCTTGGCGGCCCGCGCGGCACGCTGGTGCGACTGGGCCGCCACCTCGTCCTGGGACTTCCGGTCGATGCCAAGGGTCAGATTCTTGCTCTCGGTGGACAGCCCCATGGACTGCCCGTCGAAGGCATCGGTCAGGCCATCGTGCGCGGCGACGTCGAGGGCCTGGACCGTGCCGTATGCCCAGCCCTGCCGGGAACCGGGCAGCACGTGGGGAGCCCGGGTCATGGACTCCTGGCCGCCGGCCACTACTACGGTGGCGTCGCCGCTGCGGATCATCCGGGCGGCGTCGATCACCGCGGTGAGGCCCGAAAGGCAGACCTTGTTGATGGTCACCGTGGGAACGTTCCAGCCGATGCCGGCGCCGATGGCGCTCTGGCGCGCCGGGTTCTGGCCGGCTCCGGCCTGCAGGACCTGGCCCATGATGACGCTGTCCACCTGGTCGGCCTTGACGCCGCTGGCGGCAAGGGCCGCGCGGATGGCATGAGTGCCGAGCTCGACGGCGGTGAAGCTCGCCAGCTGCCCGTTCAGGCGCCCCTGGGGCGTGCGGGCGGCGGCGAGGATGACAACATCGTTGTTGTCGGCAGGATTGCTCATGGTCTTCTCTTCCGGTCTGGGACGTCTTATGTCTACGTTATCGTGAGCCCCGTCACCTATCCATTCGGCTCCGGTCTCGACAGCTGTCTCGACGGCGGGTTCGGCAACAGTCCCGGTGGAAGTGCCGCGCACGGAGCGCGGCTAGCGCCACCCGGCGGGCGCCGTCGGGCGAGCCTCTGCCAGGCCGCCCCCGGAGCCCCGGCAAAAGTTGGTGCTTGCAATCCCGCCGGAAGTGGGGTAGACAAGTAGGTTGCTTTGCCGTATCGTAGATATTTGCGTCTTCCCTGTTTACCTTCAGCCTTCATATAGCGGTGGGCTTAGCCTGGCAGCTGCTCCATCAATGTGCCGTCTACAACGTGCACCAGCATGGGCGGCGCGGGTCCCGGGTCATATAGCGGAACCGGACTGGTAGCGCTGCGGAGTCATTCTGCAGGGTACATAACGGGGGAGATCTGACAACGCCTGAAGGTCTGTGGAAGGATCCCTCTTGGTCGCCTCGAGCACCTCTAATGTAAACAACGCTACCGCTATCAATGCCGACAGCACCGACGGTGCAACCCGCCGGCTCTCATTCGCAAAGATTCACGAACCTCTTGATGTTCCGAATCTGCTCGCCCTGCAAACGGACAGCTTTGACTGGCTGGTCGGAAACGAACGCTGGCAGGCGCGCGTGGCGAAGGCCGTCGAAGAAGGCGACCTGAGCGTCGCCACCACCTCGGGTCTGTCCGACATCTTCGAAGAGATCTCCCCGATCGAGGACTTCCAGGGCACCATGTCCCTGAGCTTCTCCGAGCCGGAGTTCGCTGACCCCAAATACACCATGGCCGAGTGCAAGGACCGGGACGCAACGTACTCGGCTCCGCTGTACGTCAAGGCCGAATTCATGAACAACAACACGGGCGAAATCAAGCAGCAGACCGTGTTCATGGGTGACTTCCCGCTGATGACCGAGAAGGGCACCTTCGTCGTCAACGGCACCGAGCGTGTCGTCGTCTCCCAGCTGGTCCGTTCCCCGGGCGCCTACTTCGAGCGCACCGCCGACAAGACCAGCGACAAGGACATCTTCACCGCGAAGATCATCCCGTCCCGCGGCGCCTGGTTCGAACTCGAAATCGACAAGCGCGACCAGGTCGGCGTCCGTCTTGACCGCAAGCGCAAGCAGTCCGTCACCGTGCTGCTGAAGGCCCTCGGCTGGACCGAAGGCCAGATCCTCGAGGAATTCGGCCAGTACGACTCCATGCGCGCCACGCTGGAGAAGGACGCCACCGAGACCCGCGAAGACGCGTTGCTGGACATCTACCGGAAGCTGCGACCGGGCGAGCCGCCCACGGTTGAGGCTGCCCAGTCCCTGCTGGACAACCTGTACTTCAACTCCAAGCGTTACGATCTGGCCAAGGTCGGCCGTTACAAGATCAACCGCAAGCTTGGCATCGACCGCTCCCTTGGCGACAAGGAAGCTTCGGTCCTGCACGTTGAAGACATCGTGGCCATGATCAAGTTCCTGGTTGCCCTGCACGCCGGTGAGAAGACCCTCATGGGCAAGCGCGACGGCCAGGACCACGAGCTCCGCGTCGAGATCGATGACATCGACCACTTCGGCAACCGCCGCATCCGCGCCGTCGGCGAGCTCATCGAGAACCAGGTCCGCACCGGCCTGTCCCGCATGGAGCGCGTCGTCCGCGAACGCATGACGACCCAGGACGTCGAGGCCATCACGCCGCAGACCCTGATCAACATCCGTCCCGTTGTGGCAGCCATCAAGGAGTTCTTCGGAACGTCCCAGCTGTCCCAGTTCATGGACCAGAACAACCCGCTCTCGGGTCTGACCCACAAGCGCCGCCTGTCCGCGCTTGGCCCGGGTGGTCTGTCCCGTGACCGCGCCGGCATGGAAGTTCGTGACGTGCACCCGTCCCACTACGGACGTATGTGCCCCATCGAAACTCCTGAAGGCCCGAACATTGGTCTGATCGGTTCGCTGGCTTCCTACGGACGCATCAACCCGTTCGGGTTCATCGAGACCCCGTACCGCCTTGTCTCCGAGGGCGTCGTTTCCGATGAGGTCAAGTACCTCACCGCCGACGACGAGGCCGAGGTCCTGATCGCACAGGCCAACGCCCCGCTCGATGCGAACAAGAAGTTCGCGGAAGAGACCGTCCTGGTCCGTGCCCGCGGTGGTGGAGGCGAGCCCGTGCTGGTTCCCGCCGCCGACGTCGAGTTCATGGACGTCTCCCCGCGCCAGATGGTGTCCGTGGCTACCGCCCTGATCCCGTTCCTCGAGCATGACGATGCTAACCGTGCACTCATGGGTGCCAACATGCAGCGCCAGGCCGTGCCGCTGGTCCGTTCCGAGGCGCCGTTCGTCGGTACCGGCATGGAACGCGCCGCAGCCGTCGACGCCGGTGACGTCACCATCGCGAAGAAGGCAGGTGTGGTTACCGAGGTCTCCGCTGAGCTGGTCATTATGCTCAACGACGACGGTACGGAAACCAACTACCGGATCAACAAGTTTGCCCGCTCCAACCAGGGCAACTGCTACAACAACCGTGTCCTGGTGAACGAAGGCCAGCGCCTGGAGGTCGGCGGCATCATCGCTGACGGCCCGGCAACGGACCAGGGCGAGCTCGCCCTCGGAAAGAACCTGCTCGTGGCATTCATGTCATGGGAAGGCCACAACTTCGAGGATGCCATCATCCTGTCCCAGCGCATCGTGGCAGAGGACGTCCTGTCCTCCATCCACATCGAGGAGCACGAGATCGATGCCCGCGACACCAAGCTTGGTGCCGAGGAAATCACCCGTGACATCCCCAACGTGTCTGAGGAAGTCCTGGCAGGCCTGGACGAGCGCGGCATCATCCACATCGGTGCCGAGGTTGAGGCCGGCGACATCCTGGTCGGTAAGGTCACCCCCAAGGGCGAGACCGAACTGACCCCGGAAGAGCGCCTGCTGCGCGCCATCTTCGGTGAGAAGTCCCGCGAAGTGCGCGACACCTCCCTGAAGGTTCCGCACGGCGAGTCCGGCACCGTGATCGGTGTCCGCGTCTTCGACCGCGACAACGACGACGAGCTGCCCCCGGGCGTCAACCAGCTGGTGCGCGTGTACGTGGCCGCCAAGCGCAAGATCACCGACGGCGACAAGCTCGCCGGCCGCCACGGCAACAAGGGCGTCATCTCCAAGATCCTTCCGATCGAGGACATGCCCTTCCTTGCCGACGGCACGCCCGTTGATATCGTCCTGAACCCGCTGGGTGTTCCGGGCCGTATGAACGTCGGGCAGGTGCTCGAAACGCACCTCGGCTGGGTTGCCAAGACCGGCTGGAAGATCGAGGGCGAGCCCGAGTGGGTCAAGCAGCTGCCGAACCTGCCGCGCGAGAGTGGCCAGACCACTGTTGCAACGCCGGTCTTCGACGGCGCGCGTGAAGAGGAAATCACGGGCCTGCTCGATTCCACCAACGTCACCCGCGACGGCGACCGCCTGATCAACTCTTCCGGCAAGACCCGTCTGTTCGACGGCCGCTCCGGCGAGCCGTTCCCGGATCCGATCTCGGTCGGCTACATGTACATCCTGAAGCTCCACCACCTGGTGGACGACAAGATCCACGCACGCTCCACCGGCCCGTACTCCATGATCACGCAGCAGCCGCTGGGTGGTAAGGCACAGTTCGGTGGCCAGCGCTTCGGTGAAATGGAAGTGTGGGCGCTCGAAGCTTACGGCGCCGCCTACACGCTCCAGGAACTGCTCACGATCAAGTCGGATGATATCCACGGTCGTGTGAAGGTCTACGAAGCCATCGTCAAGGGCGAGAACATCCCCGAGCCGGGCGTTCCTGAGTCCTTCAAGGTCTTGATCAAGGAAATGCAGTCGCTGTGCCTGAACGTGGAAGTGCTTTCCACGGACGGAACCACAATTGAAATGCGTGACTCTGATGACGCAGTCTTCACGGCTGCGGAAGAACTGGGCATCGATCTGTCTCGTGCAGAGCCCAGTTCCGTAGAAGAGGTTTAGCAGGCTTCCGACGGCGGGCGGTTCCCGTCCGTCGTCGGAGTCCTCCCTCTTCCCGTAACCCAAGACTTCAGAATTTAGAGAACAAGAGAGAACAGGGACCATATGTCCAGCGAATCCTCCTTCGGCCTCATGCAGATCGGCCTCGCCACCGCGGAAGACATCCGTGGCTGGTCGTACGGCGAGGTTAAGAAGCCGGAAACCATCAACTACCGCACGCTCAAGCCCGAGAAGGACGGCCTCTTCTGCGAGAAGATCTTCGGCCCGTCCCGCGACTGGGAATGCTACTGCGGCAAGTACAAGCGCGTGCGCTTCAAGGGCATCATCTGCGAGCGGTGTGGCGTTGAGGTCACCCGCGCCAAGGTCCGCCGTGAGCGCATGGGCCACATCGAGCTGGCCGCCCCGGTCACGCACATCTGGTACTTCAAGGGCGTTCCCTCCCGCCTGGGCTACCTCCTTGACCTGGCACCGAAGGACCTCGAAAAGGTCATCTACTTCGCCGCCTATATGATCACGAGCGTCGACGCCGACAGCCGCCACGAAGAACTGCCCAACCTCCAGGTTGAGCACGACATCGAGAAGAAGCAGCTGATCGACAACCGCGACTCCGACATCGCCACGATCGCCCGCGACCTCGAAAACGAGCTCGCCCGCCTCGAAGGCGAAGGCGCCAAGGCTGCCGACAAGAAGAAGGCCCGCGACTCCGCTGACCGCCAGATGGCGAACGTCCGCAAGCGTGCCGACGCCGAGATCGAGCGCCTCGAGCAGGTCTGGGACCGCTTCAAGAACCTCAAGGTCGCTGACCTCGAAGGTGACGAAGGCCTGTACCGCGAACTGCGCGACCGCTACGGCATGTACTTCGAAGGCTCCATGGGTGCCGAGGCCATCAAGAAGCGTCTTGAGAACTTCGACATGCAGGCCGAGTCGGACATGCTGCGCGACATCATCGCCAACGGCAAGGGCCAGCGCAAGACCCGCGCCCTGAAGCGGCTCAAGGTGGTTAACGCGTTCCTGACGACCAACAACAGCCCGCTCGGCATGGTGCTGGACGCCGTCCCGGTGATCCCGCCGGAACTGCGCCCGATGGTCCAGCTGGACGGTGGCCGCTTCGCGACCTCCGACCTCAACGACCTCTACCGCCGCGTGATCAACCGCAACAACCGCCTCAAGCGCCTGCTTGACCTCGGTGCCCCGGAGATCATCGTCAACAACGAGAAGCGCATGCTTCAGGAAGCTGTTGACAGCCTCTTCGACAACGGCCGCCGCGGCCGTCCGGTCACCGGACCGGGCAACCGTCCGCTGAAGTCCCTGAGCGACATGCTCAAGGGCAAGCAGGGCCGATTCCGCCAGAACCTCCTTGGCAAGCGCGTCGACTACTCCGGCCGTTCGGTCATCGTCGTCGGCCCGCAGCTGAAGCTGCACCAGTGTGGTCTGCCCAAGCAGATGGCCCTGGAGCTCTTCAAGCCGTTCGTGATGAAGCGCCTGGTTGACCTCAACCACGCCCAGAACATCAAGTCGGCCAAGCGCATGGTGGAGCGTTACCGTCCGCAGGTCTGGGACGTCCTCGAAGAGATCATCACCGAGCACCCCGTGCTGCTGAACCGTGCACCTACCCTGCACCGTCTCGGCATCCAGGCGTTCGAGCCGCAGCTCGTTGAAGGCAAGGCAATCCAGCTGCACCCGCTGGTTTGTGGCGCCTTCAACGCCGACTTCGACGGCGACCAGATGGCAGTCCACCTGCCGCTGAGCCCCGAAGCCCAGGCCGAGGCCCGCATCCTGATGCTGTCCTCGAACAACATCCTGAAGCCGTCCGACGGCCGCCCGGTGACCCTGCCTTCGCAGGATATGATCATCGGTCTCTACCACCTGACCACCAAGCGTGTCGGTTCAGCTGGCGAAGGCCGGATCTTCTCCTCGGTCGCGGAAGCCATCATGGCCTACGACCTTCACGAGCTGCACCTGAACTCCAAGGTCAAGATCCGCCTCGAGGGCTTCGTGCCCTACGCCGGCTGGGAAGCCCCGGAGGGCTGGGAGCCCGGTCAGACCACATTGGTCGAGACCTCCCTCGGCCAGGTCATCTTCAACCAGACGCTGCCCGCGGACTACCCGTGGGTTGAGAACGTTGCCGACAAGGGCGAGCTGTCCACGATCGTCAACGACCTCGCCGAGCGCTACCCGAAGGTCATCACCGCGGCAACGCTGGACAACCTGAAGGATGCCGGTTTCTACTGGGCCACCCGCTCAGGCGTCACGGTTGCCATCTCCGACATCGAGGTGCCCACGGACAAGCCGCGGATCCTCGCCGGTTACGAGACCATGGCCGCCAAGATCCAGGGACAGTACGACAAGGGCCTGATCGACGACGACGAGCGTCGCCAGGAACTGATCGAGATCTGGAACAAGGCAACGAACGAGATCGCCCAGGCGATGCGTGACAGCCTGTCCCCGATGAACACGATCAACCGCATGGTGTCCTCGGGCGCACGTGGTAACTGGATGCAGGTCCGTCAGATCGCGGGTATCCGTGGCCTGGTGGCCAACCCGAAGGGTGAAATCATCCCGCGTCCGATCAAGTCCTCCTACCGCGAGGGCCTGTCGGTGCTGGAATACTTCATCGCCACGCACGGTGCCCGTAAGGGTCTGGCTGACACCGCCCTGCGTACCGCCAACTCGGGTTACCTGACCCGTCGTCTGGTGGACGTTTCGCAGGACGTCATTGTCCGCGAAGAGGACTGCGGTACCGAGCGCGGCCTGATGACCGCCATCGCGGTGGCCGACGCCAACGGCGTGCTCGTCCTGGACGAGAACGTCGAGAACAGCGCCTACGCCCGCACCCTGGCTGTGGACGTCGTTGACTCCTCGGGCAAGGTCCTGGCGGCGGCCGGCACTGACTGCGGCGACGTCGTCATTGCCGAACTGTTCGCGGCAGGCATCACCGAGGTCAAGGTCCGCTCCGTACTCACCTGTGAGTCCAGCGTCGGCACCTGCGCCCTCTGCTACGGCCGTTCGCTGGCCACGGGCAAGACCGTCGACATCGGTGAGGCAGTCGGCATCATCGCCGCACAGTCCATCGGTGAGCCGGGCACCCAGCTGACCATGCGTACGTTCCACACCGGTGGTGCTGTTTCCGCCAGCGGTGGCGACGACATCACCCAGGGTCTGCCCCGTATCCAGGAGCTCTTCGAAGCCCGTACTCCGAAGGGTGTTGCGCCGATTGCTGAAGCAGCCGGCCGCATCACCATCGAAGAGTCCGAGCGCCAGATGCGCCTGGTCATCACCCCGGATGACGGGTCTGAAGAGATCGCCTACCCGGTGCTGCGGCGTTCACGCCTGCTCATCGAAGACGGCGACCACGTCAGCGTCGGCCAGAAGCTCATCAACGGCCCGGTCGACCCCAAGCAGGTGCTGCGCATCATGGGCCCCCGTGCCGCGCAGAAGTTCCTGGTGGACGAAGTCCAGGGCGTTTACCGCAGCCAGGGCATCGGTATCCACGACAAGCACGTCGAGGTTATCGTCCGCCAGATGCTGCGCCGCGTCACGGTCATCGAGTCCGGCGAATCGGACCTGCTGCCCGGCGAGCTCGCCGAACGCAGCCGTTTCGAAGAGGCCAACCGCCGCGTTGTGTCCGAGGGCAAGACGCCGGCTTCCGGCCGTCCCGAGCTCATGGGCATCACCAAGGCGTCCCTGGCGACCGAGTCCTGGCTGTCCGCAGCTTCCTTCCAGGAAACCACCCGCGTCCTGACGCAGGCGGCCATGGAAGGCAAGAGCGATCCGCTGCTCGGCCTCAAGGAAAACGTCATCATCGGTAAGCTCATCCCGGCAGGCACGGGTCTCCCGCGCTACACCGAGGTCACCGTGGAACCCACTGAGGAAGCAAAGGCCAACCTGTTCACCGGCCCCAGCGCATTCAGTGACTTCTCCTACGACACCCTGGGCGGCGACGGGGCTCCCGAGTTCCACGCCATCCCGCTGGATGACTACGATCTCGGCAGCGACTTCCGCTAACCGCTAACGGCTAAAGCAACGCGGGGTCACCTACGGCCCAATCCGCATCATGGATTGGGCCCGAAGTGACCCCGCGTTGCTGTTTAAGGGCGGTGCCGTGTCGGCTTGGGGGACGAGTCGTATCGGCCGGAAACCCCGCCGATTAAGGGCTGGGAGCGGTCCGTGTTAGACTTGAGACTAATTGTTATTGTGGCAGTGGATGAGTGCGCCGGTCTTAGTTCGACAGCTTGTAGCTGGAAGGCTTGACCAGGACGACGTTTCCGGTTTGCAGGGTTCTTGTGCAACGTATGCCACATTTTCGCATGCCTAGGGGCAGTTCAGGTTGAAAGACCTCGGACCCCGGCGTGCGGTCCGACTATTAAGGCTTCGCCTCAGCTGCTCTGGAGAGAACTTCACGGCTCGGGCGGCGAGGCGCAGCGACAAGAGAGCGGCCGCCAACGGCCGTTCCGGATAAAACGGAGAACACGAGAGTGCCTACGATTAACCAGCTGGTCCGCAAGGGCCGCACGCCTAAGGTCAAAAAGACCAAGGCCCCCGCGCTTAACGGCAGCCCCATGCGCCGCGGTGTTTGCACCCGCGTTTACACGACGACCCCGAAGAAGCCGAACTCGGCTCTGCGTAAGGTTGCTCGTGTGCGCCTCAACGGTGGCATTGAAGTCACCGCTTACATCCCCGGTGTAGGCCACAACCTGCAGGAGCACTCCATTGTGCTCGTCCGCGGCGGCCGCGTGAAGGACCTTCCGGGTGTCCGCTACAAGATCGTCCGTGGCGCCCTCGATACCCAGGGTGTCAAGAACCGTAAGCAGGCTCGCAGCCGCTACGGCGCAAAGATGGAGAAGAAGTAATATGCCTCGCAAGGGTCCGGCCCCCAAGCGGCCGCTAGTTCTAGATCCCGTTTACGGCTCCCCGCTGGTCACCCAGCTGATCAACAAGGTGCTGGTTGACGGCAAGAAGTCCACCGCAGAGCGCATCGTTTACGGTGCCCTCGAAGGTGCTCGCGCCAAGTCCGGCGGCGACCCCGTTGCAGCCCTCAAGAAGGCCATGGAGAACGTCAAGCCGTCGCTTGAGGTCCGCTCCCGCCGCGTTGGTGGCGCCACCTACCAGGTTCCGGTTGAGGTCAAGCCGGGTCGTTCCACGGCCCTCGCCCTCCGCTGGCTGGTCGGCTACTCCAAGGCCCGCCGCGAAAAGACCATGACCGAGCGCCTCCAGAACGAAATCCTGGATGCCTCGAACGGTCTCGGTGCCGCTGTGAAGCGTCGCGAAGACACCCACAAGATGGCCGAGTCCAACAAGGCCTTCGCACACTACCGCTGGTAATACTTCCCGGACGCCGCCGGCTCGAGAGAGCCGGCGGCGAACGTGCAGTCCATCCGAAAGGGAGACACCGTGGCACAGGACGTGCTTACCGACCTTAGCAAGGTCCGCAACATCGGCATCATGGCCCACATCGATGCCGGCAAGACCACTACTACCGAGCGCATCCTGTTCTACACGGGTGTGAACCACAAGATCGGCGAAACGCACGACGGCGCTTCGACGACTGACTGGATGGAACAGGAAAAGGAACGCGGCATCACCATCACGTCTGCCGCCGTGACCTGCTTCTGGGAAAACAACCAGATCAACATCATCGACACCCCCGGCCACGTTGACTTCACGGTCGAGGTTGAGCGGTCCCTGCGCGTCCTCGACGGCGCAGTTGCCGTGTTCGACGGCAAGGAAGGCGTGGAGCCGCAGTCTGAGACTGTCTGGCGCCAGGCTGACAAGTACAACGTTCCGCGTATCTGCTTCGTCAACAAGATGGACAAGCTCGGCGCTGACTTCTACTTCACCGTCGACACCATCATCAGCCGCCTCGGTGCCAAGCCGCTCGTCATGCAGCTGCCGATCGGCGCCGAGAACGACTTCATCGGCGTCGTCGACCTCCTTTACATGCGCGCGCTGGTCTGGCCCGGCGACGCCAAGGGTGACGTCACCATGGGTGCCAAGTACGAGATCCGAGAGATCCCGGCTGACCTCCAGGCGAAGGCCGACGAATACCGTGCAACGCTCGTCGAGACCGTTGCCGAGGCTTCCGAGGAACTCATGGAGAAGTACCTCGAAGGCGAAGAGATCAGCATCGATGAGCTCAAGGCCGGCATCCGCAAGATGACGATCAACTCCGAGCTCTACCCGGTCTTCTGTGGTTCCGCATTCAAGAACCGCGGCGTCCAGCCGATGCTTGACGCAGTGGTTGACTACCTGCCGAACCCGCTCGACGTCCCGCCGATGATCGGTCACGATCCCCGCGACGAAGAGAAGGAACTGACCCGCAAGCCTTCCTCTGAAGAGCCGTTCTCCGCACTGGCCTTCAAGATCGCCGCGCACCCGTTCTTCGGCCAGCTCACCTTCATCCGCGTGTACTCCGGTCACGTGGAAGCAGGCTCCCAGGTGGTCAACTCCACCAAGGGCAAGAAGGAGCGCATCGGTAAGCTGTTCCAGATGCACGCCAACAAGGAAATGCCCGTCGAGGGCGCTACCGCCGGCCACATCTATGCAGCGATCGGCCTGAAGGACACCACCACGGGCGACACCTTGTGCGATCCGGCCAACCAGATCGTCCTCGAGTCCATGAGCTTCCCGGAGCCCGTGATCTCGGTTGCGATCGAGCCGAACACCAAGGGTGACCAGGAGAAGCTCTCCACGGCTATCCAGAAGCTCTCCGCTGAGGACCCGACCTTCCAGGTCTCCCTCAACGAAGACACCGGCCAGACCATCATCGCCGGCATGGGCGAGCTCCACCTGGACATCCTCGTGGACCGCATGCGCCGCGAATTCAAAGTCGAGGCGAACGTTGGCAAGCCGCAGGTTGCTTACCGCGAAACCATCAAGCGTGCTGTAGAGCGTCACGACTACACGCACAAGAAGCAGACCGGTGGTTCCGGCCAGTTCGCAAAGATCCAGATCGCGATCGAGCCGCTGGACACCTCAGGTGGCGAGCTGTACGAGTTCGAGAACAAGGTCACCGGTGGCCGCGTTCCCCGCGAGTACATCCCGTCGGTCGACGCCGGCATCCAGGATGCGCTCAACGACGGCGTCCTGGCCGGTTACCCGGTTGTCGGCATCAAGGCGACGCTGATTGACGGCGCTTACCACGATGTTGACTCCTCGGAAATGGCGTTCAAGATCGCCGGCCGTATGGCTTTCAAGGAAGCCGCACGCAAGGCGAACCCTGTTCTGCTCGAACCGCTGATGGATGTCGAGGTCCGCACCCCTGAGGAATACATGGGTGAAGTTATCGGTGACCTCAACTCCCGCCGTGGCCAGATGCAGTCCATGGAAGATGCCCAGGGCGTCAAGGTCATTCGCGCGCACGTCCCGCTGTCCGGCATGTTCGGCTACATCGGTGACCTGCGTTCGAAGACCCAGGGCCGCGCTGTGTACTCCATGACGTTCAACAGCTACGCCGAGGTCCCGAAGGCAGTTGCCGACGAGATCATCCAGAAGAACCGCGGCGAGTAGTCCTTAGGACGCATCGCAGCAACAAAAACTCGGGTGCGTCTCCGCCAGCGGAGATTCATCTGGTGCAGGCGGCCGGACTCCGGTCAGCTGTAGTCCGGCTAAGCCGGGCCCGGCCGCCTGCACGAACAGGCTCTAGGCACTAGCATTAGTACCTGAATCTGCAATTTCACCAATCCAAAGCCCCCCAAGTAGACTTACTGGAGTTTCTGCCGCGACAAGCGCGGCCGAAGGGTAAGTCATTTGAAAACGTTCTAGGAGGAACCTGTGGCAAAGGCAAAGTTCGAGCGGACTAAGCCGCACGTTAACATCGGTACCATTGGTCACGTTGACCACGGTAAGACGACGCTGACGGCCGCCATTTCCAAGGTGCTGTACGACAAGTACCCGACTCTCAACGAGAAGCGTGACTTCGCGTCGATTGACTCTGCTCCCGAAGAGCGTCAGCGCGGCATTACCATCAACATCTCCCACGTTGAGTACCAGACCGAGAAGCGCCACTACGCACACGTAGACGCTCCGGGTCACGCTGACTACATCAAGAACATGATCACCGGCGCTGCTCAGATGGACGGTGCAATCCTCGTGGTTGCCGCCACTGATGGCCCGATGGCTCAGACCCGCGAGCACGTTCTGCTTGCCCGCCAGGTTGGTGTTCCCTACCTGCTGGTCGCGCTGAACAAGGCAGACATGGTTGACGACGAGGAACTCCTCGACCTCGTCGAAATGGAAGTTCGTGAGCTGCTCAGCTCGCAGGGCTTCGATGGCGACGAAGCTCCGGTCATCCGCGTTTCTGGCCTGAAGGCCCTGGAAGGCGACCCGGAGTGGGTCAAGTCCATCGAGGACCTCATGGAAGCTGTCGACAACTCCGTGCCGGATCCGGTTCGTGACCGCGACAAGCCCTTCCTGATGCCGATCGAGGACGTCTTCACGATCACCGGCCGTGGCACCGTTGTTACGGGCCGCGCCGAGCGTGGAACCCTCGCGATCAACTCCGAGGTCGAGATCGTCGGCATCCGCCCGGTCCAGAAGACCACGGTTACCGGTATCGAGATGTTCCACAAGCAGCTCGACGAAGCATGGGCCGGCGAGAACTGTGGCCTCCTGCTCCGCGGTCTGAAGCGCGACGATGTCGAGCGTGGCCAGGTTGTCGTCAAGCCGGGTTCCATCACCCCGCACACCGACTTCGAGGCTAACGTCTACATCCTCTCCAAGGACGAAGGCGGGCGTCACAACCCGTTCTACTCCAACTACCGCCCGCAGTTCTACTTCCGCACCACGGACGTAACCGGCGTTATCACCCTGCCGGAAGGCACGGAAATGGTTATGCCCGGCGACAACACTGAGATGACCGTTGCGCTCATCCAGCCCATCGCCATGGAAGAGGGCCTCGGCTTTGCTATCCGCGAAGGCGGCCGCACCGTTGGTTCGGGACGTGTCACCAAGATCCTCAAGTAATACTTGCTGATCACGGTTATCCTGGCCGGCTGACGGCCACGGACAACTAGGGAACGGCCCCGCTGCGTTTGCAGCGGGGCCGTTTCCTTTTAAGTTCCTGATACCTTTGCAGGAGGGAAAGGAGCTCACCATGGGCTGGTTCATTTTTCTGCTACTCGTCGTCGCGGTAGCGGTCGCGTTCTTCTGGGCGAAGAAGCACTTCCGCCAGGAGATCGAGCGCGCCAAGCGCATCAACCGCGCAAACCGTAACCAGTAGGGGTGGCCCGGCCGCGAGTCGGGACTCAGCCGCGAAACCGTCTGCCACTATCTCATCAGGACCAGGGTGGCGGGTTGGCCGCGATGATCTCAGGGGTGAGGAGCATGCCTCCGAAGTCGGCGCGCGCTTTCGCGAGTGTTGCCGGGTCCGGGTCGATGCTGGCGTACCAGGGCTCCAGGTCTTTGGCCTGCACGAGGTGTTTTCCTGCGCCGAGGGGTTCGATGATCCAGTCGGAGAGGTGGTTCGCTCGGGCCAGATGGGCATCGGTGAGGAGCAGCAGCCCGTGCGCGTCGGGGATGTACTGCCCGTTCAGATGCCTGTTGTAACGGACCTGGTATTCCTTCACATAGGGCAGCAGGGGCCTGCCGGCGTCGAGCTCGCTCCAGTCGACGTCAAGAGCGTTGCCGTGCTGTACAAAGGCCAGATCGGTGTCCCCGGGGAACGCGACCATGGCCTGGACAACCTGGGCCAGCCAGTCCTGCCAGGAAGTCGTGTTATCCATGACTCCATAGCAGGCCCGGCCCAGGGTGCCCGGCGATGCCCAGACCACCCGGCGGGGCTGTGACCGCAGGTAGGTCACACGAGCTAGGGAGAATTTCGCGGCAGCGTCCGCCAGTGCAGGTCCGACGTCGGGGTTCTTCGTGCGGGTCTGGTGGATGTTGCGCAGCAGGTAGACGTCGGCGCTGTTGAAGCGACCCCACACCGTGGCGGCATCGGCGATCTTCGCCGTCAGGGCGGCCGGGACATGCCAGGCACGCCGCTGTTCGTTTGCGTCCAGCAGCGCCAGATCGTTGGTCTGGTAGGACACAAATCCCGTGAGCTGCCGCGGCAGCTCGACTGAGCCGCTCAGCCACTCCGGGAAAAATACGTGCGGTGCGGCGGTGACCCTCCCGGACATCCCCTGGGTCTGCAAGTGCCGGGCGAAGGCCTCCGGCCAGGCGCGGACCCCCTCCTCGGGGCCGGCCCTGCTCTTCAGCGCCACCGGTCCGGCGTCGGAGTCCGAGACGCTCGCGGTGAACACGTGGTCGCCCCACCCGGCGTCCTCGACTTCCTGGTTCGATCACGCGGGCTACCGCTCTTCGGCGAACATACCCCATTCCATTGCCAATATTCGAGGAAACCTCTCGAACCGGCCCGCCGGAGCGCCTACGCGCTCCGGGGCCGCCTGGCCCGGGCGAGGGCCTGGTACCAGTAGTACGACTCCTTCGGCGTGCGCTGAAGGGTCTCGAAATCCACATGTACCAGGCCGAAGCGCTGGGAGTACCCGGCCGCCCATTCGAAGTTGTCCATGAGCGTCCAGACGTAGTAGCCGAGCAGATCGACGTCGTGGGCGATGCCTCCGGCGGACGTGGCCTCCACGGCCTGACTGAGATGCGCGGCGAGGTAGTTGATCCGCCCGGAGTCGGGCACGGGGCCGGTGACATGGTCCGGTTCGGGGAAGCTTGCCCCGCTCTCGGTGATGTAGAGCGGCGGCAGCGCTGCGCCGTACCTGTCCTTCAGCTCGCGCAGCAGGACGCCCAGATGGTCTGGCGCCACGGGCCAGCCGAATCCCGTGAGCTCGTACTCCGGAAACCCGGCAAGGTGGAACGGCACCTTCAGCATCGCCTCCGCTGGTCCGGAGGGGCTGTCGCCGCCGCGCCCGGTGGCAACTTTCACGGGGTAGTAGTAGTTCAGGCCGTAGAAATCCAGCGGCTGGTGGATGGTGGCCAGGTCGGCATCCGGGATGCTCCTCAGCGAACGAAACCACGGCCGGGCAATCAGCGGCGGCCTGGGAAAGCGGCCCAGGAGGATCGGATCCGCGTAGAGCCGGTTCAGCATGAGGTCGAACACCCTTGAGAGCAGCCGGTCGGTGACCGAGCCGGACGCGGGGCGGACCGGAGAGTGCAGGTTGGTGACGCCGACGGCGCCCGTGACGCCTTCCGCCCGCAGCGCCTGCACGGCCAGGCCATGGCCCAGGAGCTGATGATGCACCGATGGCAGGGCATCGAATAGCAGGCCGTGGCCGGGCGCATGGGTGCCCAGCGCGTAGCCATTGAGGGTGACCGAGGCGGGCTCGTTCAGCGTCACCCACTGTGCCACACGATCGCCGAACCGTTTGGCCGCGGCCGCGCTGTACTCGGCGAACCGCTCCGCCGTCGTGCGGTTCATCCAGCCGCCCCGGTGCTCGAGGGGGAGCGGCGTGTCCCAGTGATACAGGGTGGCCATGGGGGAGATGCCGGCGGCGAGAAGCTGGTCGATCAGCCGGTCGTAGAAGTCCAGGCCCGCGGCGTTGAAGCGGCCGGTGCCCCCGGGCTGGACCCGCGGCCAGGAGATCGAAAACCGGTAGGAGTCGATCCCGAGACCGCGCATGAGCCCGATGTCTTCCTCGGCGCGGTTATAGTGGTCGCAGGCGACGGCGGGGGAGTGTCCGTGCAGGATGTTCCCGGGCTTTTCGGCGAAGGCGTCCCAACCGGAGGGCCCGCGGCCGCCGGCCGTGAGGTTGCCCTCAATCTGGAAGGCGGCAGAGGCTACTCCCAGGGTGAATCCGGGGCTCAGGCGTGCAGCGAGGGCCTGAACTGCTACAGAATCCTGCACAGTCATGCCCCTATCATCCATTCGACGGTGATGCAGGACAATGTCTGCACGGCAGTGATCGCACTACTGTGCAGAGACCTGATTCGCTTCTGCCCGCAAATTCCGGCATACTAGATGAGTTGTTCAAGCGCTCTTTCGCGTCCCGATCCGGATAATGCCGGGTGTCAGGGTCCAGGTGAGAGACCAAACATAACCCACTCCCCATGGAATTGCGGACTCGTTTGTGTGAAAACATGCGACACGCCCGACCGCGGGGGTCGGTTACGCCGGCAGGTTGAGGAACCCGGATTATTCCGGATTCAGCTTGTGCGGCGGGTGGTAGTCACGACTTCAAATGCTTCGGCAGCCACATACAACAGGCAAGTAAACAGAGCAGCATTTACTGAAAGAGAGTCAGGCGACATGGCGGGACAAAAAATCCGCATCCGGCTGAAGTCATACGACCACGAGGTCATTGACGTATCAGCACGGAAGATCGTTGAGACGGTCACGCGCGCAGGCGCTACGGTAGTTGGCCCCGTGCCGCTGCCGACGGAGAAGAACGTTTACTGCGTTATTCGCTCTCCCCACAAGTACAAGGACAGCCGCGAGCACTTCGAAATGCGCACGCACAAGCGTCTGATCGACATCATCGACCCCACGCCCAAGGCTGTTGACTCGCTTATGCGTCTCGACCTGCCGGCCGACGTGAACATCGAAATCAAGCTGTAGGGAGGTGCTGAGAGACTATGACCGCAACCCGTAACGTAAAGGGCCTGCTGGGCACGAAGCTCGGCATGACCCAGGTCTGGGACGAGAACAACAAGCTCATCCCCGTCACTGTGGTCCAGGCTGACTCGAACGTCATCACGCAGCTGCGCAATGCAGACACTGATGGCTATGTCGCCGTTCAGATCGGCTACGGCCAGATCGATCCCCGCAAGGTCACCAAGCCGCTGGCTGGTCACTTTGAAAAGGCAGGCGTCACGCCTCGCCGCCACGTCGTAGAACTGCGCACCGCAGATGCTGACTCTTACGAGCTGGGCCAGGAGCTCTCCGTAGAGCTCTTCGAAGCCGGCCAGAAGATCGACGTCGTTGGCACCACCAAGGGTAAGGGCTTCGCCGGTGTTATGAAGCGTCACGGCTTCCACGGCGTTGGAGCTTCCCACGGTGCCCACAAGAACCACCGTAAGCCCGGTTCAATCGGTGGCGCATCCACCCCGAGCCGCGTCTTCAAGGGCATGAAAATGGCCGGCCGCATGGGCGCCGTTCGTCACACCACGCTGAACCTCACGGTCCACGCGGTTGACGTCGAGAAGTCGCTGCTCCTGATCAAGGGCGCCGTTCCCGGTGCCCGCGGCCAGGTCGTACTCGTACGCACCGCCGTGAAGGGAGCCTAGTTAAATGACTAGCACTGTCAAGGTTGACCTGCCTGCAGAGATCTTCGACGTACAGACCAACGTGCCGCTGCTGCACCAGGTCGTCGTTGCCCAGCTCGCTGCTGCTCGCCAGGGTACCCACAAGACCAAGACCCGCGCCGAGGTTTCAGGTGCAGGTCGCAAGCCGTTCAAGCAGAAGGGCACCGGCCGCGCCCGTCAGGGTTCCATCCGTGCTCCTCACATGACCGGTGGTGGCGTTGTCCACGGCCCCACGCCGCGTGACTACAGCCAGCGCACCCCCAAGAAGATGATTGCTGCTGCACTGCGTGGCGCACTCTCGGACCGCGCCCGCAACGGCCGCGTCCACGTCATTGCAGACCTGGTTGCCGGCTCCAAGCCGTCCTCCAAGGAAGCACTGGCAACCCTGCGCGGAGTCTCCGAGCGCAAGAACCTGCTCGTTGTCATTGAGCGCGCCAACGATGTTGCTGCACTGTCCGTGCGCAACCTCGAGGAAGTTCACGTTCTGTACGCAGACCAGCTGAACACCTACGACGTTCTCGTTTCCGACGACGTAGTCTTCACCAAGGCTGCCTACGAAGCATTCGTTGCTGACAAGGTTGCAAAGAACGAGGAGGATGCCAAGTGAGCGCAGCCACCATCAAAGACCCGCGCGACGTCGTGCTTGCACCCGTCGTTTCGGAAAAGAGCTACGGCCTGATCGATGAGGGCAAGTACACCTTCCTGGTGGACCCCCGCTCGAACAAGACCGAGATCAAGCTGGCCGTGGAGAAGATTTTCTCCGTCAAGGTCGAATCGATCAACACCATCAACCGTGCCGGTAAGCGCAAGCGCACCAAATTCGGCTGGGGAACCCGCAAGAACACCAAGCGTGCCATTGTGAGCCTCAAAGAAGGCACTATCGACATCTTCGGCGGTCCGCTTTCATAGCGGAGACCACTTTAACGAGGAAATAAATTATGGGAATCCGTAAATACAAGCCGACTACCCCGGGCCGTCGTGGCTCGAGCGTAGCGGACTTCACTGAAATCACGCGGTCGACGCCGGAAAAGTCGTTGGTACGTCCCCTCCCGAAAAAGGGTGGCCGTAACAACTCCGGTAAGATCACGACCCGTCACAAGGGTGGTGGACACAAGCGCCAGTACCGTCTGATCGACTTCCGTCGCCACGACAAGGACGGCGTCAACGCCCGCGTTGCCGAAATCGAGTACGACCCGAACCGCACGGCTCGGATCGCCCTCCTGCACTACGTTGATGGCACCAAGCGTTACATCATCGCCCCGAACAAGCTGTCCCAGGGCGACTTCGTAGAGGCCGGCGCCGACGCTGACATCAAGCCCGGCAACAACCTTCCGCTGCGCAACATCCCGGTTGGTACCGTAATCCACGCAGTCGAACTGCGTCCGGGTGGCGGCGCCAAGATGGGCCGCTCCGCCGGCGCATCGATCCAGCTCGTTGCAAAGGAAGGCCGTTTCGCCCAGCTGCGTCTGCCTTCCGGCGAAATCCGCAACGTTGACGTGCGCTGCCGCGCAACCGTCGGCGAGGTCGGCAACGCCGAGCAGTCGAACATCAACTGGGGCAAGGCCGGCCGTATGCGCTGGAAGGGCGTTCGCCCGACCGTCCGTGGTGTCGCCATGAACCCGGTTGACCACCCCCACGGTGGTGGCGAGGGTAAGACGTCCGGTGGACGTCACCCCGTCAACCCGAACGGTAAGCGCGAAGGCCGCACCCGCCGTCCCAACAAAGAGAGCGACAAGCTTATTGTTCGTCGCCGTCGTACTGGCAAGAACAAGCGATAGGAGCCTGGACACATGCCACGCAGCCTGAAAAAAGGTCCTTTCGTTGACCAGCACCTCTTTGTAAAGGTAGCCAGGGAAAACGAAAAGGGCACCAAGAACGTCATCAAGACCTGGTCCCGCCGTTCGATGATCGTCCCCGACATGCTCGGCCACACGATCGCCGTACACGACGGACGCAAGCACATCCCCGTGTTTGTCACTGAGTCGATGGTCGGGCACAAGCTCGGCGAATTCGCTCCCACGCGGACATTCCGCGGCCATGTCAAGGACGACCGTAAGGGCAAGCGCCGCTAGGCGCCTGCACTTACGTCAAAGACGAGAGAAGGAAAGCAATGGAAGCCAAGGCAATTGCGCGTCACATCCGCGTAACGCCTATGAAGGCCCGGCGCGTCGTCAACCTTGTTCGTGGTAAGCAAGCGAATGAGGCTCTGGCAATTCTGAAGTTTGCCCCCCAGGCAGCTTCGGAGCCGGTATTCAAGGTAGTTCAGTCGGCAATCTCCAACGCCCGGGTCCTCGCGGACCGCGACGGCGTGGCGTTTGACGAAGGTGACCTCATCATCAGCGAAGCGTTTGTTGATGAAGGCCCGACCATGAAGCGGTTCCAGCCGCGAGCCCAGGGTCGTGCATTTCAGATCAAGAAGCGCACGAGCCACATCACCGTGGTAGTCGCTACCCCGGAGAAAGAGGAGGCTCGCTAAGTGGGACAGAAAGTTAACCCGCACGGGTTCCGACTCGGCATCACCACCGATCACGTATCGCACTGGTTTGCTGACAGCACCAAGGCCGGCCAGCGGTACAAGGACTTCGTTCGCGAAGACATCCGCATCCGCCAGCTCATGTCCACGGGCATGGAGCGCGCCGGTATCGCCAAGGTCGAAATCGAGCGCACCCGCGACCGTGTCCGCGTGGATATCCACACGGCACGTCCGGGCATCGTCATCGGCCGCCGCGGCGCTGAAGCAGACCGCATCCGCGGCGAGCTTGAGAAGCTCACGGGCAAGCAGGTTCAGCTGAACATCCTCGAGGTCAAGAACCCCGAGATGGAAGCGCAGCTTGTTGCCCAGGGCGTTGCTGAGCAGCTGACTTCCCGCGTGGCCTTCCGCCGTGCGATGAAGAAGGCCATGCAGTCCGCGCAGCGTGCTGGTGCCAAGGGCATCCGTATCGCTTGCTCGGGTCGACTGGGCGGCGCTGAAATGTCCCGCTCGGAGTTCTACCGCGAAGGCCGTGTGCCCCTGCACACCCTGCGTGCGAACATCGACTACGGCTTCTACGAGGCCAAGACCACCTTCGGCCGCATCGGCGTGAAGGTCTGGATCTACAAGGGCGACGTCACCGCCAAGGAACTGGCTCAGCAGGCAGCTGCTGCTCCGTCCCGCGGCCGTGGTGCCGGCGACCGCCCGGGCCGCCCGGGTGGCGCTGACCGTGGTGACCGCCGCCGTCGTACTGACCGTCCGGCCGCCGAAGCAGCTCCTGCTGCAGAGGCTCCGGCCGCTGAAGCTGCTGCTCCGGCAGTAGAAGGAGGACAGGCTTAAATGCTTATCCCACGTCGAGTCAAGCACCGTAAGCAGCACCACCCGGGTCGTTCCGGCGCTGCCACGGGCGGCACCCAGGTCTCCTTCGGTGAGTGGGGCATCCAGGCTCTGAGCCCGGCCTACGTCACGAACCGTCAGATCGAATCTGCCCGTATCGCGATGACCCGCCACATCAAGCGTGGCGGTAAGGTCTGGATCAACATTTACCCGGACCGTCCGCTGACGAAGAAGCCGGCCGAAACCCGCATGGGTTCCGGTAAGGGTTCTCCGGAATGGTGGGTCTCAAACGTCAAGCCGGGCCGGGTTCTCTTCGAACTCTCCGGTGTCAGTGAAGAGGTAGCTCGCGAGGCCCTGCGCCTGGCAATCCACAAGCTGCCGTTGAAGGCACGCATTGTGCGTCGCGAAGGTGGTGAGTAGAAATGGCAGTAGGATCCAAGGAACTTGCATCCGCACAGCTGGACGGTTTCGACAACGAGCGTCTCGTTGAAGAACTCCGCAAGGCCAAGGAAGAGCTGTTCAACCTGCGTTTCCAGTCCGCCACCGGTCAGCTGGAGAACCACGGTCGTCTGCGCGCGGTAAAGAAGGACATCGCCCGCATCTACACCGTTCTCCGTGAGCGCGAGCTGGGCATTCGTGCCGAGGTTGCCGCACCGGTTGTGGAAGCCAAGGAAGAAAAGAAGTCCAAGAAGGCTGCAACCAAGAAGGCCGAAAAGGCCGAGACGGTTGACACCGAGGAGGACGCCAAGTGAGTGAAAAGGACGAGAACGTGACGGAAACTGTTTCCGGCGCAGCCAAGGCTGACGAGCGCGGTTACCGTAAGACGAAGCGCGGCTACGTCGTCTCGGACAAGATGGAAAAGACCATCGTTGTCCAGGTCGAAGACCGCGTGAAGCACGCCCTCTACGGCAAGGTCATCCGCCGCAACGCCCGCATCAAGGCTCACGACGAAGAGAACAGCGCCGGCATCGGCGACCTCGTGCTCCTCGCCGAGACCCGCCCGCTGTCCGCTACCAAGCGGTGGCGTCTGGTCGAGATCCTCGAAAAGGCCAAGTAGCACCTGCACTTCCGCCTCGGCGGCTGCAGTCGAGAAACCCCCGTTCCCTTTGGGAGCGGGGGTTTCTCCGTTTCCGGGTTGGCCGGGGCCGGGGGAGTTGGGAGTAGCCGGGCGGGGGCGGCCGAGCGTCACGCCGTGCCGGGCTTCAGCACGCCTACGACGCCGGCGGGCCGGGTTTCCGGGGAGGGCGGCGGCAGGCGGGCCGAAAGATTGTCCTGCGTGACGCCGTCGGGCGCTGCCGGCCTGTGAGGTGCCTGCCCTGTGCCTGCCTGTAAGGTGCCGGGCTGTGAGGTGCCTGGACCGCGGTGGCCTGTGTTCACCTGGACCGCGGTGGCCTGTGTTCACCTGGACCGGGCGCCCTGTGTTACCCAGGTCTGCCCGGTGCCGTCCGGACGGTGCCACGCGGGCACGTGCTGTGCCGGGACACCTTAGCTGTGATATGGGGATACGCCCAAAGCGTGCTAAGATTTTGAGTTTGTATGGCGCCTTTTGCGCGCCGTCATCAACCTCGTAAACAATCGTGCCACGGCATAGTGCCCCCTTGCGCCCCGATTCGTCGGAATCCGCTTGGGAAGCAAATGTTTTTGGCACGGGAGTTTAGGCCTGGTCTGGCAAAATCCAGGCAGGTCAAGAGACACCCCGATCAACCGTTCCGCAAGGCTCATTCCGTAGGAAGATTTTCGGTCTGAGAACCAGCGCGACGCAAGGAGTAAATAGTGATTCAGCAGGAGTCGCGACTCAAGGTCGCCGACAACACGGGTGCTAAGGAAATCCTTACCATTCGCGTTCTCGGTGGATCTGGCCGTCGCTACGCAGGCATTGGCGACGTAATCGTCGCTACCGTCAAGGACGCAATTCCGGGCGGCAACGTAAAGAAGGGCGACGTCGTCAAGGCTGTCATCGTCCGTACCAAGAAGGAACGCCGCCGTGCGGATGGTTCCTACATCAAGTTTGACGAGAACGCAGCCGTCATCCTGAAGAACGACGGTGACCCCCGCGGTACCCGTATCTTCGGACCGGTTGGTCGTGAACTTCGCGACAAGAAGTTCATGAAGATCGTTTCTCTGGCTCCGGAGGTGCTCTAGTCCATGGCTAAGATCAAAAAGGGTGACCTCGTTCAGGTCATCACTGGCGCCAAGGCTGAGCGCGGCGGCGACAAGGGCAAGCAGGGCAAGGTTCTGCGCGTATTCCCGGAGACCAACCGCGT